>CAZNAW010000023.1:0-58875 GCA_964571165.1 uncultured Occallatibacter sp. | reverse complement strand
AGGTTTGGCCGTAGCGCTGGCGGCGGATGCGGGGGTCGAGCAGGACCAGGACGCCGCGATCTTCGAGGGAGCGAATGAGACGGCCGAAGCCCTGCTTCAATGTGAGAACGGCTGCCGGAACCTGGTAGTCGTTGAATGGCTTGCCGCCCGCCTCTTCAATGGCTTTCATGCGGGCCTGGACTACCGGATCACTGGGTACGGCGAAGGGCAAGCGGTCGATGATGACGCAACTGAGCGCCTCACCCTGCACGTCCACGCCCTGCCAGAAGCTGGCCGTGCCGAACAGTACGGCGTTGGGCGTGGCCCGGAACTCTTCAAGCAGCGCCTTGCGCGGCGCGGTGCCATGCAGCAGGATGGGAAAGTCCAGAACCGGCATGAGGCGCTCGTAGAGATCGCGCATCTGGCTGTAGCTGGTGAACAGGCAGAAGGCGCGGCCGCGGGTGATTTCAAGCACGCGCCGGATGCAGCGCGCGGCGGCCTCGGGAAACTCAGGGGCGCGGGGATCGGGCATCTCCGGCGGCAGGTAGAGCAACGCCTGCTCGCCATAGCGAAAGTGCGACGGCACCACCAGCTCGCGCGCCTCGGCGAGGCCCAGCCGCCTGCGCATGTGCTCGAAGCCGCCCTGGACGGTGAGCGTGGCCGAGGTAAGCACCACGGTGGGAATCACTTCAAAAACCCGCTCGGCCAGCAACTCGGAGACATCAATGGGCGTGGCCAGCAGGAACGTGGTCCGCGACGCACTGCGCGCGGCGGACCTTTGGACGGAGGTTGCGGCCGAGTTGGACCACGCGCCGGACGACGCTCGCCGCTCCATCCAATAGACCATGTTGTGGGCGTTCGACTCGAGCAGGAATTCAAGCTCAGAACGCAGCCGGGCGACGCGCTTCTTCAAGCCGGGCGCTTCGTCGATGCCTTTGAGGTTCTCCAACTCCGCTTCAAGGCGCCGGAGCGTGGCGCGGACCGCGATGTAGAGGTCGCCCTGGGTTTCAAGGAACTCCTCGCGTTCAGTGAAAGGCTGGCGTCCGTCGCCGGTCATGGGCAGTCCGGCAAAGAACATGCGGGCGCGCTCGCGGAGTTGCTGGGTGGCGGCGGGCAGGCTGTCGGCGCCTTCCTTTCCGCGCAACAGGGCATCGGTGTCGCGTGCCAGCTCCTCAAAACGCACATTGCTTACCGAAAGCCCGAAATAATTTGAAGCTACCTCTTCCAGTTCGTGCGCCTCGTCAAAGACCACCGCCGCGGCTTCAGGCAGGACCCCCGCATCGGGAGCGCCCGCGGCTTCAAGCTTCACCGACAGGTCGGCAAAAAACAGATGGTGGTTGACGATGATGATGTCGGATTCCAGCGCCTTGCGCCGCATCTCGGTGATAAAGCAGCGATGATAGTCAGGACAAGTTGACCCCAGGCAGGCCTCGGTGCGCGCGTCCAGCTTGTTCCACAGGGCGCTGGACTCGGGCATTCCCGACAGTTCGGCACGATCGCCGGTCTCGGTGGTCTGCTCCCACTCGGCGATCTGATGGAACTGGTCGATCTCCTCAAGGCCGGACAGAATCGGCTGGTTGCGCAAGGCGACCAGCTTGTGGCGGCACAGGTAGTTTGCCCGACCCTTCATGTAGCAGACGCGCAACTCGCCCAGCAGCGTTTCGAGGAAAGGAACGTCGCGGAAGTAGAGCTGGTCCTGGAGGGCCTTGGTGCCTGTGGAGACGATGACGCGCTGGCCTGTGCGCAAAGCGGGCAGTAGATAGGCCAGCGTCTTGCCGGTGCCCGTTCCGGCCTCGACGATCAGGTGACGCCGCTCCTCGAGCGCCCGCTCCACGGCCTTCGCCATTTCCAGTTGGCCGGGGCGGTACTCGTAGGGCAGCGCCGAACGCGCCAGGATTCCGCCGGGAGCGAAGAACTCGTGCAGCGTGGGCAAGGCGCGGGTTGAAGTATCGCTGGCGGGCATCGGAGGCCGGGTGCTTTACCCATCATAGTGATGCGGCCGGCAAACTGACGGTGCGCGGGCGGCTTCCGGTGCGGCGATTCCGCAGGATTCAGCCTGGCAGGCTCTCCGCCGTGGTGGGATCGATGATCGTGATTACCTGCGACACGCTGTTGGCTGGAAAGCCGCCCATCCGCGCGTGTTCACGCACCATTTCTTCGTTTGGCGCGATGTAGACGCAGTAGATTTTGTTCCGGGTTACGTAGCTGTGCAGCCACTGAATTTGCGGGCCAAGATTCCGCAGAACACTGCAAGATTTTTCTGCCACGCCCTGCAACTGCTGAACCGACATGGAACCGGCTCCCGGAATCTCGCGTTCAATTATAAATTTCGGCATGGGACAACCTCCTTCTGACGGGGAATTGCCGTAGTTTATACAGACTCCGAGTGGATTGTGTAGAGAAATGTGGCCTGCGGCAGTGCGAAACCAGGGGATGGTTGCAAGCCGCAACCGATAACCCCCTTGCAGATAGCATTCTGGAAAGCCGGCCGGCTGCCGCAGGGTAGGGCGGAACCTGAGTCAATGTGCCCTTATGGAGGGTTTTCAGAGTAGCTTTTTCCTGAGGAATGAGCTTGTTCGGGGAAACGCCTAACTATCGCGCCTGGATTGGCGTTGCCGGGTGGACTAAGCTGGAATTACGTATTCCGCTGCTCAGCCGCGATCGGATCTTCGAATTGCCTGGTATAAGACGGATTTGGGATTGAAGCGAATCTGAAACGGATGTGCGCCGTTGGGCCTCTCCCCCTTAGGGGCGAACGGCGACTGGAGACAAGTTTTGGCAAAGTATCGCAGATCGGTAGTTCCCGGCACGCCGGGTGCCGCGGCGCTGCCGCTGGTGGCCATTGTGGGCCGGCCCAATGTGGGCAAATCTACGCTCTTCAACCGGCTCACGCGGAGCCGCCGCTCCATAGTTGGAGATGAGCCCGGCATTACTCGCGACCGCATCTATGGCGAGTATGAATGGGCCGGGCGGCAGTTTCGCCTGGTTGATACAGGCGGCATTGTACCCGATGATCCGGAACTGATTCCCACCGAGATTTACAACCAGGCCAAGGTGGCGCTGGAAGAGGCCGACGCGCTGATCCTGGTGGTGGATGCGCGGACTGAGTTGGCCAGTCCCGACTACGACCTGGTGAAGCTGCTGCTGCGCAGCCGAAAGCCCGTGTTTCTGGCGGTGAACAAGGTTGAGGGCGAGGCGATGGCCATGGCCGCCGAGAATTTTAGGCAGTTGGGCATCCGCAATGTGTTTCCCATCAGCTCAGAGCACGGACTGGGCATCGGCGACCTGGTGGAAGCGATCGCCAAAGCGATTCCGGCACCGGCAGAGGCTGTGTTGACCGAGGAGGAAACCCTGGCCGCGCAAGAGGCCCAGGAAGCCGCGGAAGCGGATGCGGGTCCGGCGGAAGAGGGGGACGAGGAACTTCGCCCGCTGCACCGCACCCACGGCGAGTTCGAGGTGCATGAGACTTCCATCGCGATCATCGGACGGCCGAATGTGGGCAAATCCACACTGTTGAATGCGTTGACGGGAACTTCGCGAGCCATCGTTTCGCCTGTCGCCGGAACTACCCGCGACGCGGTGGACGAAGTGGTCGAGTTCGAGGGCAGCCGGTTGCGCTTTGTGGACACGGCTGGCATCCGCCGCAAGGGCAAGACCCACCTGATGGCCGAGAAGATGAGCGTGGTGATGGCGCGGCGACACCTGGAGGCCGCGGACGTGGCTCTGCTGGTGCTGGACGCCGTGGACGGCGTAACCGCCGCCGACGCCACCATTGGCGGCTACGCCCACGAGAGCGGCCGCAGCGTGATCATCCTGGTGAACAAGTGGGACGCGGTAACCACGGGCCGCACCGACGGCAAGCCGCCCGCCGACCGCGAGATTTTCGAGAGGCAACTGCGCTCGGTGCTCAAGTATCTGAACTATGCGCCGGTGATCTTTCTCTCCGCGCTTGAGGGAACCGGCATGGGCAGGGTGCTGAACGAGGTAAAGGCAGTGGCCGCCGAGCGGCGCAAGCGCGTCTCCACCGGCCAGATGAACCGCTTCCTCGACAAGATCGACTTCCAGCGCGCGCCGATGCCCATGGCCAAGCGGATTCGCATCTTCTACATGACGCAGGCCGCTGTGGCGCCGCCCACGTTTGTGCTGTTTACCGACCGCGACGTCAAGCTGCACTTCAGCTTCGAGCGCTTCCTCGAAAACCAGATTCGCGAGGCTTTCGGCTTTCGAGGAACGCCGATCTGGTTCAAGGTGCGGGCACGGAATGCGGCGAAGAAGGAAGAGTAAAGCGCATCGCGGCCGGGAGTGGGAATATCCCTGGCGCAGTAAAAACCAAGGGGGCAGAGTGCGAGTCTGCCCCGCGGTTCCCGGCTACTTCACCACCACGCGCAGCTCCTTACCCTCGTAACGGATTTCCTTGTCTGCAACGGTGGACACCTGCGCGCCGGCTCCATGCTTGCCGTCCACCAGAATCGCACGGAAGTCGCGGACTGGCAGCATGCCCGGATACGTTCCCTGGCGCGCGCCGATGGTCAGCGTGCCCGTTGCATCGTCCCAGTGAATCGGCGTGATGGCGTGTACGCCCTTTTCGTAGGCATAGCTGTCGCCCTCGTCCTCGTAGAGATCGAAACTTCCGTCCGCGCCGCGATAGATGCGCAGCTCGATGGGCGCAGCCGGCTTCTCACCAGCGTACTCGATCGCGGGCCCCATGGGCAGAATGGCTCCGGCGCGGACGTACAGAGGTATGCGCTCAAGAGGCGCCGGCGCGAGAATGCGTTGGTCGCCTTTCAGCTTTTC
This sequence comes from uncultured Occallatibacter sp., assembly GCA_964571165.1. GTDB lineage: Bacteria > Acidobacteriota > Terriglobia > Terriglobales > Acidobacteriaceae > Telmatobacter. The sequence goes on along the minus strand of CAZNAW010000023.1, from coordinate 54,102 downwards.
GCCGCTCCAGAAGTCGTACCAAGCGGCCGCCGGAGGAAGATATAGAAAACGGCTCGTCGCGCCCTCGGTCGTTACCGGATTCACCAGGATGGACGGCCCAAACAGGAACTGATCGCCGATGTCGCGCACGTTCGTGTTCGTGCGCCAATCCATCACCAGCGGACGCTGCATCGTGTAGTCCTGGCTGGTCACGCGCCATGCCAGCGAGTAGATATACGGCAGCAAACGGTAGCGCAGTTTGTCATAGGCAATGAGCGTGGGCGTCTGATCCCCGTAACTGAATACTTCGTTGGTGTTATTCGAGCGATGCCCGTGCGTGCGAAAGATGGGGCAGAACGCGCCAAACTCATACCACCGCGTGTAGAGCTCCTGATAAGTTAGATCGCGCGTATCGCGCTCCAACGGCCATCCGTAGCCCGCGATATCCGTGGTCCAGTACGGTATCCCCGACACGGCAAAATTCAAGCCCGCGGGAATCTGCCGCGCAAGCGTCATGAATGTGCCATAAACATCGCCCGACCATGTCGTCGCCGCGTTGCGCTGCTGACCCAGAAAGGCTGAGCGCGTCAGGATGAAGACGCGCTTCTTCTCCGTTGTGGCCCGCCAGTGCTCGTAAATGCCCTGCGTATGAAGAAGCGGAAAGACGTTGGTATAGCGCGCGCCGTTGCCGATGGAAAGCCGGCGGTCAAAGAGTGCCGTATCGCTCTCGCCGTTCGACGTTTCGGGCTCTGAGCTATCCAGCCAGAACCCATCCCATCCCTGAGCAAAAATCTTGCCCACCAGCAGATCCCAGTACGCATCGCGCGCTTTGGGATTGGTCGCGTCGTAGTCCGGCGTGCCGGGAATCGTGTATCCCTCGTCCTTGAGTTGCTGGAAGTTCTTCGACTCCGGATCCATGACCGCCCAAACGGAGATCATCGCGTGCACATGCTCGTCATGGAGTTGTTTCAACGCTCCCGGAACATCGGGATGGGGTTTCAGGTACTCGCCGGTATACTCCGGGTCACCCTGGTGCTTCCACCAGAACCAATCCTGCACAATGAAGTCCAGCGGCACATGCTGCGCGCGGTATTCACCCGCAATGTCAAGCAGTTGCTGCGCTGATCTATAGCGGTCTTTCGACTGCACAAAACCGTAGGCCCACTCGCCATAGAGCGGCGCGTGCCCCGTCATCTGGCGATACTGGTGAACAACCTGATCGATCTCAGGACCGTAAAAGAAGTAGTAGTCGACTGCGTCCGCCGCGACTGTCGATAACGTCATCTGAGTGGCAAATCGATTGTCAAAGTAGGACAGGCCCGCTGTGTTCCACAAGATCCCGTAGCCATTCGACGAAATGAGCATTGGCAAGGCGACGTCGGAGTTGGCTTGACCCAGTTCCACCACCGTGCCGCGGTAATTGAATACGCCGTTCTGGTGCTGGCCAAGTCCATAGAAGCCTTCACGCGCCTCGGCCGTGAAGCGGTCGTCGACGTGATATACCTTCTCGCCGTTGATGGTATCGGCCACGTAGCCTCGCGGGCTGAATCCCCGCTCTGCCAGCAGCATCTTACCCGCGGCGTCCTCGAAAACCAGATTGCCCTCCGTGAGTCCGATGGTCACTTTCAGCGCCGAGGTGCTCACGGTCACGTTTTTCTCGTCTTTCAGGAACTCGAACTGGCCCGGCTGACAAGAATTTACAATCCAAGGCTGCTGCGGAGATGCGGCCGCCGGATCGCCAGGACCCGCAACAATATGAATCGCCGTGGCGCTGCAAACGGTCAGATGCAGCGTCTCATCGCCGTTGTGCATTACCACGCCGTCTGGCTGCCGCTCCACAGTGATCGCGGCCGAAGCTGGGAGAACGCCCAATGTGCACAGGCACAAAAGCAGAGTGAACGAAACCAAGGTCGATAAAGCAACGGTCTTCTTTTTTGAACGCATAAAAATTGGCTTTCCCTCGTCGGTCAACAGAGTACATCAGGAGGTGGCTCCGCAGACAGAAAGCGCCGTTGTGCCAGACGGGACAACGGCGCATCTTCCTTTTCAGCGGTGCGGGTTCATAGCGGCACAGATTGAGCCAGGGGACGAGGCAAATCCCCATGGCGGCGAGGGCCGGATGCTGCATTGTGCGTTTCCTGCATCTGCCAGGGCTAGAGCGGTTCTCCAATTCACGTGGAGTTTTCGGCATCGTGCAGGGCGGCTTTTTCTTAAGGAAAAAGCCACTCAGCAGTGGCGATTTCCTTCTACAGCAACTGGAGAACCGCTATAGCTGAACAGAACGTCATCCCACGACTGCGCTTCGTCCCACATTGGCGTCGGTTCGAAATATCCCGTGCCGGGTTTCAGATGGCGCTTCAACTCGTCGTCGTTCAGCGTAATTCCGAGACCGGGGGTGTCCGGTACCTTGATGAAGCCCTTGTTGATGATGGGCTTCTCAATTCCCGTAACCAGGTCCTGCCAGAAAGGCACGTCGAGCGAGTGGTTCTCAAGCGCGAGGAAGTTGCGCGTAGCCGCGGCGCAGTGAACGCTCGCCATGCAACTAACCGGTGTCCCAGCAAAGTGCATCGCCATCGGCACGCCATAGCGAAAGGCCATGTCACCGATCCTGTGCGTTTGCAGAATGCCGCCGGAGGTTGCTAGATCGGGATGAATCTTGTCGACTGCGTGGTTCTTGCAGAGATTCTCGAAGTCTGCGACTTCGTAAATATCCTCACCGGTGAGAATGGGCGTTGGACTGGCTTCCGTAATCTCCTTCAAGAGATCCGTGTAGTACCAGGGAATGACGTCCTCGATCCACTCCAGGTTGAACTTCTCCCACGCTTTGCCGAGACGGATGGCAGACTTCACTCCGATGTGGCCAAGGTGATCGATGGAGAAGGGCAGGTCATATCCGACCGCATCGCGCACCGCGGCGACGTACTCGGAAAGCCGGTCGATGCCTTTGTCCGTAATCTCGGTCGCGACAAAGGGATGAGGCTGATTGCGCAACTCCCACTTACTTTGACCGGCAGGCTCCATGACCATGCCGGGCATTCCGTCGAGGAGGCCAATGCCAATATCCATCTTGAGCCAGGTGAGCCCCATCGCCACGCGCCCTTTGGCCCGCTCCGCGCACTCCTTCGGCTCCTGCGACTCTTCTGTATCGGCATAGATGCGGATGGAGTCGCGCCATTTGCCGCCGAGCATCTGGTAGACAGGGATGTTATAAACCTTGCCTGCGATGTCCCAAAGAGCCATCTCGACAGCGCAAACGCCGCCGGCCTGGCGGGCGCCGCCGCCAAACTGGGCAATCTTCTGAAAGAGGAAATCGATATTCAGAGGATTTTCACCGACGAGGCGGCTCTTCAACACCATTGCATACTGCGGACCTGCGATATCCCGCACTTCGCCCAGGCCATAGACACCCTGGTTCGTGTCGATGCGAATGAGAACGCACGGGCTCGGCCCCGGCTTGACGATAACCGCATAGCGCATGTCGGTAATCTTCAAAGTTGAGGGGCTTGAGGCGAGATTCACATTCTTGATCGCGGGCTCCGCCCCGGCGGCCTCGGCAGTCCGGCCAAGAGCTCCGCCGGCCAGCATGGCCAATGAAGACTTCAGAACGGTGCGACGGTTGAAACGGGGCCTGTTGTCATTGGACATGTTCACTTATTCCTTTCAGCGACATTCTCGCGCTGTACCATCCTACTCCGACCTTTGCGCGTGTCAATTGGCGCGCGGATCGCCTATTCGCAGGCCGGATATCTCCGTTGACACATCCCTTTCTTGGAACCTTATCCCTTCCCGCATATCGCGCCTGGATAGACGGATGCGATCGTCTTGTGGAAGAATGCAAGGCCGAAATCCATTTCGATGCATGGGGGTGTCAGACGATGAGATCCGGTATCTCGCGAAGAAGTCTTCTGAAGGGAATGGCAGCGACAGCTCTGGCGCCAGTGGCGGCCTCCGCGCAGTCTCAGGAAAAGCCCTGGTGGCTTGGCGACGGCATGCCGCAGGAAAGTGCCTCTACACCCAAGATTGCCTGCTCCATCAACCTCCGCGATGGCGTGACCGAGGAGGCCATTCGCAGTGTTGTGGAGATCGGCGTGTATCACGTGCTCAGCGGTGGTCCGCCACTGCCATGGACGGTAACTCAGCTTCTGCCGATGGTGGACAAGCTCAAGGTGGGCGGCGTAGCGCTGGGCAACCTGATGATCGGCGGTTTTCCCAACACGATTTACGGGCGGCCAGGACGCGACGAGGAAATTGAAAAAGTCAGGCAATCCATTCAGGCCGCCGGCCAGGTTGGCATCCCTGTCGTCGAGTACAACTTCTATGCGCACAGGGCCATGGAAGGCTACTACGAAGAGGTTGGCAGGGGCGGCGCCGGATTGACAGGTGTGGACTATGACAGGATGAAGGACCTGCCGCCGCTGCCGGAGGAAGGCGCGCATACCCTCGAAGAAATGTGGGCCAACATAACGTATTTTCTGAAGGCTGTGATTCCGGTTGCGGAGAAAGCAAATGTAAGGCTGGCGCTGCATCCCAACGATCCGCCGTTTCCGCTAAGCCGCGGTTCGCAACAGATCATGGCAAAGCTCGAAGGATGGAAGCACCTGATCGAGATTGTGAATAGCCCGGCGAACGGCATCACCTTCGACTGCGGGGTGACGCAGGAGTTGGGAGAAGATCCCGTTACAGTTTGTCATTACTTTGGTTCCAGAGATCGCATTAACCATATGCACTACCGCAACCCGCATGTCATGAAACCCTACTTGAAATATGACGAGGGATTTATTGATGAGGGCGACGTGAACATGTTTGCCGTGATGCGGGAACTGGTCAAGTTGAAGTACTCGCGGGAGCTTTATCCAGAACATCCGCGCGCACTTGATTATGACCGCGCGCGCGGACCCATCAAAGGCTATCCGGGGGGTGGTGGATATGCCGGCGACCTCTACGACATTGCCTATGCGAAAGCCATGCTTCAGGCAGCTCTGGTTCTGGAAAGAAGTTAGGAGCCCCTTCAACCATTCATTTGAAAAAGGGCTCTTCCGCGGTTCCTGCTTGGCGCATGCTGCTTAACGCTCGGCGTGCGCCTTTGCCTTGGCCAACAGCGCATCAAACTCACTGCGGGGCATTTTCAATTTCTCAGGATGCGCGTCGATCCACCTGGCAAGACCGTCGAATTTCTCCACATTCCATCCGCCCTCAAATTGTGCGCCATTCTTGCCCTGGCGATTCAATTCGAAGTTATAGTCGTCCTTCAGCCCGGTAAATTCCGCCGTACTGATCGCCTCTTCGGCCAGGATTGCGGGAATGAAAAGAACGCCTTCCGTCTTGGCCAGAACCAGGTCGCCCGGCAACACAACTGCCCGTCCGATACGAATCGGCGCATTGATCGCCGTCAATTCCATCTGGGCCCATGCGGAGGGATCATAACCCCGATAAAATCCGTTGAAGTCGGGAATCTCCCGGTTTTCCTCCTGGTCCCTTATGCCGGCGTCAAATACGAAGCCGGCATGGGTATGCGCGGCGATGCCGTTGCCGAGATTGGATCCGATCAAAGTACCTTCGATGATCTTTCCGAAGCCGTCGGCAACATAGACGTCTCCAATCTGCAGTTCATTGATGGGCCACATATTGGTTCCGCCCACCCGTCCCTCGGCTTTTCCCTCGGCGGTAATGGCCTTGGTCATGTCAGGCCGCGTGGGCATGTATTGTGCCGTGAGCGCACGGCCGGCAAAGGGCTTTTCAATGTGAAGGGCCTGCCAACCCGCCTCAAATTGATTCTGGTAGCCCTGCGCGCGCAGAAAGTCCCAAATGTCTTCAATGGATATGTCCACTGCTCGCTTGAGCAGCGCGTCCGGCAATCTCGGACGCCCGTCGGGGAACCGATCGCCCTTCCAATCCGACGTGTAAAAGAGCATTTGATCGCGTGTCATCTTCACCTGGCTCATTGCAGGAGATGCCCCCAGCAGGGCACAAGCCAGCAAAGTGGACAAGATTATCTTTCTCATGCGGCACTCCGTCTTGAAGAATCTCGGTCGCGCGCATACCTGGCAGCGCGCAGGTTCCGGGAACATCGGCAACCAGTGTAGAACACTTTCATCCAGAGACGGATTTTGATTGCCGGCACAGCGAGAGCGCCGGTTGTTTCTTGGTTGAAGAGTGTTTTTTCAGGAAGCTTGAGCAGTTCCGGCGTGACATCGACCCTTTGGCGCAGGGCCTCGAGGTCAATCGCGCAAAGCTCGCGCACAGGCAGAACTGACTCCCTTTCCCCCTCGCATTCTCAGCTTCGTCTTGATCCTGACCGAGGGGGTTATACCCCTGCCGTGCAAAGCACATCCTTTCTGAGAAAGCCACGGCTCAGCACACGGCACGAACCGGCGTGAGCGGGGAGACGCGGAGAATTCGCTGCGAGCCCAGCTCCTGGCCGAGTGGATCGTCAATGACCTGATCGCTCTGGCGTGCGGGTGGCGCTGCCAGGGTTGAGGCCACGGCACCAGCGGTTACCGCGACCGGGGCCGCGGTCTGAGAAGGCGAATCCGTTTGAAGCGAACGGGTTGCGCCCCCGGGGAGCGCTTCGTGGATCTCTGCGCTGGGTTGGTCATCGTCGCGGATTACCAGGGACTCGCTGTTGAACAGCTCCACCGCGAGCACGCTGAGCGGAGTGTTGCCGGGAAGCCTGAGCACGGCCAGGATATCGTCGACCAGCGCCTGCGAGAAGGCAGCGGTCACCGGAATCGATTGCTGCTGCGGAATGCCCGGGGAGGGGGCAAAGGTCTTGGTTGGAGCAGGCGGGACGCCCTGAAGTTTACCGAGCAGCAGGTTGCGGTAGGCTCCGCCATCGGCGCGGCGCAGCTGAGCGTAGAGCAGGAACCAGATCTGCGTCTGGGGCGCTGCAGCGGAGGTAAGGGACTGGCCGTTGACAACGGTCTGGGCCAGGTCCGCGGTGGCGCAGATGCATGGCTGGCTGGGTCCTCCAGTGGAGGGAACGGTGACGATCCGTTCAACGTCGGCCGTGAGCGGCGGGCAGGGATGCTGCACGCCGGCGACGCGGAATGGGCGGCCAAAGCGGCCTTGCGCGGTGGACCACTGGACATGACCGCAGCGGAGCTCATAAGTCCAGAAACCGAAGAGTTGGAGATCGGACGGCGAGATGGCACCAGGCAGCGGGACGAGGAAGTGAACGGGGGAAGACGCAGAGGCGATGAGCTGGGTCATAGCAGCGAGGCCGGCATCGTCGTTGGCCGAGTCGGGCGTGATGGTGCGGATGGGTTCCGGATCGAGCGGAATCGGCGTGTCGGGCGCCGACGGCAGATCAGTGGGATTGCTGATGAGCAAGGGGTCAGGACCATAGTTGATCACGCGGATGAAGTAGGTGTCGTTGGGGTCCTGGGGCGGCTCGTCGAACTCGAGCCAAAGGGCGCGCTGGCGCTGCGTGGTCGAGGAGTAGTCGGGCGCAGCGACGTAGGGGCTCTCGGCGATGCCGGCGGAGACAAGCTGGGGAATCTGCTGCGAGTTCGACGTGATGGGGACCATGATGTTCCCGCTCCAGAGCTCAACCGGGGTGGTGGGACTGCCGGTGAGCGTGGCCTGGAGTTGATAGAAGCCCTCGGTGGGCGTGGGGAATTGCGGAGGCGTGGCGCTCGAGTTTACGGCGGAATCGATGGTGGAGAAGAAGATGATGGTGGTGGAATCGCGCTGGTCGGGGGCGCCCTGCTGGGTGGCAAGCGTGGAGACGACGTTGGGCAGGGTCACCTGGCCAAGCGCGCTGAGGGAGGGCTGCGCCGGAACGACCTCATTCGGGGCCGGCGCGGTGGCGCCCATGAAGGTGAAACCGATTTGGCCGGCGCCGCTCTGGGCAAGACCGCTCCAGGTCCAGTCGCGATCGAGCGTCAGTTGCTGGACAACGATCCAGTGGTTGAGGAGGTCCTTGTTGGTGGAGAAGGTGATCGATGACCGGTCCTGCGGCACAGTGTAACGGAGAGAACTCTGCGCGCCGAACAGGATGCGCTGGCCGGGAGGCGCGGAGAGGGTGAGTCCGTTGACCTGCAGTCCAAGAGCGGAAGCAAGCAACTGAATGGGCGTGGTGGCAGGAGGATTAAGGGTGTTTTGCAGGTTCACGTAGCTCTGGGCGGACCAACTTCCTCCACCGGCGGCGATGGCTTCGAGAACAGCGCCGGAGACGATTTGCTGCTGGGCAGACTGGTCGAGATTGCGAATATAGAAGGCCTGCAACTGCTGGTCGAGGTTGCCGCTGGCAATAACTCCAGTCTCGGTGGGCGCTTCGTAGCGGACGCGAAGATCGGCGATGAGGCCGGTGCGCGCGATCGAGTTGCCGAAATACAGGTCGTCGGGGTCCGGTGCGCCCACTCCGCGCAGACGCAGGCGGACATTGCGTCCGGTGGGAATGGGCAGGACAGTGGGCTGCGACGTAGAGGGCAGCGTGGGGTTGTCGATCTGATTCATGAGGGTGGGCTGCAGGGTGAGCTGAATGGGCGTGGAAGCTCCCAGGGCAACAGGCGTGGTGATGGCGGGAAATGGAATCTGCCAGGTGTAGACGACGCGGAAGTTGCCGTCGAGATCGCCGGGGTCGGGTGGCGTATCGGCATCAGCGAGCGACGAAGCAGGTCCGGTGTCGTAGGTGGGCGCCTGGGCTTCGACGATGATCTCAAGCGTCGCAACGTCCGTGTCGAGAACCGCTGCCTGAAAGGGAGCGGGATTGGCAGGCGGCTTGGTGCCGACCGGCGGCTGTGGAGGGGTGATAGCCAGCAGAGCATCGAGAGTGCTTTGATCGGCGGCTCCGCAGAAGACCATCTCCGGGTAGTTGATGAGGGGACGGTCGACGGTGAGGATTTGATTTCCGCCCGTACCGGCCGTGGGGGTGGTGAACTGAACTTTCTTGGGCGGAACGTAGCGCCTGAAGTTGAGGGTGGTGACGCCGGCATCGCTGGGGCTGGTGTCAGTTGGCTCAGGACCCCCGCCGGTCAGGTCGGCGAGCCGGGTGCGGAACTGGTAGGGCTGCCCGTAGCGGAGAGAAACGTCGGGGAGTGATTCGGTGGTTGTTCCGGTGAATTCGGAGTCCGCGGGCGGGGTGGAAGCCGGGGGTTGTCCGCCGCTGAAGGCGTAGGCGTATGGATCGTTGACGACCAGGGTGCGTCCACGCCATTGCGCGAAGTATTGCGGGAGCCAGTAGTCCCCTGACCCGTTCTGAACGGGGGTTGGCTCTACGCATAGATCCTGCGCAGTGAACGAGGTGGAGAAGACGCTGGCGGCGTTGAGGGTTCCCGAAGCGGCGCACAGCGAGGCCCATGGGTCGCTGTCTGTCTGGCGGACATCCACGCGATAGCCGAGCACGGTGAAGGGCAACTGGGGGTTAATCGGCGTGGCGGGAGGCGGTGGTGGAACGGCCAACCCCTGCGCGATCTGGACCTGCCGGTTGATCCAGTTGGTAACCTGCACATCGTCCCATCCGATCTGGATGCCCGCGTCGGTGCCGGGAACGATGGTGGTGGGGTCTCCGGTGACGGCATCGGAGCTGGTGGGCTGGTTGGCGTGGACGACCTTGGCAAAGCCGTCGAGATAGAGATCCGCCTCGCCCTGTGCGGCGTCGAGCACCCCGGAGATGTAATTGCCGGAAACGGTCGGGAAGAGTACGGCGGCGAATACATCCTGGGCGGCGGTCAGCGCGGGCAGCCTGGCGGCATAAGTGGAAACGGCCAGAGCATTTTCAGTAACCAGTTTGGCGTACCAGTTGGACAGGCTGGAGGTGTCGATTTCGAGCCATATCCACCCGCCTCCGGTCACCTGCGCAGGAGTGAGCGGAATGGAGACCTGGCTATAGATGAGACCCATGGCCTGCGCGATGAGCGGCTGACGAAGAGCGTAGGAGAGAATCTCGCCCCAGGCGATGGTGCTTGACGGGACGGGCGTCGTCTGCGGCGCCGAGGCCGTGCTTCCCAGGGAACAACGGAAGCCATCGCCGGTGCTGAAGTAATCGGTGGCGGGCGTCTGATAGGCGGTTGCGTCGAGATAGCTGGGCGGCAGGTCTTTGAAGATGGCCCCGGAAGCCTGCTTCAGCAAAGGAAGAGCGGGTGTGTACTGAGTGTTGAGCGCGGCGAAGATGGCCGCCTGCGCAGAGCTGTAAGCCAGCGTGAGGGGCACATAAGTGAGCATGGCCGGGGTGATCGGCGGCACCGACGACCACGGAGGAATGGCGAGACCGGGCAGGAGCGCCGCGCGCAGCACGGGCTGGGCGTTGGCAAAGGGCAGTTCCGTTCCCGAGATCAGAGGCACGGGCACGGTGGGGTCGCCGTTGGGCAACAGCAGCAGATTGGCGATCAGATTGTGACCGTCCCAGCTTTGCGGGAGGAGCATGAGGCTCAGATTGCACGTTGTACCTGGCATGGTGTTCTCCGTCGTATGCCCTATGGGAGCAGCGGATTGAAGGGCAGTTCCTTCTGGAAGGTCCACGAGCCGGACCAGCTGATGTTGACGACCCAGCAGATGCTGATGTGAATGCCGACCGAGGCGGTGCCGATCAGGTTGATATCGGGCGGGGGTGCGGTGTCGATGCTGAAGCCAAGCCCGGCGGTGAGGGTGATGGCGGCGGAGGCCAGTCCGCCCAGCACATCTACCTGGGCTTGACCGGTGAGCAGCAGCAGGATGGTGATGACGGCGCCACCGGAGACGCCGTTGATCTGCAACTGCACCGCGATAACGATGGAGGCCGAACCAGAGGCAATACCAAGGTCGATGGAAAGACCGAGGCCGATGCCGGCCTGGATGAGAACGTCAATCCCGTTGTTTTGAATACCGGCCTGAACGCAGATGGTGCCGGTGAGCGGATCGACGATCCACTGGCAGGGCGCGTCGGGCGATCCAATGCCGACCAGGAAGTCGATATTCAGGGCGAGGATGTCGAGCGTCGTGCCGATATCGAGCGAAATGTTTTCGATGGTTCCCAGGCCGAGCGGAATGCTGGGAAGGGTGAAATCATCCGTCACCGAAAGCTTGCCGTCAGAGAAGCTGACGTTGAGGCCGGAGTTGCTGTCGCCGGTGTCGTGCGCCCGCACCACTTCAGGGCCCGAGCCGCCACCGGGACTGAGAACACTGGCGATGTCGTTCAGAACCGTAAACAAAGTGGCGAGCACGTCAAGCGGGGTATCGAATGCGGTCTGGAGGTTGGGGAAGGCTGGCGTGGAATCGGCATCGGCGTGGAAAGCGCCCTGGAACCATATGACCGGCGAGCTGCCCAGTGCCGGAATCACCAGGCCAATGGCCAGATGGTTCACGTCAAGAGACCACGACGGCGGGGTTGGCGAGCCCAGCGAGATGACCACGTTGGCCGGGTCGAGCTTGCCGGTCGGATTGTCGCCCTGCTGATAGAAGTAAAGGTTCACGTCCGCGATCGATGTGGAGATGAGGGAGATTGGCGTGGACTGGACCGTGGGGCTGAGATAGAGGTTCTGTGTGGTCGAGAGGCTGGGCGCCGAAAGCTGGTTGGCAATCGGTTGCAGTTCGCTGCTGAGAAATTGCAGGCACTGGCTGATGCCGGGAAAGCTGCTGATGGCTCCCAGCAATGCCCCGGCGTGAGCCACGTTGAGCGCATCGCCAAGAGTGAGGTTCGTTGAGCCAACTGTAAGGATGGGGCGCGACAAGAGGTTGCTTTGCGTGCCCGTGGCCTGCAGGAATCCATAAAGGGTTTCAGGCGGCGTGGTGGAACCGGGAGCGAGGCGGAAGATGTCGGCCGGGTTGGCATAGTGGATCAGATTCCCGGGAGTACTGCCTCCGCCGGTATTGGGTTGCACCACCGGCGCCGCAGTCGTGGGTGGAAGGGAAACCGGCGCGGCCTGTGTTTGTGTGCGCGAGGCCACGCTCCAGGAACCATCGGATGAGAGCTTGGGCACGCCTCGAACCGCGCAGGCGACGCCGAGACCGTTGGTAACGGTGTCATTGACCGGCGTGGCGTCGAACTCCGTTGCCCGAAGCAGGCTGTTGGATCCGCCGACGTTCAGCGTGGCGTTGATGGGACCACCGGCCCCATTGGCGAGCGCACTGAAGTTCGCCATATCCAACACCGAAAGATGGAAGCCGGATTCAAGATTAATGAATCCGGTGATGCCCGTTGAGGGGACGCAGACGCGAATCACGCCGTTGAGATCGGCCTCTTTCATGCCGCCCAGCAGCACCTGATGCTGCGGCTGGATAGCGACATCCGCATCGAAGGTCACGGGTTGAACCGAAACAGTTCCCGTAACGGGCGTAGGATTTTTAGTCCCCAAGCCAGTGTTGTCCTCAGTGCCCTGCGTGTTCAGGGGGAAGCCGAGTTGCTGAATGTTCTTGACGTTAATGACGCCGGAAATCAGTCCGGCATGGATCTGTTCGGCGGTGATGCCGGTGCTCGCGGGGTAGGCGAACAGCCCGTCGCTTGCGGCTTGCCAGCCGCTGTCGTAGCGGTGCACAACTCCCGAGGCCTGGCGGTCGATGGTAATGGTTCGAACAACCTTGATGGCCCATGGATCAATGATGCTCTGGACCTGGATGACTTCATGGCTGGTGCGGCCGATGAGCGTGTGAAAAAACACTTTGGTGACATCGGTGGTATCAGGGGATGTGTTGGTCCACTCGCTGAAGGTGCTGGCGCCGTATCCCGTCAGATCGTAGCGGCGCAGCGGGACACCGGGACTGAAGACGCCGGCCTTGGGATTGTTGAAGTGAGAGTTGAAAATCCCCGATGCGTCAGTACCCAGCACCATTTCTCCGTAAGAGAGTTCGGGCCAGGGCGGGTTATCAGTCTGCGTGCAAAGATAGGAAGCGCCGGCCAGCACGGGGTCGGGATCCGTGGGGTTGGGCGCTGCAAAGCTGAGCTGCCACGCACCTGTGTACACGGCGCCGGAGGGTGTAGAGGCGGCTGGAAACGTAGGCTGGACCAGGGTCAACTCGGGGAGGACGGTGCCGCTTTCCGTGGTGTCCGAGAGCACTCCCACCATGCCGAAGGGCAGGGTCAATTGCGCGTCGAATCCGCCGGTCCCGGCATCCAAAACAGCCTGCAGGGATTGCAACGGCGAGATGGGAATGAGGGTCGCCGAAGTGGAGCGAACCTGTGTGAAGGGGCCGTCTCCTGGCGGATGAAGCAATTCAAAGTCGCTCACGCCGGCGTCCGGGGTCGTCGAGAGGTTGTACATCGGCTCCCAGGCAATGGCGGGCAGGGTGCTCAGCGGAAGCAGAAAAGCCGGGCCGCGCACAGACAGGCCGTCGATCGTGTATTCCAAATCCTGACGTTCCCCGGTGATGACCTCGACTCCAAGCTGACTGGCCCGCGTGGAGAGATCCAGCAGCATGGCTCCGGCGGGAGTGGCCGGCAACGGAATGGGAACAGGCCCTGACGGCGGTGCGACCGCATGCTCCTGGATCTCGGCCTTTGCCGGCTCTGGCTCGATCGCGGATGGGGTGAGGCTTTGCTCGGCAGGCTCGACATGAACTGGACCATAGATAGGGATTTCGAACGGCGGAACAGCGGTGGAACTAGCCTCTGTGCTGGGCGGCGCGGCGGGATGCGCATGGGCCGTGTCTTCCAGGCGCAGCGTGACATTCGCGGGCGCGGTCCAGCCCACTTCCGCCAACAGGTAGCCCGCGACAGCGCTTCCGCCGGACGCGGGCGGCGCGAAGGTTGTGGGAGCCTGGTCCGTCGATCCTGGCGCCAAGCCTCCGGTGTAGGGGTCGGGCAGATAGAGCTCGACGAGCAGATAACCGAAGAGAAGCAGAAACAGGCCATCCGTGGCGTTGAATTGGGCGTCTGTCCGCGCTGAAAGCAGCAGCGCCAAAGGTTCGCTTACCTCGAGCAGGGCATTGTCAAGAGCCAGAGGATAGGCAACTGGCGCGCCGCTGGGGCCGGTCGGCTCAGGAAACGGCAATGCCGAGTACGCAAGCAGCCGATTGCCGGCATGATTGCGGATGAGCGCGACGATTCCTTCCAGGAAAACCGCCGGAACGCGGGCTCCACTGGCCAGCACCGGCCGGTCGACCAGAGCGTCGAGCACGGCGCCCAGCTCAAGAATCTCCTCAGATCCCGCGAGCGCATAGGTGAGTACCTGACCGGCTCCGCGGGCGACAAGCAACTGGCAGCGGCTGTTGGTAGTGGAATCCTGATCTACCCAGAGTTGGAACCTCTGCTCAAGCAGAACGCCCGGCGCGGAGCCGGAGATGAGATAGAGCAGCAAGGCTGCGCTCTGCGCAATCAGGACGCCTCCCGCAGCCAATTCAGCATTGGCAAGTCCAGTCCATTGGGAGGAGATTCCCGCACCGAATGCGATGGCGAAACCACCGGAATCGGCAGCCGTGCCCAGCGTGGCAGGTGTTGTGGACTCGCTCACGCTCAAGGCCCATCCGGCGCTCTCGATTGGGGCAGAACCGCTCAGCGCAATGAGCTTGCCTGCAACGGATGTGGGCGCGAAGGTGGCCGCGGATGAGGATCCGGGGATATACAGCAGATCCAGAGCGGTGTTATAAGCAGCGGGCAAATTGGCTGCCGTGCAACTGATCTGCTGGCTATACAGTGTTGCCGAGCAGCTATCGAAGGAGATAGACGGCGAGCCGCTGGAAGGAAAGCGGATCGCGATCTTCCCCGGCGCGGTTACCGTGACCGGGAATCCGGAAGGTCCCGCAGGCGATGGCGCCGGGACCAGGGTCACATCGATGGTTGCGCTGGCCGGAACGTCGATCACACCGGAGACAAGAGACAGGGGTTGGTCGCAGGAAATCTGGCCGGACTGTACGGTGAGGCCGGCGAAGCTGCCAGCCGGTGCGCTCGCATCGAGGGGGTTGACCGCGATCCATGCCGAACCGCTGACGATATTCGCCTGGGTCGGCGACCCGAAGTGAAAGATGTTGAGAGGTACAACGCACAACACCGTGCCTGCGCGCACAAACTCAACCATCTCGGTAAAGTTGAAGATCAGTATCCATGTTGTCGTGCTTACCTGCAGGCCTGCGCTGGTAACGGCGATTGGGCCGTAGATGGCTGACGGGCTCAGCGCGCGCGCCCATGCAGGTCGTTCCAGTCCGCCAAGCGCAGTAGGCTCACGGTCTAAGACCGCAACCCGCGTGACCACCTCCCTGGCCAGAGCAAGAGGAACAACTTTGCCGATCCAATCGGGGACGGCAGCCTGCGGTGTCACCCGCGGCGCAGAAACAGCAATGGAGGGGGCGACAGGAGCGGCGCTGGTGGATGCGGGTGCGCCGAGGGCGATGGCCGGCGGCTTCGAGAAGTCGATCCCCTGCCAGGCGGCCGGAACGCCCAGATCCAGCGCTAGCTGATCGGCACTCTGCCCGGAAGCGATCGCCCGCGCAATTGCAATGCGTGCCGCGTCCGTGGTGGAAGCTGTGGCGGCTTGCAACAAGGGAAGCTTGGACAACTCAGACGCGAGTGCATCGGCACCGAGACGCTGGACCGTGGCCATAGGGACCTCCTCGACCGCTTTCAGACTCGTAGCTTAGGAGAATTTGAGCGCATGGCAACCCGCGTTCAGGAAACGCCAAACACGGAGCGCCTGACCTCACCAATGAGATCAACGGGAGCACAAGGCAACAAGGCTCACAAACATTCGAGCAGATTGAAACCGGAAATCGGGGCCATTTCGCTAACGGATTTGGGAGTAGATTTCGTGCTTCGGGGAAGTGAATCCGCTAACGAGATGGAAGTTTCCTACTCCAAAGCGAAACTGTCAAATGAATTTTTGGACCACATTCGCTGATTCGCGGTTGCTTCGCCTGCGACCAGGAAGCGGGTGCCACCGGGACGAGGACGCTGTGCGCTTTGAGGATATTGCCGTTCACGAGGTTGCTGCGCGGTCGAGGTCTTCAGGTGAGGGACCGAAGCCGTGATCAACAAGCCCAAAGCACCAACCCACAGGCGACGATTCCACGCCAGAGATGTCTTACCTGGCACAAAGTATCCAGCAATCTTCCCGGGATTATCGCGTGCATTTCTACCCATACCGGATGATGTGAATCCAGGCGCCGGCTTGCAACAATATCCGCAGGAACTTTGCAGCGACAGTGCTATTTACGCCGTTCAAGCCATAGTGCTTCGTAGGGAGGCAGGACGTGATTGGTTTCACAATGCTTAAAGAGATACGATCTGCGCATATTGTCTTCAGATGGATTTCATGTTGCTTCCCGGTAGCATTTACCACGAAAGTAAGGCGCTCAATGAGCATTGGAAAGCTATCGTCCTGGGGCCAAAACGCGAGTTTGAGCACGACGCCTTTGCCTAACTTCCGGAGCGATTTGTGCGCCGGGTTCCAGGACATAACCTCGATGCGCAAATGCTCACAGAATGAGCATATGGACGAAAATGCTGAGTGGCGTTGGAGGAAGTTGGAAACGGCTGGCAACTCTTCTGCCGCCGGATGCGAGACAAGTGCCATGGAAGAGGCTTTTGAGCATGACTTGCCTTGGGATGATGAAAGCATCTGAGGTAGCCACCAGTACGCACCGGTGTTACTGGGAGCCGTCCTCGATTTTGACCGGGAATGCAATGGTTTTATGGGAAAAAAGGAAAATCACATCCACAACTGCCACACCTGTGTTATAGTCCGTGCGACTTCAGGACAGAGAGTGTAACCCAACACGGATGTCCCTGGCCGCACGGTGCACCGCCCGAAATCTACGCTGTCCGAAGCGATGAAAGGGAGATGCTATGAATCGTCTTGATGAATTCGTTCTTTCTTACCCATACGTTGCGTTGTCAGTCTGGCTCTGCTCAAACCTGGTTGCTGCGCTGCTGATAGGGATCAGATCGCGCACCCGCGCCTGGCTCGCAGCAGGGTTTGTTTTCTTCCTGGCCGTAGTAGTACCGATCAGTGGTCTTGTTTAGCCGGAAAGGAAGAGAAGAGGGCGTAAACAAGGAGCAAACAACAAGGCAGTCGCACAAAGGAATCGGCTACCTCCCTTCTACTAGGCAGATTCAGATCTGAGCAGGCTCCGCGGCTTCAAACGCTTCGGGGCACAGCCGAGGCATTCTAAAATCGCCATTCTTGGCCGATCCTTCTTTCGCTCACACTCGAAAAGACTTTGCGGCTTTCTTTGCTCCGTCTTTCTCTTGGATTTTCAGTACATTCGGTACAACTGAAGGTGATTTGGAACCGAAAATCGCACGTCTCTGGACATTCGGTGCGATTGCGTAGCGGCGTGGCCCAAGGAGCCTGCCTGCAAATAAATGATATGAAGTTAGTTATGTGTCTGGTACGACTGTTGTCCCTTCCCGGCGGTTCTCGCCTCAAGGAATGGGCTGACAACGAGTGAAGTCCAACCTACGGGTGGGCTGTCACGCGGGCGAAGGCTCCGTTCCCTGCCTGCGGGCCATTTTCCGGGGCCCAGGCGCAGATTTATGCGTTGTCTGTTGCAGAAGTTGACATTTTCCCCGGAGCCCTTGTCTAAGCCTGTGCGTTGCCAGTTGCAAGAGTACAATTGAGTCTCGAAAATGCGGTAAACCTGTCAACCAGTCGCGGGGTATGTTGAAACTCAATCGCCTGGAGGACCTTATGGTTGCTCGCTGGTTTCATGTTGTATTCCTGTTCATCCTCTCCTTTGCGCTCCCACTTTTTGCCAGCGGTCCCACCGGAACCATCACTGGCACCATCAGTGATCCCAGCGGCGCCGTGATCCCGAAGGCACGGATCGTTGTGCACAACGAGGGAACCAACGCAACCCGCGAGGCAAAGAGCAACAGCGACGGCGATTACACAGTTGCTTTGCTGCCTCCGGGCCGCTACCGCGTCGCCGTTGAGAGCCCGGGATTTCGCCGCAGCGTCATCCACGGCGTCAACCTGGACGTAGACCAGACGGTGCGCGTCGATTTCGCCCTGGTTGTGGGAGCCATCACCGAGGAAGTAACCGTCACTGACACGCCTCCCATTGTGCAAACCGACACCTCTACCCTGGGCCAGGTGCTCAACACCCGACTTGTGCAGGACTTGCCGCTGAACGAGCGCAACTTTCTGGCGTTCGCTCTGCTGGTGCCGGGGAGTGAATTGCCGGCGGAAGGCTCACAGAACTCGACGCAGGGCGGCGCCATCAACGTGAACGGCGCCCGCGACCAGGCCAACAACTTCCTGCTGGATGGAGTGGACAACAACGATCCCTACCTCAACCAGTATGTGGCTCTTCCTTCCATCGACGCGATCCAGGAATTCAAGGTTCAATCTGGCGACTACTCGGCGGAGTTTGGCCGGGCAGCGGGTGCTCAGATCAATGTCGTGCTGAAAAGCGGCACCAATGCCTTTCACGGAGGGCTGTTCGAATTCGTCCGCAACCGGCAGATGGACGCCAAGAACTACTTCGATTTCCCCGACTGCACTGCCAGCTCGACGCCGGGCACATGCGGCCCCATTCCGCGCTACGACCGCAACCAGTTCGGAGGAACTCTGGGTGGGCCCATTCTCAAGGACAAGACCTTTTTCTTTGTCTCCGATGAGCAGCTCCGTTTGCGCCAGGCTGTGACCAAGGAGGCGACCGTGCCTTCAGTGGGCCAATGGCAAGCGGCTACGGACCTGGCAGAGAATCTGTTCGGGTGTCCCGAGAACCCGTTCTGCCAAATCGGCCAGAATGTAGAAAGTCTCTACCCGGCTGCGAACGTCGGCTCGGATCTATCGACCTCGAATACCTATCTTGCCGCTCCGGTCATTCACAACGCGGAAAATCTGATTTCGGCCAAGGTGGACGAGCAGGCCAGCAGCGCCGACAGGATGTCGCTCCATTATTCCCTGACGGAGGAAAGCCTCTTCGATCCCTACGTCCCGTTAACGAATTCACATCGCTGCCCGGTTATGGCAGCTATACCCTGAATCACGGCCAGAACACCGGAATCGACTGGACCCGCGTCTTTCTCTCCAGCGTGGTGAATGAATTCCGCCTGGGCTACACGCGCATGCGCAACACCGTGCTGCAGCAAAATCATGGCCAGAACATTGAATCGCAATTGGGCTTTCCTGACATCCTGACCAACCCGGTGGATCTGGGCGCTCCCAACATCACCGTGATCAACTTTGATGGAATTGGCGAGCCGGTCAACTACCCTCAGGAGCGCCGCGACAACACCTATCAGCTCTCCGATAACGTGGCATGGACGATTGGCCAGAACCAGTTCAAGATCGGGGCTGACTTGCGCCGCGTTCAAATCGGCGACTATCTCGACTTCCTCGCCCGTGGCGAGTGGTTCTTCCTGGGCGAGACCGCGGCCGCCTTTCTGAGCGACGGCACAAGCACTACTTGCAACGGCAATCCCCCCTTTGACCCGCTCACCTGCTCTCTGGCTCAGTTGCTGGGCGCCGTTCCCGACTACGCTCTCGCGGTCAGCGGCAGCAGCCTCAACGACTTGCACAGTCATGGCGTCAGCGCTTACGTGCAGGATGACATCCACGTCATACCGCGCTTTTTGCTCAACGCCGGTCTGCGCTATGAATTCAACAGCCCGCCGACGGAGGCGCACAACAATTTCAGCGTTCCCGACCTCGTACCCTGTCCCGAACCCAACTGCTCACTCTCTCCCCAGTTCAATCTGGCAGGGACCAACGGAATTCCGCCGGCCACTTACTACCCCACCCATCGGGATTTTGCTCCGCGGATTGGAATCGCCTGGCGGCCCATGAAGTCGGAGCGCTGGGTGGTCCGTTCCGCCTATGGCATCTTCTACGACGTCGCTATCGCCAACGTCAACATTCTTCCCCGCATCAATCCGCCCTTCTACTCCATGGCGGCCTATTTCCAAACTCCCAGTTGTCCCGGCGAGTTATGCTTCGTTCCTGACATCCTCAGCCAGACCGGTCTGCAATCGGGCGTGGTGCAGGGCAACATGATCGACCCTCATTTCCGCGACGGCTACATGCAGCAGTGGAATGCCGACCTGCAATATGAGGTGCAGCCCAACTGGATGATCGACCTGGCCTATGTGGGTTCCAAGGGCACCCACCTGTCGAACGTCATCGATCAGAACCAGTCGAACCCAATCACAGGCCCTCCCTACGGCCAGTTCTCCTCGGTGCTCTATGTCGAATCGGCTGCCGCCAGTTCCTATCACTCC
The DNA here is from genome assembly GCA_964571165.1 of uncultured Occallatibacter sp. Classification (GTDB taxonomy): domain Bacteria; phylum Acidobacteriota; class Terriglobia; order Terriglobales; family Acidobacteriaceae; genus Telmatobacter. The sequence goes on along the minus strand of CAZNAW010000023.1, from coordinate 34,052 downwards.
ATGCAGTTCCGCTCGGAGAGACGCGTAAGCCACGGGCTGTCCTTCCTGGGTGCGTATACATGGTCCAAATCCATCGACGATATCTCCTCCATCTTCGGAGGAAGCGTGGGCTCGGGCCTGCCCCAGAACTCGCAAGATCCCCGTGCCGACCGCGGCATCTCCGACTTTAACGCGGCGCAGCGCGTCTCCATGAGCGTTGTCTACGACTTGCCTTTCCGCCGTCCGCAGTCCCAGGGCTCGACCTGGAGTAAAACGCTGCTGGACAACTGGCAGGCGGGGGGCATTCTTTCGGCACAGTCGGGATCGCCCTTTACCGTCATCCTGACCGGTTCGCCCGCCGCCTCGGCCGCGGCTTTCGGCAACCCCGAGCGCCCCAACCTTGTTGGCGATCCAAACAAGGCCGGGCCCGTAGCCGCTAACCCAGACTGCCAGGCCCCTTCTCAGATCAGGACGGTACAGAACTGGTTTAACCAATGCGCCTTCGCCGCGCCCGCCCAGGACTTCTTTGGCCCGGCTTTTGGCACCGAGGGGCGTAACATCCTCACCGGCCCGCCCTATTCCGACCTCGATTTCTCCCTTTCCAAGCTCTTTCAGCTGCGTCCCGAAAGCCAGCACCTGCAGTTTCGCGGCGAGTTTTTCAACTTGCTGAACCATCCCAACTTCGACGACCCGAATCATGAGTTCGACTTGACTGCCTGCGGGACGGACAACAACCTTCTTTGCCCGGCAGCAAACTTTGGCTCCGTTCTTTCGTCGAATGCCCATAGCAATAAGCCCCCGCGGCAGATTCAGGTGAGCTTCCGGTATACCTTCTGAGATCGGATCTGATTTCTATCGAGTCGAGGAGAGTCCCGGCGAGCAGCGGGCTCAGAGAGCTCAACAAAGATATAGCTTTCGTGGAAAGGCTGTAACTCGCGCCCTTAGCGTGATTCTTTTCTTCTTGAACGTTCAGCCTTGTATCTTCTCAGACCGCGCGATACGCGGGCTGACGGTTCTGGCTGAGTGCTCGAGAACCTGCTGAATATGCACATCCACTTGCCTGAGCACGGCAGGCGCCACAGCGCAGCCGTCGGTTTCATAGCTGAGAAGAGGCATGCCGTGTTGAATGCTGAGGGGCTTGAGGATGATTCGCCGCGCGGCATAAAGGTCGCGGACTCCGGTGAGTGCCATCCGGCCGATTTCCGGCACTTGCGAAAAAACGGGCGGTGCAGCTCACAAGGCCGCACCGCCCGGTTAGTTGAGTGGAGTTTCAGGTCAAAACTCGAAGCGAGCTCCAATCTGGATGATTCTGGGGTTTTCGGCTCCCTGCACCTGACCGAAGTTGCTGGTGCTGCCGATGGTGATCGAACTTCCGAAGCCATTGAGGTTTGCGCGGTTGAAAGCGTTGAGACCCTCAGCGCGCAGAATGAGATTGCACTTCTGATCGCCGAACCACGGAAGCTCGGTCTTCTTCTGGAGGTTCAGGTCCACATCCTGATAGCCGGGATTTCTGAAGGCGTTAAACGGCTCGTTGCCTTCGAGGGTAGTGGAGTTGGGAGTGGTGACGGTTTGGAACGGGCAGTTCGGATAGTTCTTGGGATCGTACAGATTGCCGCTGCTTCCCGCGGCGCCGCAAGCTGAGTAGAAAATGCCGGCGGCCTGGGTGTACTCCGCATGTGTGAAACCGCCGTAATGTATGCGGCTGCCGGGCTGGAATACCACGTCGGGCAGGTCGTTGTTTCCGTCCTTGTTGCCGTCGTTGTTAACGTCCTGGCTCGTGAAGACGGTAAACGGAGTTCCTTCCTGCGCGACGAAAATAGCTCCCAATGTCCAGCCATGGGTGGCTGCGCGCAATGCGCCTCCCTTTGCTCCCGGAACTTCATACGCCCCTGAGAAAGTGAACCGGTTCTTCACGTCCAGAGAGGAGTTGCCATAGCCAAACGGTGAGTATGGATTGAAAGGTGTTTGGCCCAGCGCATGGGACCACAGGTAGGAGCCCTGCCAACTGAAGTTCCCTTTGCGCTGTTGCGCTGTCAGGATCAGGGCGTTGTAGTTTGAACTCAACCCGTTGTGAATAAGTTGAATCGTTCCCACCTGAGGGGCGGGCGAGGCCAGGTATCCGGGAGCCGAGGTGGATTCCGCATTTCCCGGAGGGTTGTTGTAAGCGTTGCTCTGGTAGAACTGATTGTAGGAGTACGAACCGGAGTACGTGGCGCCCACCACAACCGAGTTTGGCAACTCCTGCTCGACGGCAAAGTCCCAAATGGCCGTGGATTGCGGCTTCAGACTGGGGTCCACTCCATACAAATTGGCGCCGTAAACAGTCCCGTTGGGACCTGTTGACAGGCCGTTTGCCAGTTGTCCGGTGACCGGAATGGCGGGATAGGGAAATCCATAGGGTGCGGAAGTGCCCTGTGTTCCGGTGATTGCGGTGGGGTTGGGTTCGCCCGCGACCGCGCTTGTGCCGGTCCATTGGCCAGGTCCGCAGAAGAAGCAGCCGCCGTAGGGTTCTGCGTTGTCATGCAGGGTCAGGGTCAGGCGGATCGGCGTGCTGGTCGGCAGGTTAGCCGTGATCTGGTTGAGGTTGATTGCATCCTGGTAGAGGCCAATTCCGCCCTTCACTACCATTTTTCTGGCGAACTCCGGTGACCAGGAGAAGGCCGCCCTGGGCAGGAAGTTCCAGGTCTGCCCACTGGTAAATGCCTGGCTGACTACCTTGCCGGTTACGCCTGCAACCTGCGAGTAGAGGGTGGAACCGGTTCCCAGAAAGGTGTTGGCATAGGCCACGGCACCATCGCCATATTCGCCAGGATTGCCAAAGTCATCCCAGCGGATGCCGAGGGTCAGCATCAGGTTCGGCTTGATCTTCCAGTCGTCCTCTGCATAGCCGGCAAACTGCGTTTGCGCGGCGCCGTAGACCTGGCTGATCCATTGGCCGGCCGCCGATTGACAATTTCCCGACGAAGACGCACAGGCTCCAATGGTGTAAAGCGAGTACTCATCCGGCTCACCCTGCAGCATCTCAAGAAGGTCAGAGAAATACATTCCGTAGGGACGTGAATATTGAGCGGAGGAGTTTTGCCAGTAGTTTCTGAGCTGCGTCTGGAAGCCGAAGCGGAAGCTATGCTTGCCCTTGAGCCAGCTCACATAGTCGCGTAGGGCAAATACGTGTTCTTTGCTGTCAGCGCCGATGTAAGGGCTGTCAGGACTTTCCTGCGGACCGCCGTAAAAGCCGTTGCTAGCGGCGTCTGAAAAGAAGGCGAACAAGGTGGCATGTGGGAAAACGGCATAGTTCGGGTTGGCAACGCCGCCGCCCCAGAAGCGGTTCAGGCCGGCATTCAACTGATTGGTGAGAGTCGGCGTGAAGACGTGGGAGTACCCGGCTGAGAAGTAGTAGCTCTGGCTGGGTGTCTTGGTGTTGAAGGCAGGACGAGGATCAATATAATCGGAGTTCTGCTGAACGCCGAAATAGCCAACATAGAGCCGGTCCTTATCCTGGTTGAAGCTGTGGTCGAAGCGAAGGTTGTACTGTTGTCCGGTGATCCCGGGACTCTGGTTGAACAGGCCCTGGACGGCAACCACCGTACTGCAGGGCAGGCCCAAGGCTGAGGCTGTGCCGGTGTCCGTGACCGCGTCATAGCACTCGACGCCAAATTTGTTCCCTGCGACTGTGCCCAGGTCGTAATTGGGGTTGGGATAGAACCCGTCCGCGGTTTCTATGACCGAGGTGTTCACAAGGCCGCTAGCGGGGTAGGTAAAGAGCTTGTTGAAGGCCACGCTTGGAAACTGCGATGCGCCCCACGCTCCAATGCCGTCGGCGGAAATTGCCGTGGCTTGCGCGCCTACCGCGCTCAGGTTGTCCACCCGCTCAATCGAACCGAAGAAAAAGGTATGGTCCTTGATGATCGGGCCGCCGAAAGAGCCCATGAAGTATTTGCGATGGAAGGGATTTACGCCGGCGCTGAAATCCGGATTGGCTTCAAAAGGCTTGGAAGTGTAGTTGATATCGAAGTCGCCGTGATATTTGTTGGCGCCTGACCTTGAGGTGAAGTCCACTTGCACGGAGCTGGTGGCACCGTTCTCGACCGAAAAGGTTGTGGTCTGAAGGGCAGTCTCGGCGAGCATGTCCGGATTCGGGACCATGTTCAACGCGCCTGTGTTCTCAGTGCTGGTGATGGGAATACGATCGAGCAGATAGACGGTCGAGGCGTCAGGCCGCCCATTGGCGCGCAAATCGGGCGTCGCCTGGCCGATGGGGATGTTGGTATTGGTGCTGCCGCTTGTTTCAATTGTGCCGACAACGCCCGGAGCAACACGAAGCGAAGTAAGCGTGGAGCGGTCCGGTAGCGGCATGTTGTTGATGTCTTGCGCCGTAAGGGTGTATTCAAGCCGAGTTTCGTCGGGGTTCAGCCCCTGCTCGGCGGTGGTTACGTTCACTGTGACCGTAGCTCCGCCGACTGTCATGGTGATGTTGACGCCCGCGACCTCGTCCGTGGACACATGGCGGTTCGCAACTGTCTTTTCGAAGCCGGGCGCTGTGACTGCAATTTGATAGTCCCCAGGTTGCACATTGTCGAAACGGTATCCGCCGGCAGTCCCGGTTGTCGTAGTATCGGTGATGCTCGTTGCAGTGTTAGTGAGAGTTACGGTGGCGCCTACGATTACTGCCTGCTTGGGATCGGTCACAGTGCCTTGCACGACGGCACTGTACTGAGCTCGGCATGGCAGCCAAACGCAGAACAGGGCAGCTAGTGCAAGCCATCTGACGATTGAAAGCGATTTTGCCGACATTCTGGTCCTCCGAGTGATTCTTGACGACTGATTCTGAACATTCTTGAAAGCGCTTAAAAACAATTTCTTGAGGCCGCGCCGGAAGTCAGGGCCTTGACCGTAGCACCCACCCCGGCGCCCCCCGTCGTCCACCGTGGTTCCGATGAGCGTAGCAAATATCAACTGCTCCGCGCCGCGGGACGGCAAACTCCAGAGGTAAAAGTTTAGTTAACAGGAAACTCAGGTCATCTTGAACTTCCTCCTCAAGCATTGCCGCTTGCCGTTGCACCGCTGCCCGCCAGTGGCCCGGCCAGAGCCTTTTTTCCATTGGACTTGGCAGCAGAATTGCAGAATTGCGACCATCACACTTTCAGGAGTTCCGCTGTTGCACGTCAAGCCGGGACCCGCTATGCAACGGTTACTCCCTCGTTAAACACTTTGCCTGCAATGTGTTTCATGGCTGCGGTAACGCAAGGGTAACGGGTGTTACGTGCTTGTCAACTCGCGTCCGTGTCTGGTAGTATTCCCGCCGGAAAGGGGTGCTGACAATTTCCTCCCAGACGCAGACACCGGATGAGGCCGAGGAAATACGAGCGGTGCTTTCTTCAGAAGCTTTTTCTGAAGCTCCTATCTTGGCCAGGCTTCTTAAATATCTTTGTGACAACCATTTCAGCGAGAACAAAAGCAGCCTCAATGAGTACAGAATCGGGGTGGAGGCGCTGGGGCGTCCCGCGGACTTCGATCCGGCAAAGAATTCCAGCGTGCGCGTTGAGATGCACCGCCTTCGTGGGAGGTTGAGGAAATACTACGAAACGGAAGGGGCGGATCACGCGTTCCGCATCATCCTGATGGAAGGCCGTTACGGACTTCAGTTCGTTCGGCGTGAAGATGGGCCCGCCGCTGCATCCGGCGAACCGGACGAACTCAGCGTCCCCGGTGAGGAATTGGGGGACGGGTCAAGCCGGCCAAACCATTCTGCCGGCAAGGCGGCCGCTCTGGGAAGTCCTGTCGAGACGCCAAAGAGAAGCCGCGTCCCCTACCTGTCGCCAAAAATCGTGGCCATCGCCGTCACAGTGGTCGTTGTACTTCTGGTTTCAGTTTGGGTGTTAATCGGAGCGCGATCGCGCGGAAAACTTGCCCACATCACTGTTGCACCCTCGCTTTCGGCGCCGGATGCCGCAGTTGCCGCGACAGTCGAGAATGGATCCGTACTGATCCTGGCCGGCTTTCCAAACGGGAAGTATGTTGACCGCGACGGGAAAACCTGGGCAGGCGATCGCTACTTCACGGGCGGAGAAGCAAGTGAGCTAAGACTCCCATTCATTCAGGGAACGGCAGATCCAACGATTTACCACACCGCTCGCGTAGGGGAATTCAGCTATGACATTCCCGTAAAGCCCGGCTTCTATGAGTTGCGGCTGCATTTCGTTGAGACGACCTTTGGACCCGGCACATTCACCGGCCGGGGAGAGAGCAGCAGGGTTTTCACGGTGTACCTGGGCGAGCAGCCGTTATTGAGCAATTTCGACATTCTGAGCGATGCGGGGGGAAACTATCGTGCCTTTACCCGGGTGTTCAAGGGCGTTTCCGCGGGCAGCGACGGAAAGATCCATCTCCGGTTCCAACGGGTATTCGATCAACCCCTTATCAATGCCATCGAGTTGGAGCCTGAAGTCGGCGGCAAGACGAGTCCGGTGCGGATTGTGATGCAGGAGAACTCCTATGTGGATCATGCCGGACGCCTTTGGGGGTCGGACCAGTATGCCATCGGAGGGATTTTAGTCACTCATCAGGATCCGGCGGTGACTGCCAGCGACGCGCATCTCTTCGATGGGGAGCGGTTTGGGCACTTCAGTTATCAGATACCAGTGGCGCCGGGGCGCTATACGGTCACCTTGCATTTTACCGAAGCATATTTCGGCACAGAATCTGCACGACGCGAACACGGTGGCCGCGTCTTTGACGTCTACGCAAACGGTGGGGCGCTGTTGCGCGATTTCAACATCTTTGAGAAAGCCGGAGGAGCCAACAAACCGGTGACAGAGACCTTTCACGGTATCGAGCCGAACGCGGCGGGCCTGATCGTTCTGGATTTTATCCCGGTTAAGAACTACGCTTGCGTGAGTGCCATCGAAGTAGTGGATGAGTCGCAGTAAGGGTTGTCCCCACCACCATGGCACCCGGATGCGCGATGAGCCGGAACAGATTGTCGAGAAGAGAGATCGGGCTCGCCCCCTCAGAAACAACACGCGCAGTTCCAGGGGTATCACAGAGACTTGGCTCATCCACTCAGAACAAATAGCGGAGGGAAAGCTGTTGTACTCGCGGCCTTGTCAGGGTCGCGCCATACACACCGAGTTCTCCGCTGCTTGTCATGTTCTGCAATGAGGTAAGCGGGTTGACGTCGAAGCGCACGGAATTCGAAACGTTGAAGGCCTCCCAAGCTAACCGGAGACCGGTGCGTTCCCGAATCTTCCAGTTCTTTGACAAGCCCGCGTCGACGCCAAAGTAGCCGTCGCCGCGAAAGTTGTTTCGTTGCCCTGCTTCGCCTGGATAGGGGTTGCGCAGATTCTCCAGTACCTGAGAAGGATTGGCAAAGACCTGGGCCGCGCCATGATCAATATGAGTGTGGGTTTGGATCGGCTCTGTCTGAATCATGCTGCTCTTCTCATCCCAATTGGTACTCCAACCCGCTCCGCTGATCACGCTGAAGGGGAGCCCGCTGGTCCAGCGCGCAACTCCGGAAAGCTGCCAGCCTCCGATCACGCTGTCAAAATACCGGCTTGTGCCGCCCAGCAGTGTCTTCCCTCTTCCAACCGGCAACTCCGCCACCCAGTTGCCGGTGATGAGATGCCTCACATCAAAGTCGGAGGCGGCGTAATTCAAGCGCGGATTCCATGCATTGAGTATGGCTCCGAAGCTGCTGCCCGCACTGGTGCCCGTACTTGAGGAGAACATGGTGCGTTCGGCGTCCGACCCCATGTCGAGCGACTTGGAAAAGGTATAGCTCAATTCCATCTGCACGCCGCTACTCATCTTGCGCCGCAGCGTGACCTGGCCGGCGTTATAGCTGCTGTTTCCGATCGATGACCACGCATACATGCTGGCATATTGGCGTGGCCAGAAGCGATTGGGTGTTCCGCCGCAGCCGGGAACACAGAGGATGTCGAGCATATAGAGCGATCCCGTCTCGTTGCCGGGAAACCACACTTGATCGTAGATATTCTGCGTGGCGCTCTGACCGCCTCCAGCCGCGTCGGGAAACATATGTTCGAAGTATGGGATGGCGGCCACATTTGCGGCTCCGGCATATTTTTGCTTTGAAAGCTGGGCAGCCGCGGAGAAGTAGTCCTGCCCCGATTTGGGATCGACCAGATCGAGCGGCTGCGCGAGATCGATCTGCTGCAACTGGTGACGACCGAACCTGCCGATGTATGCCATCTCCAAGGCGAATTCACGGGGCAGCTCGCGTTGAATGGAGAAAGTCAACCCGTGCGAATACGGCGTCTTCATGTGATCGTCGAGACCGTGCGCAATTTCGAAGCCCGTCCAAAGCGGATTGTTTGGCGCCAGCGCGGGGTAAGTGATGGTGCTGGATGGCACGCCTGTTATATCCGGCAAATCGTGAATTCCCGTGAAGCGCGGCGAGGTATCCGGCGTAAGTAAATTGGTCGGATTGGTGATGCTTTCGCTAAGTCCAAACGAACCATACTGGTCAAAGAGATTGACGATTCCCTCGCCGTAGTGGTCGTAATAGATTCCGTATCCTGCGCGAATTGAGCTCTCTCCCGCTCCGCCAAAAAGTCTGTGCCAGAATCCATCCGCGGCCGCGGGAGAAAAGGCAACCGCAATTCGAGGGGCGATATTTCCCTTCTGCATTGGCCAGTAGGCCTTCAATCCCCGCCCCTGCCCTGATGGCGCAAAGTAGAGATCCGGCTGCACGCTGTTTCCCAACGCCGCCTGCTGTCCCCGGGTCTTGAACCACTGGTCGATATCCATTGTGGGTTGCGCCTGCTGCCCGTGCGTCTCAAACGGTGTTTGCAGCAATGTGTGCCGCAATCCGAAAGTGAGTGTGAGATGGGGGCGAACGCGCCACGAATCCTGCAGATAATCTTCAAATTCGTTGCTCTTGAACTCGCGGTCGAGCATCGCTTCGGTCGGCAGCAGACTCGCCGTGCTGCCGTCGGCGGCGATCTGGTAATTGGATTGCGTCGTTACCAGATCCAGAAGGCCAGCAAGATTGGCCATTGCAAAGCTGTAAGAGTCTGCAAAGCTGCCGGCAACCGCAGGATATCCAAATGCCGCCGGATCCAGACTCTGTCCGGTGTTGGCTATCCCTGCCTGGGCCAGCGCATAAGAGTTGGTGTAACCATAGCTATAAGACAAAGCGTCAGAGCGCCGGCGGTTGTAAATCAGCCTGTAATTTGCGCCGAACTGAATGGTATGCGCCCGGTGCATCAGGGTCACATCGTCGATGATGTTGTGTACCGGGATGTCGACAAGTGTGGTTCTGGTTTCAGCATAGAGCGGGCTGATGTTGTAGAAGTTGGCGTATTGGCCCTGGCCGATGCCGCGGCTGGCGTAACCCTGGCGAGTGAATCCGTAATGCAGATTGTTGATGAGATTGGGGGAGACGTCCCATGTATCTCCCCCTACAAATCCCTTGCTGTTATCCGTACCGGTGGCGCTGGCAGGCTGCCCCGGAAACTGCGGCACGCCGTAGGTCTTGTCATTCTGCAGGTTGCCCCGGGCGAAGAGCCAGTTACGGTGCGAAGGCATGTAGTCAAAGCGCGCAATCGATGTGTTCAGCGAAGCCGGATTGGGCGCCGACCAGGTATACGAAGCCGTATTCAAGCCGTCGCCGGCAGACAAGCCGTTCGGCGCTGGATAGAGGTTCAGCACGGTGAGTACGTTTGGATCCACGCCCGGCCCCCATGGGCAGGTGTCATTGGCTGAACAGTTCGGGTCCATACCTGCAATCTGCGCGGGGTTGAGGAGAATGGGGCCATTCGAGACGGACGTCGGATACTGGATGTTTCCGGCGCGCATCGAAGCCGTGGGAACAACAAGCGTCTCTTGCTGGTTTTCCGCTGTTCGCTGCCCCTCGTAGTTTACGAAGTAGAAGAGTTTGTCCTTCTCGATCGGGCCGCCTAACGATGCTCCAAAGGTGTTGCGAATCAGTTTTCCGGGCAAGTTAGGCAGTTCATTCGATAACTCCGCCTGTTTATTGAACCAATCATTGGCCTCGCCCAGCGAACTTCGGTTGTACTCGTAAAGACTGCCGTGTGGCTGGTTGGTGCCGCTCTTGGTCACCAAACTGACTTGCGCCCCAGAGGAACGGCCGCTGTCGGCACCAAAGGCATCGGTAGTCACGCGAAACTCCTCGACGGAATCGAGCGTTGAGCGGAGCACGCCTGCAAAAGCATACCCCCGCGCCTGATCGTTATTATCCACTCCATCCAGCGTGACGTTACCCTGGTCAGAGCGGCTGCCACTTGAAGTTCCGCTCCGGCTGTCATAACTCTGATCATCCCAGGAGCCAAGGTACAGTACACCGGGTTGCAGACTCAGCAAATCCGGGACATTGCGCCCCTCCATCGGAAGAGACTGAATGGTTACGTCATTGACCGCATCCCCCATGCTGGCGTCCACAAGATTCAATTCATGGGTTTCGCCACTCACCTGAACCACCGTATTCACCGTCTGCACAGAGAGTGAAAAATTCACGGTAGCCGGTTGATTCACCAGCAACTCGGCAGCTTTCGACTGTGTAGCGAATCCCTTCGCTGTAACCGAAATGATGTACTTGCCTGAGGGAATTTGGTGAAACCGGTATTCCCCGAGCGAGTCAGTGCGGCCCGAGTTTGAGAACCCCGTTGCCTTGTTTTCCAAAACCACCTGGGCGCCAACGACGGTCGCTCCAGAAGAGTCAACGACGTCTCCGCGCAAGGAAGAAGCGGAACTCTGGGCAAGCGTGACGGCCGCTGAACAGAACAGCAAAAGGATTGCAGCCCACTGCCATCGCCAGCGCATTTCGAGCTGCTTCTCCTTTCTCACGCATTCAGCGGTAGGATCGATCATTGCCGAGACTCCCTGCGCGGCAGCCCGATCATGGCAAAGATGGCATCCAGATCGAGAGCGCGGCCAAAAGCATCGGCAAGCAGATCCAACTGCTGCCGGCGCTGCTCACTCCACGCGACCAATTCGCCGGGAGCGGACAGTTGAAGCGCGGCGCGCGACGCACGCAGGAATGCATGGCGGAAGTCATCCTGATCGAAGAGCCCATGCAGATAGGTGCCGATGATGCGCCCGTCCCGCGAGACGCATCCATCGGACAATGTGTGCGCCGCATCGCCCTGGCGGACAATGGATGCCAACGGCTCCGCTCCGTCAAGGTACTCTGTAGTGCCTAAGTGAATCTCATAGCCACTTATCTCGCAAGGGTCGATCGCCTGACCAAACAATGCGTTGTTGCTGAGCATCCCGCGTGCTGGAACGGTAACCTTATCGCGCGCCATGGTCGTCTTCACGGGGAGCAGGTCGAGCGACGATTCGGCACCCGCTCGCTCCATCCCATCTGGATCGAGAATCTCCTTGCCCAGCATCTGGAAACCGCCGCAGATGCCTACGATCAGTCCTCCTTTGCGCACATGTTCGTTGAGAGGACGCTCAAATCCGCGATCGCGCAACCAGTGCAGATCGTCGGTTGTTTGCTTGCTGCCCGGCAGGATGATGACGTCCGCGAGCGCCATGCTGCCGGGATCGTGAAGGTGCTTGAGGGCCACGGAGGGTTCGGCGCAGAGTGCGTCGAAGTCAGTGAAGTTGGAGATCGATGGAAAGGCGATCACGCCGATCCGCAATCTGCGCGAAGGCACGGCCTGCTCTGTCCACTGCGCTTCATTGCGCTGGTCGAAGCCCACGCTGTCTTCTTCGTCGAGGGACAAATGTCCGAGATACGGAATTACCCCCATGCAGGGCCGTTCCAGCCGCTGCTCGATCATGCGAATTCCGGGCCAAAGCAGCGAAACTTCGCCGCGAAACTTGTTGATGACGAAGCCGGCAATGAGATCGCGTTCATCGTCCTCCAGCAGTTCACAGGTTCCCAGCAGAGAGGCAAAGACGCCGCCACGGTCGATGTCTCCCACGAGCAAACACTTCGCATTTGCCAGCTTGGCCATGCGCATGTTCACAATGTCATTCTCTTTCAAGTTGATTTCTGCAGGAGACCCGGCACCCTCCAGCACCATGACATCGTTCTGCGCGGCAAGGATGCGATAACTCTCTTCCACAATCGGCAGCAGGGTAGCGACACGGACTTCCTGATAATTGCACGCATCGAGCTTCTGCCACACCTTGCCGCGCACCACAATCTGCGCGCAGGTGTCGCTGCCGGGTTTGATGAGAATCGGATTCATGTGCATGGACGGTGCAATCCCCGCAGCCTCGGCCTGTAGCGCTTGAGCGCGCCCAATCTCGTGGCCATCCGGCGTGGCTGCGGAATTGAGCGACATGTTCTGCGCCTTGAAGGGCGCCACGCGATAACCCGCTCGCGCAAAGATGCGGCACAGCGCGGCCGTCATGAGCGACTTGCCTACATGCGAACTGGTGCCGAGCACCATGATGGCTCGCGCGGTCATCGAATTTCCTCGCCCATATCGCTGTGTAAATTCATTACCACGCTCGCGACCATCGCGGGCCGGCTTTCTTCTCGTCCCGCAAACGAGAATCCACTTTGGCCTCGAGCTCGATCTGCCGCGCGAAGAGCCAGATCAGATCCGAGAGGCGATTGATGTAAGCCAAGGGCTGCGCATAGTCCCCCGCTCCACTCTCGATCAAACGAACGATGCAGCGCTCCGCGCGGCGGCAGACTGTGCGAGCAACCTCAAAAGCCGCGGACTCGGTGTGCGCACCGGGCAGCGACCAATCGGAAAGAATCCCCTCCTTCGCCTCAATGGCATGAACCATTTCCGTAAGCTGGTCTACATCCTCCGCGGAGAGCAGCGACGCTGCTTTTCCTTTTGCAGACGGCGTTGAGAGAGCCGAGCCTACGCGGAACAGGGTTTTCTGAATCTCGTGCACTGCCGAAGATATCTCAGGATTGGTGCAGATGCTTCGAGCGAATCCCAGGGTTGCGTCCAGTTCATCCACGGTGCCATAGGCCTCGACCCGCAGATCTGCCTTCGAGACGCGCTTACCTCCGGTGAGGCTGGTCTGGCCGCCATCGCCGCCTTTAGTCGAAATGCTCATCAATCCTCCTCTTCACGGCGCTTGGCCGCAATTACCACTGCACCGTAGGGCGCAGTCTTTATCCAGGCTTGCTGGTCAGAAAAGCCGAAGAACCTTGTGAGCGCATAGGTGATAACTCCACGATGCGAAACAACCGCCGTGACCGGCGCCGGTGTTTCGCTGAGCAGCGGCGCAATTGCCGCGTCGACTCTCGCCGTAAAGGCCGCGTACGTTTCCCCTCCGGGAGCGCTCTGGGAGCGAAATTCCTGAAGCCATCCGGCTGCTTCGCGCGGATAGCGCTCTTCAATCTGCGGCCAACTGAGGCCTTCCCACAAACCGAAATACATCTCCCGCAAATTCGGTTGGAGTTCCACGCCGATCCCGATGCGCTGGCCGATGGCGGTTGCAGTCCGAACCGCACGGAGCAGGTCGCTCGAATAGATGCGCTGGACTCCGAGTTGTGCAACCTCTTCCGCGGCACGAGTAATTTGAAGCACTCCGGCCGGGTTCAAATCCGGGTCGCTGTGGCCGCAGAATCTGCCGGCCATCTCGGTCTCGCCATGCCGAATAAAGACCAGAGTGTTCATCCGCGCCAGACCCCGCAAAGGTAGACTGCGACCAAAGTTAACTGGATGGTTGCGCCAAAACAATCGCCGGTGATGCCGCCAATGCGCCGCTTGTAGTAGAACCCGCTCAAGAGCGTAACGGCCGAAGCAGCAACAACCGGTATCCACATCGACATCCGCAACAGGTACCCCACGATACCGAACGCGAGCAAGGTTCCCACAGCCAGGGATACGCCGGAAATTTGACGTGCGATACGCGCTCCTTGACTGGCTTGCTCCCTTGCGCCGGGAAGCGCGGCGCCAAGAGGAAGTACGGTCCAGCGGCATAGAACCTCAGCGGAAATCGCATATGAGACAAAGTTGCTGGTAGGGAGATTTGCGAGCAGCAGCACGCGCCCTACAACGGAGAGCACAATGGCCAGGGCGCCAAAACTGCCGATGCTGCTGTCTTTCATGATTTCGAGGATCTTCTGCTTGTTCCATCCGCCGCCAAAGGCATCGGCCACGTCGGCCAGACCATCCTCATGCAACCCCCCGGTGGCCAGCGTTGAGAAAAGCACGATCAGGAGCGCGACGACCATGATGGGAAGATGCGGCGACAACAGGAGGTAGATTCCAGCCATGGCGCCACCAACCGCGACGCCAACCAGTGGAAAGAACTTCGCTGCACGCGACAGAGCATCTGGCCGGTAGGGGAGCCAGGATAGAGGCAGCCGGGTCAGAAACTGAAACGCCGCCGCGATGTCTTGGAAGATTCCGCTCATTCGCTCTTGGTGCTCACTCCCGCCGATGAGAAGGTGGCCATCTCAGAGAACAGCCGAACCGAGGATTCGATCAGCGGCATAGCCAGAACCGCTCCCGTTCCTTCACCGAGCCGCATACCCAGATGAAGGATCGGTGTTAGCCCGATGTAGTTGAGCAGGTAACGGTGTCCAGGCTCTTCAGAGCAGTGCCCTGCAAACAGATACCCGCTCACCTGAGGCGCAATCGCGTACGCCACCGCCGCCGCTGCCGTCGAGATGAATCCATCGCAAACAACGGCCATTCGATTGGACGCGGCGCCAAGAATGAAACCGGTCATGGCCGCAATCTCCAATCCGCCGACACAACGCAGAACCTCCAGCGGTTCCGGTGTCCTGTTTGGCGCTCCAAAATGCAGTTTCACTGATTCTTCGACAATCTGTATCTTGCGGCTTTTCCCGGCGGCATCAAGCCCTGTGCCCGAACCGGTCAATGTGCTGGCCGGCTCCCTGGTGAGCGCCGTGGCAATCGCGCTGGCTGCCGTCGTGTTCCCGATTCCCACTTCTCCAAATGCCACCAGATGCTGCCCCTTCTCTTTGGCTCTTTGCGCCTGGCGCAAGCCCACTTCAAGAGCGGCGGCTAGCTCCTCTTGTGTCATGGCCGGTTCACGATGCATATTGCGGCTGCCCCGGCGAACCTTCTCCTGGCAGAGGCCCGGCGCGTCCTCGAAATCCGCATCGACGCCCACGTCTATCACCGTAAGCTCGGCATCGTTAAACCGCGAGAGCACACTAATACCCGCGCCTCCGTTGAGACAATTGCGCACCATCTGCTCAGTGACTTCACGCGGATAAGCGCTTACCCCCTCCTCGGCGACGCCGTGATCAGCCGCAAAACAGTACGCGCCGCGGCGCAAAGGATGTGGAAGTTGTCCTTGATACAGGGTGTATATCTGCGCCGCGATGGTTTCCAGGCGTCCCAGGCTTCCCAGCGGCTTGGTCAGGTCATCAAGATGGCGCTGCGCTTCCGCGGTATATCGCGCGTCGCAGGGAACAATGCTCGCGACCACTTTGGCAAGAAAAGAATCCTTATTGAAAGTCATTGGACCAGCTCCATCCGGTTCCGGGTACGTTCCAGCAGCATGGAACGGTGGTGAGGCAGAAAGTTGAATGCGCTCTCGATAACTTCCGGCTGCAATAGCTCTTGCGGCGAACCCTGCCGCATCGCTTCATCCTGGCTCAACAACCACACGGAAGGAAATACGCCATCGATCAGCGCTAGATCATGCATCGAGGCAAGAATCGCAATGCCCTCGTGGCGTAGCGAGGCGATCAAGTCGATCATCTCGAACTGACGCCCGATATCCAGGTGCTGCATCGGCTCATCCAGAAGAAGCAACTGCGGCTGCTGTGCCAAACCGAGTGCAATCTTTACGCGCTGACGTTCGCCGCCACTTAGTTCGTTGAAGGCGCGCGAACGTAGTGACCACGTGTCTGTCAACGCCATGGCTCGTTCCATGGCTTCGCGATCCGCCGTGTTCAATCCGCCAAACAATTTCAGAAACGGCGTGCGGCCCTGCTCCACAAACTGCTCGACAGTAAAGGAGAAGGGGATCTCGACATTCTGCGGCACGAAGGCGATCGACCGCGCGATCTCACGGTGCTTCAACGAACGCAGTTCCTTATGATTCAGGCGCACATCCCCGGAATCCGGGGCAAGAATGCCCGCGGCAAGCCGGAGCAAAGTTGTCTTACCAACGCCATTCCGGCCCACAAGGGCGATGCAATCGTGGCTGAAAATCCTGGCATTGAGATCGCTGAAGAGGTTTCGTTCCGCGTAACCGAAGCCCACATGGTCAAATTCGAGGAGTGGCCTCATGACATCACCTCCCGCCTTGCTTTCCGTAAGAGATAGAGAAAAAACGGTCCGCCAATAAAAGCGGTCAGCACGCCCACCGGCAATTCCGCAGGGGCGATGACGGTGCGCGCTGCTGTATCGGCGACCAGCAGAAAAAGCGCCCCGGCAAGCGCCGTCGCGGGAAGCAGCCGCACATGGTCCGGCCCCAGAATCATGCGCAGAATGTGGGGTACGATCAGCCCCGTAAAGCTGATCAGGCCGCCCAAAGCCACAGCGGCGGCCGTCAGCACCGAGCCGATCACGATCACGGCAACGCGTGTCTGCTGCACAGAAATGCCAAGATGCGTCGCGTACTCCTCACCCAATGCCAGCGTGTTGAGTCTTCGCGCCAGCGGCACCGAACCCGCAAGTCCTATGACCAGCATCCCTGCAACGATCGCCAACTGTGGCCAGGTCGGCTGCGCGATGGTTCCATGCAGCCACGAAGATAAGATATGCATGCCCTGTCCGAAATCCTGGTCGAGCACCTCCAAGAAATACGATGAGTAGCTCAGCATGGTGCTCACCGCGAATCCCGCCAGCAGCAGAGCGACCACCGGCGTTCGACCATTGACGCTTGCCAGCCAATACACCAGCACGATAGAGCCGGCCGCACCCGCAAAGGCCAGCAGTGCGGTGGTTCCGAATCCTGCAATCGAGACCGCAGGCACAAGAAACACGCCGAGGGATGCGCCCAGCACCGCTCCACCCGAAGAGCCAATCACGTAAGGGTCAGCCAGCGGATTGCGGAAGAGACCTTGAAACAGCAGGCCGGAAACGGAGAGTCCGCTGCCGACCAATACAGCCGCGATGATGCGCGGAAGCCGGATGGAGAAAAGAATGGTGCTCTGATCGGCGGAGAGTTGGCTCATGCCGAGCGCGCTCCGGGCCAGCAGCCGCACCGGCACCGGCACCGCGCCCATCCCCGAGGCAATCAGCATCGCAAGCACGAGCAAGGCAGCCAGGAACGCAAGCAGCCAGTGCTGCCTGCGTTCCGGCGCCTCGCTACGCCCTGTGCTTGCGCGCGCCCCGGTCACTTTCCTGACCACGATTCCCCTCCAAACGAAAATTTCATCCCCATGCGGAACATGAACGGGAGCGATGGGTAACCAAACGACTCGCTGTAGTGCTCGCACAAGAGATTCTGGAAATTAGCTTCGAGGTCAACGTGCCGGTAGGCCTGATAGCCGGCTGTAAGGTCAAGCCGTTGATACGCGCCGTCTAGATTGCGATTGGGCAGCAGCATCGTGTTGCCGTAATTGGCGTCGGAGTACTCCAGAAAATCGGTGTCGTCCCTGCGCGAGACCAGTGTTCCACTGAGCGTGGCGAAGAGCTTTGCGTGGCGGTAGCCCGTTTGAAAATATCCTGTGTGCGGCGCGATGCGGAAAGGCCGCGCACCAACCAGAGGGGAGTAGGCCCCGATCGGGATCGCCGGAAAATCCGGATTGTAACTCGGACCAATGGCAGAGCTCGATAACGACTGTTGAATCCGCGCGTCCACGTAGGTATACCCGGCGCGAACAAACCAATCCCGCATCAGCTTTGACTCGATTTCAGCCTCGACTCCTTGTGCGCGATAGGCCTTTGAGTTCACTTCTGCCCCGTAAGGCCATTCCGCCAAAGCCGTGGTGAGACTGACGTCAGGATCAACAAGCGGCAACTCTTGCGGCGCGACGTACTCAATTCCATGCGTGAACTCGTTGTGAAACAGCGATAAGCTCATGCGGCTGCGGCCATTGAAGAGGAATTGATCGATCCCCCCATCGTAGGTTCTTGAATCCTCAGGCCCAATGGGAGCGATGTGGTCTTGCAAGATGGTCTGGCTTCCGCCGGGCTGGCCCTCCAGAGTTTCATAGAGCGACTCAAGCTGATCGTAAAGTGCCGGCTCTTTGATACCTTTCCCAAAACTGGCGCGCAGTTTGGTGCCGCCTGCCACCTGCCAGGCGAGAGAAGCGCGCGGAGTACCCGCGACTCCAAAGAGGCCATTGTCTTCCAGCCCCCCGCCCAGGGTATAAAACAAGCGGTTCTTTATATCTCCCTGCAATTCAAAGGTGTAACTGTAATTGCCGCGCTCGATCGAATTGCCTGGGCCCGGAGAAACCGAATACCCGCGCTCATCTTCATAGCGAAACGCAACCAGTCCGAGGATGTGCGGATTGAAGCGATAATCCGATCGCGCATAGACGAAATCCTTATCCGTTGAGTTAGGGTAAGTGTACGGGTAGGGCGGTCCATCGTTGTACTCCTGAGCCTGACCGCTGACGGTATATCCGTTTGCCCCTTGAAGCGTGACCGGCGCTCCGAGAGAATAGCCGGATTGTACAGTTCCAGCAGATGCAAACTGCGTGTAATTGGAGCGCAGCCTCACCCCCCCGTACTGAACCAGGTTATTCCAATTTGCCGTAGTCTTATCTTCCCAGGTTGCGCCGAAGTAGGCGTTTTCAGCAGCTTGTTTGGCATCGGTCGGAAGGCCATAGACCTGAATCGCACCTGGTATTCCGGATGCGACCTGGTCGTGGTGAACCGTCGCGCGCAGGCTGGATGCGGGAGTAAGCGCCCAACCGAAGTTTCCCGTGAAGGTGCCGTTGTGGTACTCACTCTCGGGAATCGAGTTATCCGTGGCGAAGCGCGCATAGTCGGTAAAGTAATCGAAGTTTTTCAACAGCCCGCCGATTGAGCCATCCTGACGATAAGTTCCGAAGTTGCCGCCATCGACCAGATAGGTGAACAGGGGCTGCGGCGTGCTTCCCCTTGCAGTGGTCAGACTGACGACACTGGCCAGGGCATCGGACCCATAAAGGACGCTGTTCGGGCCGCGAAGGACTTCCACCTGGGCAACCGCGGCGCTGGCGAGATTGGCAAACTCCACGTTCCCTCCAATGTCGTTCATCGGAATCCCGTCAATGAGAACTTTATTTGCGTCGCTGCCGCCGCCGCGAATGTACAAGCCAGTGGTTCCTCCCGCTTGCCCCGACTGCGTGGCCTGCACTCCGGGCACATAGCGCAACCCCTCCTCAAGATCTCGTGTTCCCTGATAGGCGGATGAATCCAACACGGTAACGGCAGCGCCCAACTGGGATTGCGGCGTGGGAGAGCCCGTAGAGGTAACCGTAATCTGCTCGGAAAGAGATGCGATTGGAAGAACAATATCCATGGTCAGCTCGCGACCATGGCCTGCTGTATTCAGATCTTTCTCCACTGCGCTAAATCCCGGAACCGACACCCGCAGCCGTGCACCGGGACCAGCACTCCGCGAAATGCTGTACTCACCCTTTGCGTCAGTAGCCACGGATGCGACTGGCAGACCGTTTTCGAGCAGCTCTACTTTGGCGTTGGGTATCACTGCGCCCGACGGATCAGATACAGTGCCGTGGATGGTGAGGTCCGATGCGGCAAAGGCAATGGTGGCGGAGGCTAAAACTAAACTGCAGGTCCATCTGAACGTGCGTGAAAATCGGAACATGGTTTTCCCCTCGGAAATAGCATCTGGACCGGTCTCCTGACTTGCGCCTCATCGGCTGACGGCTGCCTTCCCGGAATCTTCTCCAGTGGCAAACAAGCCGCGCCTCTTCGCTTACAGTTACGGGGTAGTGGCGGAATTGCACCGCGCTTCCCGATCATCCAGCGGTTAGTGGTTTACGGTTCGAGATGGTGTTGCCATCTCACGGATGAAATTGTCTTGCGAGTTCCTCCAGTGCATCGAAGGCGACCGGGCTAGGAAGTTCGATTCGGTCGTCCACGTAATAAATGCGATTGTTCCTGACCGCCGGCAAGTTGGCCCATCCCGGCCGCCCTCGAATCTGCTCCGTCGACATCCTTGTACTCCGCACCAGCACCAGAGCCTCTGGCGCCCGCGCCAGTACCGCTTCCATGCTTATCTGCTGCCACTCTAGCGGCAGGTCGCTGGTCACCGAGTGCCCCCCGGCAATCTCGATCAGTTCCGTGATGAAAGCGGGCTTGCCGATGGTGATAACCGGATCGAGACCCACAGGCATCAGGACGCTCACTGCCGGCTTGCTGCTTACGCGCCGGCGCACCGCCGCCTCGCGGCTGCGCAGTCTGCCGATCAGCTCCCGCGCAGACTCCTCGCGGTTGAGCGCGCGTCCCAGGCTGGCAAGCGATTTGTAAATCCCCTCGATCCCATGCGGCGCGACCAAGAATACCGCAATGCCAAGCTGCTGCAGGCTCGTCATCGTCTCTGTGCGGCTCATGCCGGCGTCTTCCAATACCAGGTCAGGATGCAGCGACACAATGGTTTCGATCGAAGGCGTCAGCGGCGTTCCCACGCTGAGCTTGGTTTTGGCCTCTGCTGGATATTTGGTGTAGTCGGTCACCGCAATGACGTCCGCTCCGGCGCCAAGCGCATACACATCGTCCACGATACTTGGCATCAGGCACACCACGCGATGAGGATGCTCCGGAACCGTGATGGAGTGTCCCATCTCGTCTGTCACCGTGCGCGCGCCGCAAGCGGGCAATGCCATGGAGAGAATCAGCAACGCGCACCAGGGCTTGATGCCGGCGCCTCTGCGGACTGGGTGCTTCCGGCCCGCGCCGCTCGCGGTCCCTGCCACCATGAAAGCGATCATGGCCGTGCTCCGATGCTCCCTTTAAGTGCCAGCGGGAGTCCGGCCACCATCAGCACCACATGGTCGGCAATGGCCGCCACTCGCTGATTCAGTTCGCCGAGTGCATCGCGATATTTCCGGCCCGCCGGATAAGGCGGCACCACTCCGCTGCCAACCTCGTTGGAAACCAGCACGACGGAAACAGGCACCGTGCGCAAGGCGTCAAGAAAACTCTCCATGCGCGGTTCCAAGCTCGCCGGATCAGCCTCTGCGGCCTCAAGGAGATTCGCCACAAAAACCGTCAGGCAATCCACCAGCAGCAGGTCGAACTCCGCCGCGTGATCCATGAGGATACGCGCCAGTTCCAACGGTTCTTCCAATGTCTGCCAGTGTTTTGGGCGATCTTCCTGGTGACGGCGGATCTTCTCACGCATCTCTGCGTCGCGGGCCTGTGCCGTGGCCACGTAGGCCACGCGCTCAAACTTCCCGGCAAACTCCTGCGCCCACCGGCTCTTGCCGCTGCGAACGCCGCCGAGGACGAGCGTGACCGTCTTGCGGTCCCTCTCCTGCATACATTTCCTCTGACCGGGAGTGCAAATGCACCCGGCACAGCGGGATCAATACAATAGGCAGCTTTCTCGTCGCCGGCGCTTGTGGTAACCGGCAGGGGAACGCTCTCCAACCCTCCCATCGAAGCTGGATCAAGCCCAGATTGGCATCTGGCCGGTCTCCTGACTCACGCTTAAACGAATCTGAACAGCCTTCCCGAGAAAACCCTCAGTGGCCGGAGCAAGCTCCCTGTCCAATTCTCAGCGAATACAGTTACGGGGTAGTGGCGGACTCGCACCGCGCTTCCCGAACACCAGATGGGACAATTCTATACCCTCCGCACAGATTTCTATCCAGGTTCCGTGCACGTTCTGCTCCCGGCTGGCGGCGCCATCTCTTTCCGCTGCCAGGCTTCCGAAACGGCCCGCAGTTCTGCGGCTTCCCAGGCGGCGAAGCCGCCTGCCATCTCTACCAGATTCGTGATCCCATACTGCTGCAGGAGGCTGGCTGCGATGGAAGAGCGATACCCGCCCGCGCAATTCCTCCGCCTCGATCAGGACTCCTGTCGGGGCGAGGAGAGAAATGCACGCTGGAATCCGCTGATCGACCTCTGGATCTGCTCCAACGGAATCGTCAGCGACAGGCGAATGTAGCCGGAACGCCCAAAGCCAACGCCGGGGACGGCAAGCACGCCTTCATCCGCCAGCAGCCGGGCAAACGCAATGTCGTCGGAGATTGGTGTCTTGAGGAAGATGTAGAACGAACCTTCGGGCCGCCGCACTTCGTAACCGATCTCTTCCAGCGCATCGCAAAGGACATTGCGCTTGTGCTCATACGGCGCTGCGTCGATCGTGTCTTCCAGGGATTCCAGCATCACCCACTGCCAGATCGCAGGCGCGTTGATAAAGCCCAGAATGCGATTGCTGAAGGCGCAGGCACCGCGCAGCGGAACGGCATCCGCCAGTCGCGGCGACAGCGCCAGGTAACCGATGCGCTCGCCCGGCAGCCCCAGGGACTTGGACCACGAGTTGCAGATCACCGTATTGGCGATGCACGACGCCACCTCGGGCTGACGTTGTCCGTCATAGACAAAGGACTTATAGGGCTCGTCGCTGATGACGGTAATCGGCTGGCCGACGCGCTCCAGCATCACCTGCAAATCGCGCAGAACGCTTTCCGGATACACGCGCCCCGTGGGATTGTTGGGCGTGTTGAGAAGAATGGCGCGCGTCCTCGGAGTGATCGCCTCCCGGATACGCTCCACGTCGGGTAGAAACGAAACGTCGGTTTCGACAGGAACCATGCGCCCGCCGTGGTTGGAGATATAGAACTGATACTCGGGAAAGAAGGGCATTAAGACGATGACTTCGTCACCGGGATCGAGAATCGATTTCAGAATCACGTTGCAGGCGCCGGCCGAGCCCACCGTCATGAAGACGTCCTCGGCTGTGAAACCCAAGCCGGTTTCCCTGCTCAGCTTGCCCGCGACAGCCTCGCGAACCTGCGTGTATCCGGGATTCGGCATATAGCCATGCGAGCCGGGACGGTTGCCGGCCACAACGCGCCGCAGCGCATCCAGCACCGCCGGCGGTGGTTCCACATCCGGATTGCCGAGCGAAAAATCGAAAACCGCGTCGGCTCCGCGCTCCCGCTTCATCCGGACGCCTTCCTCGAACATGCGTCGAATCCAGGAGGCGCTCTCAAGCTGCTTGGCAATGATCTTTGAAACGGGCATAGTCGTGGGCTTTCTAGATGTTCAGGAGTTCTTCGCTGGCCAGCAGGTTGATGCCTGCCGTCTGCAACTGGGCAATCGCCGCATCCGGATCATTGAAGCGAAAAATGAGGATTGCCTGGTCTCCCCGAAGATAAGGGAAGGCATACATGTACTCGATATTGATGCCGGTACCGTGGAGCGCCCCCAGGATGTCAGCCAGGCCGCCCGGACGGTCGGGCACTTCGACGGCGAGAACCTCCGTCACCTTGATGACGAATCCTTGAGCTTGAAGAACTGCGGCAGCCTTCTGCCAGTCCGAGACAATCATCCGCAAAATGCCGTATTCCTGATTGTCTGCCAGGAACAAGGCGCGGATATCGATGCCTTCCTGCGCCAGAAGACGCGAGGGAGCGGCAATGTGCCCAGGCTTGTTTTCGGCAAACAGCGATATCTGTTGAATCTTCATAATGCCCGCCTGTCGATGACCCGTTTTGCTTTGCCTTCGCTACGTTCGATCGTATGCCCCTCGACCAGCGAAACCCTTACCCGGATTCCCAGTACGCGATCGAGCGCCCCTTGAAGCTTCTGGTGTAGTTCCTGCATTGCCCCGATCTTGTCGTTAAACATCTGGGGAGTCACCTCGACCTGCACTTCCAACTGATCCAACCCCTGTGCGCGGGTAAGAATGATCTGGTAATGCGGAAGGGTGCCCTCGGTTTGCAGCAGCGCGGTTTCGATTTGCGATGGAAACACATTGACGCCGCGAATGATCAGCATGTCGTCGCTGCGCCGGCCGATGCGGCCAATGCGCCGCAGTGTGCGCCCGCACTCGCACCTGCCGGGCAGAATCGTGGTGATATCGCGCGTACGGTAGCGGATCATGGGCATCGCCTGCTTGCTCAGAGTGGTCAGAACCAACTCGCCCTCGCACCCGTCCGGCAGCGGCGCGCCCGTTTCGGGATCGATAATCTCCGGATAGAAATGATCTTCAAAAATGTGCAGGCCCTGATGCCGCGAGCATTCGCAGCCGACTCCCGGCCCGATAATCTCCGAGAGTCCGTAGATATCGAAGGCCTCAATACTACTCTGACTTTCAATGTGCCGGCGTATAGATTCGGTCCATGGCTCGGCGCCGAAAACGCCTACCCGGAGCGGTAGTTTTTTCATATCCACGCCGAGTTCAGCGGCGCGATCAATCAGATGCAGAAAATAGGTGGGTGTGCAGCACATCGCCGTCACCCCGAAGTCCTTCATCAGCATGATCTGCCGGTCAGCATGGCCGCCGGACGCCGGTACCACCGTGGCTCCCAGCGCTTCAGCACCGTAGTGGGCGCCCAGACCTCCGGTGAAAAGGCCGTAACCATAGGCGACCTGAATGATGTCTCCGCGATGCAAACCGCAGCCGGCCAGACAGCGGACCAGCACCGAGCTCCACACGTCCACATCTTCCTTGGTGTACGCCACGACGATGGGCTTGCCGGTGGTTCCGCTGGAGGCATGGAGACGGACAACGTCCTTCATGGAGCTGGCAAAAAGCCCGAACGGGTAGTTGTCGCGCAGGTCACTCTTCACCGTGAAGGGCAGCCGGGCGATGTCGTCGAGCGAGCGGATGTCCTGGGGCGTAATTCCGAGCTCGTCCATGCGCGAGCGGAACAGCTTGACCTGCTGCCAGGCGCGCGTAACCACCGCCCGCAGGCGCTGCAATTGCAGATCGTGGAGCTGCGCAACCGGAGTGTAATCCGGCACGCTGGCAGGATGACAATCGGTCGCGCTGCTTTCCAGGATTGAATTCATTTTGCTTGCCCTATAGCCCGCCCAATGGAAAACGATTGGAGATTCGCCTCATGCAACTTCTCGGGCAGGTTGCGCTCGAGAGCGGCGGTCCATGCCTCAACGGGAAACTGCAAATGGCGGCTCAACACTCCCAGCAGCGCCACATTGATGCTTTTCTTGTTGGGCAGGCTGGATTCGTCGATTTGAGCAGGTTCGATGAGGATGCCGCCCTGGCCCAGCGCCGCGCGATTCACCTCAACCTGATCCGCTGCGATGACCAGCAGGAAATCCGCCTCACCCTGCGGCACCATGGGGCTGAAGACGCGCTCGCCAAATCGCACATCGCTTGAAATCGAGCCGCCGCGCTGGCTCATCCCATGCACTTCGCTCTTCTTGACGTCGAGGCCGGCGCTGAACGCCACGTCGGCCAGGATGTCGGAGGCTTTCAACACGCCCTGCCCGCCCAGTCCCGCGACCACCACGTTAGTTGGTTTGCTGCTCATTGCACCTCTCATACTCGCGGATCGAGCGGGCTGCCAGCAGACAGTTCCGGCGAGCAATCACCACGGAGATCTCCGGCGTATCCAGGCAGGTTTGAATCAGTTTCTTGAATTCCTCCGGATCCTGCGTGGGGTCGTTCACGTAAACATTGCGCACGCCCAGAGAGCGCGAGAGATCCTCAAATACCACCTTGCCGGTCTTGGCATGGTCCAGCGTGCGTCCGGTCCCCGGGTGCTCCTGCATGCCGGTCATGGCCGTGGTTCCGTTGTCGAGGATCACCAGCACATGGCCGCTGGCAGGCGGATTGTAGATCATCTCCACCAGGCCGGTGATACCGCTGTGCACGAACGTGCTGTCGCCGATGACGCTCACCACGCGTTTGGCATCCTCAGGCGGCAGCGAGTGACGCAGCCCCAGGCCAACGCCGATGGCCGCCCCCATGCACACCAGCGTATCCATCGCCTCGAAGGGCGGCAACACGCCAAGGGAATAGCAGCCGATATCACCCGCGACGATGCAGCCCAACTCTTTCAGAATCGCGTAGGCGCTGCGATGCGGACAGCCGGGGCATAGCGCGGGGGCCTTGCCTGGAGCGCGTTTCGGCTCCGGCGAAGTATCGCCTTTCAGGATGCGGCGCACACGAGGAATGTTCAGTTCGCCGAAGCGGAAAATCTCTGGCTGGGCCTCGACCGCGATGCCCGCGGTGCGCGCGCCCTCTACCAGATAAGGATCTCCT
Organism: uncultured Occallatibacter sp.; assembly: GCA_964571165.1. Lineage (GTDB taxonomy): Bacteria > Acidobacteriota > Terriglobia > Terriglobales > Acidobacteriaceae > Telmatobacter. Next base: position 8,033 of record CAZNAW010000023.1, on the reverse strand, counting down.
TCTTCGATGACGATGCAGCGCTCGACGCTCGCAGCGAAGGCGCGCATGCGCTCCAGAGGAAGCGGATAGGTCATTCCCAGCTTCAGTACGCTGGCATCAGGCGCAGCTTCGCGCACATATTGCAAGGCAACGCCCGAGGTGATGATTCCCAGCGAGGACGAACCGGTTACAAGTTGGTTCGGCCCTTCCGCCTCGTTCCAGGCGGCGATCTCGGAAAGCGTTTTGCTCAGCCGCAAATGCGCTGGGCGCGCATAGGCTGGAATCATGACGCGGGAGGGAAAATCGTGCTCGAAATGCGCCGGGCGCGGCGCGGGAATCGTCACCGCTCCGCGCCGGACGATTGTCTTGGAGTGACAAACGCGCGTGGTCATGCGCAACAGAACGGGCACTTGCCAACGCTCGGAGATTTCGATGGCGCGCAGCGTGAACTCGTAAGCTTCCTGCGAGTCGGAGGGCTCGAGCATGGGCACGCCGGCGGCGACGGCATAACGCCGATTGTCCTGCTCATTCTGGCTGGAAGCCATTCCGGGATCGTCAGCCGAGACCACGATCAGCGCCCCGTCCAGCCGGATCTTCGCCACGGTAAACAAGGGGTCCGCGGCCACATTCAGTCCGACATGCTTCATGGTGACCAGCGCGCGCGCACCGGCAAAGGCCACGCCGATCCCAACTTCCAGCGCTACTTTCTCGTTGGGCGCCCACTGTGCTTTTCCGCCCAGCTTGTCGAAGGTTTCCAAGATCTCCGTCGAGGGAGTCCCCGGATATCCCGTGCCGAGTTTCACACCAGAGTCGAAGGCGGCCAAGGCAACCGCCTCGTCACCACTCAGCAGTGACAATGCATTCTGTTGCTGTAGAGAATCCACGCTGAAATCCTGTGTGATTTTGTGTGAATTTTAAGTGTACACGAGCAAGCTCCACCAGCAGGGACTTTTACTTTGACCCGGAACCGCGCATAAATTGCCGCCCGGCAGAAAGAGCGCTAATGTATTTCAACCCCGGTTGAGGGTAACTTCCGGTTTGGCGGTCATCCACCAACGGGTCGATCTTTAGATCGCGCCATGACGATTGCGGCGACGACCACGATGAGTACAGTCGCGCCAACCAGCCGAGGGAACCAAGCTCCGCCTCGCGTGTTCCATAGTGCAAATACCAGCCAGAAGCAAGCCACTGAAACGGTAATCCAACGTCTTCGCCGACTCCAGGCAGGGATGACTCTGTCGGCTCCAGTTGAAGAAGGAACAGCAGCCCTCAGAAGTCGATAAATGACGACACCAAAAGAAACGATTGCAATGGCACACAGAATCCCAAAGACTCTTGGCGTGATGACGTGGCCAACGACCAGCGCAACGAGCGCAATCAGAGCTACGGCGTAGCAAAGAACGGGCCGGATCAATGGTCTCGGTAGCTTCTGTTGCATATCGGCGGACGTGATCCATTTTGTCATAACTTAGCGGTCGCGCCTGGATAGTCGCCAACTCGGCAGTTACTTTTCGGTTAACAGATACCGTGAGCCGGTATTTCAATGTACCCGTATAGAAGGGTTTGCCAGAGGGTAAATGCGCCACAATCCTGCAACGTTCCGTCCGCATACCACAAGGGCAGGAGAGTAAAACATTGTAAACTATTGATTATAAATTATTTAAGTGGTGCCGGGAGGGGGGGTCGAACCCCCATGGCCGCGAGGGCCGGCGGATTTTGAGTCCGCTGCGTCTGCCAGTTCCGCCATCCCGGCCTGGGGTGGGACGATGCATGAAAAGTATCGCACAGCCTTTGCTTGCCGCGCTACCGCCAGGCCGCACGGCCCCGACCCCTGAGAGTGCCGCCAGGGCGGTTTCCACGCCTGTCCCCAATTTGGCAATTTGACCGCCGCAGGGCTTTCCACACTCTTCCGCAGACCCCCGATTTCGAATGCCGTGCGACAATGGAGGCAACCGTGATGACCACCGCCTCCTCTGCACAGGTCGTTCCCGAACCGGTCAAGGTAACTCCGCAATTGCTGGCCCAACACAGCATTACCGCGGATGAGTACAGCCGTATCCTGGCGGCTTTGGGGCGTGTGCCCTCCCTTACCGAGCTCGGGATTTACAGCGTTATGTGGAGCGAACACTGCTCCTACAAATCGAGCCGCGTCCACCTCAAGCGCCTGCCCACCAAGAGCGACCGCGTCGTTCAGGGACCGGGCGAAAACGCCGGCATTATCGACGTCGGCGATGGCTGGGCCTGCGCCTTCAAGATCGAGTCGCACAATCACCCCAGCTACATCGAGCCCTTCCAGGGCGCGGCCACCGGCGTCGGCGGCATCCTGCGCGACATCTTTACCATGGGCGCGCGGCCTCTGGCCGTCATGGATTCCCTCCGCTTCGGTCCGATCACAGAGGAGGCCTACCTCAAATCCGATTCGAGCGCGGAAGAGCGGAAGCTCATCGCCAGAAACCACTCCATCGTGGAGGGTGTGGTCAGCGGCATTGCAGGCTACAGCAACTGCTTCGGCGTACCCAATCTGGGCGGCGAAACCAAGTTCGAGGCCTGCTACAGCGGCAACCCGCTGGTGAATGCCTTTGCCCTCGGCATGGTTCGCAAGGACGAAATCTTTTACGGCAAAGCTTCCGGCGCCGGGAACCCGGTGATTTACGTTGGCGCCAAAACCGGCCGCGACGGAATCCACGGCGCGACCATGGCCAGCGAGGAGTTCAGTGAAGGCTCCGAGGCCAAGCGCCCCAACGTGCAAGTCGGCGATCCCTTCATGGAAAAGCTTCTCCTCGAAGCCTGCCTTGAAGCCATGAAGACCGGCGCCATCGTTGGCATTCAGGATATGGGCGCAGCCGGGCTCACCTGTTCCACCTGCGAGATGGGCGGGCGCGGCGGTGTCGGCCTCGACGTCGAGCTGGACCTCGTCCCGCAGCGCGAAACCGGCATGTCCGCGTACGAGATCATGCTCTCTGAAAGCCAGGAGCGCATGTTGCTCGTCGCCACCAAAGGCCGCGAGGATGAAGTCCTCCGCGTCTTTGCCAAGTGGGGCCTGGACGGAGTGATTGTGGGCACTGTCGAGTCGCAGTCGCGCCTCCGCATCCGCCATCACGGGGTTCTCGTGGCCGACATCCCCAACCAGTCGCTCACGGACGACGCCCCCCTGTACCACCGTCCCGTCGGCACCTGGAAAACCCCCATTCCGCTTGAACCCTCTGAAGAAATTCAGGCAAGACTGGCCGAGGACCGCGACTTCACCGCCGACCTCAGAAAGCTCCTCGCCAGCCCCAACGTCTGCTCCAAGCGCTGGGTCCACGAGCAGTACGACTCCATGGTCCAGACCAACACGGTCATCGGCCCCGGCAGCGAGGCCGGCGTCATGCGCATCAAGGGCACCGGCACCCCGGGCCACGAGCGTGGCCTCGCCATGGCCCTCGACGGCAACGGCCTCTGGGCTTACCTCGACCCCAAACTCGGCGCCATGCACGCCACAGCCGAAGCCGCCCGCAAGGTAGCCTGCACCGGCGCGACCCCCGTGGCCGCCACCAACTGCCTCAACTTCGGCAACCCGGAAAAGCCCGAAATCATGGCTCAGCTCTCCTCCGCCATTGACGGCATCGCTGAAGCCTGCACCGCTCTCTCGACCCCCATCACCGGCGGCAACGTGTCTCTCTACAATGAAACCCGCGGCGAGGGCATCTATCCCACCCCTGTCCTGGGCATCGTCGGCATCCTCGACGACGTAACCAAAGCCGTCCCTGCCCACTTCCAGGCTGGCGGCGACGCCATTCTCCTCCTTTGGCCCATCCCGCGCGGCGAGGAGCCCAACCCGAACCTCCATGTCCCCTTTTACCCGGAACAGGTAGAACCCAAGGCCAGCCCGCTGGCACCCGCGCTCGAAGATGAGGCGGTCGTCGTTCCCGAGGATCTTGATGAAGCGGAAGCCTCCACCGAACTGATTGTCTTTGGCTCTTCGGAATACGCCAAGGTGGTGCTTGGCGGCACCTGGGGCCAACCCCCTCCGCTCGATCTCGAGGCCGAAGCCGATCTGCACACTCTGCTGGCCGTCCTGGCTGAGCGCCAACTGCTCAGTTCCGCCCGCGATATCTCCGACGGCGGCATCGCCGTGGCCCTGGCCCAGGCTGCGTTTCCTTTGGGAGTGGGCGCCACCGTCGAGCAGGAACAATCGCTCATGGTCCATCCCCTCTTCGGCCTCTTCGCCGAGCCCGCATCCACCTTGCTTGTCAGCGCCCACCCCAGCAACCTCTCTGCCATCGAAGAGCTGGCCGGCGAATTCAGTTACTTCGCCGCCCGCATCGGCACAACGGGGGGCGAAAAGCTTGAAATCTCCGTTTATCACGAGCCCTTCATCTCTGCTCCGCTCACCGGCCTTCGCAAATCCTGGGCCTCCGCTCTTGAGGCCGCCCTCCACGACGAGGTAACCGCATGATCCGCCGCCTTTTCCAAGGTGTGAAAGGTGAGATTGAAGCAACAAACCTGGGTACACCAGGTCACGATTCCGGGACCTGGGATTCCGCCGCGTTCTCACAGGAAGATCCCAAGCTCAAAGAGGAATGCGGCGTAGTCGCCATTCACGGGCATCCCGACGCCGCCCGCCAGGCCTATCTCGGCCTCTACGCCCTCCAGCATCGCGGTCAGGAGTCGGCCGGTATCGCCACCGCCGACGGGCACCACCTCGCCAACATCAAGGGCATGGGCCTGGTTTCTGAAATCTTTACTGACGACGTCCTCGCCAAGCTCCCCGGCCAAATGGCCATTGGCCACACCCGTTACTCCACCACCGGCGACTCGGCACTGCTCAACGCCCAGCCCATCCGCGTTGACTCCACCAAGGGCCTCATCGCCATCGCCCACAACGGCAACCTGGTCAATCTCGGCAATGTCCGCACCCGGCTCGAGCGCGACGGAGCTTACTTTCAAACCACTTCCGACTCGGAAATCATCGTCCAGCTCATCGCCCACTCACACGCCGGCACGCTCGTCGACGCCATCGCCGACTCGCTCGCCCAGGTCGAGGGTGCTTTCTCCATCGTTATGATGACCCGCGACCGCATCTTTGCCGCTCGCGATCCGCGCGGCTTCCGTCCGCTCTCGATGGGCCGCATCAAGAACCCCGACGGTCCCGACACCATCGTGTTCGCCTCCGAGACCTGCGCCTTTGACCTGCTCCGCGCCGAATATGACCGCGACGTTCTTCCCGGCGAACTGGTCATGGTCACAGAAGACGGCGTCACCAGCCGCCAGTACGCCAGCGGCTACGCGCAGTCCAGTTGCATTTTTGAACATGTCTACTTCGCCCGCCCTGACAGCCGTATCTTCGGCTGCTGGGTCCAGGAGAGCCGCGACCGGATGGGCCGCCAGCTGGCCTGGGAATCCGGCGTCGCTGCCGACGTGGTGGTCCCCGTCCCCGATTCCGGTGTCACCGCGGCACTCGGGTACGCCGAGCATGCCCACATCCCCTTCCGCATGGGCCTCATCCGCAACCACTACGTTGGCCGCACCTTCATTGAGCCGGAGCAGCGCGTCCGCGACTTCGGTGTTCGCCTCAAGCTCAACCCTGTGCGCAACCTGCTGGAAGGCAAGCGCGTCATCCTTATCGACGACTCCATCATCCGCGGCACCACCAGCCGCAAGATCGTGCGCATGGTCCGCGGCGCCGGAGCAAAGGAAGTTCATCTCCGCATCAGTTGCCCGCCCACCATCTCTCCCTGCTTTTACGGGGTCGACACGCCCAGCAAGCGCGACTTAATTGCCGCCAATAAATCCGTGGAAGAGATTCGCCAATTCATCGAAGCCGACTCATTAGCCTACTTATCTCTCGAAGGTCTTCTGAAGAGTTGTGGCGACGCCGCGCAAACCAAATACTGCACCGCCTGCTACACCGGCGACTACCCCACCGAATGGGTGGATGTGGAAGACATCATGCCGGCTGCGGTAAGCCAGTAGCGTCAAACAGGGATCGATTAATTTAAAAGAGAACTGCTTAACTTGCCTGCTCGCTGATTCCACGCTGCGGCGATTTCTCTCTCTCTTTCAAACTCCGTGTCAAAACAGTCATCGCCACCGCGCCGCACAGGCAAGGCACGACCAGCCCCAGCAGTCCCGCCTGATAACTCCCTGTAGCATCCCGCATCAGCCCCATGTAATACGGGGCTACAAATCCGCTGAGCATGGCCATTGTGTTCGCCGCCGCAATCCCTGTCGCCGCCGCCCTCCCCGCCAGGAACTGCGTCGGTACGGCGAATGCCGGCCCCAGCAGCGCGTTATAAGCCCAGAAACATATCGCCAGCGACAGCACCAGCAACCAAGGGAGCCGCGTGGTACCCGCCAACGCAAAGCCCGCACACATCACCAGGCATGGCACAATGCAGTGCAACGCCCGCTCGTTGTGGCGATCGGAGTGCCTGCTGCCCAGCAGCATGGAAGCCGCGGCAGCCAGCCCGATGCCCGCCACCAGATATCCCACGCGCGTCACGCTCCATCCTGTGGCTCCTTTCAGAATCGCCGGAGCGCAGAAGGCGTAGGCATGGCCAATGGAGAGCGCGCAAAACAGAAACCCGCCGATCATCCATACCTTGCTGGAACGCAATGCCTGCAGCACGCCCGCTTCGTGCCCCAGATGCGCCTGGGCGCTGTCGGCTTTCAGTTGGCCTTTCAGCCACGCCTTCTCTTCCGGCGTCAGCCACGCTGCCGTTTCCGGGCCATCCGGCAGGAGCGTGAAAATCACCAGGCTGAACCCCAGGGCCGGCAATCCCTCCAGCAGAAACAGCCACTGCCATCCCGCCAGACCTAGTTTGCCGTTCAGCCCCAGCAGCCATCCGGCGAGCCCGCCCATGACCACCGAGCTCAGCGGCAGGGCAACGTAAAAGCGGCTCACCGCTCGAGCCCGCATCCGCGTTGGAAACCACAGCGTGAGGTAGTAAACCACCCCAGGAAAGAACCCGGCCTCCGCCATGCCCAGCAGCAGCCGCACGACATTGAACTCCAGCGGCGTCTTTACAAACATGGTTGCCGCCGAAAGCAGTCCCCAGGTAAACATGATCCGCGTCAGCCACCGCTTGGCCCCAAAGCGCAGCAGCAGCAGGTTCGAGGGAACCTCGCACAGCGCATAACCGATAAAGAACAGCCCCGCTCCCAGCCCATACACCGTCGCGCTGAAATGCAGGTCGCGATTCATCTGCAGCGACGCGAAGCCGATGTTTACCCGGTCAACATATGCAATCCCATAGCCGACCGCGAGCACGGGAAGCAGCCGCAGCCCGGCCTTCCGCTGCGCTGACCTCCCAATCGCATCAGGATCTGCAGGCGGGTGCACCGCCGGGGCCTCACTCAAGTCGTTCACACGCGCTCATGTCGGCGAAGAGTCAAAGACTCGCAAAGGTCCTTGATTCAACGGAAAGTGGAAGTAAGCAGAATCTATCACACAACCCAGGGAACGAATTCCACGCCCTCTCGCCATCTTTCTGGCGCATGGACAGGAAGCAGTCCTTCCCGGCAAGAGCGTCCCGTCAATTGCGAAGCCGTCCCTGCGAAGGCGCTACAAGAAGGAATGACCGGCCTGGACGAAGCGGAACGGACAGGTGGGTACGCGAATTGACCAAACGGGGAACCCAAAGGGCGATACTCCGTTCCATTCGCAGAGTTTACTGATCGGCAATCGGCGCTCGCTTCCCTGGCAATTGATTTCCGATCCCCGCTCCTCATCTCGGATTCCGATTTGTGCCATCAGTCACAGGACGTTCACACTCCGGTTGTGATAGCATCCGCTTCTTAGTGAAAGACGCCTGGCGGATTCATCCTCCATTCATCTGCACGGCGCCGGCCCAAGCCTTATGGACGAGGTAGACGGCAGACCGGGACACGTGGCCCTCCAATCCGGCCACCTGGACGCCCCCCAAGACGTCCCCAATACTTCCCTGTGCCTGCCCTCCCGCATCCATCCAAAGTCCGCACCATCAAGGAGAAACCCATGAAAACGTACCAGGGAAGTGAGATCCGCAACGTAGCTGTAGTGGGGCATGCGCACTGCGGCAAAACCACCTTGA
>CAZNAW010000022.1:0-60298 GCA_964571165.1 uncultured Occallatibacter sp. | reverse complement strand
ACCCGATTTACATCATGGCCGACTCCGGCGCCCGCGGATCGAAGCAGCAGATTCGCCAGCTTTCGGGCATGCGCGGACTGATGGCCAAGCCTTCGGGCGAGGTAATCGAGACGCCCATCACGGCGAACTTCCGCGAAGGGCTGACGGTACTGGAATACTTCATCTCGACGCACGGCGCGCGCAAGGGGTTGGCGGACACGGCGTTGAAGACGGCCGACTCGGGCTACCTGACGCGGCGTCTGGTGGACGTGGCCCAGGATGTGATCGTAACCGAGCACGACTGCGGCACGGTGGAAGGCATCTATGTGGGATCAATCGTGGAGTCGGGAGACATCATCGAGCCGCTCCGCGACCGCATCATCGGGCGCGTTTCACTGGAGCGCATCAAAGACTACGACGGCAACGTGGTGGTGGATGTAAACCAGGGCATTGACGAAGATATCGCTTCGGCAATCCAGGGCGCGGGTGTGGAGAAGGTGAAGATCCGCTCGGTGCTGACCTGCGAGTCACGGCGCGGCGTATGCGCGCTGTGCTACGGGCGCAACCTGGGTTCGGGTCGCATGGTAGAACTGGGCGAAACCTGCGGTGTGATCGCGGCGCAGTCAATCGGCGAACCGGGTACGCAGTTGACGATGCGTACGTTCCACGTGGGTGGCACGGCAAGCCGGGTGGCGGACAAGTCGCGACTGGACGCAAAGAACAACGGCTTCGTACGGTTCATCAACCTGAATACGGTGGAAAGCAAGGACGGTACGCTGGTGGCGATGAACCGCTCCGGTTCGGTGGCGATTGTGGATGATCGCGGCCGTGAGAAGGAGCGCTACCAGGTGGTGTATGGCGCACGTCTGCGCGTGAAGGACGGCGAGAAAGTGAAGCTTGGCCAGTTGCTGGCTGAGTGGGATCCGTACACCTATTCCATCCTGACCGAAATCGGCGGCGTGGTGCAGTTCAAGGATCTGCAGGAAGGGATCACGCTGAACGAAGAGGTGGACGAAGTGACCGGTCTCTCGCGTTGGGTGGTGGCAGATGCCCCCGATGAGAAGCGGCAGCCAACCTTCGTAGTGAAGAACGCGAAGGCCAGCAAACGGTACTTGTTGCCTCGCGGCGCTCACCTGATGATTCAGGACGGAGAAGAAGTGGGACCGGGCGATGTGCTGGCCAAGATCCCGAAGGAAAGCACGCGCACCAAGGACATCACGGGCGGTTTGCCGCGAGTGGTGGAGTTGTTCGAAGCGCGCAAGCCGCGCGAGACGGCCATCATCAGCGAGATCGACGGCGTGGTTCGCTTTGGCGAGGTTTCGAAGGGTCAGCGCAAGATTTATGTGACCGCGGATAACGGCGACGAAAAGGAATACTCGGTGCAGCGCGGCATCCACGTGAACGTGCAAGAGGGCGAGCGGTTGCGCGCCGGCGACCCGCTGATGGATGGTCCGCTGAACCCGCACGACATTCTGGCCGTGCTGGGCGAAAAGGAGCTGCAGGCTTACCTGGTGAACGAAATCCAGGAGGTCTACCGGCTACAGGGCGTGGCCATCAGCGACAAGCACATCGAGGTGATCGTGCGGCAGATGCTGCGTTGGGTGCGGATCGACGAAGTGGGCGACACCAACTTCCTGCTGGAGCAGCAGGTTGACCGCTTCCGCTTCCGCGAGGAGAACGAGCGGGTGCTGGCGCAGGGAGGCCGTCCGGCGATCGGACGCCCGCTGCTGCTGGGCATCACCAAGGCATCGCTCTCCACCGACAGCTTCATCTCCGCGGCCAGCTTCCAGGAGACGACGCGTGTGCTCACCGAGGCCAGCATCAACGGCGCGGTGGACAATCTGCGCGGATTGAAGGAGAACGTGATCGTGGGACGGTTGATTCCCGCGGGCACGGGCCTGGAGTACTATCGCAACGTCCAGCTCTCTCCGGAACTCGAAGAAGCGGCGGCGCGCGTGCAGCAGGAGGTCACCGCGGAGATCGAGGCGGCCGAGCGCGAACTGGAACTGATGCGGCAGGAAGGCGAGGCCGAGGAGATGGCGGCGGAGTAACGGCCGTCTTCCGGAGCAAGCATTCTTTCCATCCACTCAAGAGGCCCGGTGCAAACCGGGCCTTTCTTTTTGTGTCATGCGCGGTCGTTGGGGGTCAATCTGGGGCTGTGGAACTCATCCGGCGCTGATTCGACTTGCCGTTTGCTGTATTTTGCCGCATACATGGCGGCGTCGGCGACATTCAGAAGGCTGTCTTTGGTGAGGCCGTCCTCCGGATAGAGGGCAAGCCCCACGCTGGCTGAGCCATGCAGAACGTTTCCCTCTATGAGAAAGGGATCGTGGAAGCAGCATTCGAGTCGGAGAGCGATTTCCTCGGCAGCGGCGCGGTTGCGGACCACGGCTACAAGGACGGCAAACTCGTCGCCGCCGAGGCGCGCAAGTATGTCGTGGGTACGCAACTGCTGTTTCATGCGGGTAGCCACTTCCTGCAGATACAGGTCGCCGATGCGGTGGCCATAGAGATCGTTGACCTGTTTGAATTCATCGAGATCGATGTAGATCAACCCGAAGATGCCGGCTTTTTGGCGGGCCTCGTCAATCAGGGCGTCCATATGCTTCTCAAGGGAGAAGCGGTTGTGGATGTCAGTGAGCAGATCAAACTCCGAGCGGTGGACCAGATCGGAGTAAAGCCGACGAGTTTCGATGGCCAGGGTGGCGAGGCGCGCGCCGACAGAAAGCGCCTCGGCTTCATGGGCACCTGGCAGACTTCCGGGATAAAAGCCGGCAAAGAGAACACCCAGGGGCGGCCCGACGCGGGCGGGGATGTCTGCACGAGCGATGCGCAGGGATTCCGGTGCAGCCGGGTAACTTCCCAGCCGCGCTCCGTCGGCGACTTCACACCAGCACGGAGCGCCTTCCAGCCGGAAGGAGACTAATTCCGCAATTTCTTCGAGGATCTCAGCGAGGGGCCTTGATCCGTTGATGTCCTCGAGGATGCGGCTGCGCCGCTGCTCGAGTTGGGTCATTTCCCGTTCCATGGCGGCCTCGGCATCAATGCGGGCCGACAATGCAGCGGTCTGGCGGCGCACTTTCCTCTTGAGGGTTGCGCCCCAGAAAACCGACGCAATCACCACGACGAGCAGCACGCTGACGACACGAATAAGATTTTGAGTGTTCAGCCACGAGGGCCTGGCGACGACCGCAATGTCATCGGGAGAGCGCATCAGGATGTTGAACGGCACATTGCGGTCGAACGGATTGGCATATTCGAGGATGCAGATGCCGGCGACGCGGACTCTGGAGCCCACCGGGATCTGTTTCATGGGCGAAAGCGAAACCGCGCCATCCACAGTCGCATGGCGATAAATGGCAGAGAACATGTAACCATCGGAGACCAGCGCGTACTCGTCTTGAGAGGTTCCCCGGAACGCGGTGACCACGACGCCTTCAATGGAGACCAGATCAAACAAATGTTTGCTGGATGTGAGCTGCCGCCACGCCACCGGTTGGGGAGCGATTGGCGATGGAATGCCGACATCCTGGATTTCGCTGCCGGTGAGCACCAGAAAGCCATCATTGACGCTGGGAAAGCCGGTTGCGTCCACGAGATCTCCGATGCGCAGGGGCGCGTAAGTCTGGGTCTTGATCAACAGGCTCCTGGCGCCGCTCTGCAGCACGAGAGTAGAACCTGGCTCATAGTAGGTAATGGTTCCACGGACCCGGATTCTCTGGGTGAGATTCTGCACATTGTAGGTACTGAGGATCTGGTCCATGGGCGTGACCGGCAGAGACCACGGACTGGCGCCGGCGTGCTTGAGAATTCTTATGCCCGCCAGCTTGGCCACATAGAGCATTACACCGGTCTGCTGCATCTTGCCGTCGAATACTCCCCCGGCAACTCCGGTGACTTCTACCTCGGCGTCAAGCAGGTCTTTGAGCGCGTTGGCATCGTCACTATCCACGAGTGCGTCAACGCTTCCTTCGTCCGTCAGCATCCTGAGGGCGATGGTACGCACGGGGGTGACGGCCGAAGTCGGCAGCGGGTCGGCGGCGCGGACCACGGCGCGCACGGTGACGAGCGTGGAGTCAAACTGGGATCGGATCAATGCATCGAAGGTGGCCGGAACGGGTTTGGGTAAAACGCCGTGGTGGAGCAGGGTGATGTCATTGCTCATCACATTGGTGCGGAAACCTGACTGCGTGGTTCCCTTGATCAGGACGCGATCACCGGAAAGCAGCTTGGTATCCTTTGGAGCCATCACATAGATGCCCGCTCCATCCTCCTGCACAAAGAGGCGCTGGCGCGCCGAGCCAAAGTAGGTAACGGTGGCTTCGATGGCGACGGGAAGCGCATGGCTGGCCTCCTCACTACTGAGGGCGCGGATGGCTCGAATGGTAGTGAGTGGGGACGGCGCCGCTGCCCAGACGGCAGATGCGAAACCGAGAAGAAACGCGACTGCTGGAATCAACCTCTTCATCGACAAAACCCGGTTACAGCAGCTTTGTTCATTCAGTCTCTGGCAACTCTTGCAGACAGGATTCAACACATCAATCTCTCAGCAAGCTCTCAGGCAATCTCTCAGGCGTAAAAAACCATCTACGCGCCCGCGCGCAAACCGAATCTGCCGGATTTCGATGTGTCCTAATCTTACTATCATGTGAATCTGGTTTAATAGGCTTTTTGGGTGAAGGCGGCGGGAAATTGCCATGCCCAGATCGCCGGAGAAATCCGGCCAAACACCGTTTGTCCAGTTCCCTTCGCGCGTATGCGGGACAGGGCCAATGGCAAATCGGTGCGCAGGAGATGTTTTTATGACGAAGGATGCCGAGATTCTTCCCGATGCTTCATCGCTTTTGCACAGCGGCACGCAAGCGCAACCCACCCGCCGCATTCGCGTGATCGGCGTCCCGCTGGATATGGGCGCCAGCCGGCGCGGGGTGGACATGGGGCCTTCCGCGATGCGCGTGGCGGGACTGGAGATGCGGTTGGAAGCGCTGGGTCACCAGGTGACGGATGGAGGCGACATCCGCGTGGAGATTGCCGAGACCCGGACGTCGGGCGACAAGCGCGCGCGATATTTGACGGAGATTGCAGAAACCTGCACGCGGACCGCGGAATCCGTGCTGAAGACGCTGGAGGAAGGGAAGACGCCACTGTTGCTCGGTGGAGACCACTCGCTTGCGGCCGGCTCGGTGTCAGGGGTGGCGGAGTTCTGTCGCAGGCGTGGGCAGAAGGCCGGATTAATCTGGATCGATGCACATTCAGACATCAACACACCGGAGACTTCGCCCTCGGGAAATGTGCATGGCATGCCGCTGGCCGCGCTGATGGGGCTGGGACCGGGGGCGCTGGGAAACATTTTTGGCTACTCGCCAAAGATTGCCGCGGAGAATACCGTGCTGGTCGGCGTACGCGACATCGATGCGGCCGAGCGGGAGAATATCCATCGTGCCGGTGTGACCGAGGTGTACACCATGCGGGACATCGACGAGCGGGGCATGCGGACGGTGATGGAAGAAGCATTGCGCGCGGCGGGGCACGGGACGGCCGGGTATCATGTTTCGCTGGATATGGACTGGATCGACCCGGAGGACGCGCCCGGCGTGGGCACTCCGGTGCGGGGCGGCGCGACCTACCGGGAGGCGCACCTGGCGATGGAAATTATTGCGGACCACGGCCGGATGCTGAGCTTTGAGATTGTCGAGGTCAACCCGGTGATCGACGAGCATAACCGGACGGCGGACCTGGCGGTGGAACTGGCCTGCTCGGCATTTGGGAAGAAGATACTTTGAGGAGTTCTACACTGAATCAAGGCCGTATTTTGCGTAACTAGAGCGGTGATCAAAGAAGGAAATGGCGAAAAAACTGCGGGTTGGGATTTTGTTTGGCGGGCGGAGCGGCGAGCATGAGGTTTCACTGCTGTCGGCGGCTTCGGTGTTGAAGGCCATTGATCGCACCAAGTTCGACGTGGTGCCGATCGGAATCAACAAGGCGGGACACTGGCTGACCTCGGGGGCTGCGCAGGGGCTGCTGGAGGGCAATGGACCTGGGGCGGAGCCTCACAAGAAGCTAAGGGCAGGTGATCCGGCGGCTACGCTCGGCGCGCAGGTTCTGGCGGAGGGTACTCCGACTCTGCTGGCGCCGGAGCCGGCTGAGCCTGCCGCGACAACCGCAGAGCCAGGCCCAGAGGGTTCTTCGGCGATCGATAGCCACGCGGCGCTCGATGGCCAGTCGCTGGACGTGGTTTTTCCGGTGCTGCACGGGACCTTTGGCGAGGATGGAACCATCCAGGGGCTGTTCGAACTGGCTGGAATCGCCTATGTGGGATCGGGCGTGCTGGGCTCATCGGCGGGGATGGACAAGGATGTGATGAAGCGGCTGTTTGCGCAGGCGCGATTGCCGATGGTGAAGCATGTTACGCTGCTTCGGGCCGACTGGGAGAAGCAGCCGCGCAAGGCCGTTGCGCAGGTCGAAGCGGCCCTGAAATATCCCGTATTTGTGAAGCCGGCAAACCTGGGTTCGTCGGTGGGAATCAGCAAGGCGCACAACCGCAAGGAACTGGGTCCGGCGCTGACGCTGGCCGCGAAGTATGACCGCAAGCTGGTAGTAGAGCAGGGAGTTGGCGGCAAAAAAGCCAAGGCCCGCGAACTGGAAGTTGCGGTGCTGGGCAATGACGACCCAAAAGCCAGCGTGGTGGGCGAGATCATTCCGGGCAAGGAGTTCTACGACTACGAGGCCAAATATTTGTCGGAGGGGTCGGTGCCGGTGATTCCGGCCAAGCTGAGCAAGGCCGAGACGAAGCAGATCCGGGAGATGGCGGTGGCGGCTTTTCGCGCCTGCGACCTTGCCGGATTGTCGCGGGTGGACTTTCTGATGGAGCCGGACGGCAAACGCCGAATTTACCTGAACGAGGTGAACACAATGCCGGGGTTTACCCAGATCAGCATGTACCCAAAGCTGTGGGAGGCTACGGGATTGCCCTACAAGGAGTTGATTACCCGGCTGATCGAGCTGGCTCTGGAACGGCAGGAAGAGAAGAAGCGGACGATTTACAGCAGGGAATAAGGACCAGGGAATAGGGAATAGGGAGTAGGGAGTAAGGGGCAGGGAACAGGGAACACACTTCCGGTGTCTAAAGAGACAGCGGTTGTCCGGCTGACGAACAGTGCGACTTATCGCTTCTGTTTGTTGACTGTTCCCTGTTCCTTCTCTTACCGTATTCTGAATTCGAGGAAACTTTGCGATGACCTTGCTCGACGCTCCTGTGTTTGACGAAGTGCGCGACCGGCGGCGCCGGGTGATTTTCTGGAGCGCCGGTGGACTGCTTCTGGTACTGTTTGTGGGCTGGTGGCTGGTGGCCGGGCGGCCGGTGGACTGGCCATGGAACTGGAATAACTACCTGTTCGGCAGAGCGGCGGTAAACGAGTTCCTGACGGCGGTGGAGAAGAACGACCTGCCCAAGGCCTATGGGATCTGGACACACGACAAGAACTGGCAGCAGCATCCGGAACAGCATAGTGCTTATCCCTTTTCGCGCTTCCAGGGCGACTGGAGTTCGACGAGCCCGGACAACGAATATGGGGTGATCCAGAGCCACAAAATTGCGTTGGCAGGGCGGTATGGAAACGGGCTGCTGGTGGCGGTGCTGATCAACGGGCGGAAGAGCAAGGCGCTGAACCTGGCGTATGACCCCAAGACACACACGATGAGCTTTTCGCCGCCGGATGTGGAACTGTATCTGGGGCCGTAACCGCTGGTGGGTCAGCGAGCCGGCAGAATTTGCTGTGGATAAGCGTTGTGGGCTCCATTTTCTTCGCGGAGGAGCGAGGAGAATGGAGCCTTTTTGCGTTATGGAGCGGAATCTGGCTTATCCGGCGGGCTCGGGCGCGGCGAGGGCAGCGAGCGTGGTTTCCAGGCTGGCTGCGTCTTCGACATTGCAGGATTTCTGCGCTGGATCAATCTGCTTGAGCAGGCCGCAAAGGACCTTGCCAGGGCCGACCTCGATGAAGAGATTTGCGCCCGCGGCTGCGAGGGAGTGCATGCAGTCCACCCAGCGAACCGCGCCGGTGACCTGGCGGATGAGGGCATCGCAGGCAGCTTCGGAGGTGGTTACCAAGGCTCCGGTCACGTTGGCGGCGACGGGGATGCCAGGATCGGCCAGTTTGAGGGTGGAGAGTACGCGTGCGACTTCTTCCTGCGCGGGCTGCATAAGAGCGCAGTGGAAGGGTGCGCTGACGGGAAGCATGACGGCGCGGCGGGCGCCCTTGAGCTTGGCCAGGGCCGAGGCCTTTTCAACGGCAGCGAGGGCGCCGGAGATGACCGTCTGACTGGGGGAGTTCAGGTTGGCAGCGGCTACGGTGAGGCCAGTTTCGGCAGTGACCTCGCGGCAGGCTTCGGCCACCTGGGCCGGGTCCAACGAGAGGATGGCGGCCATGGCGCCCTGGCCGGCGGGTACGGCCAACTGCATGGCGCGGCCGCGGGCCTTGACAGCGCGAACAGCATCGGCAAAGGCGAGGGTTCCGGCGGCGACGTGAGCCGACCACTCACCCAGGGAATGGCCGGCGGCGAGGGCCGGTTGGACGCCATGGGAAGCGAGGACGCGCCACACGGCGACGCTGACGGTTAGAATGGCCGGCTGGGTATTTTCGGTGAGCTTGAGGTCTTCTTCGGGCCCTTCGAATATGAGTTTTGAGAGAGGGAAGCCGAGAGCCTGGTCGGCCTCGGCAAAGGTCTGGGCGGCGATGGGAAAGTGCTCGGCGAGGTCGCGGCCCATGCCAACGGCCTGAGAACCCTGGCCCGGGAAGAGAAAAGCGAGTTTGGTGGACATTTCAGAGAGATTCTAACGGAATAGGACGATGAGTTGCCTGGTGGAAATCCAACAGACCTGTGAACCCAGCCAAGTGGTGAGAGAAAGCAGGTTCCCTGCGGCCTCGGTGGGGAATCAGTTCCAGCGCTTCTTGTCGTCGTGGTCTTTGTCGATCTGCTTGCCGCGGCCGTCGAAGTGCACAGTGCGGCCCTGGGAGCGCATATAGACCTCGAACTTGCGGGCGGCGCGGCGGCGCTTCCAGCGGTAGTAACGGTTGCGCAGGGCGTACCATTTCTCGCTGAAGGTAAAGGAGATTCCGCGACGCGGGGCCAGGCGAATGAAAAGCAGGCCGGCCAACGCTCCACCCAGTTCGGAAAAAGCATACATGCGCTGCTGGCCAAAGAGCATGGCGATGGCGATGAGGGCGTAAAGGACGGCCATGTAGCGGGCCTTTATGCCAATGGTGAAGAAGAGCAGGAACTCCATGTCGCCGTAGAGGGCGCCGATGGCAACGAGCAAACCGAAGATGCCGCCGAAGCAGCCGTAGAGGGAAACCTCAGGGAGCGAATAGCCGAGGGTGCCGCTGGCGGCATAGATGGCGAGGGCAGCGACCGCAGTGCCGAGAACCGATGTGGCGTAAAGGCCGGTGACCCAGCTTGCGCTGTGAAGGCTCTCAAGAAAGCCGGCCAGGAACCAGAGGGAGAGCAGCTCAAAAAGGGTCCCGAAAAGTCCGACGTGAATGAAGCTATACGTGAAGGGCTGCCAGAGGGCGCCGTGCAGAAAGGCGTTGGGAACGAAGCTGAGTTGGGCAGCCCAGAGCACCGCATCGCCCGAAATCGCGAATTGCAAGAGAAGCAGGGCAAAGTAGGCAAAGAGGTTCAGCAGGATCAGACGGCGGGTTGCACCGCGGAATTCGGGGAAGGAAAACGGAGTGGCGCCAATCCTGGGCATCGTAGTCAACAGGGTAAACGGTGGAGCAGGCCGGTGTCATGGGAATTGACGGTGCGGAGGGACGGCGCGGCCGCGCCGGCGCTCGTTTCCGAGCCGGCAGTGATGGCGCGGACCGGAATGCGGAATCCTGCGGGGACCCAGGAGGAAGACTCAATGGGAAGCATGAGCAATCTGGCATCGATCCACCAGTAACTCAGAAGTGAAAGTACCATAGTTATAGGAGTTTGTTACTAATTGCCAGGTTTGTTATAAAGAATAAAGATTCCAAAATCCATGCAGGCATAAAGTCTGAAGTAGGACGAGGTACGCGCCAGCTAAATTTGGAAACTGCTTCAGGGTAGAAGGTTTCGCCTGGTCCAGATTAACTCCCCCGTTTTGGTTTAAGAGTCAGCAGCTTCTCCGGGTGTAACCCACCTGGGCAACTCAACTTTTCAGGAACAGCCGGAACCGAAATTCATTCCCTGGAGCTCAAGACTGGATTCTGGACCGCAAAAACGAGGCATTCATCGTTTAGAGCGATGATCGTTTCCTACGCCAGTTCAGCCAATCGGACCTGATTGTCTGTGCGTCTTGCAACTGCGGGATTTGCCGATACTGTGGGAGAGTAAGTGAAAATGAAAGAGCTTTTGAAGTACGCTATTTTTACGTTGGTAATTGCGTTCGGGGTTAGCGCTGCAGCCAAGCCGTCGCCCCCGCCTCCACAACATCCAATGCGCCCTGAAAAGCATGTAGCTCCCGAGGTCGATGCGAGCCTGGCAATCGTGGGATTATCGCTTCTTGCCGGGACCGTGACCGTTCTGCGCGCGCGGAGCCGCAAGTAGCCGGAGGAATTACTGGACACCTATCTGAACCGTGTCTTGACTGGGAGGGTCTTTTCCCAGTCAAGATTGCACTCCTTTCTCCCTAGTCATCTTCTTGGGCGCCTTTACCTGTTTGCGGCGGTGCTGGCGGTAGACTGCCTGCTGGTTTCCGTCATCCCGCACTCTGATGCGCTTCTCGGTTCGGTGGCCAAGTTCGGCATCGTCTCCTATGCGGTGTTTGTGGGCCTCGGTTATTCGCGGCTCAAGCTGCACAAAGAGAAGATGCCGTTCAACGCCTCGCTTCTTGGCGCCCACTTTCTTTGTCTTCTCGCGGTTTGCCTCGGCAACCTGGCGGCGCTGCGCGGATTGGGCTCTGCGCTCGACTCCATGGCCGGGCAAATTGCCGTGCGCGCGGTGCTTCTGCTGGGAATCGTTCTGCTGGCTCTGGCCTGCCTTCCGCTGAAAGCCTGGATCGCGACCGTTCGCGCCACCAGCCCCTTGTGGCTTTTCGCCTCCCTTGCCGGGGTATCTGCCTGGTGGCTGCTATCTCCTTTCCAGTCGTTCTGGGAGGCATCGAGCAACGACCGTGGCCGCATCCTGCAAGGGATTACCTTCTATTCCGTGCGGGCGGTGTTGCGCATCTTTTTACCGGGCGTCGTAGTCGATCCGGCAGCATTTACGATCGGAACGACACGTTTTTCAATCGTCATAGCCAAGTCCTGTTCAGGGATGGAGGGACTTGGGCTGGTTCTGGTCTTCACCATCGTCTGGCTTTTCTATTTCCGGAAAGAGAGCCACTTCCCGCAGGCGCTGCTGCTGATTCCCTGCGCGCTGGTCTGTGTGTGGCTGCTGAATATTGCGCGAATCTGCTCGCTGATCCTGATTGGCAACGCGGGCGCACCGGAAGTGGCCATGGTCGGCTTCCACTCGCAGGCCGGCTGGATTGCATTTACTACCGTCGCACTTGCTTTTTCGATGGCCAGCCAAAAGCTCCCCTGGGTGCGAAAATCTCCCTCCCATGCCACCGGCCCCGTCGGCGATTCAGCGCTGACCGAGGCGGAAACGGGGGCAGGAGTTATGGAGGAACCGGGTCAAGAGACAGGCGAGTCGCCCGCAACTGGCGCATATCTGGTTCCTTTCCTTGCAATTCTTGCGGCATCGTTTGTCTCAAAGGCGGCATCAGGGTACTTCGAATGGCTTTACCCTTTGCGCTTTGTTGCCGCGGCCATTGCCCTCTGGCTTTTCCGGGCTGAACTGAGGAAGCTGAACTGGCGCTTTGGCTGGATTGCGCCTTTGACAGGTGCGGCGATGTTTCTGCTGTGGATGGCCCCGGCGTGGTGGATGCGGGAGCCTTCGGTCAGTCAATTGGGCGCTGCACTGGCGGCACTCTCGCCCGCGGCCCGAGTGACGTGGATTGCCTTTCGAGTTGCCGCGGCAGCGATTACCGTGCCCATTGCCGAGGAGCTTGCGTTTCGCGGCTACCTGGCGCGGCGTGTGATGAATCGGGAGTTTGACACGGTTCCCCTGCAAAGCCTGACGCCGCTCTCCATGGGCGTTTCATCCGTTGTCTTCGGGCTGCTGTACGGCCAGCATTGGATAGCCGGCATTCTTGCGGGTCTGGCGTATGCCGCTGTGGCGAAATGGCGAGGACGCTTTGGCGATGCCGTCATCGCGCACGCGACGAGCAATTTGCTGCTGGCGGCGTGGGTTCTTTTGCGCGGCGACTGGGCGCAGTGGTGAGGTTGCGGCAATACCAGCCATGCCGAAGCCCTCAGGGAAGAAGTCGCTGACGAAAGCGGTTCTGGTGCACGGCAAATAGAGGACCGCAGTAGCCTGCAAAGTCGCGGAAATTGGGGAAATGGATGAATTATTCTCCAGCGTTGCGAGTTGTCATCGCAGATGCGGGTTGTGGCCCTTGACCTGAGGCCGGTTTCTCCCCAAGAATAGCGGTGACGTACCGCAATGAACTGTCATCCTACAAATATGAAATGGCTTGGAAAGTGAGGAGGCCCGCCATGCCCAACTGCCCTGAATGCGAGAATGAACTAGACATCGAAATGGACGAAGTGGAAGAAGGCGACGTAATCGCCTGCGATGAATGCGGAACGGAGTACGAGGTGGTCGGCGTAGAACCGCTGGAGCTGGCGCGGATAGACGGCGATCTGGATGAAGACGATGACGAACTGTTTGAAGAGGATGAGGAGGAAGAGTGACGAATGAAGCGAGACCACGATTCGTGTGTTCTGAAAGACCGTCTACAGGGTGTGGATTTTTTCAAGGCATCAACACTTTGAAGCGGTGGCTTTGCGCAAGCCTGAGGTGGTCTCGCTGCTCCCATGCGATTTTGCTGGCCGGGGTGGGGTTCGGCGCACTGGCCGCAGGGGTGCTTCCCGTGGGGCCGCGGAGCGGGTTGATTGGACCACCGATGGCGCAGGCGCAGAATCTGGGTCAGCGGGTGGTATCGGGAGCCGTGGTAGACGGGAATTCCGCTCTGCTGGCCGGCGCCACGGTTTTTCTCAAGGATCTGAAGACCAAGTCCATCCGCAGCTACACTTCGGCCGAAGATGGCAAGTTCCGGTTCACGCAGGTGAATATGGCGGAAGATCACGAGCTTTGGGCGGAGAAGGACGGGAAAAAGAGCGCCATCAAGACGGTGAGCTCGTGGGATACCCGAAAAGAATTTGTGTGCGAGCTGAAGGTGAAGTAGACCCAGCTCAGCCCTCCAGCTTTTTCACCACCAACTCGTTCAGCAGGGCCGGGTTGGCCTGACCTTTGGACGCCCTCATTACCTGGCCGACGAAGAATCCGGCGACAGTCTTTTTGCCGCCGCGATACTGCTCAACCTGTTTGGGATTGGCGGCGATGACCTGATCGATCAGGGCTTCGATGGCCGATGCGTCGGTGATCTGCCTGGGCTTCTCGCGGTCATAGACGGCGGGAAAGTCTTCACCCTTCTCAAAACATACGTCGAGCAGTTGTTTGAGCTGCCTGGAGCTGATCTTGCCCTCATCGAGGAGATCGGCGGCCTGCACAATGCCGGCCATTGAGACAGGGGACTGTTCCTGATCGAGACCGAGGGCCTTGAGGCGTCCGCCGACCTCGCTGAGCAGGACATTGGCGACGCGGCGTGGGTTGCGCGCGGTGCGGGCGGCTGCTTCAAAGCGGTCGGCGAACTCGCGGGAGGCGGTGAGAGTGAAGGCGTCCTGCAGAGCCAGCTCGTAATCGGCGATCATGCGCGCGCGGCGGGCTTCGGGCAGTTCGGGCAGCTTTTCCCTGGCTGCGGCGAGGAATTCCGCGGAGACGACGAGCGGCGGCAGGTCTGGCTCAGGGAAGTAACGGTAGTCGTGGGCCTGTTCCTTTGAGCGCATGGAGTAAGTGCGGCCCTCGGCGGCGTTCCAGAGGCGGCTCTCCTGGATGACGCGGGCACCGGATTCAATGACTTCAATCTGGCGCTCGATTTCGTATTCAAGGGCGGCGCGGACGAAACGGAAGCTGTTGACATTCTTGACTTCGGCTTTGGTCCCCAATTTGTCTGCGCCCTTGAGGCGGACACTGACGTTGGCGTCGCAGCGGAGGGATCCCTCCTCCATGTTGCAGTCGGAGACGGCGCAGTAGAGCAGAATCTCCTTGAGCTTGGTCAGGTACTCGAAGGCCTCATCGGGGGTGCGGATGTCAGGTTCGGAGACGATCTCAATGAGGGGCGTGCCGCAGCGGTTCAGGTCAATATAGGTGCGGGTGGCGGAGTCGCCAAAGCCGTCGTGGATGCTCTTGCCGGCGTCTTCTTCCATGTGCAGGCGGGTGATGCCGATGCGCTTGATGGTCCCGTCCGCGGTGGGCACTTCGATCCAGCCGTGCTCGGCCAGAGGCTTGTCGAACTGCGAAATCTGGTAGCCCTTGGGCAGGTCGGGATAGAAGTAGTTCTTGCGGGCGAAGATGGAGCGCTCGCGCACCTCGCAGTGAATGGCCAGCGAAGCCAGCGTGGCAAACTCGACCGCCTTGGCGTTGAGCACCGGCAGCGCGCCCGGCAGCCCCAGACACACCGGGCAGATATTGGTGTTGGGGGCGGAGCCGAATTGATTGGCGCACCCGCAGAAGGCCTTGCTGGCGGTGAGGAGCTGGACGTGGACCTCGAGTCCAATGACGGGCTCGTACTTGGACAGGACTTCAGGCGACAGGGAGGCGGCGGGCATATTGGAATTTTAGCGCGGATTGCCGAGATACCTGTTTGCTTGATCGTGGTTTTGACACAAGCACGAGCACGCGTTGCAGGCCGTGTGGAGAGCTCCGGATGAAAATCGTTTCACGATGTCGCCAGGGGCGGATTCGGAACTATACTGGTGGCCTGTTCAGGCCCTCCAGAGGGGATATACCGGTTCAATCAGCGTCTTGCGGCGAGGTGTTTTGTGACGATTCGAGATGTAATGCAGCAGGAAAGAGTCGCCCTACTAGGTGAATCGCTCATCATCATTCCAAACCTGGGGTCGGGTCTGTTGCCTTTTGCAGCGGTGACAGAGCCGGAGGTCCTCGTTCGATCGCCCATGTTTCTGCGCACCATGCATCCAGTAAGGCTGGAAACCCTGCCTGGCAGAGAGCGCAGCGAGGCATTTGTTCAGGTGTGTCCGAGCCTGAAATACAGATTTCTTTGGGTACACGCAGATAATGACAAGTACCGGGAAGACTACAAGAACTTCCTTCGTGTCTTTCATAAAGTCTCAGAAGAACTACCCAGGCAACTGGCTGTCGATCACCTATATAACCGTGAACGCGCAAGAGCGCTGGGAACGCCTTTTATCCGGACCGTACTCGCGGAGCAGTCCATTAACAGCTCTCATGGGGCAGGATATGAGAAGTCGCGCTCTCAAAGCGGTCTGGGTGCGTCCGGCCGGGACCACAAGATGGACTCAATGATCCTGATGAAACTATGTGGAATGCCGTCACCCAGGAAGGGCCAGCCGCTGACAGCGGAGATGCTCGCCTGCATTCAACAAGTGGCAACAATCTACGGAATGAACGTAAAAGACCTTGAGAAAGAGATCAACGATCTCATGGAAGTGGCTGCCTTCAAGCCGCGTAAACGGTAGCGGGAAAGCGCTCAACCGCCGCGGCTGTGCCATTTCAGCCGGTTCCTTGTGGATCGCTTGCCCTGGCGCCTCAGGAGCGCACTGATCTCCAAGGTTGATCGGGCGGCGAAACCTTGCATCTATTCTGCCGGGTCGTCGGCGGTGAACGGGGAGCAGCAGGGCTTTTCGGTGGCGTGGAAGTTCATCAGTTCAAGGCGGATGCCGTCGGGGTCGTAGAGGTTGAACTGATACTTGCCGTCTTTGCCGATTTTGGGCTTGTCATCATGGCGTCCGGCGAGGCGGTTGCCGGTTTCGAGCACTTTCCAGGCTTCGGGGACGGACGCTTCTCCGATGGAGAGATGATCGAGAACGCCGAGTTGCTGCTGGGAGATGGCGGCCGGGATACCGGAGCCGGAGGAGCCGCCGATAAGCATGTATTCGAGCCAGTCGTGGCCGTCGGGGGCCTGCTGGCTTACCCAGTCGAGCTTGCCTTCCTGCATTCCTCCAAACCAGTAGGGGCGGAAGCCGAGGAGATCGCGGTAGAAGATGTCTTCGACGGCGCGGCTGTGGACCAGGAAGCCGACGTGGATCATGTGGTGGCCGATGGCCTCGGGAGCCGGGAGCGGTTTGAGTTCCGCGGGCGGCTGGACGAATTCGACTTTGTTGCCTTCGGGATCTTTGACGGTGAACCAGCGGCTGCCGTCGGCGCCCTTTTCCACCTGCCCCGGCACCTTCCATGCCTTGGCGCCAAGATACCGGCGCAGGGTCTCGGCGTCTTCGGTGTTCCAGGCGGTGTGGTCAAGACGGTTGATGCCCGCGTCCGGGGGCAGTGGCAGGACCTCAATGAACTGGGTGGCGCTAAGGGCGTAGCGGACGCCTTTAGAGTTTTCAGGGTCGGGCAGTTTGACCGCGCCGACGACCTCGCGGTAGAAGCGGTCAGCGACGGCGGGGTTCGAGGTGTAGACGGCCAAGTGCGAGATGCCGGTAATCTTCGGGCGCGTGAGAGGCTTGTCCGGCATTTGAGCGGCGGCCGTGACGGTGAAAGCGACGAGAGAAGCGGCGACAAGGAACTTTGAAGGCATTCTGAACCTCGATTGCGATGGTGGGACCACGATAAATCGATTGCAGACGGGGCGCAAACCGGCTGTGCGGGGAGTTCCAATTGACGCTCCCAAGGCTGCCTGGAACCGGCGCAGGAGGCTGCGCGTAAAGACTGTTTGGAAAGCGATGCTGTCCGGTCATTCCCCATCGGCGATTTCGCAATCTGTGCTCGCGAAGGCGGCAAGGAGAGAACGAAATGGCGGAACACGTGTGTCCATGGTGGATGGGATATTGGCTGGCCAGTCCGATGCGGCGATGGGTGCAGAACCCGGAAGAGACGCTTCGATCGTATGTCCGGGAGGGTATGACGGTGTTGGAACCGGGTCCGGGAATGGGTTTCTTTACCCTGCCATTGGCCAGGATGGCGGGGCCGACGGGCCGGGTGATTGCCGTGGATATCCAGACCAGGATGCTGGATGGGTTGCGGCGGAGGGCTGCGAAGGCCGGCTTATCGCAACGCATCGAAACGCGCCTGGCCAAGCCGGACTCGCTGGGGATAGACGACCTGAACGACACTGTGGACTTTGTGCTGGCTTTTGCTGTGGTGCATGAGATGCCGTCGGCAGAGGCGCTTTTCCGCCAAGCAGCGGCGGCGCTCAAGCCGGGAGGACTGCTGCTGCTGGCCGAACCTGCCGGGCATGTGAAGCCGGAAACCTTTGCACACGAGTTGGCGG
The DNA here is from genome assembly GCA_964571165.1 of uncultured Occallatibacter sp. Lineage (GTDB taxonomy): Bacteria > Acidobacteriota > Terriglobia > Terriglobales > Acidobacteriaceae > Telmatobacter. Next base: position 42,936 of record CAZNAW010000022.1, on the reverse strand, counting down.
CTGCGGGGCTGGTTGGTCTTACGCCGGTGCATCGGCCGCAGATCAAGAGGAGTTTGGCTGCGGTATTGACCAAGAACTGACAAGAGGGCAGGGCAATCGCATTTGAAATAGCTTACGTTTGGATTTTGCTTACGAAGCACGGTGAAGGCGGAAAAAAGAGACCACAGGCGGCTCGAAATGTGGCAGGGGCTAAAGCCCGACCTCTTTTTGGGGAGCGTTTTGCGGCATGACTGAAGTCATGCCCTGTTACAAAGCTCGCTTCGATGGAGTCTTTGCGGCGTTTTGCGGCCCACATGGTCCCCATCATGCTCGGGCTGTTACGAAGCTCGCTTTGATGGAGTCTTTGCGGCAGCATGAGACATTCGCTTGCCATGAAAGTTCAAATGCGATTGCCCTGGACAAGAGAGAGGAAAATCCGTGAGCGGGCCGGCGGATACCCGTACAATGCCTCCATGAACCGAATCATCTGGATTGGATGCTTTGCCGTATTTGCTTTTGCCGTTTGCCTGGGCTCAGCCGCCCTTGCCCAGAACACCCTGCCCACCGCCGGGCCGGAGGACCGAGCACTGGCGCGGGCGATCTTCAAAGAGCTGATCGAGATCAACACGACGGATACGCCGCTGGGGAATGTGACTACGGCGACCGCGGCGATGCAGAAGCGTCTTCTGGACGCCGGGTTTGCGGCGGAGGACGTGCATCTGCTGGGGCCGGATGCGCGGAAGCAGAATCTGGTGGTGAGGCTGCGGGCTGCGGGGACGTCCAATGAAAAGCCGGTGCTGTTTCTGTGCCATATGGACGTAGTGCAGGCTTTGCGATCGGATTGGTCGACTGACCCATTCCAATTTGTGGAGAAAGACGGCTACTACTACGGGCGCGGGACGCAGGACATGAAAGAAGCCGACGCGGCGCTGGTGGCCACGTTTCTGCGGCTGCACAGGGAGGGGTGGAAGCCGAAGCGCGACCTGATTCTGGCGCTGACGGCGGACGAGGAAGGCGGCAAGTTCAACGGGGCCGGCTGGCTGGTGCGAGAACATCGGGAGCTGGTTGACGCGGCGTTCGTGATCAATCCCGACTCGGGTGGTGTGGAGTTGGATCATGGGCGGGCAGTGGTAGCCGATGTGGAAGCTACGGAGAAGGTTTATTCCGATTTTCAAGTTACAGCTACCAATCGCGGGGGGCATAGCTCGCTTCCCCGTCCGGACAATGCGATCTATGAGCTGACCACGGCGCTGAATAAACTGGCGGCCTATGCATTTCCGTTCGAGATGAACGAGGTGACGCGCACTTACTTCACGAATCTGGCCGGGCAGGAGAAGGGACAGACGGCGGCGGATATTCGGGCGATTCTCGCCTCTCCGCCGGATATGGCAGCCGCCGCACGGCTGAGCGCAGAGCCGAGCTTCAACTCGAACTTCCGCACTACCTGCGTGGCTACACGGCTGGCTGCGGGGCACGCGAACAATGCTCTTCCGCAGACGGCGCAGGCGAACGTGAATTGCCGGATTTTTCCGGGACACTCGCCGGAGGAGATTCGGCAGCAGTTGATGGGGATCTTCGGTGACGCGAAGCTGAGCGTGAAGTACGTCTCTGACTCATACGAAGTGTCTGATACGGCGCCGGAACGGAAGGCGATTGCGCCACCGGCGCCGATCAAGGAGGTTTTTGAGCCGCTGACCCGGCTGACGCAGGCCATCTGGCCGGGTGTGCCGGTTACACCGGTGATGGAGAACGGGGCCAGCGATTCAATCTACTTTGCGCAGGCGGGGATTCCCTGCTATGGGTACTCGGCGATTGCGCTGGAGCGGGAGGACGAGCGGGCGCACGGCCGGGATGAGCGGCTGCCGGTGGATTCATATTGGAAATCGCTGGACTTCTTCTATTCGTTTGCCAGGGCACTGGGTGGGGAGTGAGTAGGGAGTAGGGGATAGGGAATAGGGAATAGGGAATAGGGAATAGGGAATAGAAAGCTTGCGAGCCGGAGGGTTGCCGTCTACTCGGATGCGTGGCTCTGGCCGGGCGTTGTGGATAGGGGATCGATCATCCCCGGTCCTGCCATAGCGCGGCAATCTTCGCCTGGTATAGCATCCTCCATGAGGTTCCCAATGATCGATCGCAGAGACTTTCTGAAGGCCAGTGCGCTGGTTACAGCCGGAGGCTTGCTTGGACCGAGTTACGCTTCATCGCAACTTACGGGACACAAACGAATCGCGATCCGGAACTTGTCTGCCGATAGCGTGAAGACGCGGCTTGCCGCGCGAGAGCTTGAGAGCGGGCTGCGCAGGCTCAGCAGCACCGGCGAAGTGACACGCACCACTGAAAGCAGCCCGGCAAGCGCGGTTGAGCTGACGCTGACGGTGGATGGCTCGCGCTTCAAAGGATGGGAAGATTATGAGATAGCGCGTTCGAGCGGGGGCGCTACGATCCGCGCGGCGAGCGAACAAGCTCTGCTTTACGGAGTCTTCGAGTTTCTTGAGCGGCAAGGGGTGGTATTCGGTATCGATGGCACAAGTGTGCCCATCGACCGCGCCGCCGAATTGCGCCTGCCGGAGCCGGGGCAGCCGTGGACCGCATCGCCGCGGTTTGCTGTGCGCGGCCTGCTGCCGTGGCCGGACTTTCTGAATTGCATCAGCGTTTATAACGATGAGGACTTCAAAGCGTATTTCGCGGCCATGCTGCGCATGCGCTTCAACATGTTTGGCATGCATGTTTACACGGAGAATACGCCCGGGCCGTTGGCGGAGTCGTATCTTTCCTTCGATTTTGCGGGCAGCGGTCACCGGGCGGCGCTGGAAGATACGACCATGGAGAGCTGGGGCTATCTGCCCCAGCGGACTTCGGCGTTCAAGATGGGCGCGGCGCGGTTTTACGATGCGGAGACTTTTGGAGCCGATGCCACGCGACTGGCCGCGGACAACTGGGACATTGCGCGCCGGACGACGGAGATGCTGCGCGCGGCTTTCAGTTTTGCCGGAGAGCTTGGAATCCGCACCGGAATAGGGTTTGAGCCGTATAAGAATCCGGAAGAGATTGTGCGGGCGCTGCCTCCTGAGGCGCTTTCGCATCCGGGAGGTTTTGTTGAGTCAACAACGGCGCGCGACCTGCTGGAACGGCGGCTGGCGGACCTGCTGGAGCGGTATCCGATGGTGGACTATGTATGGCTTTGGCAGGACGAAGGCGCGAACTGGGCTGGCCGCACGAAGAACATTGCGCTGTCAACAACACCGTTCATGCAGGCTTACGACTTTCTGAAACGCCATGCGCCGGGCAAGCGTCTGGTAGTGGCCGGATGGGGCGGAGTTACCCGTTACTTCGAGTCGCTGCATCAGCGGCTGCCTGAGGACATTATCTTCTCGGCGTTAAGCGACACGTTGGGATGGGACCCGGTGAATGAAGCGTTTGGCAAGCTGGGGAACCGCGAGCGCTGGCCGATTCCTTGGATTGAGGATGATCCTTCCATGTGGTTTCCGCAGTTCCGCGCCAGCCGCTTTGAGACAGACATGAAGCGGGCGCAGGAGTTCGGCTGCCAGGGCATGCTCGGAATTCACTGGCGGCACCGGATCATCGACCCGACAGCGACCTATTTCTCCCGCGCCGGCTGGGGCACCGATCTGACTGCAACCACGCATTACCGGAGGTTTTGCGCGGCACAGGCATCGGGAGTGCGAGCGGAAGAGCTGGCAACTCTTTTTGACGACTGCGACCGCAATCACGCGATCTCCTCGACGTTCACGGGAAGTTATGACAAGAACGGGTTTGCCAGGACGGTTGAGAACACCGGCGATTACTCGGAAGCCTTCACTTATGCGGCCAATGAACCGGATTCAGCCGTTCTGGCAGCGCAGCGCGCAACAGCCGAGCGGTTTCGCCAACTGGCCTCAGAGGCCGCAACGCCGCTGGAGCGGGATCGCATCGGGTACTTTGCCGGCTTTGTTGGCTTCATGGTTCCCTACTGCGATGCCTATGAGTTGGCGCACAAGCTCGATGCGGTACTGAAGCGTGCAGTGGAGCTCCGGACAGCGGGCAAGCAGGACGAAGCGCGCGCCGAAGTGGCGCAACACGGCATCCCGCTTTGGCTTGCAATGGCGCCGCTGGTGCGGGAAACCATGCTTGAATTCCAGGGGGTGGTTGCGACGCGCAACGACCTGGGGCAGCTTGTATCGATGCAAAACAAGTTTGTCCGCATCGCGCTGGAGCGGCTGCGGCTATCGATCAAGGAGTTTTTGGGGGAACTGCCGCCGGAGATGGATCGGGCTTACGCGTCGGCCATTGCCCCCGAAGCCGGCATCCGGCCCCGGCTGTTTATTCCCACGCGACCGTCGCTTTTGAAACCGGGAGAGTCGCTACGCATCTTTATCGTTGCTCCCGGCCTGGGGGAAGCCGGCAAAGTGGCGTTGCTGACGCGCCGTGAAGGAGCGGAAACCTGGCAGAACGCCACGGCAACGCACGCGGGGCGCGATGTATTTGCCGCGCAGCTCGGACCGTTCAACGCAGGCGATGGAACAATCGAGTATTACGCAACGGCCCGGAGCGAGCCGGAAACCCTCTGCGATCCTCCGCAGGCGCCTGGAAATTTCTACACGCTGAATATACTGTCGTAATTCCAATGGTTTTGAATTGCCCGCGGATGGGATCACACAGCGCCGTCGCTGGTAAACTGGGAGTTTATGATTCTCCCGTTTGTCCGCGAGATATTTGCGGAGCTGGAGCACGCTTCGGGGTTTGAGCGCGTACGAAGGCATCTGAGCCTGGGTACGGGGCGGAGACGTGTGTCTGGGCTGACGGGCACGGCGCGGGCACTGTATGTGCCGCTGATGGCGCGGGCAGCCAAGCAGCCGGTGATTGTGGTGGTGGCCGACAACAAGGCTGCCGAGGCGCTGGAGCCGATGCTCAAGGCCGGCTGCGAGCTCACCGGCGCGGTGGATCCGGCCGAGGTGGTGCGACTGCCGGCCCACGATGTACTTCCTTTCGAAAATCTTTCACCACATCCGGATGTGCAGGAGCAGCGTGCGGCGGCATTGTGGAAGCTGGCCACCGGGGCGGTGTCGATCCTGATTGCGCCAGTGGAGTCGGCGGCGCTGAAGCTGTTTGACCGCGACTATTACGCCGGTCTGGCGGTGACGCTGAAGCGTGGCGAAGAGGTGGATTTGGAGGTGCTGACGGGGCATCTGGCCAGTGTGGGCTATACGCAGATGGACCTGGTGGAGATGCCAGGGCAGTTCACACGGCGGGGCGGGATTCTGGATGTGTATTCGCCTGAGGCGGACCGGCCGGTACGCATCGAGTTTTTCGGCGACGAGATTGAAACCATAAGGAAATTTGATCCGGAGACGCAGCGGTCGCTGTCAGGACTGGACGAGACCCAGCTATCGCCATTGACGGAAACACCGGTGACAGAGCGGCTGCTGGCGGCGGTGCATGGGCGGCTGAATCGGCAGCGGCTGGAAGGCCCAAGCGCGGATGAAGATGAGGAGATGGCCGCCGAGCTGGCCGCGGCGGGCGGAGTGAGCGTGTTTCCGGGGTGGGAGTTCTTCAGTCCCGTGGCCGGGGCGGAAAAATCGTTGCTGACGCTGGCTCCCAAGTGTGCGTTGTTCGTCGAGGAACCGGCGATGGTGCGCAACCAGATTGACCGCTGGTGGAACAAGGTCGAGCAGAGACATGAGCGGTCGGCGATGGGGTCGCTGATTACGCCGGAGGATATCTACCTGCGGCCGGAGGTGTTGCGGGCTCAGCTTGAGTCGCACATGGGACTGGACCTGGATCAACTGGGCGTGGTGGATGTGCTGGACGACGACAACACGCTGGGCGAGATTGAGCTGAACACGCGGCCCACGGTGAGATTTCACGGCTCGATTCCAGCGTTGACCGAGCAATTGAAGACGCTGATGGAGGCGGAGACGCGGATTGTTCTGGCGGCGCCGAATCAGGGCGAAGTGGAGCGGCTGGCGACGGTGCTGCGGGAATATCAGATTCCGTACAGGCTGGGCAGCCGCAACCTGCGGCCCGGCGGCGAGACGGTGCTGGACGAGGCCAGCTTCCTGGCTGGAGATTTGCGCGTGCCGGTGATTGTGCGGACGCCGCTGGCGGCCGGGGTGAGCTTTGCGGACACGAATCTGATTGTGTTCGGGGCCAACGATCTCTCAGACGATGCGGATGTGACGGCGCGTCCGGAGCCGAAACGATCAAAGACGGCGGCATTTGTTTCGGACTTTCGCGATTTGGCGATTGGCGATTATGTGGTTCACGTGGAGCACGGGATTGCGCAGTATCAGGGGCTGAGGGAGATTGCGCAGGACGGGCTTTCCGTCGAGTTCATGATCCTGGAGTTTGCTGAATCTGCCAAGTTATATGTGCCGCTGACCCGGCTGGACTTGATCCAGAAGTACCGCTCGACGGACACGGGACCGGCACCGGTGCTGAACCGGTTGGGCTCGCAGCAGTGGACCAGGACCAAAGCGCGGGTGCGCAAGGCCATCGAGGATATGTCCGGCGAGTTATTGAAGTTATACGCCGAGCGGGCCACCGCGCAGGGAACGGCGTTCTCAAAGGACAACGAGTTTCAGCGGGAGTTTGAGGACTCGTTCGACTACAACGAAACGGACGATCAGCTTGCCGCGATCCGGGCCATCAAGTACGACATGGAATCGACCACGCCGATGGACCGGCTGCTGTGCGGCGACGTGGGCTATGGCAAGACGGAAGTGGCGATGCGGGCGGCTTTCAAGGCGGTGCAGGACGGCAAGCAGGTGGCAGTGCTGACGCCCACGACGATTCTGTGCTTTCAGCATTACGAAACTTTTAAGAAGAGGTTTGCGCAGTTTCCCATCCATATCGAGATGATCTCGCGGTTCCGCACGGCGAAAGAACAAAAGGCAATTGTGGAGCGGGTGGAGACGGGCAAGGTGGACATCCTGATCGGGACGCACCGGCTGCTGTCGAAGGACATCAAGTTTCAAGACCTGGGGCTCCTGGTGGTGGACGAGGAGCAGCGGTTTGGCGTGCGGCACAAGGAGCGGCTGAAGCAGATGCGGAAGGAAATCGACGTGCTGGCGATGAGCGCCACGCCGATTCCGCGCACACTGCATATGTCGCTGGTGGGCCTCAGGGACATGAGCGTGATTGAGACGCCGCCCAAGGACCGGATGGCGATTCAGACCGTGGTGGCCAAGTTCGACGAAAAGATTGTGCGCTCGGCCGTCGAGGTGGAGCTGGAGCGCGGCGGGCAGGTGTACTTTGTGCACAATCGTGTGGAATCGATTTATGAGATTGCCGCGCGAATTCAGGAACTGGTGCCGGCGGCGCGCGTGGCAGTGGGCCACGGACAAATGACCGAGACAGAACTCGAACGGGTGATGCTGGCCTTTATGCGGCATGAGTATGACGTGCTGGTGGCAACAACGATCATCGAGAACGGGTTGGACATTCCGCTGGCGAATACGATGTTGATCAACCGCGCGGACAGGCATGGTTTGAGTGAGTTATACCAATTGCGCGGGCGCGTGGGACGGTCAAACCGTCGCGCTTATGCCTACTTACTCATTCCGCCGGAACAGGAGTTGACAGAGATTGCGCGCAGAAGGCTGGCGGCGCTGAAGGAATTCAGCGATTTGGGCGCGGGGTTCAAGATTGCGGCGCTGGATCTGGAATTGCGCGGCGCGGGCAACATGCTGGGCGGCGAGCAGAGCGGGCATATCGAGGCGGTGGGATTCGAGCTATACACGTCGATGCTGGAGCAGGCGGTGAAGGAGATGAAGGGCGAGAGCAGTGAGGAACGCCCGGCGACGCAGCTCAACCTGGGGATCGCACTGCGCATCGATGAGAGCTATGTTCCGGAAGAGAATCAGCGGCTGCGGCTCTACAAAAAGATTGCCGGCGCAACGAGCGAGGCAGCGGTGAACGAGGTGCGGGCGGAGATGGAAGACCGCTATGGCGCGCCGCCGGATGCAACGGTGTATCTGCTGGAAGCGGCGATGGTGCGGCTGGAGTGCGAGCGGATGGGGATTGCGCAGATTGATCGACGTCGCGGCGAGTTACAGATTCGGTTCATGGAGAATGCGGCGGTAGATCCACAGCATCTGATGCGATTGGTGGCGCGCAATGCGAAGCGCGGCGCGCAGTTCACGCCGCAGGGACTACTGAAATACCCGTTGAGCACGGCGCGGTCCGACGAGGTTCTGCTTGAGATTCACGATGTGCTTGCCAAACTGGCCCCGGCGCCAGTGAATGCGTAAGAAATTGTCCTCAATCGAGAAAGGAATCATGAAGAAGCTTTTTCTGCTGTTTGGGATTGGAGTTTGTATGGGTTCCGTAATCGCCGCGAATGCTGCGCAAGAGACCTGGAAACAAAAGTTCGAAAAGGTTTCCGATGAGTACTTCGACCAGGTTTACTTTCACTATGGGCCGACGAACGGAACGCTGGTGGGATATCACCAGTACGACGGACAACTGGAGGATTACTCGCGCAAGAATATCGATGCCGAGATTGCGTCGCTCAAGGCCTTTGAAAAGCGGATTGAGGCGATTCATCCCGATGATTCCGCGTCCGATCTTGTGCCGCGGAGCGACCGGGAGATGGTGCTGTCCACCATTCGTTCAGAGCTTCTGACGCTGGAGACGATTCGTCCGTGGGAGAAAAATGCGGATAACTACTCAAGCACGTGCGCGAACGCGGCATTTGTGTTGATGGAACGCAAGTTTGCTTCGCCGGATGAGCGGCTGCGGTCGCTGGTGTCGCGGGAGAAGCAGATGCCGGCGCTGCTGGCGGATGCGCGAGTCAATTTGAAGAATCCGCCGCGCATCTACACCGAGATCGCCATCGAGCAGTTGCCAGGTATTGTGAGCTTTTTTGAGCACGATGTGCCGCTGGCGTTTGCCGATGCGAAGGACCCGGGAGTGAAAGCGGAGTTTGCCGAGACGAATGCGGCGGTAATTGCCGCGCTGAACAGTTATCTCGACTGGCTGCAGACGGACTTGCTGGCGAGGTCGAACGGGGACTTCCGGATTGGCGCGGAGACGTTCTCAAAGAAGCTCGAATACGACGAGATGGTGGATATTCCGCTGGACAAGCTGCTAGAGATCGGCTGGGCAGACCTGCGCAGGAACCAGGAACACTTCACGCAAGTTGCCAAGGAACTGGAGCCGGACAAGGAACCGGGCGCGGTGCTTGAGGAACTGGGGGAAAATCATCCGGCGCCGGATCATCTGCTGGACGCTTTCCGCGCCACTTTCGACGGGCTGGTGAGCTTTATCCGCGAACATCACATTGTGACCATTCCGTCGGATGTGCGGCCGATTGTGGAAGAAACGCCGCCATTCATGCGCGCTACAACCCAGGCCAGCATGGATACGCCGGGGCCATTCGAGGCACACGCGACAGAGGCTTACTTCAACGTGACGCTGCCCGACCCGTCGATGACGCCCGCGCAGGTGGATGGCTACATGCACTCGTTCAATGTGGGGACGGTGATTTCGACGGCGGTGCACGAGGCTTATCCGGGCCATTACATCCAGTTTCTGTGGGTGCCGCAGGCTCCCAGCCGGGTGCGCAAGCTGTTGGGCGCGAACACGGATGTCGAGGGGTGGGCGCACTACTGCGAGCAGATGATGCTGGACGAAGGGTATGGCCAGCCTGGCGCCGGAGCGAAGGATGAACGCGAGGCAAAGTTCCTGCGGCTGGGACAACTGCAGGATGCGCTATTGAGGAACGCGCGGTTCATTGTCGGCATAGAAATGCACAGCGGCAAGATGAGCTTCGACCAGGCAGTTGCGTTCTTCCAGAAGGAAGGCTACCAGTCAAAGGAGACGGCCATGGTTGAGGCCAAGCGCGGCACCAGCGACCCGACTTATCTGTATTACACGCTGGGCAAGCTGGAGATCATGAAGCTGCGCGAGGACCTGAAGAAGAAGCAAGGCGCGGCCTTCTCGCTGGAGGAGTTTCATAATAACTTTTTGCGGCAGGGTTTTCCGCCGATCAAGATTGTGCGAGAGGCATTGCTGGGGGATGGTTCGCCGACGCTTTGAGCGGGATTCATCCTGAGGACGAGTGCATTTCACACAACGGTTACAGCGAAGATGAAAGTGGCCTAGTATCCTGACAGCAACATGGGACGCCGCATAGGCCCTGCGGCGGGCTGTAAAAGAGGGAATGGAAATGAGCAAGCGGGTACGAAAGGCGGTGTTTCCGGCGGGCGGCCTGGGCACGCGGTTTTTGCCGGCCACCAAGGTGATTCCCAAGGAAATGCTGGCGCTGGTGGATAAGCCGATCATCCAGTATGGCGTGGAAGAGGCGATCGCGTCGGGGATTGAGCACATCATTATCATCACCGGGCGCGGCAAGGCTACGATGGAGGATCACTTCGACAATAGCTTCGAGCTGGACGCGACGCTGGAAAGTCGTGGCAAGCATGATCTTCTGGCGTTGTCGCGCGGCGTCTCGTCGTTGGCGCGGATCAGCTATGTGCGGCAGAAGGAGCCGCTCGGCCTGGGTCATGCCGTGCTGTGCGCCAAGGAACTGGTGGGCGATGAACCCTTTGGCGTGATCCTTCCTGACGATGTGATTGACGCCGAGGTGCCTTGCCTGAAGCAGATGATCGATGTGTTCAACGAGAAGGGCGGCTCCGTACTGGCGACGCAGACCGTGGAGGGACCGGGGATCAGTGCGTATGGCGTGCTGGCCGGCGAACAGGATCCCGACAACTGGCGGATTTATAACTGCACGGGGATGGTGGAGAAGCCGAAGTTCGAGGATGCGCCGTCAAAGCAGGCGATTATCGGTCGGTATGTGCTGACGCCTCGGGTGTTTGAACTGCTGGAAGAAACAACCCCCGGCGCGGGCGGTGAGATCCAACTGACTGACGGGATCAAGGCACTGCTGAAGGAAGAGAAGGTTTTTGGCTACACCTTTGAGGGCAAACGGTTCGATGCGGGCGACAAGTTCGGCATGTTGCAGGCAACGGTGGAGTTCGCGCTGAAGCGGAGCGATCTTGGACCGCAGTTCAGGGAGTACTTGAAGGGGCTGGCGCTGTAGGTAGCTAGTCAGCGGGTCAGCGAGGTGCAAGCCAGCCGACCCGCTGACTCGCTTGTCTTATGCCTTCCACTTGATGTTGCAGCCGATGGAGGGGCGCTGGTCAGTGGGGACCCGCTTGCCCGCAAGTACTGTGTCGATGGCGGAGCGCAGGTCCTCGCCAGTGACAGGGATGCCGTTACCGGGGCGGCTGGAGTCGAACTGGCCGCGATAGACGAGGTGGAAATCAGCGTCGAAGAGAAAGATGTCAGGTGTGCAGGCGGCCTTGTATGCACGAGCTACAGCCTGGGTTTCGTCATATAAGTAAGGAAAGGCAAAGCCGTAAGTTGCAGCCTGCCGTTTGAGTCCGGCCGGGCTGTCTTCGGGATGGGTGACTGCATCGTTGCTGCTGATGGCCACGATGCCGATTGGCTGGCCCGCGTAGTCCTTGCCCAGAGTGCCCAGGCTTTTCTCAATGTGCTTGACATAGGGGCAGTGGGCACAGAGGAACAGGACCAGCAGCCCCTTCTGTCCGCGGAAATCGTCGCGGCGGACGGTCTTGCCGGTGACGACGTTGGTTAAGGCAAAGTCGGGCGCCGTGGTTCCCAGTTCCAGCATTGTGGATTCAGTAAGTGCCATGGAAAACTCCTCAGAAACATTCAGTTTGAGGGTTGTGGTTTCCCACCCCTAGAGCAAGAGGTTGCCGCGTCGACACGCGTCAAGGATGGGGCACCTGCGTCCTGTTAAAACAAGGGCGTCTGGCGACCCGGCATGGCGAAGCCGAAGTGCTCATAGGCGAGGCGTGTCGCCACCCGGCCTCGGGGCGTGCGGTCGAGAAAGCCGATCTGGATGAGAAAGGGCTCATAGACCTCTTCAAGGGCGTCTTCCTCCTCGGCGAGAGTTGCAGCCAGCGTGCCAAGACCTACAGGTCCGCCGTCGTATTTCTGAATGATGGTGAGCAGAAGACGGCGGTCGATTTCGTCGAAGCCGTGCGCGTCCACTTCAAGCATGGTGAGGGCTGCGTTGGCGGTGGGGCGGTCGATGGCGCCGGTGCCCCGGACCTGGGCGTAGTCGCGAACGCGACGGAGCAGGCGGTTGGCGATACGCGGAGTTCCGCGGGACCGGAGTGCGATTTCAGCAGCGCCGTCCTGGTCGATGGGCACCTGCATGACGTCAGCGGAGCGCGAGACGATGACCCGCAGTTCCTCTTCCGTATAAAACTCGAGGCGAAGAAGGATGCCGAAGCGGGAACGCAAGGGGGAACTGAGCAGGCCGGGGCGTGTGGTAGCGCCGATGAAGGTGAAAGGGCGTATCTCCATGACGTGGGTGCGCGCGGCGGGGCCCTGGCCGATGATGATGTCGAGCTTGTAGTCCTCAAGGGCGGTATAGAGTTTTTCTTCGAGGACCGGCTGCATACGGTGGATCTCGTCGAGAAAGAGGACCTGGCGCTCGCGCAGATTGGTGAGGATGGCGGTCAGGTCGCCCTGGATCTGAAGGGCGGGGCCGGAGGTTTGCTGGAAGCCGACATCGAGCTCGTTGGCAATGATGGTGGCCAGGGTGGTTTTGCCCAGGCCTGGAGGGCCGAAGAGGAGCACGTGATCGAGGGCTTCGCCGCGGGACTTGGCGGCTTCAAGGGCGATGGCGAGCTGTTCTTTGGCCTTCGATTGGCCGATGAACTCGCGCAGCCAGCGGGGACGGAGTTTGAGTTCAAAGCCCTGTTCTTCTTCAGCGCGCGAGGCGCTGACGAGGCGTTCCGGGGTGTTGTCGCGAGCGATGGCCATGCTGGGAGAAGTGTAGCGGGTGCAGGGTCAGCGGGGCAAAATCTGGATGGCGGCGTTACTCCGGATGGATCGCCGACGGGGACAAGACGAAGTCGGAGGGGGTTCGCGCGGGAAGGGAAAAGTGGGCGTCCAGATCGGCGGCCAGGACCGCGGAAACCTCGGGCCGGCCCGGCTGATAGTGGATGCGGATTTTCTTGTTCTTCAGCAGCTCCAGCCATTCCCACGCCCGCTCTTTATCCGGAAATGGGCGCGAAAAGTCTCCCGAAAAATAATGGATCTCGCTTCCATCAAGGACGGTATAGGAGTATTTGAACGTCGCGTTGCACAGGCGCGCGCTGCCAAAGAATTTGGCTCCTGTCGTGACGTCGATGGATTGGACTTGCCCGTCCGCGATGGGCCAGTGTAGCGCCAGGCGGGCTTGGCGGCGTTTGACCCACCGTCTCAGGAGTTCAACGAGCGAGGCCGCAAGAGGAATGAGTACATTATGCAACGATGTCCAGAAATGAAGAGAATCCCACCGCATCCGCTTGAGCAGGTCGAAGAATTCGGGGGTGGTTATCAAGCGGAACCTCCATCGGAAGTTTGCCACCACTATACAAGTTTCTCGCCACGATACAACAGGGACGGGCTGCTCTCCCAGGGCAATCGCATTTGAAAGAGCTTACGTTTGGATTTTGCTTGCGCGGCACGGCGAAGGTGGAAAAGGAGACCACAGGCGGCTCGAAATGTGGCAGGGGCTAAAGCCCGACCTCTTTTTGGGGAGCATTTTGCGGCATGACTGAAGTCATGCCCTGATACAAAGCTCGCTTTGATGGAGTCTTTGCGGCAGCCTGAGACGTTCGCTTGCCTTGAAAGTTCAAATGCGATTGCCTGGGGGCTCTCCAGTGGTTGAGTATGCATAACTAAATGAAACTGGAGAAGACACAAACAGGTTCTCCTCAAGTTCGTTTTAAAGATGAAGTACGCGGATGTCACCCCAATTCCTCTGCAAGTATTTAGGCGCGAGTCTGCCAAGGCAGCCCGGAAGCCGGCGTCTTCGCGAAACTGGCTCTGAAGGACGTAACCTGGGGCGTCGCAGTATGCCGGATTGGCCAGCCGGCACCCAACTCCACGCCGGGAAATAGGTAGCGTAGGTAGCGAATGCCCGCTTCCGCCATGGATCGCTGCGTGGGTTCCTTATCGAACTGCGGGGATGATTTCGAGCCGGGGACCAACACTTCCGCGCTGTCCGGCCGACGAGAGAAAGCCATGTTTGGATGGAGTGGCTGGCCTGGTCGAGGGTGAAGAAACTGCTCATCCGCGCCCTTGCCGGGGAGAATAGCACTTTGGGAAGCGTCCAACGATTACCAATGGGTGATGGCCTTTGGGTCAACGTGAAACCAGGTGCTGTCTGCACTGATTTTGCATTGACATGCGATCTGGCGGAGGCTATGCTTCCTTAGCATAACTTCTTCAATCCAGATGCGTGAGAACTGCTGCGGCGCTGGATCATCGATAGGTTTGAGCCAGCCGGCTGGGAACGCGAGGAGACCAACGATGTTCGATCGATTTTGCTTGGGCACGCTGTTGTTCGCCGGCCTTGCCCTGCCATTTACCGGTTGCGGCAGCTCTACTACGATAGATTCGATTACGGTTACGCCTTCGACCTTGAATTTCACCGGGATCGGCGGCACAGCGCAGCTTACGGCCCTGGGGTCTGTGGGCCATGGAAGTCATCCCGCGAGCACTGTGAATGTGACAAACCAGGTGACCTGGAGTTCCGACTCCACGGATGTGGCAACGGTCACTTCTACCGGATTGGTCACTGCGGTTGGTCCGGGCAGCATACAGATCTCGGCCACCATGAATGGGTTCACCGGGGTTATTTCCGCCAGCGCCACCGTCACGGTGACTACAAGCTCCACTGGTTCAACCGGACCGCAGGAGCCGGTGGCCAAGCTGACTATCATCCCTGGCTCTCAGGCTGTTGCAATCCCGGGCGAGACTGCGCAATTTATTGCGATTGGCACCTCTGGAATCACCGGTCTGCAATCGGATCTGACTGACACTGCCGCCTGGAGCTCGAGCAGCCCGTCGGTTGCCACCATCAGCTTCAACGGAGTAGCCAAAGGCGTGGGTCAGGGTACTTCCACGATCACGGCCATTGCGACGAACCCCGATGGAACCGTGGTGACGGCTACGGCGACTTTCACGGTTACTTCTGGAGGCGGATCCGGCTCAACAGCCGAGCCGGTCTCAGCTCTTACCATCATTCCAAACTCGCAGTCGGTTCCAGCGCCGGGCGGAACAGGCCAGTTTGTCGCGATTGCAACTTCCGGGGTCACCGGCCTTCAGACGAACGCGACAACCAAGGTAACCTGGAGTTCCAGCAACGTTGGAATTGCCACGATTAACGCTTCCGGGCTTGCCACGGGCGTGAGCCAGGGCACCACGGCAATCCTGGCCATCGCGACGAATCCGGACGGCAGCGTGGTGACGGCAATCGGGACCTTCACGGTTGCAGGCAAATCCGGCACTACGTCCGAGCCGATCAGCTCTCTTTCGATCATTCCAGGCGCTCAGTCGGTTGCGGCGCCAGGTGAGACCGGCCAATTTATCGCGATTGGAACTTCGGGAACCACAGGCCTTCAGTCAAACCTGACCGGCCTGGTGACTTGGAGTTCGAGCAGCGTGAACGTTGCCACCATAACGCCTGCCGGCCTGGCCACGGGTGTGAGCCAGGGCACCACGGCGATCACAGCCATCGCGACGAACCCGGACGGCAGCGTGGTAACGGGAACCGCGACCTTCACGGTTACCGGCACAGCAACCGCGGCACCGGAACCGATCTCATCTGTTTCGATCATCCCGAGTGCTCTGTCGGTTTCAGGGGCGGGTCAAACCGGCCAATTCATCGCCATTGGAACTTCCGGGCTTACAGGGCTTCAATCGAACATAACCAACCAGGTCGCCTGGAGTTCCAGCACGGTGGGAGTGGCCACGATTGGCGCTGCGACCGGACTTGCCACGGGTGTGAGCGAGGGCACCACGGTGATCACAGCCATTGCGACGAATCCTGACAAGAGTGTCGTAACGGGAACCGCGACCTTCACGGTACTGGGACCAACGGCGGAGCCAGTCAGTGAACTGGCTATTGTTCCAACGTCCGAGTCGGTTGCGTTACCGGGTGAGACCGGCCAGTTCTACGCGTTGGGCCTTTCCGGGAGTACCGGTCTTATAACAGACGTGACCAACCAGGTGGCCTGGCATACCAGCAACGCGGCGGTTGCCGCGGTCAGTTCTTCCGGGCTTGCGACGGCGATAGCCCAGGGCACAACCACGATCACGGCCATTGCGACGAACCCTGACGAGAGCGTGGCGACGGCTACCGCGAGCTTCACGGTCACGAATGTTGCATCGGAGCCTTACAAATCGCTGACGATCATTCCGAGTTCACAATCGGTTGCATCGCCGGAGCAAACCAGCCAATTCCTTGCCATTGGAACGACTTCAGCAGGCGCTACGCAGAACCTGACAGGCCAGGTTGCGTGGAGTTCCAGCGCCGCGGGGATTGCCACTATTGGCGCTAACACCGGGCTTGCCACAGCGGTGAGCGAAGGCACCACGGCTATCATTGCCACAATGACGCTCCCTGACGGGAGTGTGGTGACCGGCACGGCCACGCTCACAGTGATAGGCGGAATAGCGGAGCCAATCACCGCGCTTACCATCAGTCCAACCTCGCAGGCGCTCTCGGCGACGGGTCAACTCGGCCAGTTTATTGCGCTTGGCACTTCCGGCACCACCGGCTTGATCAATGACGTGACCAACTCGCCGCAGCTAGCGTGGACTTCCAGCATCCCCACCATTGCCACAGTCTCGACTTATCCGGCTTCTCCCGCCGGGCAGGCCAAGGGGGCGAGTCCGGGCAATACCACGATCACGGCCCAATGGACGAATCCCGATAGCAGCGTGGTGACGGCAACCGCGACCGTTGCGGTCTCCCTTACAGCCGCGCCGGAGCCGCTGCTGGCGATTACTCTTATTCCCAGCTCTCAGACGGTTCCTTCGCCGAATGAAACCGCGCAATTTATCGCGATGGGAACGTTCTCGACTCCTCCAACTCAGCAGATGCTGCCCACCAGCGACTACCCGCTCACCTGGAGTTCGAGCAGCGCGACGATTGCCACAATTACAGACTCCGGGATTGCCACGTCAGTAAGTCCTGGCACGACCGCCATCATTGCTACGTCGACGAATGCTGACGGCACTGTCGTGACAGGCGTCGGGACCTACACGGAGAATTCACTCAACATATTTGGCGCCGCCGGAGGCACACCGCCGCTGTCGACACTGACGGTGTATAACGGCGGCAGCAACGACACCAATTGGCTGGTGACGGCTCCTTCGAGCAGCGGGGCGCCGAACCTGATTCATTGCGGTCCAGGATCCGTAGCTGCCGGGTTGGGCAATTCTGTTTGTGTAGCGAATTACCCGGTCGGCTTTACAGTAACCTTGACGGAATCGCCAACAGGCAGTTCCTTTGGCGGTTGGTCGTCAAACTGCGAGAACCCGCTAGGGACGCCAGACGTAACGCCGACTTGCACGCTTATTCTGCCCACGGATGCCGCAGTTGGAGCTATTTTCAACTAACGCGCAACCCCGGATAAAGATAAGAAAGCCGCTCTTCGGGGCGGCTTTCTTGCGTTTCAAGGTATAGGTTGGGGATTTGGCGTGCGGGTCTGTGCCAGCGCGTCAGAGCATGTTCGCTTCAAGCCAACCTGAAGGGCATCGCTTGGGCCTCAGGTGCTGCCGTCGAGCAGGCCCCGTTGCAGTGCGTGGCGTGGCGGAACGGTGCGCTTTGGGAAGCCGGTGCGTTTTCGCCGTTTAAACTGGAATCGACTCGTTTGAACGTGATGACACTCCGGTTTAGCAGGATTCGCCGCTTTCGGTTCAATCTTCCCCAGCGCATAGCGGCGGGGCTGCTGGTGCTTTTTCTTGTCCAGGGGCTTTGGCTCACCGGCCATCAGACGCTTTCGGATCGCGATTACCAATATGCGCGGTGCGGGCGGGAGACGTGGGAGCGGCCCTCGGCGCTGGCCGGCTATTACACCACCTGCGGCAACATCCACGATGGGATTCTGGCCTACCGGCTGGCGGGGCTGCCCCTGACGCTGAACTTGGTGGCGGAGCGGGGACTGGACCTGTTCCGCAGGCCTGAGGACCGGGTGTTTCAGCAGCCCGGGGTCCCCACGTCCGTCGCGGCGGATTCGCCTGCGGGACAAGAGGCCGCGGGCGAGATAAACGCCTCGGACTTGAGTACCTGGGAGTTGCGCCACCAGCTTACGCATGTGCTTCTGCTGTTGCGCTTGCCCTTTTTGCTGGCCGGGTGTGCGCTGGGCGGGGCGCTGTGGTGGGTGACGCGGCGTCTCTATGGCAACCTGGGCGGCTATACGGCGCTGGCGCTCTATTGCTTCTCTCCGGCGGTGCTGAGGGCCTGTGTGGCTCCCAATCCCGAGGTGCTGGCGGCGCTGGGGGTGTACGGGGGCGTGTACACGTGCATCGGTGTAGCACACGCGATGCAGGGGCCAAGGCGGAAGTGGCGGCCGCGCATTGTGCTGCTGACGGTTATTTTTGGTGTGGCGGCTGCGTCGCACATCGCGGCGCTGCCGGTGGTGGCGCTGCTGGGTCTGGCGGCGATGCTGTGGGTGGCCGAGGGGCGCCGAGCCCAAGTGTTGCCCATAGTGCTTGCGGCCGTAGCCGGGGCGCTGGTGCTGGTGTTTGCCTGCTATGGTTTTTCGCCGGATGCTTTCAGTTATGTTTTTCGCTCGGCGGCAGGGTTTCTGTGGGTCTCGCTGGACCCTGCGCGGCGGTTCTTTTCCACGATGGCGAACGCCGGGATCCTGGTGGCTGCGGCTGCCGCCGGGGTGCTTTATCTGTGTATGAAGAAGTCGCGCTATTTTGGCAACACGGCTCCGTTGTTTTGCTTCCTGGTGCTGGTCCTGCTTATCATGACCGGCGCTCCGGGAAGTCCGTGGCTATGGGCGCTGCCGTTTCTGCTCACGTTCGTGGGCGGGGTGTTTGCGGATGCCTATGAAGGGCCGCGGGGGCGTTTGGCGATGGCTGCAGCGGGGTCGATCCTGCTGCTGCAGGCGGTGTTCTGCGTGCTCAGCTTGCCGGGATTGCTGTGAGCGGGATTTTCGGGGTGAGGCAGAGGCGTCTTTCAGACCGAACCGGTGGGAAAAAAGACCCAAAGGAGCTTGGGGAACGGTCCTGAATTCAAAGCGGAAACACGACGCGCGGCCTAAGCTCTGGCGGACTCCTCAGCAGGCGTCCCAAAGAAGCTATAAAATCAAGCAAAATAAGGACTTATTTGTAGAAATGTCCTTGCCGAAACGGGCCTTGAACGCGTAAAATAGATCCATAGCCCGCGAAGTCCGGCCCCGCTTTTACCGGAACTTTTTTGCCGCCTTCGCGCGAGCTTGAAAACCCATATGGCAGAAGATCAAAATCCCCAACTCCCTCTCGAAGGTGGAACGCCGTCTGGCGGCGGCACGAGCTTTACCCCGATCAACATCGAAGAGGAGATGCGCCGCTCCTACCTCGACTACTCAATGAGTGTGATCATTGGGCGCGCGTTGCCGGATGCCCGCGACGGCTTGAAGCCCGTCCACCGGCGCGTGCTCTACACCCTCAGCGAGATGGGTCTCGAGTACAACAAGAAATACACCAAGTGCGCCAAGGTGGTCGGCCAGGCGATGGGTGTGTACCATCCCCACGGCGACTCGGCCATTTACGACACCCTGGTGCGCATGGCGCAGCCCTTCTCGCTACGCTACCCTCTGGTCGACGGCCAGGGCAACTTCGGCTCCGTGGACGGCGATCCGCCCGCGGCCATGCGTTATACCGAGTGCCGCATGATGCGCATTGCCGGCGAAATGCTGGCCGACATCGACATGGAGACGGTGGACTTTTCGCCGAACTACGACGAGTCCACATTCGAGCCTACGGTGTTGCCCACGCGCATTCCCAACCTGATCGTGAATGGGTCGAGCGGCATCGCGGTGGGCATGGCGACGAACATTCCGCCGCATAACCTCACGGAAGTCATCAATGCGGCCATCGAGCTGGTGCAGAACCCCGCGGCCGGTCTGGCCGAGGTGCTGAAGCACGTGCAGGGGCCGGACTTCCCGACCGGCGGATTCCTCTACGGCAAGAGCGGCATTCCCCAGGCCTACAAGACCGGGCGCGGCCGCTTCATGATGCGCGCCAAGGTGGCCACGGAGAATCTGACGAAGGAAAAGCAGGCAATCATCGTCACCGAGATTCCCTACCAAGTGAACAAGTCCAAGCTGATCGAGCGCATTGCCGAACTGGTGAACGACAAGATCGTGGACGACATCAGCGACGTGCGCGACGAGAGCGACCGCGACGGCATGCGCATCGTGATCGAGCTGAAGCGCGGCGCGCAGCCTGAGATTGTGCTCAACCAGCTCTACAAGCACACGCAGATGCAGGAAAGCTTCTCCATGATCTTCCTGGCGGTGCTCAACGGGCAGCCTCGGGAACTGGGTTTGGATCAGGCCATTCGCTGCTTCATCAATCACCGCATTGATGTAGTGCAGCGGCGGACGGTCTTCCTGCTGAAAAAGGCACGCGACCGCGAGCACATTCTGGAAGGCTTGAAGATCGCGCTCGACAACCTCGACACCGTGATTCGCATCATCCGCGCATCGGGTTCGAGAGCGGAAGCCCGCGAGAACCTGTATGCCTGGGGCAAGGGCAGCGAGATTGTGATTACGCTGGACCGCGAGCGGCTGCCGCACGAGGAGAAGGGCCTCACGCTGCGCCAGATCGATGCGATTCTGGAGTTGCAACTTTACCGGCTGACCCAGCTCTCCATCGACGAACTGCTGAACGAGTTAAAGCAGGTGCTCGAGCGGATCGCCGAGTACGAGTCGATCCTGGCCAGCGAGACCAAGCTGCACGCGGTGATCATCAAGGAACTGGAAGAGGTTCGCGCCAAGTATGGCGACGCGCGGCGGACGCAGATCGTGGACGAATCTGCCGAATTGCAGTTGGAAGACCTGATTGCCGATGAGCAGGTTGCGGTGACGGTGAGCCACCAGGGCTATCTGAAGCGCACTCCAATTTCCATCTATCGCCAGCAGCGGCGTGGTGGGACGGGGCGCACCGGCATGAAGACGCGCGAAGAAGATTTCGTTGCGCAGTTGATTGTGGATTCGACGCACGCGTATCTGTTGTGCTTTACCAACACCGGCCGAGTGTACTGGCTGAAGGTGTATGAGATTCCCGACGTGGGCGCGGCAGGCAAGGGCAAGAGCATGCAGAGCCTGCTCAACCTTCAACCCGGCGAAAATGTACGCACCATCCTGCCGGTGCGCGACCTGGAGGAAGAGGGCAAATACATCTTCTTCGCCACGCGCAACGGCATCGTCAAAAAGACCCCGCTCAAGGATTTCAGCAATGTGATGGCGCGCGGCATCATTGCCATCGCCATCGACAAGGATGACGACCTGATCGACGCGCGCATTACCGACGGCAAGCAGACCATTTTCCTGGCCACGCGCGAGGGCATGGCCATACGCTTCGAGGAGAAGTACGACCCGGAAGGCAACGGGGCCGGTCTCCGTCCGATGGGCCGCAATGCCGCCGGAAACAAGGGTATCTCGCTCAAGAAAGGCGATCAGGTCATTGGCGTCGCAATTACGGACTCCGATGAGACGCGCGACCGGAACCGCGACGAGTGTGCCGCGGGCCTCGAACTCACTCCACGGCTTGCCTCTCTGAGAAACGCACTGGCAGACGCCAGGGAAGCCCTCCAGAAGGCGCGCGAGGAAAAGAGAAATGGTTCGCCGGACGACGAGTCGCTGAAGGCTGCGGAAAAGGACGCGGAAAAAGCGGTCTCCGACGCAAACAAGGCTTTGAAGGCATTGGACGAGCGCCTCGGCGTCAGCAAATTCCTCATCCTTACGGTCACGGAGAACGGCTTTGGCAAACGCACGGATATTGACGAGTACCGTCTGACCGCGCGCGCCGCCCAGGGCGTCACCAACTTGAAGGCAACCTCCAAGGTGGGCAAGTCCGCGTCCATCCTTCTTGTGGATGAGACATCTGAGTTGATGGTCATCAGTCAGTTCGGCAAGATCATCCGCATTGACACCAAGACGATCCGCGCGGCGGGACGCTCCACCCAGGGCGTTCGTCTGTTGAATCTGGAGCAGGACGACAAGGTGGCCGCGGCAGTGATCATCCCGCCTGAGGAACTGAAGGAAGACGAGCCGACGCTGTTGCAGTGATCCGAGTAATGGAATCCCAGGTCTCTCCGCCGCGGCGGCCGAGACCTGGGGCGCACAGCTCGAAATACCTTCAGCGTCAGGAAGAAAGCCATCCTTGTTCCCGGGAATGTGACCATCGCTCTCTCCTACCCCGAAAGCGCAGATCTACAAGTGCAAAACTACGCATTATCAGACAAAGGTGCATCCGGGTTGGTACTCGAAACGAGAGGCGGATGGGCCTACACTGGAAATGCTCTGAATTCTCCGCACACCTTCTGCATGGGGCGGATCACAATTCTTTTTCTTGTGCTGGCTGCACTCTTTGTGGCTGCAGCCAACGGCTCGCCGGCTTCCTCGACGAAGACGCACAAGAATGCCCCGCCGGCGACGGCCTCCCACAACACCCGCAAGAAGACGCAGCCCATGACAGCTCGTGGGGTTAGACGGACGACTGGGCACACGGCCGGCCACGCAGTCAGGCACGGGATTGGGCGCGCAGCTTTGAGCCCGCAGTCACGGGTCGGCAAGTCGCGCACAGCGGCACCCGTGCGGCGCTCCCGGTCACAAGAAGGCAGCCCGGCAAAAACTTCCACCAGAAAAGCTGAGCTCGCCGCCAGAAAGACAGAAGCTGATCCCAGGAAGGCTGAGCTTCCGGCCCAGGGAACAGAAGTTACCTCTGCGAAAGCTGAGAAAACGGCGCACGAGGAAGACGACGCAATCAAAGAAGTGCCGGCCAAAGCGCCTGAAGTCCCCGCCAGAAGGGCAAAGAACTCCGGCGGGCGGGCCGTGCTGAAGTCGGCTTCGCTGCGCGTGACACGGGGTGTGATGCCGCCGCCACTCAAGGGATCGCGCGAGTCGCTGGAGCGGCAAAACGAGAGGACAGAGGCTGAGGGGCTGGAGCGGATCGAGGACGAAGACGATCTGGCGGATCGCATCGCCCGAAAGATGCTTGTGCCGGTACCGGTATCCGTGGCGCTCGAGGTGAATGGAAACCTTCCCGAGAGCCATCGCTATTGCCGGCCGTGGACGGCGCGCTTTTTGACCGACCTGGCACGCAGTCATGCGGCGGAGTTTCACCGGCCGCTGGAGGTCAGCTCGGCGGTGCGGACGGTGGAATATCAGAAGCGGCTGATGGGGATCAACGGAAACGCGGCAGCGGCTGAGGGCGACATCGTAAGCCCTCATCTGACCGGTGCGACCATCGACATTGCCAAAAGCGGTTTGGGCCTGCCGGAGGTGGCCTGGATGCGAACCCGGCTGCTGGCGCTGGAGGAGGCGGGCAAAATCGACGTGGAGGAGGAATTTCAACAAGCCTGCTTCCACATTACGGTTTACAAAAGCTATGCCCCAGCAGTACCGGCGGTAACCCGCAAACCGAGCCAGCGGAGGCCCGCACCGCGGCCTCAGATTGCTGCCGAGGGAGAATAGAGACCTCGCTTCAGCCGAAGCGCGCGGCCTGATCATAAATTGCTTGCGCCCGTTGCGCCATTCAAGGGTACAATCGCGGGCGAACGCATTTCCTTCCCGGAATTGTCGGGAACGAGCGCGTGCGCCACGGCGCATTTCCTTTGAAGAATGCAACAGCGTGTGCCGAGGGGCGGCCAACCTGTACGAGAGATGTGTAAGACGGATTTTGAGAGGCGGAATCATGAACGATCTGGAAGTTCAGCCTGTGGGCGCAGCAGTCCCCGAGGGCTCCGGTCTCACCCAGTGGCAGCGCGTAGCGAACACGTTTACAGCGCCGTCGAAGACGTTTGAAGACATCAAGCGCGGCAACAGAAGCTGGTGGCTGCCGCTCATCATTTCAACCTTGTTCGTCTATATCCTGTTTACGACCATCACGATGAAAATCGGCTGGCAGCAGGTGGTGGACAACGTCATTCATCTCAGTCCTAAGACAGAGGAAAAACTGGCGCAGGCGCCGCCGGCACAGCGCGAGTTGTCAAACAAGATTTCTCTTTACGCCACGCAGGGCGCGCTGCTTGCCAACCCGGTTCTTGCCATTGTGGTTGTTGCCCTTGGCTCGCTGGTGCTGTGGGGTACGATCAACTTTATCTTTGCCGGCAAGGCGACGTACGGAAGCATTGTTGCCGCATGGTTTTACGCAAGCCTTCCGTCGATCATCAAGGTGGTGCTGGGGACGATTGTGATCTTTGCGGGGGCTGCGCCGGAATCGTTCAACATCAAGAACTTTGCGCCCACGAACCTGGGGGCTTTCCTGAATCCGGCGGAGACCAACAAGGCGCTCTACACGCTGGCAACATCACTGGATGTGGTTACCATCTGGACGCTCGTTCTGCTGGGGATGGGAACGGCGATCGTAGCTGGGGTCAAGCGCACTTCGGGCTACATAGCGGTCTTCGGATGGTGGGCAATCATCGTGCTGTTCAGCGTGGGCGTTGCGGCTGTCACGGGTTGATGGCTGAAGCGGTGCTGAGAAACAAACGGCGCGAATCCCGACAGGATTCGCGCCGTTTTGTTGTGTCGCGTCTGCGCCGGTTACTCCGTCCAGCGGCGCATGATGAGGGTGGCGTTGATGCCACCGAAACCGAAGGAGTTGGAGAGAGCGACGTCGAAGTTGTGTGCGACAGCCTTGTTGGGCACGTAATCGAGGCGGCACTCGGGGTCGACGTTGTCGAGATTGATGGTGGGCGGAAGCTGCTGATGGAGCAACGCCATCACGGTGATGCCGGCTTCCAAGCCTCCCGCGCCGCCGAGCAGGTGGCCGGTCATGGACTTGGTGCCGCTGATCTTGAGCTTGTGGCTCAGAGCGTGCTCGCCGAAGACCAGCTCGATGGCACGCGACTCATTGCCGTCGCCTGCCGGGGTTGAGGTGGCGTGGGCGTTGACGTAGCCCACCGCTTCGGGGGCGATGCCAGCATCCTTGAGAGCCGCGCGCATGCTGCGCTGTGCGCCCTGGCCCTCTGGGGCAATGCCTGTCATGTGGTAGGCGTCGGCGCTCATGCCGTAGCCGATGACTTCGGCCAGGATTTTGGCTCCGCGGGCTTTGGCGAATTCCAGTTCCTCCAGGATGAGGATGCCGGCGCCCTCGCCGATCACGAAACCGTCACGATCCCTGTCAAAGGGGCGGCTGGCGTGGGTGGGGTCGTCGTTGCGGGCCGAAAGCGCGCGCATGGCGGCGAATCCGCCCACCGACAGGGGTGTGACAGCGGCCTCGGAACCGCCGGCGATCATCACGTCCGCGTCGCCGTGGAGGATCATGCGCACCGAGTCGCCAATGGAATTGGCAGAGGTGGCGCAGGCCGTGGCGGTGGCCGAGATGGGACCCTTGGCTCCGTAACGGATGCTCAACTGGCCGGCCGCCATGTTGACGATGGCGGCGGGAATGAAAAAAGGTGAGATCTTGCGCGGCCCGCCTTGCAGCAGGTTGGAGTGCTCGCGTTCGATAATCTCAAAGCCGCCGATGCCGGAGCCGATGAAGACACCCACCCGGTCGGCAATCTCCGGGGTGATGTGGAGACCCGACTGAACAATGGCTTCCTGTGTGGCTGCAAAGGCGAAATGAATGAAGCGCCCCATCTTGCGCGCCTCTTTTTTGTCGACGAAGTTGAGAGGGTCAAAGTTCTTGACCTCGGCGGCAAAGGTGACCGGAAAGCCGGTGGTATCGAATCCCTGAATGGGAGCCATGCCACTGGCGCCGGCCAAGAGCTGCCGCCACACTTCGGGAGCGGTGTTGCCCACACCGCACACCAGCCCGAGGCCGGTGATAACGACTCGACGGCTCACCGGCTACTTGGCACCTTTCGCGCTCTTCTCGTTTTTCTCGATGTAGTCGATCGCGTCCTTGACGGTCTTGATCTTCTCGGCGTCTTCGTCGGGAATCTCGAGATCGAAAGCCTCTTCGAACTGCATTACCAGTTCGACGACATCCAGCGAATCGGCGCCCAGGTCTTCCTGAAAGCTGGCACCGGGGGTAACCTCGGCCTCGTCCACCTGCAACTGTTCGACGATGATCTGTTTCACCTTCTCTTCAACGGCCATGCGTGCTTCTCCTCTTGTTTTTCGGAAGTTCAGAATGCATTCGGGGTAAAGCTTAATCTGGCTCCGCCTGCCTACCATACTGTTCCACGGCATGGGAACACAACCATCACGCAGAAAAAAATGCGCACGGCCCCGAAACTCCAAGTCTACCGGGCGGGTGGAGGTGTGTAAAGGACAAGGGATTACGGAATAGGGAACAGGGAATAGGGAACAGCAACGGCAGGGGGAGAACAGGCTGAAATTGGCGGGAAATGCACAGGGGGAAGGCGTACATTAGGCGAAGAGGATTTTCGCCATGGGAAGCTCTGCTGCTGCGTTTGCGCTGATCGCCGTTGCCATCTTTTTTTTCGGGCTCTGGGTGGGATTTCGCCAGGGCCGTTCGGGCGCTCAGAACCAGCTTGATCAGGCCCTGGCCAGCGAACGCAAGCTGACCGATACGCGCGAGGCCGCGCTGCGGGAACAACTCGATGCCGCGAAGGTCGAAATCGCCGAATTGAAGCCGAAAGCGGATGAACTGACGCGTGTGACGGAGCAGCTTAAGAACGAACAGGAGAAATATGCGCAAATGAAGGCGGACCTCGATACAGCCTTCAAAGGCGCTGCCGCCGATGCTCTCCGCGCCAACACGCAGTCCTTTCTGGCCATCGCGAAACAGGAACTGGGCGGACAATCGAACGAAGCAAAGCAAACCCTTGAAGCCAAAGAACTGGCGATCAAGAATCTGTTGGACCCGCTGGGAGCCGCGCTGAAGAGTCTGGATGAACAGACCCGGGAGATGGAGGTCAAACGTTCGGGCGCTTATTCCGAGGTGAAAACCCTGGTCGAGAACATTCAGAACTCGATTCCCGCTTCCCTGGCTGCGTTAACAAATGAGACAGCGCAGTTGATTACAGCCTTGCGGGCTCCTAAAACCCGCGGCAACTGGGGCGAACTGCAACTGAAACGCTGCGTGGAGTACGCCGGCATGGTGCAGTACTGTTCCTTTTCAGAGCAGGTGACCGCGCGCGACGAAGACGACAAGATGCTGCGCCCGGATATGACCATTCAACTGCCGAACGGGCGCGAGATTGTCGTCGATGCCAAGACGCCATTGGATGCCTTTCTGGATGCCAGCAGTGCGACTGACGCCGGGGCCCAAGCGCTTCGGTTTGCGGCCCATGCGCAGCGGGTCAGGGCGCATCTGAGGGAGCTGGCAGGGAAGGCATACTGGAAGCAGTTCGAAAAGGCTCCCGACTTTGTGGTTTGCTTTCTTCCCAGCGAAGCGTTGTTCAGTGCGGCACTCGAAGCCGACCCATCGCTCATCGAATTCAGCGCACAGAACCATGTGGTGATGGCAACGCCGACTACGTTGATTGCCCTGCTGCGGGCTGTCGAGTTCGGGTGGCAGCAATCCGAGATCACCAAGAACGCGAAAGCAATCCACGAGATGGGCCGGAAGATCTACGAAAAGCTGGTGGTCGCGCAGGGGCATGTCGCCAGGCTAGGGAATGCTCTCGGCAACAGTGTGGAGTACTACAACAAGTTTCTCGGCACAATCGAAGGCAAGGGCGGGGTGTTCTCTTACGGCAGGCAGTTAGGCGAGCTGGCCCACTCCGATGGCGAGTTAGTTGAAATAAAAAAGATGCAACCCGATGTGCGCGAGATGGAGTCACTGGAGTGGTCCCAGCCTGGGTTGGAATTGGCAGCTGAGGCGGAAGAGGGCGACAAAGCGCAGTCGGGTGGGCAGTAGCTTTGCGTGAGAGAATGCTGGGAACCAACTTATCGAGAGCGAAAGGTTGATGAAATGACGAACATTGTAAGAACCCCCTCGCGTCTGTCCCAAGTGAGGGCCGAAATCATGAGATACGGTAAGAGAATTACGATTTTGAGTCTTGCGCTGTTTGCCGTTTCCTCGTTCGGGGTGGCGCAAGTGGCTGCTGGCCAAAAAGCCGATATCGAGAGCAGCCAGGTAAGTATCTTCCTCACTTGCGGGCAAGACTGCTCCTGGAGTTATCGTGTAGCGGGCACGAGTGTTCCTTACCGCTTTGCTCCGCCATCCTTTGAAGTTGACGGGAAGCGGATTCCCGCCGAAGTTCGTCATTTTGTACCTGTCGGAGATCCGATTCATCTCGACAATGGAGTCACGGAATATTCTTTCGAAGGCGTGCTTGTCCGGGACTCGCATCTCAGGTTAGGCGTTCAGTTCCAGGTGAATGACGGGACGCCGGCGATTCGTTTTCGCTATGTGTTGAAAGCCGACCAGCCCAGAGCGCTGACGGCAAGTTCCAGGGCGAATAGTCTGACTTATCTGCAGACCTCACTCCAGCGCCTGCCGGAGGCCGAGGAAGTGGAGTTATCGAATTTTACGGATCTTACGCATACTTACACGCTGACCGAACAGAAGATAGCTGACAGATACTTTGAAGATGGCGGGACCTTCATGGGACCGATTTTTGCCGCTACGGACGGCCGCCGCAGCTTCCTGCTGGCCTATGAACACGGTTCGGAGGTTCCGGACGCATTTCTGCAGTATCAACTAAGTCCCGACCGAAGCGTTCGCCTGAATGCCGTCAAGGGCAACTATTTCCCCGGACAGACGATCGACGCCGAACACCCCTATCAGACGATCTGGCTTGAAACGGCGGCTCAAGCGGGCGGCCTGGATCAGCTTGCTTCCACTTATCGAAGGTTTGTGCTGAAGCAGATGACGCAGAATGCGGGAACGAGAAAGCCCTACATTTTCTATAACACATGGAACTTTCAGGAGCGCAACAAGTGGTGGAATGGCAAGACGTATCTGGAGTCGATGAATGAAGACCGCATCCTGAAAGAGATCGATGTGGCGCACCGCATGGGTGTGGATGTTTTTGTTCTGGATGCGGGATGGTATGAGAAGACCGGCGACTGGACCGTCAGCAGCGAGCGGTTCCCCGGCGGTTTAAAGGCAGTGAAGACCAGGCTGGACGGCTACGGCATGAAACTTGGCCTATGGATTGGTCCTACCACAGCAGCGGTGTCAAGCCGGGTTGTGCGCGAACATCCCGAGTGGCGCATGTCAGACGATGGAAAGATTGGCGAGCCCAGGGAGATTTGGGGGACAGAGAAGAGTTATGGAATGTGCATGGTGAGCGGGTACGCCGACGCCCTCGCCAGCGAGTTGATCCGGCTTGCCCATGAAACCGGCGCCACCTATTTCAAGTGGGATGGCATCGGCCAGTATGGATGCAGCGACCCGCATCATAACCACGGTGGAGAGAACAATACTCACCAGGAGCGAGCGGACTCGTATGGGTTTCAACTGGTGCAGTCCATGAGCCGCGTAGCAGACAAGATTGCCGCCGCGGTGCCCGGAGCGATTGTAGACTTCGACGTGACGGAAGGCGGCCGCGCCATGGGGCTGGGGTTTCTCTCCTCCGGGAAGTATTTCCTGATCAACAACGGACCCTATTATGCGAATTATGATGTGCCCATCGACCCGGACAAGACCTATTCAAACCTGTTTGCCTGGCAGGGACCGGCGCGCACATGGATCGCCCGCTCGCCATTGACTTTTGACAAGTGGATTCCGTCCATCCTGTTTCTTACGCACTATTTTCCCGACGATCCGCAGCAATGGCAGGAGGTGGATGTTGCATCGCTGATTCTTGGCCAGAACGGAATCTGGGGGGATCTGCCAAATGTCTCAAGCACGGGTGTTGCCTGGATAGGAAGTACGCTGGCCAGATACAAGCAGGTTCGCGACGACATTACGGAAAGCGATCCTGTCGTGACCGGAATTGTTTCCGGCAGTCCTGAGATTCACGAAAAGATCTCGGCTGCCACGGGTCGGGGCGCAGTGGTTTTCTTTGCTTCCAGACCCGGCACCTACCGGTACATTACAAGCCACAAGACTGCGGGCGAGCACTGGAGCAGCGGCGGCGTTACGGTGGTGACTGACAGCGAGGGGCGCGCAAGGATCGAGGCAACCTTCGAGAAGCCAGGGGCGAAGATCTTGCTGTTCGGCGTTCATTAGAGGCGACTCGCCAGAAGGCAGGCGTCGAATCCGCAGGCAATTTGCAGGAAGGCGGTCGATGCTCTGCGTCCAGCCAGCTGGCTACCTGGCCAGTTCCGCGAAGGCCTGACGCATGCGGCGCCATGTGGTTTGCAGGTCTTCGGGAAGGATGCGGGTTTCGGCAACGGTGGTCATGAAATTGGTGTCACCGGTCCAGCGGGGCATGGCGTGGAGATGGAGGTGGCCGGCAACGCCGGCGCCGGCAGCCTGGCCAAGATTCATGCCAAAGTTGAAGCCGTGGGGGCTATAGAGGCTCTGGAGAGCCTGCTCGGTGAGTTGGGCCAAGTCCATGAGTTCATGGGCCGCTTCGGCGGGCAGGGCGGCGAGGCGGTCGAGATGGGCGTAGGGCATCACCATGACGTGGCCGGAGGTGTAGGGGAAGGCATTAAGGCAGATAAAGCAGTGCCTTCCGCGCAGGATGAGGCCGCCGGCGGCTTCGGCCTGTTCTGAACTCATCCCATTGGCGATGGCGAAGTCAATGGAAGCGATCAGGTTGCAGAATACGCAACCGAAGTCTCCGGGCCAGGCGGAAAGGCTGGCCGGAACGCCCGGACGCGTCGCGGTATCCGCCGTAGTGACGTAGGCAAAGCGCCAGGGAGTCCAGAGATGGTCCATCGGGGTCGCGCTAATGTTGACAGTCCAGTATAGAAGGGATTTCTACCTGGGAGATGGATTGAGGTTTGTGGCCTTCCCGGCCCCGGGATTCTGATCCGGAGATCCCGTGGTTTCCAATGGCGTTTGCGCGATTTCCCATATTGCGGGACGATCAATTCCGGGGTATATTTTTTCCCGCTGGATGTCCAGGGTGGGGTATGAAGAGCGTAAGTCCATTGGTTGGGACATGCATTTATTAATTTGCGATTGCAACACAGGTTTGAGCGCGGAATGGGCAAGCTGTTGGATTGACGTGGGAAAGCTGACGTTGCTACACTCTGAAGCGTAGCTTACTGCGCGGATTCCAGCAGTGAGTTGCGGCCGCCCTCCAGCAAGCCGTTGCCTGCCGGGTGTTTCCCAAGGAGATAGTCGCTTATAACTCCAGCGCAACAAGCTGGAGGGACTGTCCCTGCGATCACGCTACCGGTACGGTCACAAGGCTCAACGGCAGGGAAACGGTCAGACG
The DNA here is from genome assembly GCA_964571165.1 of uncultured Occallatibacter sp. GTDB lineage: Bacteria > Acidobacteriota > Terriglobia > Terriglobales > Acidobacteriaceae > Telmatobacter. The sequence continues at coordinate 11,726 of CAZNAW010000022.1, read as the reverse complement.
GTCTCTTCGCCGCGGCAATCGCAGTGCGGGAGCCATTCTCTGCGGCAGACACTATCCGTCGCAGGAGCAAGGAATTCCGGAGCTACAGCGATGCCAAACGTCCTCAATCCCGAACCCGAGAGCATAACCCTGAACACTGAAATGGAAGCCCCCACACTAGAGCCTGCGACGGAGCTTGAGCAGCCGTCGTACGAATCCACGTCCAACACAGAGCCCGCCGAAGTTTTTCACGCAGTCGAATTGGCCGCCCTGGACGCCGATGCCCCAACTGAGCCCGCAGCCGAGCCCGCCCCTGTGGAGAAAGCCACAGCAGAGGCCGCGCCGGCAGAAGGACGTACGAGGGAAGTTCCCGAAGCGCCCGAACCGCTAGCCGAAATTGCCGGCCAGGCAGTTGCGCCGCAAACGGAAAAGATTGCGGAACCGATACCCGCGCAAGAGCCTCAAACGGAAGCATCTTCGAACACAGAGCCGCCGGTCCAATCCGCACCTCAAGCGGAAGCCACGGTCGAGCCTGTGCGCGAGGTGGTAGTTCCGTCGGAAGGCCTGCCGGTGGTTGAACCCGCAGCGGCTGCCGAGGCGCAGGCGCACAAAGCTCCGTCCACAGCCGTGGCGCCGGTGCACGAAGCGCACGGACTTGAGTCCATGGACGATTTCTCCGCCGCTTTGGCGGCGTTTGAACGGGAGCAGGCCGCCGAGGCGGCCGCCGTTGAAGCTTACGGCGACAAGATTGTTTCCGGCACCGTGATCAAGCAGACGGAAAAGTATCTGGTGGTGGATGTTGGCCTGAAGTCCGAAGGGCTGGTGCCTCTGGAGCAGGTTCTGGATCACACCGGAGCGGTGAAGTTCCAGCCGGGCGACGTCATTGACGTGGTGATCGAGCGCGAGGAGCCGGAAGGTGGCTACCTGGTGAGCTTCGAGCGCGCGCAGCGGTTGCAGGTATGGGACGCGATCGAGAAGGCCGCGAACGAAAAGACGCCGGTGATGGGCACGGTGGTAAGCCGCGTAAAGGGCGGATTGACCGTGGATATCGGGCTGAAGGCATTTTTGCCCGGCTCGCAGCTTGAGATTCGGCCGGTGCGGAATCTGGACGGCTACCTGGGCCAGCAGATTGAAGTCCGCGTTATCAAGCTGAACAAAAAGCGCGGCAACGTGGTGGTGAGCCGCAAGGAGATCCTCGAAGAGGAACAGAACGCCAAGCGTACAAGCACTCTGGAGCACCTGGGCGAAGGCGCGGTGCTGACCGGCACGGTGAAGAACCTGACCGACTACGGGGCGTTTGTGGACCTGGGCGGCATCGACGGCTTGCTGCACATTACCGACATGAGCTGGGGCCGGCTGACGCACCCACGCGACCTGGTGAACGTCGGCGACGAGATCCAGGTGAAGGTGCTCAAGTTCGACAAGGACAAGCAGCGGGTTTCGCTGGGCTTCAAGCAGTTGACGCCGGACCCGTGGCTGGACGCGGCAGAGCGCTACCCGGTGGGAGCGCGCGTACATGGGCGTGTTCTTTCGGTCACCGACTACGGCGCGTTTGTTGAGTTGGAGCAGGGTATCGAGGGTCTGGTTCACCTGTCGGAGATGACCTGGTCGAAACGGCTGAAGCATCCGTCGAAGCTGGTTAAGCCGGCAGATGAGGTGGACACGGTGGTGCTGAGCGTGAATCCGGCGGACCGCCGCATTTCGCTGGGCATGAAGCAACTGCTTGACAATCCGTGGGAGAATCTGACCGAGCGGTATCCGGCCGGGACGGTGGTCGAGGGCCGGGTGCGCAACCTGACCGACTTCGGCGCCTTCATTGAGATCGAGGATGGGATCGACGGGCTGGTTCACGTTTCAAACCTGAGCTGGACCAAGCGCGTGAAGCACCCCTCTGAGATCGTGAAGAAGGGCGAGAAGGTGAAGGCCGTTGTTCTGGGCGTTGAGCCGCAGAACCGTCGTCTGAGCCTGGGCATCAAGCAGTTGCAGCCCGACGTCTGGGAGAGCTTCTTTGCCGCGCATCGCGTAGGCGACGTGGTCCATGGCAAGGTGCTGCGCACGGCGCAGTTCGGTGCTTTTGTCGAGATCGCGGAGGGCGTGGAAGGTTTGTGCCACATCTCCGAGGCCGGCGACGAGGGCGGCGGACCGTCGAAACTGGAAACGGGTCTGGAGCATGATTTCAAGATCATCAAGATCAACGTGGAAGAGAAGAAGGTAGGCTTGAGCCTGCGCGCCGTGGGCCATGAAGCCAGCCGGGCCCAGGTGGAGCACTACAAGGCGGACAGCCACAAGCAGCCCGTCTCCAGCTCGACTACGACTCTTGGGGATCTGATCAACTGGCGCAAGAACGAGCGGTAAGTCTTCGATCAGCAAGCGGAACGGCAACGGCCACCCTTCGGGGTGGCCGTTGTGCGTTTGGGAAATCAGGATTTCCTGGTGACCCCTGAGCCGCCGGGGTTGCTGGGAACCCCGGCGGCCCGTAGCTTCGGTTACGCTACAGTCCGCCGGCGCTCAAGCTGCACGCTTCTGGGCGACACAGCCTGCTCTTCAAAAACGATCAGGGTATTCTCGGGTTTCATCCAACTTTTCGGCAGGTGATAATACTGCTGGGTTGGCTGGTTGCCGGTTTCGGGGCTGACGATGAGCCAATGCCGGCCGACGGCATGACCATTCAGGAACAACATCCCCTTTCCCAGACCAGCGGCATTGAGGCGATAGTCGGCGTCTTCAGCAAGCGCGCCCGCGGATAGTTGAAACTCCGTCTTATACCAGCAGAGGGGTTGCGCAGTGCCGGGGTTCGACCACGCAACAGCCGCGCTCTTCTCGACGATACTTGATCTTTCCCCTGCCAGGAACGGGATCATCTCCCAGCCGTTCAGAGGCAGGCCGTTCAGAAGAACTCCTTCCCAAATGCCCTTGCGCTCGAAGTTCATGGGACTGGAAATTTGCCAGTCGCCTTTGATCATGCCCAGAGCGGTTGCAAGGATATCGAGTCGATGATTGCCCGGCGCAACATCGCTCAGCGTGAAGACGTGGCGATACCCATCCGTTCGATGCAATTCGTGCGGATTGGCATCGATTCGCGGATGCGCGGGATCGTCCGGCGTAATGGGGCCGCGATCTTCCTTGAGCGGGGCAACGGTTTGGCCGGCGAGTTTGCCGTCGAGATAGACGTAGAAAAAATCGCCTCCGTACGGAATCACAAGCTCTTGCGGCCCTGCCGTCTTGATGTCGATCGTCGTGCTGTACCAGCAATAATCGGTGTTGTCTTTCGTTAGCAGAAGCTGCTCGATGGGCTGAGGCGAGTGGATTGCCTGATGGAGCCGATGAGCCGGCATGGGTTCGCTCCATGCATGCCATTGAAAGGGTGCAATCTCCGCGCGGTTCCATTTTGGCGGATTCCAGGAAGATTGGAGTTGCCGAAAGCGGTCCTGGGTGTCAAAAACAGTCTTTCCATCAGGGTCCACGATTTTTGCGCTCACGGGATGGGAATCCGGTTCAATCGGAGCGCCCGGAGAGTAATTCAAAATCAGAGAAAGTTCACGCCCGTTCAACTTCCATGCGATGCGCTGTTCTCCCGGAGACGTAACGGCTGAAGAGCGTTCTCCTTGAAGCAGATAGTCTTCGTAGGTTTTCAGAGTCTTGTGAAGGTGGCTGAGATAGAGGCCTTTGAAGGTGGTGCGGCCATACTCGTCCAGAGGCGCCCTGAAATCGTAACTCGTGGTTTGCAGGTACATACTGTTTCTTCCGAAATTCGTCCCGCCATGCCACATGTAGTAGTTCCAGCCGGCTCCGCCGCTGGCCATGAAGACGAGGATTCCCAGGGCAAGGGCGCGTGGATCGTGATCGCGTTCCGCCGGTCGTGTTTCTCCCCAGATTTCGTACCAGGCCGGGTAAAGTTCTGTCCAGAGAAGCGGGTCATGGTCGTTTTTTGACCGGAACTCCGCGACGCGCCTGGGGGAGATTTCAGAGCCGTTGAGGGTCGCGATGGGTCCGGTAGTAGCGCCTTCGCACATGGTAGTCGGCACATCCGCAAATCCAACCCGGCGGGCCAGCGCGGCCATCCATTGCAGATATTCCTGCCCCTTTGCGCCGTAGCGTCCGGCCACGTTCGCGTACTCATTTTCCACCTGGATGAGGACGACCGGTCCGCCACGCGTGGCCAGATGCGGATTGACCTCAACCGCCAGCCGTTCAAAATATTTCTCGACTCTATTCAGGTATGGCGGGCTCATGGTGCGAATGGTGATATTTGGCTCATCGCGCAGATAGGGGGGATATCCTCCATAATTCCATTCGGCGCAACAATAGGGTCCAGCGCGAAGGAACACATAAATCTCGCGCTCACGGCAGAGCTTGAGGAAGTGACCCAGGTCCCGCTCGCCGGAAAAATCGTACACATCGCGCTGCGGCTCATGAAAATTCCAGAAAACATACGTGGCAATACAATTCAGACCCAGATCTTTGCTTCGATCGAGCAGGGAGGGCCACATGTCAGGCGTGGAGCGAGCATAGTGCAGCTCGCCCGAGATGAGCAGTTTTCGCTTGCCGTTGAAGATGAGGGAGTGAGTATCGAAGGCCACGCTTGCGGAGGGATCTCCGGGAGGCAGGCCGGCGCGTAACAGGGGATTGGCCCATCCTCGCTGTCCGGCAACGATGGTTGCCCCCGCGCCCTTCAGAAATGCACGCCGTGCAAAATTGGAACTGACAAATCCCATTTCAAAAAGTCTCCTCTGCTCACAGGGCCTGCAATCTCAGCGATTGCGGAGCTCTGCAAGCGTTTTGGCGATGACTGGCAATTGTATCAACCAGGCAGACTGGAGCGAGGCGAGGAAGCTGTCAGGCAGTTGCGGACGAACCTCGCGCAGCCAGGGTGATCACGATTCCCAAAGCAGCAATCACGCTCAGAAGCGCGAAGAGAAAGACGCTGGCGTATCCGTAGACGCCAATGACAGCGCCGGCGATGGGGCCGGTGAGAAAGAAGGAGACGTCGGCAAAGGCGGTATAAACGCCGAGGGCGGTGCCGCGATTGCTCTCCGTGACGCGCTTGACCGCTTCCACGCCGATGGCGGGAAAGACCAGGGAGAAGCCGAAGCCGGCCAGCGCTGCGCCTGCCAAGGCAGCCAGCGGCGAGGACGCGCGCCACAGCAGAATCATGCCGAGAGATTCAACCAGAAGGCAGCCGATGGCCACCGGGAATCCGCCCATCCGGTTGATGGCCTGGATAAAGAGCAGCCGTGCCGCGATGAAGGCCACGCCAAAGGCGGTCAGGCACAGGGCGGCGCCGCCCCAGTGGCGGCTGGCATAAAAGAGGGTGATGAACGTGGCCAGCACGCTGTAGCCCACTCCGCCCAGTGCCAGGCCCATGCCGTGCGGGGCTACGCGGCCGGCCACATGGCTGAAAGGCAGATGCTCGCCGGGAGTGACCTTCACCGGGCTCTTGCGGCTGGCCATTGCCAGGCTGACGGCGCTGACGAGGATAATCAACAGGCCGATGGAGGCCAGGCCCCACTGCTGATCCAGGACCACGCCGAGCGGAGCGCCCAGCGCCATGGCGCCATAGGTGCTGATGCCGTTGAACGAGATGACCTTGGCGGTGCTTTCCGGCCCTGCGCTGGTGATGCCCCAGAGAGTTGAACCCGTGGAACCGAGGCTCTCGCCCACGCCCAGAACCAGGCGGCTTAAGATCAGGCTGGAAAAGCTCAGCCAGTGGATCGAATGCATCGCGGCCGCGGCCACCAGCAGCGCGCCACTGGTGGTGCAGGCCCCCATGCCCCAAAGCACCGAGACCTTTGCGCCTGCGCGGTCAGAGATGCGGCCGGCCCAGGGGCGGCTGGCGAGGGTGGCAATGTATTGGATGCTGATTACCAGCCCGGCCAGAGCCGCGCTGTAGCCCATGCGCAGGTGCACATAAGCCGGCAGGACGGCCAGCGGCAGCCCGATCGACAGGTAGCAGATAAAGGTAAAGTAGACAAACCCGATAATGTGCCAAGTCCCGCTGTTGGTGGCAACGGGAGATCGGGTTTGAACACTGGCAGCGGCAGAGGTTGGCATGTCTTGGGATAGAACCTTGGGGGAAAATGCGGCCACTCTTCAGTATATCGGAGGCGATTTGCGCCTCCGGCATGGCTGCGAATGCAAACCCAAATCACAGTGGAGAGGCTCTAGACTGAAATCATGCCGGGATTCCACATAGAGCACTTCGGTTGCAGGGCCGCTCGGGCCGATGGCGAGGCGGTTGGCGACCGGCTGCGTGCCGCGGGACTCTGCGAGCGGCAGCCCTCCGCGGCGGACGTGGTTGTTGTGAACACGTGCAGCGTGACGGCCGAGGCCGACCGGGCGGCGCGGGCCTTTATCCGCCGTGCCCATCGGCTGAACCCGGCGGCGCAGATCGTGGTGACCGGCTGTTATGCGCAGCGCGCGCCCCAGGAACTGGCCGCTCTGGCCGGCGTGGCCGCCGTGGTGGGCAACAGCCATAAAGCGCTGGCGCCGGACATTATCTTGGACATGACTCGGGAGGGGGTTGGCGTTGGTCCGGCTGCGCCGCCGCAGTGGGTTAGTGTCGGGTCGGTTCTGGCTGGAGGGACTCCAATTTGGGCGGACGACCGGTTTGCGCACTCGTTTCTTGAGGAGGGGCAGGTCGTCCCCGGCGTGCAGACAAGGCCGAACCTGAAGATTCAGGAGGGGTGCGGAAACCGCTGCACGTTCTGCGTGATTCCGCAAACCCGGGGCTCGTCAAAAAGTCTGCCCGCCGCGAGCGTTTTGAAGCAGGTGGAGGGATTTGTAGCTGCGGGGGGCAACGAACTGGTGCTTTCGGGGATCAACCTGGGGCGATGGGGATGGGATTTGGCCGCCGGTGACGGTGGGTCAGGATGCGATGGTTCCCGGCTGACACTGGCGCGACTTGTCCGGCGGATTCTGGAGCAGACCGAGCTGCCGCGTCTGCGGCTCAGCTCGATTGAGCCGATGGACTGGGACGGCGAACTGGTGGGTCTGATGGCGGAGTTTGGGGGACTGCGGCTGGCGCGGCACGCGCATCTGCCGTTGCAGTCGGGCTCGGACGCGGTGTTGCGTCGGATGCATCGGCGCTACCGGCCCTGGCACTACGCGGAAAAGGTGGCGGCGCTGGTGAGGGCGGCTGGGCCGGAGCTGACGCTGGGCGCGGACGTGATGGTGGGTTTCCCTGGAGAGACGGACGGCGAGTTTGAGGAGACGGTGGAAATGGTGCGTGCGCTGCCATTCGGCTATTTGCACCTGTTTCCGTTTTCGCCCCGGCCGGGGACGCGGGGATGGGCACTCCATGCCGCTGCGCCGGTTCCGGGCGCGGTGGTGGAGGAGCGAATGGCGGTGCTCCGCGCGTTGGCGTCAGAAAAGAGTTGTGCCCACAAGCGAAAGTCCGTGGGCCGGCAGTTGGAGGCCATCACACTGCACACACCGGCAGCGCTGGCTGACCGGGGCTGGACGGCGGCGCTGACAGAGAACTTTCTGCCGCTGGCAATTGAGGGCCGGATAGCGGCCAACCGGCGGGTGCGGGTGCGGGTGAACGGACTGAATGCTGAGGGAACGCTGGAGGCGGCGGGCTGGAATCTGTTGTAAACAATACGCCCAGCAGAGCCAAGCCAATGCTATACTCAACGTGCGTTCGTGTGCCCGCGGCGATTCCGGAAATCCCCGGATGCAGGCATCGGCGACTTTTGGAGGAGTACCATCGCACTCGACAAACGTTCAGCAAAGTCCTTTATCCGCATCAACGATAGAATTCGCGCGCGCGAAATTCGCGTCATCGACGAAAACGGCGAACAACTTGGAATCCTGCCTCCTTTTGAGGCGCTGAGGATGGCCCGCGAACGCGGGCTGGACCTGGTGGAGGTGTCGCCGAATGCGGTGCCTCCGGTGTGCCGCATCCAGGATTACGGGCGCTTCCTTTACGAGAAGGACAAGAGCGAGCGTGCTGCGCGCAAGAAGCAGAAGGTCATCACGGTCAAGGAGGTTAAGTTCTCAGTGACCGTAGACGAGCACGACTACCAGACCAAGAAAAACCAGGCGGTCAAGTTCCTCGCCGGTGGTGACAAGGTAAAGGCCAGCCTGCGCTTCCGCGGTAGGCAGATGGCCCACCGCGACCTGGGCTACGCCATCATCAACCGGCTGATCCAGGACATTGGCGATACCGGTGTGGTGGAGTTCATGCCGCGCATGGAAGGCACCATCCTGCACGCGATTCTGGCGCCGTCGAAGAAGCAGGAAGCGCCCAAGCCCAAGCCGGCAGCGGCTCCGCAGACCGCTCCCGCCGCGCCGCGTCCGCCGGCTCCGTCGGCCCAGTAAGACGCAATTCTCGAGGAAATCGAGCAAAGGACACAGGCCGCCCAATGGGTGGCCTGTGATGTTTTTGCAGTGAGTCCGGCTATTCGTGCAGCCAGCGCAGGTTGATGGGCCGGGGCGAGGGAACAGGCAGGACGATGAAGCCTTCGCACCAGTGGCCTTCTTCGCGGCGCGGGGGAGTGCCCACGATGCGGGCGCCTGCGGCGTTGCGCTCTTCGAGGGCCAGGCCGGGCAAACCACCGACAATGGCCTGAAGTTGATCGTGGTTGGGCGGGCGGCTGGTGGTGATGGGAAACACGGAGCGCAGGGCGCCATACGCTTCAGCCAAGTCGCTGACTTTGGCGCGGCGCTTGGAGGGCAGGGGCTTGATTCCCAGCGACTTCCAGGCTGCGTACGGGTAGCTCTCGACGAGAATGCGTTCCTGCGGCGAGCCCGGTTCCTCGCGCGTCTCAAGGCGGCGCCAGCCTCGGCGGCACAGCGCATCGTACACATCCAGACAGAACTCGGCGAAGGGCCGGTAGGTGACAGGCTTGACCATGCCCGGCAGGCCGGTCTTGGCGGCGGTGTTGAGTTGCCGCTCGCTGACCCTGGCGTGGGCCAAGCCGTTGGATCGGGACTTCCATGCCTGGGGTCCGTCGAGCAGCATCACACGGATGTTGCGCACACCGCAGAGGTGGTTGAGGCGGCCTGCCAGGATATTGGCGTCCACGCGGCCACGGTCGTTTTCCGGGGCCAGAGAGGGAATGATTTCGCAGGCGATGGGGAACTCGATTGGTTCAGATTCCTTCGGCCGCGAAAACAGAGGGTTGCGTGGCAGGTCGCAGCCGGTTCCCAATGGACTCGAGGACTGAGAAGGACGCACCCGGTCCAGCACCACGATGCCCAGATCGGACCAACGGCGGAAGGCGAGATCGACAGAAAGAACGGCCATCGCCTAACACTATGACCGGATCGGGACTCACGACAATCGAGGATTCCAATAAATCGGGTTGGGCTGGACGCGATTGAAACCGAAAGCCAAAACGGGACATCGCAGGCTGGCTACCCGACGGAAGTTGCCCAAGCGGCCCGGCTACAGAACCAGCGAAAAACCTGTGTTAGACTCCCAGTCGTTATGCGAATCCAACTTTGCGCGTTGCCAATTCTTCTCTTGTTCACGGGCCTCGGAACCGCTGCGCTTTCCGCGCAGGAAACCACCCTGCCGCACTTGGAAAAGCGGGGCGCGGCCACGCAGCTCATCGTGGACGGCAAGCCCTTTCTGATGCTGTCGGGCGAGTTGCATAATTCCTCTTCGTCGAGCCTGGACTACATGAAGCCAATTTGGACGCGCCTGGCCGCGATGGGGCTGAATACGGTGGTGACTCCGCTCTCCTGGGAGCTGATTGAGCCCAAGGAGGGGAGCTTCGACTTCACGCTCGTCGATGGATTGCTGGCGCAGGCGCGGCATGAGCATGAGCGGATTGTCTTTCTGTGGCTGGCTTCGTGGAAGAACGGCATGTCGAGCTATTCGCCGGTCTGGGTAAAGAGGGACACAAGACGGTTTCCGCGCGTGGTGGAGCACGGCAACGAGGTGGAGGTTCTTAGCCCGATGAGCGCGGCAACCCAGGAGGCGGATGCGCGCGCCTATTCGGCCCTGATGAAGCACCTGAAAGAAGTGGACGGGCGCGAACACACGGTGCTGATGATGCAGGTGGAAAACGAGGTTGGGGTCCTGGGCGACTCACGCGACCACTCTGAGGCCGCGAACAAGGCCTTTGCCTCGGCCGTGCCGGAAGAGTTGATGCGTTCTCTTCAGACGCACCGGGACACGCTCTATCCGGAGTTGCGGGCGCTGTGGGATGCGAACGGCGACAAGACCGCGGGCACGTGGGCGGAAGTGTTTGGGGATACCGCGCGGGCAGACGAGATCTTCATGGCCTGGCACTATGCACGCTTCATTCACGCTGTTGCCGCCAGAGGCAAGGCTGCCTACAACATTCCGATGTATGTGAATACGTGGCTCGCGGATGGCGGCGCGAGGCCGGGTGAGTATCCGAGCGGAGGGCCGGAACCGCGGGTGGTGGATGTGTGGAAGGCTGCCGGGCCGGGCCTGGATTTCTATGCGCCGGATCTTTATGCCGAGAACTTTGCCGAATGGTGCAGGCGCTACCACCGCGACGGGAATCCGCTGTATATGCCCGAGACAAGGGGTGGGGCTGCCGGGGCGGCGAATGTATTTTATGCGTTGGGCGAAGAGGCGGGATTTGGATTTTCGCCGTTTGGGATTGAATCCGAGGGGGAAGAAAAGGATCCTTTGGCCGAGAGCTACGGCGTGATTGCAAAGCTGGCACCGCTGTTGCTGGAACACCAGACCACGGGCGATGTGCATGGGTTTGTGCTGGAAAAAGATCAGCGCGAGGTGGATTTCACGATGAGCGGGTACACGCTGCACGTGACATTGGACAATAGCTACGAGGGTCCCGCCGAGAGCGGCTTTGGGCTGATTATTGCCACCGGGCCGGATGAGTTTCTGGGTGCCGGCAAGGGTTTCAGGGTGACGTTTACGCCGCGCTCCGTTACGGGGCCGCAGGTGGGCATTGCCGCGGTGGATGAGGGGACGTTCGAGGACGGCAAATGGATTCCCGGGCGGCGGATGAACGGCGATGAAGACGACCAGGGGAAGAACTGGCGGTTCGATCCTCGGCAGGTGAGGATGGAAAAGGTGACGCTTTACCGGTTTGAATAGAGGCCCGTCGAATTTGAAAGAGTTTACGGTTGGATTTTGCTTACGAGGCACGGTGAAGGCGGAAAAAAGAGACCACAGGCGGCTCGAAATGTGGCAGGGGCTAAAGCCCGACCTCTTTTTGGGGAGCGTTTTGCGGCATGACTGAAGTCATGCCCTGTTACAAAGCTCGCTTCGATGGAGTCTTTGCGGCTTTTTGGGGCCCACATGGTCCCCATCATGCTCTGGCTGTTACAAAGCTCGCTTTGAGGGAGTCTTTGCGGCTTTTTGGAGCCCACATGGTCCCCATCACGCTCGGACTGTTACGAAGCTCGCTTTGATGGAGTCTTTGCGGCGTTTTGGGGCCCACATGATCGCCATCATGCCCGGGCCGTCACAAAGCTCGCTTCGAGGGAGTCTTTGCAGCTTTTTGAGGCCCACATGGTCCCCATCATGCTCGGGCCGTTACAAAGCTCGCTTTGATGGAGTCTTCGCGGCAGCATGAGATGTTCGCTTGCCATGAATGTTCAAATGCGATTGCCCTGCGGTTTGAATAGGGGCCTATCGCTGGGAAGCACAGCTTTGCGTTATACTGGTTAAAGCCTCAAGAGGGCAGGGAAGCCCCTGTCTCACGGGCAATGCGGAGGGTGAGACTCTCCGCCCCAAACGAGAAGACAAATGCCCAAGTTGAAGACCCATACGGGCGCGAAGAAGCGCTTCAGCAAGACTG
>CAZNAW010000021.1:0-61243 GCA_964571165.1 uncultured Occallatibacter sp. | reverse complement strand
ACCGGCTGCGCCTCCAGCCGCTCCCACCGCCCCACCAAGCGCGCTCGCAGAACTGGCCCCGCTCCCTGGGGTTGAAGAGGCGGATGGGCTTTGTTCAGATTGGGATACTCCGCTGGCGGCCATTCCAGCCACGACCCCGCCCAAACCGCCTGCACCGGGCGATGGGGAGCCCATCTCCCCAATAATGCAGGTCGGGGATCCCAATATGATCACTCCGCCGTGCACGGTGGGATCTCCCAGCCTGGCGGCAGGAAGAAAATTGATCAGGACCCCCAGCGATCCCATGACGATCATGTCCGGCGGGCCAACGCAGGTCGCCATCGTGGTTACAGTGGCTGCAGGAAGAAAGTCGATGAGAACAGTTGGCGCACCCGGAGGCAGAATCGGTCCGCCCACATGCGGCACCAACACCGTAACCATCGGACAGGTGTGCATATCGGTGACTCTCGCTGCTGGCGGCATCAGGCTCTCCCTGTGATTGGTGTCAATTGCTAAGTCCCTACTCCCGGCTGGCTTGCCCGTTCCGGGCCAATACGCAAGCCTTTCATAAATGCCTCGTAGTCTGGACGCACAGTCCTGAGTTGTGCTTCCAACGCCGTCAAGGTGACAATGCCTAACCAAAGACCCAACCGCACGTAGGTCTGGGCGTGCAGCATGTTACCGACTGAGGGCGCATTGTGGCGAACGAACAGCAGCAGCGCCTCTTCTGCACCAGGAAAAGCGATCGCCTGCGGTCCCGCAAACTTTGCCTCCTGCAGATAACTCCCGATCAGCTTCTTCTGCTTCTCGATATATTCAGCGAGGGCGCTCGCTGAACTGAGAGTGTCTTGTCCCACGCCCACGCTTGCAGCTACCGTTCGCGCATCCATCGTCATCTGGCGTATCCCAAAGTCCGCGACATAGATCCAACCTTTCGGCATCGCAGTAACGCACCACCTTCCAACCGAGGGGAATTGAGCGGCGGCGCCGGATTGTGCCTGTGTTTGCGTCAAGCGTCCTCAATCATTCCTCTTGGTCGACCTCAACTCAATTGCTAAGCCGAAAGTGCGTGAACACCGAACTATTCATCGCGCTGCCCTTGGGGCCATCGTCAGCAGTGCCACAAGCGCCGGCGATACGGAATAGCACATTCTTCCAGCCCTGTCTGTCCCAACTCAGCGAAGTCTGACTGCCGATGGTGCAGCCCGCTATTCCCAAAGTGCCCTAAAACCCTCTCTGTGCCTGGCTGATGGCCTGACTTGCCGATTGCTGGGCGGCCTGCGAGGCTTGTTGAGCCTGCTGTTGTGCCTGACTCGCGGCCTGCTTCACCTGCTGCTGCGCCTGCTGAGCTTGCTGCTGCGCTTGCTTGGCAGCCTGTTGCGCTTGAGCGGCCGCTTGCTGGGCCTGCTGTTGCGCCTGTTGTGCCGCCTGCTGCGCCTGTTGTTGCGCTTGCTGAGCGGCCTGTTGACCCTGCTGGACCGCTTGCTGGGCCTGCTGCTGCGCCTGCTGAGCCGCTTGTTTGGCTTGAGCCGCGGCCTGTTGAGCTTGCTGCTGCACCTGCTGTGCCTCTTGCTGCGCTTGCTGCACGGCCTGCGCCGCGGCCTGTGCGCACTGCTGTGTCTGTTGTTGAGCTTGACTAAGTGCCTGTTGCGCTGCGGCCTGGCCCTGCGCCGCGGCCTGGCTCACGGTCTGCTGCGCCTGCTGCACAGCCTGATTGGCCTGCTGAAAGGCCTGCCGCGCCTCTTGCGTGACTTGATCGACGCCCTGTTGTGCTTGCTGCTCCGCCTGTTGTGCTGCCTGCTGCGCCTGGCTCGCGGCTTGCTGCGCCTGATTCGCGGCCTGCTGTGTGGCTTGTTGCACGACCTGCTCTGCCTGACCGGCTGCGCCTCCAGCCGCTCCCACCGCCCCACCAAGCGCGCTCGCAGAACTGTGAGGTGCGCTTGCGCCAGGCGACGCGGCCGGCGAGGCCGAACTGCTAGAGCCGCCGCCCTGGCCATCATCCGCCTTGTCGGGAGCGGCTGGCGTTCCAGGACTGGATATCGTCCCGGGGCTGCCGGAAACCGGAGCTCCGCCACTATTGATCATCACCATCGTCCCTGAGATCGCAATGCCTGCGGGCCCAATCGTGATAAAGCCACCGGACCCCTGCAGGCACAATTCCATCCCGGCTTGGATCACCACACTCATGCCCGCATTAATGTAGACCGTATTGTTGGCGTTCATGGAATAAGCCGAACCCACCTGAACGCTCTCGTTGGAGCTGATGTTCAGGGAGTGATTTCCTCCAACCTGCTCAGTAAGATTGCCACTTATGCCAAGGTCCGAATTCCCACCTATCTGCTCCACTGCATTCGACTTAATTTGCCGGTTGAAGTTTGAACCAATCTGCTCACTTTGCACCCCCGTCACGATCAGCGAGTCATTGTTCCCCACCGAGATGCGGCGGTCATGCTCCACCGAAACATCCATGTCCTTCTCGGCATGAAGATAAACCTGTTCGGAGCCAGTCTTGTCTTCAAAGCGCAACTCATTCGCATTCTGCGCGGAGCCGCCCTTGCTGCTGCGCGTAACCAGTCCGGAACGGGTGCTGTTGTCCGGCAAGGGGTATTTGGGCATATTTACGCCGTTATACACCGAGCCCACAACCAACGGGTTATCGGGATCCCCATCCAGAAACACAACCACCACTTCATCGTTTACGCGCGGCCAGAAATAGGTCCCCCAGCCATTCCCCGCCCATTGCTGCGCCACGCGCACCCAGGTGTTGTCCGGCTTGTTCTGTCTTACCTTATCCCACATAAACTGGACATTGATCCGCCCGTACTTATCGAGCCAGATGTCTTCCCCTTGGGACACGACCACCTTGGCAGTCTGCGGGCCGTAGATCTTTGGCTTCATGAATGTCTGCGCCGGTTTGAAGGTGACGCTTGTGGGAATTGCCGTAAATCGATTGCTGTATCCGCCCCTTTGACCTGTACCGGTCGTTCTGTAGGGCGGAACCTGCTCTGCATGGTGGCTTACCACTGTCAACAGGTACTTCTGGTTCCACTCAGTGCGAGGGCTCTTGCTCAGCGTGAACGCATAACCCGCGCAAAAGGAGCGCGCGTTGGCGCGGCCGCGATATATCTCCGACGTGGCATCGGAAGCCTGCGCCCGGCTATCAAGAAACAAGTCCTCAAACTGCTTGACCAATTGAGTGGTGGCATCTTTTATGTAGCCCTCTTCCCCGGCGGGATAGAGATACTGTTCATACGCGTTCTTGCCGTATGGGCTCGAGCTGTTTTGGGGATCCGCATCAACGCGAGTATAAGTGCGGAAGTTGTAATCCGCGGTTGAGTGCTTGCCGGAAACCATGGTCGCCGTCGAAGTGAACTCTGAAACCCACGCTCCGTATCCTCCCTCGGCTCCTTTCTCATTCAGAGCGTAAACAATGGAAGCTGACAACGGGCAGTCCGGATAGACTGTTCGCGCGTCTCCCAATACGATCTTGTTGTCCTGGTCAGTATGTTCAAACCAGTAGAAAATGCCGCTTTCTTCCATGATGCGCGAGACAAAATGAAAATCCGACTCGGAGTATTGAGTGCAGTAATCAAGCGGCTTGTAGGAAGTCGTCGTCTGATCCGACACCGACAATCCATAGTCGCCAATTACAGCCTTGACAATATCGACAACCGTCTTGGACTGGAAGACGCGGCAGTTGGTGCTCAACGTAAGTTGCCACATGGAAGGCACGATGCGCGCCCGGAACACATTGAAGTCCGCATCGCCTGCGCACTCCTCAAACGACGTAATAATGCCATTGATCCATCTTGTTCCTGCTACATCGTTCAAGCCGATTGCGACCGTGGCTTTTGTCCCAACCAGGGATTTCGGATCGATCTCGGTATCCGGCGTCGCGAGCAAGTCAACATGATACTCGAAGAGACGCGAAATTGCTTCCTCGCCATCCAGCGACTCAATGAGCAGCGCGTCCTTGCCCGCCAAACTTGAAAACTGCATCAAGCGGTCAGTCTGTTTCAGACTTGCCATACCAATCCTGCCTGTTCCTCGCCAAGCTTTTCCATAAGGCGATTCGATAGAACTCAGGACCGGACGCTGAGCGTGCTAGGGCGCAACATCCCAGGCATAAGTCAGCGCGCCGTCCTTGACTGAAACACTCACCTTGTCCGCAGCTACCCCCTCGGCAATCCGCGACAGAATTTGGCGCGATAGATCGGGCAGCATGGTGTTCGACAGGATGTTATCGACATTCCTTGCTCCACTCTCGACTTCAGTGCAGCGCCCAGCCACTTCGTTCAAAAGCACATCGTCATACTCGAGAGCGATCTTATGGGATTCCATCAGGCGCCGTTGAATCTTCCCGAGCTTCAACCTTATGATCTGCTTGAGAGCTTCATCCCGCACCGGGAAATAAGGCACAATCAACAGCCTGCCAAGAAACGCGGGCTTGAATATCTTATTCAATTCCGGCTTCAGGGCTTGGAGCATCCCCTGACTATCGGGCATGGTCTCGGGATCGGCGCAGAGCTTCATGAATGTATCCGTCGCCGCGTTACTGGTCAGCAGAATGATCGTGTTGCGAAAGTCGATCTCGCGGCCCTCTCCATCTTCCATCCTGCCTTTATCAAAGACCTGGAAGAACAACTCCAGCACATCCGGGTGCGCCTTTTCGACCTCGTCCAGCAGCACAACTGAATAAGGCCTGCGCCGCACAGCTTCAGTCAGCACGCCGCCCTCACCGTAACCGACATACCCCGGGGGCGATCCCTTCAGGGTTGAAACCGTATGCGCTTCCTGAAATTCCGACATGTTGATGGTGATCATGTTGCGTTCACCACCGTACAGAACGTCGGCGAGCGCAATGGCCGTCTCTGTCTTTCCAACTCCGCTGGGTCCAATCAGGAGAAAAACCCCGACCGGCTTCACCGGATCATCCAGGTTGGCTCGCGAAGTTAGAATCCTTTGCGCAATGGCGGAGAGTGCCTTGTCCTGTCCAATCACGCGCTTCTTCAGATGTTCATCCAGCGTGAGCACCGTATCAATCTCATTGCGAACCATCTTGCCGAGAGGAATTCCGGTCCAGGCTGAAATCACTTCGCCCACAATCTGCGCGTCCACAGAAACCCGCATCATTCCCCGCTCACCTTGCAGCGCTGCAAGCTCTGCTTCCAGGCGCCCGAGTTCTGCTTGCGCGTCGCTCTCGTTTCCTGATGCCTCGGCCCCCTCCTGCTTCGGTGACTCCAGACTTTCCTGCAGGGCGCGAATCTTTTCAATCAGTGCCTTTTCCTTCTCCCATTGCTCTTTGAGAACAGTCTCATCCTGCTTCGCAACAGCAATCTGAGCATCTATCTGCTCCAGTCTTTCCGCATGGTCCGCGCCAATCTTCGTCTCCCGTTCAAGAACCCGCTTTTGTACTTCGAGCGAGTCGAGTTGCCGCTGAATATCCTCCAACCTGGGAGGCGTTGAGTTCTGCCCCAAAGAGAGCCGCGCACATGCCGTGTCCAGCACGCTTACAGCCTTGTCCGGCAATTGCCGGCCGGCAATGTAACGATGCGACAACTTGACTGTCGCCGCAACTGCTTCATCGAGAATGCGAAGGTTATGATGTTTCTCGAGCGACGGCACAATGCCCCGAAGCATGACGCAGGCAACATCTTCAGTCGGCTCCTCAACCTTGACAACCTGGAACCTTCTGGCCAGAGCCGGATCTTTCTCGAAGTACTTCTTGTACTCCGACCATGTGGTTGCTGCAATGGTGCGAAGTTCTCCTCGGGCAAGTGCGGGCTTCAGCAGGTTTGCCGCATCACCCTGTCCCGCCTGTCCACCCGCTCCAATCATCGTATGCGCTTCATCGATGAAGAGAATGATCTTTTCGGTTGAAGACTTCACCTCGTTGATCAGACCTTTCAACCGGTTTTCAAACTCTCCCTTGACTCCCGCGCCGGCTTGCAACAAGGCCAGATCGAGGCTGTGGATATGAACTCCCCGCAATGCCGGCGGTACGTCACCACTGACAACGCGATTGGCAAAGCCCTCAACCACAGCCGTCTTGCCCACGCCAGCCTCTCCCGTGAGTATCGGATTGTTCTGACGCCGCCGCATCAGAATGTCAATCATTTGACGAACCTCCTGGTCACGTCCCAGGACCGGGTCAATCTTTCCGGCCTTGGCATTGGCAGTCAGGTTCACAGTGTATTGATCCAGATGTGGTGTCTTGCCCTTTGAGGCCGGGGCAAAACCTTCTCCTTCACCGCCACGTTCTTCTTTCCCGGTACCCGAGGCAGCCAGGCTGGTCTGCGTCTCGGTGGATCTGGTCACAATGTCATAGAAAGCGCTGCGCAGACTGTCTACATTGATCAGCTGTAACTCCTTGCTGATGTCCTTCACCATCCGCGAAAGCTCATCGTGCCCCAACAGAGCCAGCAGGGTAAACCCGGTGCGAATACTTCCCGCGTTGAAGTCGATACTGGCAACCGTCCACGCTTCTGAGAGCATCTTGACCACAGCGGGGCTGAATGCAGGCGAGCGCGCATTGCCGCTTTTCAGAGAATCCAGGCTACGCTCAAGCTCCTTGGTCAATCGGGAGCGATCAACGCCAAAATGCTTGAGAATCGCGGCAATGTCGTTGTCGCTGCCATCGAGCACTTTCAATAGATAGTGCTCGATCTCGATGTCATAGTGCGTACGGGCGACGCACAAGCCGGCCGCGGCTTCAAGTGCCCGTCGCGTGCTGTCGTTCAACTTGTCGATAAGCGCTTTCAGGTTTGTGCTCATAACTTTCCATGTCCTCGGTGTGAAAACATCTTTCACTGCACCAGATAGGTCGCGTCGGCGGGGTCGCGCTCGAGCGGCTTGGTTTTCAACCAACTCACCAGTCCCAGTTGTGGACGCTTTGTCCCGCCCGACCCCAACTCGCAGGACGGGGCATCTTCCCGCGCCAGAACCAATTGCACTTCTGTTTCGTAACTCCCATTCGAGTAAAACCTCAACCACGCAACAAGCTCGTGGTAAGCGTCCTGTCCCGGCAGGAACCTGAGATACTGCTCGAAACGCATCGGACCAAGCGAAATCCGGATTCGCCCATGATGATCCCAAACTTCGTCCCCGGCCACGACTCCCACTCCAAGCCTTTCGTTTGCTCCGCCAAATCCTGAAAAACAGGTCTGATTCTCGGGGTTCAGCTTGCGCCACGCGCCGGCAAATTGATGGATCTGCACCTGAACTCCGAAATAGTCTTCAAGAATCTGTTGGAGCGAAGCAGCCGAACGCACATGACGCGCCAATAGCCCTGCGTAGTTCAAATATGCAGCGTCCGGAATTCCGCTTCGATCACGCATGCTCTCGGTTCCAAGGCCCAACAAATCAAGCAGACGGTCGGAAAGCCGATCCTCTCCGGATTTCTCATACTCTATAAAAAAGCGATACTTTTCCCAGCCTCGGTAGAAAAATGAAATCATGCGGTGGTTGAAGATATTCAGAAAGTCTTCCATCGCATGATCCTTCTGCCGGGTCCGCGCAATCAGGAACTCGGTATAAGGCGCCGGCATGACAGAGATGGCAGCACAAAGACCCATGAACTCCACGGTCATGCTCATCTGCCCATTTTCCATGCGCCGCAAATCGCAAAGCTCGCTGGGCGGAAACGCAAGCGAAGTCCGTGCGGCAAATCGAATTGTCTCTCCCTGGGGCGTGATGAAATAGCCAACAGGCTTGCGATCCTGCTCCATCTTCTGCAGCATGCGCACCGCTTGGAAGAAATGCACCCGAAACGGCTCTTCTTCCAACATCTTGCGAAGATTTCGAAACTCGGGCCGATCCCTGTCTTCGATTGCCTGCCCGGTTACAGCAGTGCTTGAGTCCCAGCTCTCGGTGGCCATTTTCCCAGCGCCTCCTTTCGTAAAGTGCTCCGTGCAGTAAGTTGCGAAAAGCTGTTCATTGAAGCGTAACCGGCAAGGAATCGATCTAGTACGGCGGCAAACAGATATACCCCGCTGCCTGCGAATTGCTGCTCGTCAAATTCCATTTCCACCTGGGTTCCCCGCGCAGGAATAAGGCCATAGGCTGAGTCGACCAGCGCAAAATTGGGCAAAGATTTCATCTTCAATATCGATCCCACCTGATTCTCGCTAGCCGTCGAATCGCTCATGTTATGCAGCCGCAAAATCTCTTGCATGGCGGGTCGGCCCTCTTCATTAAGAGACAGATAGTTAAGAGACAGCAACGAGATTAGCCGCCAGAAATGCCCTTGCCCCGCGGATGGGTCGATGCTTAACGTAGGGCGCCGCAACCCGATGACTGTCTTAGCCGCCGGGTAGCCGGTCGCATCAAAATCGCCGGCGTCCGATCCAAACTGGAAACGGGAAGGCAAATCGAAGTTGGTACACAGGGTCCTCACCATCAGCACGTCCGCCTCGGGGTCAGTGAAATTGCCTGTGAGGTCAACCACCGAGATGGTCATCGTTGAGGGTTCCCGCTCGCCAAACTCGTTCAAATGCCGGGTTGCTACCCAGAAAGCAAGGTCCTCGCGGCTGCGCGTCTGATGCCGGTAAGCATGCATGGGCTCCAGCACAATCGATTGGCGTAATTTCGGATTGGTTGCGATAACCTCTTCAATGCTGAAGATCTCCATCATCGTGGAATGGCGACTATCCGGGATGACGGTGTACTCATGCCGCGTCTGACTCAGAAGGATGGGCTCCGCCGACTGCGAAAAGAGATTGATTGCCGGAGTGCATCCGAGCCGAAATGTCCGCTCGTTGACGCCCAGCTCCAGAACCTGCTGCCGTTCAGCGCGTTCAAAGCTCGAGAACAGGAAAACAATCTCGGCCTCTTCGCCGAAACCGGATTGTGCCAATGGCTCAAGGCCGTCGAGGTCGAAAAACAGAAACTTCTCAGGGAGGGCAAAGTACTCCTGCAGAAGCCGGTGCCCATCCATTGAGCGCCGCACAAAGGGCAAGAGGCTTTCTTCGGCGTCGAACCCTACCATGCGAATCCGCCCCGGCTCCAGGCTGATCAGTCGCTTCTCATCTTTCGGATCGCGAAGCTGAATCTCGATGCACTTCTCAGAGAAAAGCTCATACAGCGAGTACACAACGCTTGCATCCCCGGCCAGATGAAAACGCAGATGCGAAAGCGGAAGTCCGGAGAACACCACATCCTGCCCACAACGAAGCCGCAAGCGGGCGGCCGCTACGGCTTGTACTCCCACAGACGCGCGGGGCGGGCGTTGCATCCGCTCCGGTTGGCGCCACTCCGCCGCCGCAACGGAGAATGGCCAAAGGTCCACATCATACGCGGTAAGAAAGCGGCAAGGCAGCCCCTCGACGGTGGCCTTCGTCACCAGCGGTGTCCCTCGCGGAATACGCATCCCCGCTGTCTTCTTCCCCTGGGCAGGGTCTGGCCGGCACTCCACGATGGTCATCGAAGGCGTAGGGCGCAGATAGCCCGGATGGATGATTTTGGTAAGCGATTCACTGATCTCGGGAAAATCGTCGTCAATCCTGCGATGGACCCTGGCTGCAAGGAACGCGAAGCCCTCAAGGAGCCGATTCACATGTGGGTCGTCGCAGCGATCCGGATCAAGTAATAGCCTTCCCGCGACCTTGGGATACTTGCGCGCAAATTCGCCGCCCATCTGGCGCAGATAGGTGAGTTCGCGCTCATAATATTCCAGCAATTCCTCGCGCATGGCTTACTTCACCTCGTACTCGCCGCTGATGAGTTCCAGCACTGTGTCGAATTTGATTTCTTCATCCATGTTTTCGTAGAAGACCTGCCCCTCGATATGAAACTTCAAGCTCCGGCTGAGCGGGTCCGAGCGCGTCAGATAGACGCGCGGCAGGTTGATCCTGGGCTCGAAGGTTCGAATACACTTCTCCAGAGCGCTTGTGAGAGCATTTTGGTCCTTACCCGCGGAACCACCGAAACTATGAAGGTCAGGTAACCCATAATTCAAAACCGACGCGGCCGTAGCAGGATAGGACTCCAACTCGGGAATAACCGGCTGCCGGGTATTCAGCAGCCACTCCACGTCCCGTTTGAGCGACTCGCGATACATGCTGATCGATGCGGCACGCGTTTCAGGCCACTCCTCCTGATCGACCAGCCGATCGATCAATGACTGCGTGATCAGAACCTCAGACTTTGTTCTGGCCAACTCTTCCTCCCAAAATCACTGCTATGGCGTTTTTCGGTCGGTGTTGAGGGGATCGCTTGGGGATAAGTGGATTTTCTATTCAGGGTCCCCGGCGACGGGCTCGTTCGCTGGGTGGAAGTCAAATCCTCCTTGCACTTCCCTGCCTGCTCCACGTCAATCTGGGAAATGCCCCAATGTGCTATTGCAGAACGGTTGCATCCAACCACTGCTGCGTTTCCGGGTTGGCTGCCCCGGTGTCGTCTTCAAGAGTCCAGTACCGCAACTCGGGCTTAACGGTGAGAAGACTCTTCACCGTCCCGACCACTGCGTCCGACAATGCTTCGGCCCCGGTTTCCTGCCCGGCTCGCCAGATGTAGCGATGCAGATCGAGCCACGCTCTGGCACATTCGCTGGCCAGAATCGGAAGGGAAGCACGCAGCAATTCATTCCACGCTCCTTTTGAAGCTAGCGCCCGCAGGGATTGTCGTATCTCCGCACTTGGTCCCACTGCGAAGCCCGGCGCCGGTGACGATCCCTGCATGCGAGTCTCCCCCAGCCGTAAGCCGGCACATACAAGATAGGGCGTGGGAGATGTGGGATCCCTTTGAAATAGAAACTCTGCGCTCTCGACTACCAGCGCGTAAGCATCCCCTATCCCATCCAGTTGCCCAGCTGAGGCGGGCCTGCGCCGGACCTGTTGGCCTGGCGGCGCACCCTCAGTTCCCACTTGCGTCTGTCCGGCAACTTCCGCTTCGTCTCCGGACGGCGCCGATGGCTTGTCGGCAGCCGGCACAGGATCGGGCTCAGTTTTTCGCCGCTCGTTGAGCAGCGACACGACGACTTGATGAACTTCTTCGAGCGCGGCCCGCAGATTGGACAGATTGGGGGCATTGTCCCCGTATGCCTCTCCCTGAAAATGATCGAGACGCTCTGTTGCCAGAAGCGATTCAGCAAGCGCAGCGTCCGCTTCCACATAGAGGCTCTTGGGACTTGCCACAAACGCCTGGTCGAAATCTTCTGCGGTCAGCTTCCCATGATTGATCGCATCCTGCCGCGCCTCCACCTTTGCATCTGAAGTTGCGTCCTTCTCATAGCCGACCACGCGGGACTCTAAGTAATCTTCAAGGCTCAGACCGCGCCGGGTTAGAGGCACTTTGCGAACGGCTACAGCAATCAGCCGTGCCGCGGTCTCCACCGAAATCATTCGGAATTCAAGGTCGTTGCCTTCCTCGATCGGTGGATAGAAGGTTGGCCAGAATGTCTCCTGGATGGCGCGAAGCAACTCGATGCTGGGCGCTAGAATCGGGAAACCTTCAACCCTGAGGTACGCTTCTACAAGCCAGCCGGCCAGCCGAAGATCCTTGCTCCTCGTAGCCACGGCCTCGCCCGCCAATTTGAT
Source organism: uncultured Occallatibacter sp. (assembly GCA_964571165.1). GTDB lineage: Bacteria > Acidobacteriota > Terriglobia > Terriglobales > Acidobacteriaceae > Telmatobacter. The sequence goes on along the minus strand of CAZNAW010000021.1, from coordinate 49,730 downwards.
GACCGAACGATAGTCCGCCTTCTTGACCTGGGACCGTCCCCAATCCCCTGCCGGAATATCTTCCTCTTCCTCTCTACGCGCTTCCTTGATCTGATCGAAGACCTTGTCATAGTAAAGGTCCTCGCCCGATGGATTCTCTCCTGCAATCGGCGCAAGCAAATCCTCACGCAGAGGCATTTTGAGACTCCTTCTCCGGAGCAGACCACACCACGCTGCGAATCTCCAGCAGCGGAACATCCACGCCATCGACAAGCATCATCTTGGCGCCATAAGGGATTTCGCCATAGGTTTCATCCGGTTCCCAGGCGGATTCGCGGCCCAAGTGCACGGATTCATCTGTATGACGCGAAGACAGCGGACATAAAGCGGGCAAAATTACCTCGCCAAGTTCCTGCAGGCGAAAGTCAGAACTCGTTTCGACGCGGGCACGCGCCCAGACAAGGTCGCGTAGATTGGCAGGAGGCTCGATTTCGAGCCTGCGGAGAAAATGAATTGGAATCCAGGTATAACTGCCGGCCAGAAACACCTCTAAATTCGCGCTGATTCGCGGATCGGAATCGCTGAATTCGCTGAACGCCTTCCCGTTCCAAACTCCGCCATGAACCGGTTTTTGCCGGGAAGGAGGGTTCTCCCGATTTGCGAACATACTTTGCCTTGTGCGCTCGGCGTGCAAGGCACTTCGATAGAGCAGAGTCCCCGCGGCAGCCTCGGCATTCGCTCCCGCCAGAAGATCGAGCTGTTTCTCCGCGCGGTCAAACTCCCCGGCAAACAACAGAAGCTCGAACAGGAACGTGCGGCGCTTGGCGTCGAGAGGATTCGATTTCAACTCTTCGCCAAGCGCCTTGATGGCCTCCCGCAGTTTCCCTTCGCGGTAAAGGGCGAGTGGTGTCATCGTCTGCTAGGAGACCTTATTCTCCTTGGTGTTGTAAGTAACCGCTCCGGTCGTGGTCAGAATGCCCTGCTCATTCTGCGTGCTGTATTCAACCTTGATCTGGTTGTAACTGAAGGAAACGCTCTCGCTCGGAATCTCGCTCGACGCGGAAAGCTGTTGCGAGGTCACAAACAGTTCCTGAAAATCGACCTTGAGAAAGGGCTTGCCCTTGGCGCCGGCTTTCACTGCGCTCAGCGTCCCTGTTTTGATGTGTGTGCCGCTGACGAGTGACTTGAACAAAGGCGTGCTTGCCTTATCAAGGAACTTCATGATACTGAGGTCGGAGAGATCGGCTTTGCCCGCGCCTGATCCACCGGTTCCAGCAACCGAGGTCACCTGGGAGGCACCCCAGCTCCAGGAAAGAAGCTGGATATGATCCTTGAAGCCTTCAGTGACCGTCTCACCCTGAATGCCATCGAGTTTCAAATAGAAATCAACTGCCATGTCACAGTCCTTTCATGTGCGACCTTGCTTGAAGGCCGGTTGGGGATTCCCGGTTCAAGAGACAGGAAGCGGTCGATCTATTTGCCCGCTGGTGGCGGCAGATCCGCTACAAGTCTCAGAGACACAGTGAGCTCATCCAGCTGGAAGTGGGGACGCATAAAGGCCACCGCGCGCAGCGCCCCTGGTTTTCCCGGCACCTCCATTACCTCGATGCGAGCCTCTCGCAAAGGCCTTTCTGACTTGGCGGCCTGCGACGCGTTATCGTCCGCGATCACGTAGTTCGCTATCCACTGGTTAAGGAACAACTCCGCTTGCGACCTGCTCATGGTGCTGCCGAGTTTGTCCCTCATCATGGCCTTCAAGTAATGCGCGAAACGGGCCATGGCCAGCATATAGGGCAACTGAGCCGATAGCCTTGCGTTCGCATTGGCCTCTGGTTTGTCATAGACCTTGGGCTTGTTAGCCGTCTGTACGCTGAAGAAAGCGGCATAGTCCGTTCCCTTGCAATGCACGAGCGGCACAAAACCCTGGTCGGCCAGTTCCTTTTCGCGACGGTCGGTAATGCTGACTTCGGTTGGGCATTTCAATGCCACGTCGCCTTCATCGGTGCGGAAGTTGTGGGTAGCTAATCCTTCCACAAGGCCGCCGTTCTCCACGCCGCGAATCGATGCGCACCAACCGAACTTTGCAAAGGAATTCGTCAGCCGCGCCCCAAGAGCATACGCGGCATTGCCCCACAGATACTTCGAGTGATCCCTCCCGTCGACTCCCTCCTCGTAGGCGAACTCGTCAATCGGCCTCGTCGCCAGACCGTAAGGTTCGCGCATCAGCACATGCGGCAGGGTAAGAGCTACATAACGGGAGTCGTCCGAAGCCCGGAAAGACTTCCACTTCGCATATTCAGTCGTGTCAAAGACCTTTGACATATCCCGAACTCCGGTCAACTGGCCGAATTCGGTCATGTTCATCATCTCCGGTGCGGCCGCAGAAAGGAATGGCGCATGCGCAGCAGACGCCACCTGAGACACCCTCTCCAGCAATTCAACATCCTCCCCGCCGCGGCCGAACTCATAGTCACCCACGAGGGCCGCGAAAGGAGCGCCGCCAAACACACCGAACTCCTCTTCGTACACTTTCTTGAAGAACGCGCTCTGGTCGAACTCCGGAGCACGCTGCAGATCCCTCAGCAGGTCCCTCTTCGAGACGTTCAGCAGCTTGATCTTGAGCATGTCGCTGGTTTCGCTCTGATCAAGCAGGTGCTTGATCCCGCGCCAGGTGGCCTCGAGCTTCTGAAACGCAGGATTATGCAGAACCTCATTCAACTGCAGCGACATCAGGCGATCAATATCGGCAATCCGCGCGCCGATGGTCGCTTCCGCATCGCGGCTAAGTGTCATGTGCCCTTGAAGGACCTGGTTGATGAATTCCTTCACCATGTCCTTGCCGCGTTCCTGCGCGAGGGTGTCCTTGCCAAAGCGCCCTTGGGCGACAATCTGATCCAGCAGCGACACCTCAGTAGTGGTCTGTGTTTCGGCGGTTTGCGCCGCCAACGGATTCGCCGGGCTACTCATTCTTGTCTCCCTCTGCCTTGCCACCAATCTCCGCACGCAGTTTGTTCAGTTCTTCCGTCTTTGAAACCGCGTCGAACAAGGCCTGATCGAGTTGATCGTTCCCCTGCAGGCTGCCCCGCAGGTTAGACAGCCTGGTCCGCAGATCAAGCAATTCTTTGATGGGGCCGACCTGCTCGGCCACCTTGGCAGGTGAGAAATCATCGAAGCTCTCAAAGTGCAGATCTACTGCAACCTGCCCCGCTCTGGGGTCGGAACTCAACTTGTTCTCCACCGAGAACTTCAGATGAGGCGCCATGCCTTTGAGCACGTTGTCGAAGTTGTCGGGGTTGATCTCAACGAACTTGCGATCTTTCAAAGCCGCGAGCGGCTTCTCCGGTTGTCCAGTTAGATCGCCTAACACCCCCATCACGAAGGGCAACTCCTTCATTTCGATGGCGTTTCCGACTTCAACGTCGTAAGTGATTTGCACCCGGGGAGCCCGGACGCGACTCAGTTTTTGCTGTGTACTCTCTCTGGCCATAACGCTCCGGTAATGCGATTGAAGTCAACTAAGGTCAAAGAAAGCACAAAAAAAGATCACTGTCTATATATTTTTTGCGGGCGTATGACGCCGCAAGTCAGGCCGTAAAGAGCTCCCCGGCAAAAATAGTTTCTCGCGTGCAGTGGACTTGTGCGAGGATGGTGTTGTCAACTTGACGTTTTGCTTTCCATTCGCCTCTCAGGGCCAGCGAGCGAGAACAGCGCGCAGCCCAACCGAGGGCGAAAGTATCGTCAATCCCGTGATCCATGGGGCCTTCGGCTCCGGTCAAGGTTCCGAGGCAGATAGAGTGGCAGGCCTGAGGTCCGAACTGATAGCGTCATCCAGAAACGCCCCGTATCTCCGGCAGAACGAGGTTTCTCTGCAACCGGAAACGACGGCACGATTCCGGTGGTATCCGGTCCGCGCAACGAATCGCGGATTGGCCGCCAGCCTATGAAGGACGATCCGGGGCCTTAGGTTCACACGCCGGTTTGACTTAACCGGTAACATGACATACTTAGCCGAGGTTGCTCAGAAATGCGACAGCTTCAACCCGTTATCTGGTCCAAAGGTATATTTCTCTCCCCCCAGCACTTGCAGGCACAGGAGCGCTTTGTTGAAGATAGTGCGCGATTCTATCTGGACTCCCTGAACTCTCGGTCCTGGGGCTTTAGAGAACTTCAGATCGATACCAAGGCCTTGTCGGAAGGCAGGTTGGCCATAACCCTTGCTTCCGGCATCTTCCCCGATGCGCTTCCTCTCGACATTCCGGCGTCAGAATACCCACCGCCAGCCAGGGTACTCGACGAATGTTTTGCGGACGGACGCCAGAGCTGCACCTTCTACCTGGCCGTGCCGGAATATCTGCAAGGTGGCATGAATGTTTCGGTGGATCGCGGGCGAGTCAGCACGCGCTTCCTCGCTCAACTGCTAATGGTCCGCGACGAGAATACGGGAAGCGGTGAAAAGCCTGTACAGGTTGCGCGCAAGAACCTTCAGATTCTTGCCGAAGGCGAAAACCGCGAGGGATCGGTCATTCTTGGTTTCATCCGCATTCTCCGCTCCGAGACTGGAATGTATCAGGTTGACCCTGCCTACATTCCGCCTCTCATCGATATACACGCGCACCCCACCTTGAAACGCATCCTTAGTAACATGGTCGAGTTGCTGGTTACGCGCAGCAGTCAGCTCTCTGGCACCCGCCGCCAGAAGAACCAGTCCCTGGCAGATTTCTCGGCCTCGGACGTCGCCAATTTCTGGCTTCTCTACACCATTAACAGCCATCTTCCTGTACTTCGCCACTTCCTCGAATCCAGCAACATTCAACCCGAAATGCTATTCAATGAGCTCTCCGATCTGGGAGGAGCCTTAACCGCTTTCTCCAGTAAGATCGCTCCCAAGGACCTGCCTGCCTACCATCACGAGCAGCTTGGCAAGTGCTTCGGAGAACTTGACCGGCTTATCCGCGTCATGCTGGAGACTGTGGTGCCAAGCAACTTTGTCGCGCTCCCGCTCAAGATGGTCAGGGAAACCATTTACGCAACCTCCATCGACAAGGATGCGTACTTCGAGGGTTCCCGTTTCTATCTCGCGATTTCTGCCGATATCCGCGACGCGGACCTGATCGACCGCACCCCGAAACTCTTGAAGGCCTGCTCCGCAACCCAGCTTGAGACCCTCATCCGCAACGCGCTGCCTGGATTGCGCCTTCAGCACGTGGCGACGCCACCCCGGGCGATCCCGGTCAAACTGCGTCAACAGTACTTCTCCATTGAGCTGGGTGGTCCGGTTTGGGAATCGGTCCAGCGTGCACGGAACTTCGCCGTCTACGCCCCGGCTGAACTCCTCAATCCGCAAATGGAACTTATCATTCTGCTCGCGCAGCCTGCCTGACGCCGAATGATGCGAAAGGCAAAACGGACATCCGGCTTCATCGATCAATCAGGTACGGAGACTACAGAATATGCCCGAACCGATCATCATGACACTGTCCGAATTCAAAGATGCCACCACGCCGGACACCCTGTGGAAACGCGGCCGCGATAGTTACCTGCGACTCGTCGATCTTAGCCTGGAGAAGTTCGACAAGTTCCGGCATACCCAACTCCTTCAGGACAAGAAATATCACGCCTTCCGCATCACAACCAACTGCCAGATATGGCTTACCGCCAAAGCCGGCAAGAGCACATCGACCGCTTCGCTGCGGCGCCCCATAGTGCAACAACTAGGACGCCAGGCATGGAACTTCCTGCAGTACTGGGAGTTCGCTGCCCGTAAAGCAGCCAAGCCGGGCGGCTTCGGCAACCTGCAATCCCTGCGCCCAGGGTATGCGGCTGAGCGTTCGCTCTATGTGGCCTCGGGCAAGACGCAGAACCCCATTTCCGGGTCTTATATGCATGCCGCCAGCGAAGACCCCAAGGCCGCCGATATCATCGGCACGAAATCCTTTTCGCAACTCGACGATCTCGACTACCAATTTCTCGACGCCTATCTGAAAGGAAGCGTGCAGGAGGTCGATCCCATGGACCCCGGAAGCATGGCCAAGACCGAACTCCCCAGGGCCGTGCTGTTCCTCAACAAGGAAGAGCGCACCAAGCGCCTGATCCTGATCCGCGACGGGCTGCTGTGGGAGGGCTTCGACAGCAAATTTGACTCGGCCCCTTTCTCGCGTGCATTCGTAATCGACAAGTACGGCAATCTCTTTGGCAGCAACGAGATCTTCGATAACTCGCTCAGCTTCAACCACTCCACTTTCAACGCAGGCATGGATGTGCTTTGTGCGGGGACCATCACTGCAAGACAAGGTCAACTGCTCAAGATCCAGAACAACAGCGGCCACTATAAGCCGACCCGCGATCACCTGCACAATGCCGTTCTGCTGCTGAACGATCAGGGCCTCGACCTCTCCGCGGCCAAGGTCATTGTCGGCGAACCCGATCCGCTGCGACGCGGCAAGATGATCGAATACGACTACGACAACGCGGCCACATTCATCAACAACAAGAACGCGACGCCGTCCCGCTCCGTCGCCGAACCTTAGAGCCGCTTAAACAGATCGGACTTGGAAAGCGCGCGGCTTTAGCCCCTGAGGGATATTCCCTCCCCTCTAATTGATCCAACTACTTCTAGTGCTTCATCAGGAAGATGACCGTCACCAGGAGTACCACCAGCAAAACGATAATCAACACGAGCAGTAGCGGCACATACTGTTGTAGTTTCCCCATTCCGGGTTGAACCGGTTTTGCCGGAGGAGCCTGTGGCGCAAGAGGCATAGGTGGCAGAGGCGGAGCATACATTCCCGGTTGCTGTGGCAGGCCCCCAACCCCTGCGGGCATCGCTCCCGGCTGTGGCCCAAACTGCATCGGAAAACCAGGTGACTGCGGCGGTTGTGGTGGAGGAAATCCGCCCGGCTGCGGCATTCCGCCCATTCCATGCATCCCTCCCATAGGTGACGGAGGGGGAACCGGATAGTTGGGAACCGCGACAGGCGAGGCCGGGGGCGCAAAGCTCTGGGGTGGTGCGAAGCTCTGAGGAGGCGCCACCGGAGTTTGGTTCTCCACACCCGCAATCTGCCCACCCTTCATGGACATCTCGCGAAGCCTTGAGGCACTGAGGATCCGCGTAAACTCACTCGGTCCCGAGGTCCGGGAAGGCGTCTGCGGCGGGTTCACTGCCGGCTCGCTCACGCTGGCTGAATATGGAGCCTCGCGCGAGATCGGATATGTTGTCGCCGCCGGAAGCGCTGGCGGAGGAGCCCAGTCCGGCGCCTTTGCCGGAGGCGCGGCAGGTTCGCTGGGCGTGACCAGAGAAGCAAATGTCTGCGTCCACACGCCAGGTTCCGCCCCTCGTGGCGGACTGACGGGCGCATCTTCCACGCGTGGGGCTGGGGCTCTTGAAGGCTCGTCCAGCATTTGAATCAGGCGCGTGATTCCGGCTCCCCCCGCTGGCGGCGTGCTTTGCGGCGGCTGCGCCTCGGGCAACGGGGCTGGAGAAAACGGATCGCGACTCGCCGCTGCCGGCACCGGCGCCGCTGTTCCGGGGGTTAGACCATAGTCGAGGCTTCCTGGGGAAGGCTTGCGCTCTTCGCGATATGCCGGCTCAGCGGGATGCGATTGCTGATCAAGCGAAAGCATCCGCGTGAAGGAACCCGCACTCGCACGCGTGGAGTCCGCTGCTTCAAGGTTGGCCGGCGGCGCTGGCGGTGGGGCCGCGGCCGCGCCTCCGAAGGAGCTGAACAACTGTGTGAATCCTCCCGGCTTATTTTCAGGGGCGGCCGCAGTCGGCCGGGATCCACCGGCAATTGGCGCTTCACCCAGGTTCGGCGGCTGGGCCTGGGAACCGCCAAACTCGGAGCCTGCGCCTGGCGTGGCTCGCAATAATTGTGTAAAACCGCCTGGCTCCGGAGCCGCAGGAGTTTTCGGCGGCTCTTCTGGAACGAATCGGGCGGCAGGCTGCACCTTGTTTATGGGATTCTCAACTGGAGCCGATGAAGCTTCCTGCGAACCGAGCGTTCGCAACAAAGATGTAAATCCGGAATCCTGTGCGGGACGCGGCGTCTCCTGCGCGGGCGTCTCCCTTGAAGCAACCGGCGGTGAGGGCGATTCGCTGCCCAGCGTGCGCAGCAGTTCGGTAAATCCCCCGCTGCCCCGCCCACCGGCTAATGGGTCTGGCTCAAACACCGCGCCCTTGGTGGCAGACGGGGGAGCAGGGGCCGTCTCCGCAGTGGGCGCTCTTTCAGCTGACGCCGTTCGTATCCGGTCAAGCAGCTCCGACGAACTCTCAGCGGCGCCACCTCCGAAAACCAATTTATGGACCACCGGCTCCGCACGAACCGGCGATCCCTGCACCGGCTGTGGTCTTGCGGCTTCTGTTGCCCGGTTCAATTGGGCTTCAGGCTCCACTCCAGAGCCCGTCGTCTGGGTCCGCACCGGGTCGGGCGCCTTCACCGCCCCAAAAACGCCCGTCGCCCCAAAGTCCTGTCCACGATCGGAATCCTCCGGCCATGGAGAGTTTGAGGGGTTGGGTCCAGCAGGTGTCGTCGGTTTTTCCATAAAATACGACCTCCGGTGCGATGCCGGTAGCATAAATCATTCTTTGCATCAGATTTACCTGTTCACCCAAAAAAGATTTTGCGTATAATGCGCTTGCGCCCTACCATACCGGACGAACAAACTCCTCGAAGATTTCCCAGTATCGTTCGGACAAGCGGCATGTCTTGCCGATGAAGGTCAAGCAACAGGCACAGGAGATTCGCTTTGTATCGATCCGTAAGCGAGCCCGATCTCCAACTTTCTCCCATGGCGGTCCACCTACTATGAAGTTCCTGTCGCGGGTCGTCTGGTCTGAAGGCATGCATCTCGGTCCTCATCACTTCCAGACGCAGAGCCGGTATTTCGAAGATACGCTTTGGTTCCTCAGCTCCAACCTGCGCCAGGAGCCGTGGGGATTTCTCCATTTTTCCATCGATACTGAGGCCATGCGGAACGGGCTCGCCATCCTCGGTTTCGCATCCGGCATCTTGCCAGACGGTCTCATCTTCGATCTGCCCGACTGCGACTCAGCTCCCGATCCTGCAAATCTGAGCAGCCTCTTTTCCTCAACAGATAGTGAAATCATCCTGTATCTGGCGATCCCGCCGCGGCAAGACCAGGGCCTCGACTGCGATCTGGGTGGCGGCGCCAGTACGCGATACAGTGCCGTTCAACGGAAGCTCAGAGACGATTCCGCTGGCCAGGGCGAGTACAACGTCTCGTTTGCGCGCAAGAACCTGGTCCTGCTGAGCGAGTCTCAGCTCTCTGAAGACACGGTCTCCTTCCCCATAGCCCGCGTCCTCCGCGACGGCGCTGGGGGATTTGTCTGTGACCCTGAATTTATTCCGCCTTGTCTGCGCATCAGTGCGTGCGAAAGCCTGGTCATGCTCATTCACCGTCTGGCGCAGGCCATCGATGAAAAGATCGTTTCCACTCGCAGCATGAGGCTCAGTTCGGGCCGCTTTGAACTCGGGACCTCTGCTTTGGACGTCGCCAACTACTGGTTCCTTCACTCACTCTGCTCAGCGCTTCCCGCGTTGCGCCATCATCTGCAGGACCGCCGCAGTCACCCGGAGGAGGTCTACCGGGATCTAGCCCGCCTCGCAGGTGCTCTCAGCACGTTTTCTCTGGAGGCGACAAGGGATGAGATTCCGCCGTACCAGCACCGGGATCTGACTTCCACTTTCAGAGAGTTGGATGCGCTTATCCGGCGTTACCTCGAGATTGTGGCCCCATCCAACACGGTCACCCTCCAGTTCCACAAAACGGACAGTTACTTCTATGCGGCTCCGGTAAGCGACGAGCGCTGCCTCCGCCGTTCGCGCTGGGTCCTGGGCATCCGCTCCTCACTCACGGATTCGGAGATCCTGCGCCAAACGCCCAGGCTCCTCAAAGTCTGCTCGGCCGAGGGAGTTGCGAAGCTTGTCCAGCGCGCTCTTCCCGGCCTTGAGCTTATGCACCTTCCCGTCCCGCCCTCCGCGCTCCACGCCCAGGCGGACATGCATTACTTCTCAATCTCCCTCAGCGGTGCCTGCTGGCAGCATATTCTCCAGACCAAGCAGGTTGGAGTCTATCTGCCCGGCGACCTGGGTGACGCAACCTTCGATCTCACCATCATCATGGAGGCCTCCGCATGACTTCTTCGCCTTCTTCCGCTCTTCAAGAGATGAAGACCAACAATCTGGCACTGGCGTTCCAGGAGGTCTTCACAGTCATCCTGCGCACCCGATTTTTCGTCCAGCGCGTTGAAAACGCCGAAACCTTCCGCGCCACGCTGCGCAAGATGATTTCCGCGGCGGTAAAAGACGCTTCGGCCATGGGATACAGCGATGAAGCCTCGAAGATGGCCCTCTATGCCATCATCGGGTTTCTCGATGAAAGTATCCTGAATTCCAAGGACCCTACCTTCGCAGACTGGGCCCGGCGTCCGCTGCAGGAAGAGATGTTCGGAGGACATTTCGCGGGTGAATATTTCTTCCAGAATGTCACCGAACTGCTCAATCGCCCCGAATCCACTGAGGTTGCCGATGTGCTGGAGTTGCATGCCCTTTGCCTTATGCTGGGCTACCGGGGCCGCTTCGCATTCGGGGATGCTTCTGAGATTCATTCCATACTGCACCGAATCCGCGAAAAGATAGCCCGCATCCGCGGCGCCTATGCGCTGTTCCGCCCCACTGAAGCCCCGGCTGCTCCGCCGCCACCAAAGCGCGACCCCTGGGTTCGCCGCCTGGCAGTGGCTGCCATCCTGCTCGCAGTCTTCACTCTTCTGGCCTATCTCGCCTACGTGTTGATCCTCCGCCAGTCCATGCCCACAAGCGCACGGGACAACCAGCAGTCTCCCGCAACTCTGGCCTTTCACCAGGCAACCAGCCTTCAGGAGATATCCCTATGAAACGCGTCCTGATTGGGATACTTATCTTCATCGTTTACCTGGCCCTGGTCATCTGGGGAGCATTTGCGCTGCACTTTGAAGGCACAAGGCTGGTGCTTTTTTGCGTCATCCTCGGTCTGTTGGGCGCTTTGGCCATCGCCTTCGTTGTCTGGTATCTGCACAAGTTAAGCGGCGGTTCCTCGCAAGGGGGAGGACTGGACACACCCGATGCGGTCAATCTGAACGCCCTGCTCCGCGACGCGGATGCCAAGGTTCGCCAAGCCGGCCGCGCAGGCGCCAAATCTCTGGCTTCCCTGCCTCTTATCTATGTCATTGGAGATGAAAACTCTGCCAAGACCCAAACCGTGCTCCAGTCAGGCCTCGATCCTGAGTTGCTCGCGGGAAACGTCTATCGGGACGGACTCGTTGTTCCCACCCAACTCGCGAATCTCTGGCTAGCCGGCAACTACGTCCTGGTTGAAGCCGGAGGGGCATTGCTGCGTCAGCCGCCTCTCTGGTTAAGACTCATCAAGGCCACCATCCCTGCACGGCTGGGTTCGGTCTTCTCCAGCGACAGCCGTCTCCCTGCGCGGTCGGTCGTCGTGTGCGTAAGCATCGAGCGCATCATGGCCCCCAATACCACTGAGCAGATTCGCGCGCTGGCTCAAAGCCTGAACGAGCGTCTCCGCCAACTCTCGCAGACCCTGGGCATCTCGCTCCCCATCTACGTGCTTTTCACAAAACTTGATAACATCACTCCGTTTGCCGAATACGTCGGCCGTCTCTCGGATGAGGAAATCAAGCTTCCCATCGGGTCTCTGCTGTCTGCCCTATCGTCCGGGTACGGTCTCTATACGGAGCAGGCTACGGCCCTGATCGGCGCGCGATTCGACCAGCTTCTCTACGCTCTCGCCGAGTTCCGCCTCGACATTCTGTCCCGTGGCGGCGAACTCCAGGAACTGGCTCGAGCTTATGAATTTCCCCGTGACCTGCGTAAACTTCGCGCGGGCGTCGTCTCCTTCCTCGCTGAAGTCGCGCGTCCCAGTCAAATCGGCGTCAACCCGTTCTTGCGCGGGTTCTTCTTCGCCGGCATGCGTGCCCACCTGATCGAAGACGTTCTTGAAATCGGTCCGGCTCGACCCCAGACGTCCGCTCCGGTGAACGCTGGGGCAACCCGCATCTTTTCCCTCGCCGCCGCCCAGGCAGAGCAGCAGCCGGCCCCGCAAGCCAGGCGAGGCGGCACGCGCAAGGTTCCGCAGTGGGTCTTCCTTCCGCACTTGTTCTCGAATATCCTGCTGGCCGACAAATCTGCCCTTGAGACGAGCCGCGCCAGCACCCGCACCAGCTTTCTCAAGCGCGCTTTACTCGCAACCGCCAGCGCGGTGATTCTGCTCCTGCTGGCCCTTGCCACCATCTCGTTCTTCAAGAATCGCGCCCTCGAAGAGCGCGTCGCCGCAGCCGCGGCCGCCCCGGTTTCGCCGGTGGCCGCTGGCAGTTTCGCCTCCCAGGGTGACCTTGAATCCCTCGAAAAGCTAAGAGCCGTCCTCGATGAGCTTGGCCGCTATCGCAAGGACGGTCCACCGCTCATGGCGCGCATAGGCCTCTTCCGCGGCGAAGCTCTCTACCCCGTTGCCTGCCAGGCTTACGCGAACAAATTCCGCAGTCTTCTGCTGTCGCCGACGCAGGAGAACATCCTCGCCAAGCTCCGCGCCGTGCCTTCGGTTCCCACCCCCGATGCCGACTACAGCGCAACCTACCGGCCGCTGAAAGCCTATGTGATCACGACCTCCTCCCCCGACCCCGACTCCGCGCAGGACACGACTGAATTTCTCCCCTCGGCCCTTCTCGCCGAGTGGGCCGGCAACGCTTCACCGTCTTCCGACCTGTCCAATCTGGCGCAAACTCAGTTCGCGTTCTATGCCAGCCTTCTCCCTGGAACATCTTCCTGTATGGCCAAAGCAGGCGGGTCTCCCAACACTGATGTTGTCATCCATGCCCGTGCTTACCTCAATGGTTTCCAGGGATTCCAGCACGTCTATCAAAGCATGCTGGCTGCCGCCAATCGCAAAGTCCCGGGGTTTACCTTCAACGGCAAATTCCCCGGCTCCGCGCAATACATAATCGATAACTACACGGTGCAGGGAGCCTTCACCAAGGATGGTTTCGCCTTCATGCAGGACGCTATCCTGCATCCCGACCCGTATTTCCGTGGAGAAGAATGGGTTCTCGGCCCCTCATCCGGGCCCCCGATCGACCGGCTTGTTCTCTCCGGCCAGTTGAAGTCGGCGTATTTTGCTGACTACGCACAGACTTGGCGAACCTACCTGACCAAGGCGCAATTCGTTCCCTACAAGAACTTCGCCGATGCCGGGCCCAAGCTCAGCGCGCTGGACTCGAATACGTCTGCCATGCTGGAACTCTTCTCCCTCATCTCTGTAAACACCGGCGTTGCCGCGCCTGAGATATCAAACCTCTTTCAGGCGCCTCAGTCCGTGGTCCCGCCATCCAATCCCGACAATCGCTTCCTTGCCCCTTCCAACCAGTCCTACATCCAATCCCTGCAGGGTCTTGAAGGCGCCGTGAAGAACCTCACCCTCAACGCTGCCAATGCCAACGACCCCACCGCTGCCGCGCCCGTAATCCAGGCGGCCGTTACCGCCGAACAAGCCGCCGAAAACCTGCGCAACGGCTTTCTCCCTGATCCCGCCGGCAACATGGATAAGACCAGCTTCACTCTACTGGAGGCGCCTATCGAATCGGCCAAGAACCTGGCTGCTCAAGCTCCCGCCAACGCAGCCGGCGGCGGAGCCAAAGCCTTCTGTGGGCAGATTGCACCCCTGCTGGCCAAGTTCCCCTTCAACCCCGAGTCCACCACGGAAGCCACCACCGAGGAAGTCGCCCAGGTTTTCGCGCCCGGATCCGGATCGTTTGCGCAGTTCAGCACATCTCTGCACGCGCTCGTAGTTCAGCAGGGCTCTCAATACGCAGTTGCCCCCGGCTCGGCAGTCCACATCAACCCCTCTTTCCTCGCTTTCCTCAACAGTGCCCAAAGGATCTCCTCCACCCTCTTTTCCGGTGGCGGAAACCAGCCTTCGCTCGACTTCACCCTCAATGAGGTCAAGTCGTCCGGCACCTCTGACGCCGTTCTCAATATTGATGGCAAGCAGATCAGCGCGGGCGGTCAATCGGCCACATTCCATTGGGTTTCTCAGCCATCCAGCAGGATCACCCTCGCCACCCAGAAGAACAGCGCGCCGGCCATGACTGGCCCTTGGTCGGCCTTCCATTTTGGCTTTGCCGCTCCACAGATTTCCCCCAACCGTCTAAAATTCTTCTTCAGTTTCAACAATCAAACCCCTGAGGTCGTCCTGTTCGATGCCTCAGGCCCCGGAGCACCCTTGCTGAACCCGGAATTCATGAAGGGATTCCATTGTGTTGCAAACGTTGCTCGCTGAAGCGTTTGCCTAGTTACTGCAGTCCGAGAGCACCACTGCCAAGTGGCCTTCTCTCCGGGTCGCCAGCTATACGTTTTGGTCGCTGGGTGGGAGTCAAGCCCACCCAGCCCAATACCAGAAAGACCACACACTCTGTGAAATAGCCTTAGCGTTGGCCGAATTCGCAGGAATCGCGAATTGGGCTGGGAAAACGGCCACCTCTGGAACATTCGAGGCGAGATCATGACCCAAGAATTCACAAACGAGCCTACGCAATTCGACGAGCCTTCTGAACAGCCGCCCGAATCGAAGCCACCGGCCAGTGCTGCTCCGGATGCTGCGGCAGAATCGGCGCAAACGTCCGAGTCCTCTGATTCTCCGCCCTCCGTCGCCGGCGAGCCCACGCCCCTTCGGCTCGCCGTATCGGCCCTCAGTGATATAGGTTGCGTCCGCACCAATAACGAAGACGCCTACGGGTACGACGAGTCTGTCAGCATTTATGTCGTCTGTGACGGCATGGGCGGAATGGCCAGTGGCGAAGTCGCCAGTTCCCATGCCGTGGCAGCTATCGTCAACAGTTTTGCTGACTCGGCCGCCTCGGGCGTCCCGGTCAGCACGCGGCTTTTACAGGCCATCAACATCGCCAATGCGGATGTTTGGGAAAACGGGCAAATTCCTGAAAATAGAGGCATGGGAACCACCGCCGTCGCTGCCGCGCTCGATGGGGACAAACTTATCTTGGGCAACGTCGGCGACAGCCGCGCCTATATCGTGCAGGGCAACCAGTGTGTGCAACTCACCGTCGATCATTCCTATATCAATGAGCTCATTCGCAACGGTACGCTGACCATCGAGAATGCGCACAACGCCGACCTTCGCGGCATGGAGTCCATCATCACCCGCGCGGTGGGTGTGGCGGCCGAGGTTCAGCCCGATTTCTACTCGGTCGACCTCAAGCCCGGCACCGCCGTCCTTCTGGCCACAGACGGCCTCACCCGCTACCTTGTCCCAGACGAAATCGCCGCCATCCTGAGCACCTCGCCCTTCGAGTCTGCCTGCTCCAACTTGATCAATCTGGCCAAGCAGCGCGGCGGCCAAGACAACATCACCTGCATCCTTCTGGCTGCCCTGCCCGCTTGATATACTCGGACGCTCAACCATGAAACCCAATTCGATCAAACGGGTTGAGCTTGTGATCGCTGATGAAAGCGTAAGGTTTTTAACCTGAATTCCTTTATTAAGCTCGTACGATTTGCTTGACAGCGCTCATACCTTGATTTACGTTTTTGGGGTCTGAAGTACGTCTCCCGCAAACCATGAAATGGAAGTGACATATGGCTCACGTGCAGAGGCTAGGTGTATTCGGATTGGTCGCCGCGACGGCGATCTTCGCGATTGGCATGAAAGCTCAGACAGGCGACCCGGGAACGCTCATCCAGGAGAAACTCGTCTCGCAGATCAAACTGACGAAAGCCGCCGCCGACCACTCCGATATTGTTACCGCCGGAGATGTTGTAGTGCTGCATAAGGACGGCCTGATGATGTGCAGTTCAGCCTCCTCGTACGCATTTTCAAACTCTTACAGCAACGGAGTCCTGGCCGCGAATTATAAAAACCGCGCCAAGGACGCCGCGTCGTCCTTCTTTAAGGCCCGTCTTCCATTTGGCGGCGGAGGCAGTGCCGCTGACGCCGCAAACAACGGCTGCGCATCAAGAAAGTTTGTCGCTGGCGAGAAGTTCTGGGTCACCGGGGTTGTACTTCAAAAGGACGGAATTCTAATTAGCACCTTTAGTGATCCATACAATGACGTCCGCTACTATGGCGAGATCAAGTTCCCTTTTCCAAAGGGTCCGGTGCCGCCGGTGGACGATTTTGTGAAAACAGTCTCAGAGGTCATTACGGTTCAGCCACCGGACGACAGTGATAAGGGTAGCCAGGGTGGTCAGGGCGGTCAGCCCGCCCAGGCGGCCGCGCCGCCAGCGGCTCCTGCTCCTGCCGCGGCCCCGATGGCGGCCATTCCGCCGCCACCCCCACCAGCCGATGCACCGCCGCCGACCATTGCCATCGGCCAGACAAAGGATCAGGTAACCGCCGCCTTCGGGCAGCCGGTCAGACTAGCCAAGTTGGGAGCGAAGGAAATCTTCTATTACAAAGACATGAAGGTGACCTTCACAAATGGAAAAGTCAGCAACGTGGAGTAAAGCGTTCGCGCATCCGGGATAGAGCGTGGGCTTGAAACGGGAATGAGGATCCGATGACCATACGTATATTTCGCAAAGGCATCACGGCTGGTTCAGCAGCATTGATTCTTGCCGGCCTGTTGGGCATTGCCTGCCTGGCAAGCGCAGGCACAGACACCAAGAAGCCCGCGCCGCCACCTGCAAAGCCTGCAGCAAAGCCCGCCCCGAAGCCTGCCAGCAAGCCTGCCGGAAACGCGGGCGCCGGAGCGTCGCACGGGCCAACCACCGGCGCGGCTGCTTCGCATGGGCCAACTGCGAATGGCAGTGGCGCACGCACCACGACGACCGGCGGTGCGCATACCACCACAACTGGCGGCGCACGCACGACTACGACCACGGGCGGCATGCACACGACCACCACCACCGGAGCCCACCCCGGCGGAGCGGGCGCAGGCGCCAGCCATGCTGCCTTCAAGAGTCCCGCGCCGAAGGGAAGCAACGAACACGTCACCAAGAGCGGAAGCGCGGTTCGCACCCGCCCCAACGGCAAGGTGAGCGATGTGCATGACGCCAAAAGGGGGATCGATGTCCATCATGGCCTGGCCGGCGGGCGCCGTGTCTCGATGGAGCGCCGTGACGGCAGCCGCGTATACGCAGAGCGGGGCCGCCGGGGATATGTGGAGCGCGGATATCATTATCATGGTCACGACTTCGCCCGGCGTTCCTACTACTACCATGGCCGCGCCTACGACCGCTATTACCGCGGCTACGGATACCGCGGACTCTATCTGAACGTCTATGCCCCAGGCTTCTATTACGCTCCAGGCTTTTACGGATGGGCGTACAACCCATGGGCAGCACCGATCGCATTTGGGTGGGGATGGGGAGGCAATCCCTGGTTCGGTTTCTACGGAGCCTATTTCCAGCCGTATCCCGTGTACCCTTCAGCTGCGTTCTGGCTGACGGACTATATCATCTCGCAGGATTTGCAGGCCGCTTACGCGGCACGCCAGGAGGCCGCCGAGGCGGAAGGCGCTCCAGTCGCGGCAGGCGGCCAGCCGGTGCTCACTCCCGAGATAAAACAGATGGTCGCCGACGAAGTCAGGAATCAGTTGGCACTTGAGAACTCTGAAGCGCAGCAGAATTCACAGCAACAGGACGTGGATCCAGGTTCCAGCGGGATTGCGCGCCTTTTGAGCGACGGCCGTCCCCATGTATTCGTGGCTGGCGGCAATCTGGACGTGACGGATGCATCCGGGCAGGAGTGCGCGGTCAGCGATGGCGATACGTTGCAGTTGCAGACTGCGCCTCCCGCAGATGCAACCTCAGCAAATCTGGTTGTTCTGTCCAGCAAGGGCAAACCGGAGTGCCAGATCTCCCTCACGGTTCAAGTGCAGTTGGCCGACTTGCAGGAGATGCAGAACCACATGCGGGAGACCATCGACCAGGGACTCCAGGATCTGCAGGCCAAACAGGGCACAGGTGGCTTGCCGGCAGCTCCGCCTTCCGCCGCGGGCCCAACGGCTCCCGCGCAGTATGCTGCAGTGGCACCTCCGCCTGAGCCGAACCTGGCCTCTGACATACAGCAGGTGGACCAACAGGGCGAACAGTCTGAGAAGGACGTTACCGCCGAAGCGGCGCAGGATAGCGGTGCGCCGGCAAGCGCCGCCGCAGCTCCTGCCGCTCCCGCTGCGCCTGCATCCATCGAACTCGGCCAGACCACTGCCCAGGTGCAATCGGCACTTGGCGCGCCCACAAGAATTGCAAATCTGGGGCCCAAGGTCATCTATTACTACAACGGCATGAAGGTCACCTTCAAAGACGGCAAGGTGAGCGACGTGCAGTAACCATGGCGGCCAGCGCAGGAGGGCGGTGGGCGATTCCCTCCTGCGCCGAAGCACGCCTGCAAGTTATATTGAGTGATCCATGGTAACCGGGCGTCCATAACTCCGACTAAGACGCCGCCTGCTCCACCACCGCTTTTGAAAGATTCCGTGGCCGGTCTACATCCACGCCGCGTTCCACCGCCATGAAGTAGGCAAACAGTTGCAGCGGAATCACTTCCGGAATCGGCAGCAGGTACTCGCTGGCAGGCCTTACAAAAACGCAATCGCTTGCCAGCCCGGCTGCCTCTTCATCGCCTGCGTTCGCAATCACGATCACCTTGGCCCCTTGAGCCTTCATGTCGCGCAGCAGTTGCAGCGTCTTCTCATAGCGCAGCACCGAACCATCCAGGCTGCGATCCACTGTGGCCAGCGCCACCAGGGGGACACGGTCGCTCACCAGCGCATTCGGACCATGTTTCAACTCGCCCGCCGGGTAGCCCTCGGCGTGAACATAGGAGGCTTCCTTCAGCTTCAATGCGCCCTCGCGTGCGATGGCGTAGTGAATGCCGCGACCTAGATAGAGGAAAGTGGCCGCGGACTTGTACTTGCACGCCAGCCCAGCCATCTGCTCTCGCCAGCCGTCCAACTGCGCATCGATGCTGTCAGGCAGCGCCCGCAGATTCGCGATGTGTGTGCCTAACGCTGCTGCATCCATCTGGCCCAGCCGTGTGCCCTCGTAAAGCGCCAGCAGGTAAAGCACGGCTAACTGGCAGGTAAAGCTCTTGGTGGCCGGAATCGCTCGTTCCACACCGGCGGCCAGTGGCATGGAAACATCGGCCTCGCGCTCCATGGAAGAGCCGGCGGCGTTGGTGATGGCCAAAGTCTTCTGCCCTCGCAGGCGCGCCTCGCGCAAGGCGGCAAGCGTGTCAGAGGTCTCGCCCGATTGCGAGAGAACCAGAACGCTGGGACGGCGCAGATCCCCGCTCCCGCGGCAACTGTATTCACTGGCATATTCCACATCCACGGCCAAGCCGCACAAGTCTTCTAGCAGAATCTCAGCGGCCAGCCCGCTATGTCGGCTGGAACCCGAGGCAGCAATCAAAATCTCGCCCTCCGGTATCGACCAACCCGCCAGCAGCGTGGCCATATCCGGCCTCAGCCCCTCGCCCAACAGATAAAGAGCCAGGGTGCGGCGAAGCGCCTCCGGCTGCTCATAGATCTCGCGCAACATCTCATGTGCAAAGTTCGGCATGGCTCCAACCCCAGGGTTCCGCCCTCAAAGGCAGAATGCTCACTCTCATACGATCATATATAGCCGTCAGGCGATCATGCTCTGAGACCCTTCGGTGGGGATTCCGCCGTGCTGCGTCTGACCGGAAAAGAGGTAGCAGGCGTCCCTTCTCTCTGCTTCCGTATCCACAGCCATCTCCATCCGCTTCGACGGCATAATCGCGCATCAGCACTGGGTTATTCGGGCTCTCATCTGCCATTCAATGGCCACGGCGGACCATCGCGTTGCAGCAGCGGGTGGTATATTTCCTCCTAGCCATGCAAGCGAAATGGAGATTCCTGACAAGGAATCCTCATACGTCAAGGCGGTTCTCAGGCCACTCGATTCAGATCACGCATTGCGCTCGAAACCGTGTGGACGCTGACGTTGAGTCCGCTGTGATTGCCGGGGCTTTCGCGGGTGCTGGTTGCCTGATCATCATTCGGAACCAGACAGGCTATTGAAACAAAGGGCGGTAGCTCTCAAAGATTATGGAGATAAGAAACCCGAGGTCTGTGCACGATGCAATATCATCCTGAGTTTTCCGCGCCAAACATAGCAATTGCAGATAAACATCAGCAACCGAAGCCGCCACGGAAGGCTTATTTTGGCTGCCGCGTCCTTGCATTCCTTGCACTCCTGACAACTGCACCCATTGCTCTCCCTCTTTGCGTCGCGGCGCAAACGCAGCCCTACTCATCGAGCAACGAGTACCAATCGATGCTCAAGGAACTGAGCAACGATCCGGTTCTCCCCAGCCACATAAGCTCGGGCAAGCTTCCTTCGGCACTGGAAGCTCCTGCAAACATCGAAGCGCATGAAACCGCCACAACCCTCCGCCTTGAGACTTCCGGCTGGGTTCTCGAACTCGCAAAAAATGGGTTGGGAATATCGCTGACAAACAAGCACACAAGTCTCGCATGGCGATTGCATGGTTCGGGCGATGATTTGGCCGGCTTGCTGTGGGAGCAGGACGCCGGGAAGGCAACCTTCTTGCGACCGGTGAAGGTCACATCGATTGAGCGGCATGAGAATGTTTGGCGGGTACACGCGGAATTGGCGTACTCAACCGCCACCGTCTCAATTGAAATTGCGGTTATTTCGCCCACTGCGATCCGCCTTTCCATTCGTGCACCGCAACTCGGCGCGAGTTCTCGATTGGGCATGAACTTCGCCGGTTTGGGTCCATTGTTTGGCTTGGGAGAAAGATTCGACCGAGTCAAACTCGACGGATTGAAGACCATTCTGCGTCCGGAAGATCGCCTGGGCACATCTGGCCATAACTGGTCTTACATCCCTGTGCCCTTTCTTTTCACGCCGCGGGGCATCGGGATTTATCTCGATACGCCAGATGTAAGTACCGTCGATCTGGAGCATTCCGCGCAGGGCCGATTTTCAATTCAGCTCGACCATCCATCGGTGGACGCTTACTTTTTCTTGGGCGACCCGAAAACAATCCTGCAGGACTACACATCCCTGACAGGACATTCCGCAGTGCCTCCCCCCTGGGCGTTTGGCGTTTGGGTCTGTTCCTATCAAGGTGCGCAGACGGTGTTCGATGACGCCAAAAGACTGAGGCAAAACGCAATTCCAGCCAGCGCGATTTGGACCTACGACGTGATGGGCAAGGGCGACATCATGGGATGGCCATTTTGGTCAGTCGGATCGTATCCAAATCCGCGGCAGTTTACCGATCAACTCCACGGCATGGGATTCAAATCCCTCACCTATGTTCATCCTTACCTTTCCTCGATACTGGCCCCTTACAACCTGCCTAATCCTACTTTCGAGCAAAGTGCGCAAGCCGGGTTCTTTGTGAAGGACTCCAATCGCAATCCAATTGGACCACCGTCCATGTCATCTGAACTGGCTAGCATCGACTTTACCAATCCCGTTGCCGTCGACTGGTGGGAACAGAAAATTCGAGAAATCCTGCTGGACGACAACTTTGACGGATGGATGGAAGATTTTGGCGAATCGGGCCGCGACACGGATCGCTCTGCCGTGGGCCTTACCGGGCGTAACATGGCGAACCTTTCTCCACTCTTGTATCACAGCATCACCAATCGGATTGCGCTGAAAGCCAAGCCCGATATTGTCGAATTTGCCCGCTCTGGATATGCCGGTTCGCAAAGCTACTCGTCTGTCATTTGGGGCGGCGACCAGCTTCCCGATTGGTCCCAGGATCAGGGACTGCCCTCCGTCGTTCGCGCAGGAATCACGGCCGGTCTGTCAGGATTTCCCGTTTGGGGGCCTGACATTGATGACAATAGCCGTTCAGAGGAACTCTGGATTCGCTGGACCGAGTTTGGCGCACTAACTCCTATCATGCGCGACCACTTGTGGGACAAGCCGCAAGGCGCTGTTGGCATCTGGTATGACTCACAAACTATCAACGCCTTTCGCACATATGCAAGACTCCATATGTCCCTGTTCCCATATTTCTACACATTAGCAAAAGAAGCCTCCAAAACCGGACTCCCCATTATTCGTCATCCATTACTTGAATTCCCCGATGATAGCGGAACCTATGACATTGATGGCGAATACATGCTGGGGTCAAAACTCCTGGTAGCTCCGGTGCTCGAAGAAGGCGCTTCCAGCCGTTCTTTGTACCTCCCCTGGGGTTCCTGGGTCAACTTTTGGACCGGAGAGGTTGTCGAAGGAGGCCGGCGGATTACTGTGTCCGCGCCACTGGAACAAATTCCCTTACTGATACGCGCGGGAAGTATCTTGCCACTTATCAGCCCGGATACCGAAACCTTGGCCTCTGACTTAGCTGGAAGCAAATACACAACACTTACACCCGATCTCACATGGCGGGTTTTCCCCGCTGCAACAACCATTCGCGATAGTTTCACGCTGGATGACGGCACGGTAGCCACCTCGACAGAGGAGCCCTCGCGGATAGAAGTGCACTTGGAACATTCTCCTGTATTGCGGAATTATGAGGTGATACTGCCAACCAACAAACCGCCTCGAGAGGTGAAGGTCTCCGGCGCACTCCTAACGAAGCTGGAGGAGCACAAAGAACAGAAAGGAGAACCGGGCTGGCGAATGGATACAGAGAGCCACACCCTGCACGTGTTCTTCAAGGCACACGATTTCATTCTGAGCGTTAACAAATAAATCCGGATGGAAAGCAAATCTCGATCGGAGCCTCATCAATGAAATTCTGATCTCAGTGGGCTATCCTATGTATTCATGCTTTGAGCCGCTCCCTGCCGTTCACCTCATAGGCAAGTGCGTTTCCACATTCCGTTGCGTCGAAATCTGCGTCACGGCCGCACCTCTGCATACGGCGGCGCGGGGGTTCAGGGAATCAAACCCGTCCCGCATCCTGAGGAAGTTTCCCGCCCGAGGAACTGAATTTGGGCCCTCTTTTGCACATGCTGGATGAATTTCGCAACCGATCGATCATAAATTTTCGGTTCATTTTTTCATCACAGCAGGTATTCTATTGTCATCCTGCGGAATAAGACTGGATCAGATCGGCCAACGAGCACGACTCGTAATGGTAGATCTGGTTTACTTTCATGAAATTGGCCAACACGCACCATCGCTCTTTCATCCAGCGCCGGGTTTCGTCGATCACATTTAGAAGACCGTTCGGCAAATTTCTCATCCGATACCAGCATATTTGAGGTAATCCATGCGTACATTCCGATCTTTGCTTCCCCGGCTGCTGGCGGTTGTGGCAGTCGCTGCGCTGTGTTGTGGTCCGGTTTTTGCACAGCAGACGCTTGGCGGCATCACCGGCGAGGTCACTGACGCCTCGGGTGGTGTGATCCCCAACGCCACAGTCACAGTGGTGGGCGAACAGACCTCGTTAACGCGCACGGTCAAGACCAATGGCACCGGAACTTATATCTTTGTGAACCTGCCCATCGGTACCTACACGATCACCTACACCGCCGATGGATTTGATGTGCAGAAAACGCAGCACATCGCTGTGCAAGCTGATCGTACGGCCAGCGTGAACGCTTCGCTCAAGATCGGCAAGACCAGCGAAACCATTGAGGTGGAAGCCTCGCCGTTGATGAATGTTGTGGACACCACCAACGGCTACGTGCTTGATAATGCCCAGATCGACATGGCGCCATTGGCCACCGGCAGCTTTACCGGCCTGGCAATCCAGTCCACCGGCGTGAGCGCGGAGTTGGCTGGTGGCACGGGCGTCAATTCCGGGCTCGGCAATGCGCCGATCTGGGCCAACGGCCAGCGCGACACATCCAATACTTTCTTGCTCAACGGCGTAGATGCCAGCAACCTGTTCAACGGCAAGAGCACCAGCCAGGTGGCTTCCTTCCGCGTTGTAGACAATACCGGCAGCGGTAACAGCACCGCTGGCGGCATCATTCAGAGCAGCGCATCCATCTATCTTTCCATCGGCAACGCCATCCCCAGCCCTGCTCCGGAGACCCTTGAAGAAGTGCGCGTGAACGCCTCGATGTACGACGCCCAGCAAGGCTCAACCGCGGGCGCACACCTCGACATGAGCACCAAGGCGGGAACCAATGCATTCCACGGCAACGCCTACATTCATCGCGGCACAAGCTGGCTGAATGCCGCCCCGTTCTTTTTCAATAACGATCCCGACATTCCCGCCGATCAGAAAGTACCCGAACTTCACCGCTACATCGCGGGAGGAACGGTTGGCGGGGCGTTAATCAAGAATAAGCTGTTTGGCTTCGTCGGCTACCAGCATCTGCACGTGTCCGACCAGGAGATCGGCTACTCACGGTTCTCGGTTCCCGTCGGACTCTCAGATGATCGCAGCGCGAACGGACTGGCCAGCGTGGCGAACATCGGCTGGTGCTCCGTCCCCACCGGGCCGAATGAGAACTGCCCGCTGGGAGCGCCCCTTTCCGGAACCGTTCTGAATAACAACGCAGTGAACCCCGGCAGCAGTGTGGCGTACAACCTGTTCAACCAACCCGCTCTCCCCGGCGAGCCTGGCAATTGGCTCATACCCAACCCCAGCAGCACTCCAACAGTGGACCATCCCTACGACGTCTCGCTTCCCGGCACGGCCTACTTTCTCGGCGACCAACTGGTGAGCGATCTGGATTGGAACGCAGGAGCCAAAGACACGCTGGCACTGAAGTACTACTACCAGCACGATCCCACCGTGGCTCCCTATGCGTATTCCAACGTGCCGGGATTCGCCCAGCACCTGGATGGGGGCAGCCAGGTCTTCTCAGTCAACAACGTGAATGTGCTCAAAACGAATCTCAGCGTAACTGAGACGCTGGGCTTCATTCGCGAGAAGCTCTACTCCACCAACGATCAGCCTTTCAGCGCCGACAGCCTGGGAGTAAACAACTTGGGCTCGCCGTATTACGCCGGAGTCACAATCGTTGACATCCTGGGCGCCAACACCCCCACCACACTTCAGACTCTGAACATCGGCCCCGGATCGAATCAGGGATCACTTACCGGCGTCTTCCAGAATCGCTGGATGCCCTCGGGCAACGCCATCTGGACCGTCGGCAAGCACACGCTGGCCTTTGGCGGAAGCTGGTCATACTCACAATTGAATCCTCGCGACCGGCGTCCTGGAACAGCGGGCACTACATCTTCGGCGGACTTCGGCCAGTTCGTTCAGGGCCTGGTCACCACCAACTACGACTTCAATACCACCACCTTCCTGCAAGGCAACGGCGACCGCTACTATCGCGCCAATCAGGGCGGCGTCTATTTGCAGGACAAGTACCAGCTGCGCCCCAATCTGAGCGTGACGGCCGGCATCCGCTACGACCTCAACGGAGCGTTCAGTGAGAAGTACAGCCGCCTGTATAACTTCGATCCCAGCCTCTTCAGTGCCGGCACGGCCGATGACCCCAACAACCCCAATGGAGTCATCACCAACAACGGATACGTCATCGCCCAGAACAGCCATGACACCACGCTGACCGGCCGCCAATGGGGCATTGGTCCACGGCTGGGCTTTGCCTGGTCGCCATCGCGCTTCCACAACAAATTGGTGGTCCGCACCGGCTCAGGCTTCTATTACGACCGCGGTGAACTGTTTACCTACTTCTCTCCTGGCTACGCGGCTGGCCTCGTCGAGGGAGGACCGTTCGGAGTCGCCCAGGCGCCGCCGTTCGTCAACTCGCAGATTTGCAATACGGCCGACCTCAGCTACTACAACGGTTACATCCCCACCTGCTCTCCCGCAGACGCCAACCTGAGCCAACCCTGGGGCGCATCGCTCGGGCCGGCGCCCACAGGCAAGGCCTCTGACATCACCAACTTCCTTCCCAACGCCTACGACATCTCCAATGGAGCGGAGCCCTTTTCCATGGGCACCTACGACCGCAAGAACACCTTGCCGTATTCCATCAATTACACCCTCGATGTTCAGTGGCAGCCGCGCAGCGACGTCGCCGTAGAGATCGGCTATGTAGGCAACCTGGGCCGTCATCAGGTGATTCCAACTCCGTTCAACCAGTCCCAGATCGCCAGCCCCACCAGCCCCATTCGCGGCCAGTATTACACCTACGGATACACGGTATCCCTACCCGAAAACGCCCCAGAAGGAACTCCCGTTCCGTCACCTGGGCCGTTGAATCCCGGTCCCTACCTCAGCAACTACGAAGGCGGCAACGTTGACCTGCGCGTTCCTTACATTGGTTATTCGGGCGAGTCCATCGACTACAGGGCAGCGGGCATCTCGGAATACAACGCGGCGCAACTCCATGTGGACAAGCGCATGAGCCACGGCATCCAGGTGGGTGCGTCCTACACCTTCTCCCACACCACCGATGAACAGAGCGCCCTGGGCCTGTTCTATAACGGCGACAACCCAACCAACCTACGTTCGGGCTATGGCTTGGCCGACTTCGACCGCAAGCACGTGCTCAACTTCACTTACACCTACCAACTGCCCAAATTCAAACCAGATGATTCGCTCAAGGGCGCATTCACCAATGGCTGGAGCCTGAACGGCATCACCGTTCTGCAAAGCGGACAGCCGTTCAGCGTCATCGATTTCACCGGCGCCGTGGGTAGCATCTACTACAGCGTTTCCGACGGCATCAATAACCCTATCGTGCCGCTGGCTCCCGGCTGTTCTCCAAAGAGCGCCACCACCGGCCAAACCGGTGCCTGGGGTCCATCCAGTGCCGCGCTCAAGGCGCAATGCTTCACCATTCCCCTGTTGAACCCTGGAGACCTCAACGGCGCCATCCCGGCCAACGATCCGTTTGAGACCACCTTCATCGACCATGGACAGCGCAATATCTTCCGCCAGGCGTCGCAGAAACGCGCGGATGCCTCCCTGGTCAAACTCACGCCCATTGGAGAGCGATTCAAACTGCGCTACACCTTGGACGTTTTCAACCTGACCAACACCACCAGCTTCGACGTCACAGGAGACCAGGTCTCGCAAAACGTGAACTACAACGGGTATCCCATCATAGGCACAACCCCGTTGCCCACGGGATGCAATGCCTTAGGTCAACAGAACAACACTTCGTTCTTCAACTGTCCGGCGGGCCTGGGCATCACGCTGCACACCATCGGCAGCCCGCGCCAGGTACAGATGGCCCTCCGTCTGGATTTTTGATCCCGCTGGAAGTGTGAAAAACGACCCCCGGCAAAGCCGGGGGTCTCCCACTCCGTAGTAGCTGCTCTCCGCTTACGCAAAGACCTCCGCGTCCCGCAGGGCTGCGCCTTTGCGATCTTTCTCAGAGACGATCGCGTTCTGCGGAGAAATCGGCCACGGAATGGCCAAGTCCGCGTCGTTCCACACGATCGTGCGCTCACCCGCAGGAGAGTAATAGTCCGTCACTTTATAAGCGAAACCGACATCATCGGTAAGCGCAAGAAAGGCATGGCCGAAACCCACGGGAATCCACAGCATTTGGCCATTCTCGCCATCGAGTTCGACAGCCACATGCTTTGCGAATGTCGGCGAACTGCGCCGCAGGTCCACGGCCACATCCAGCACGGCGCCGTGTGTCACCCGGATCAACTTCCCCTGCGGCTGGATGGTCTGATAGTGAACGCCGCGGATGACGTTCTTCCTGGAGAGCGAGAAATTGTCCTGCACCCATAGACCGGGCAGGCCTTCCTCTTCCATTCTGCGCTGGTTATAGGTCTCGCAGAATGCGCCTCGGCTATCTCGATAGATCGCCGGGGTAATTACCATAACTCCAGGCAATGATGTCTTTGTAATCTTCATTGTTCTCCTGCCTTGGCCGCGAAATATGGCTCGCGAAGCAGGGCAAGCAGGTACTTTCCATATCCGCTCTTGCCGATAGGCTGCGCCAGCCGTTCCAACTGCTCCGCTGTGATGAATCCCTGGCGATAAGCAATCTCTTCCGGGCAGGCTATATTCAGGCCTTGCCGCCGCTCGATAGTGTGAACAAACATCCCGGCCTCCAGCAGCGATTCATGCGTGCCGGTATCAAGCCATGCCATGCCGCGACTCATGATTTCGACATTCAGGTTCCCCGCTTCCAGATAGCGCCGGTTCAGGTCGGTAATCTCCAGTTCTCCGCGATCGGAAGGCTTCAGGGTCGAGGCTATGCTCACAACGTGATTGTCATAGAAATAGAGCCCGGTTACCGCATAACGCGACTTGGGAGTTCTTGGCTTCTCTTCCAGGCTGACCGCGCGGCCAGCCTTATCGAATTCCACCACGCCATAGCGTTCCGGATCTTCAACCGGGTAAGCAAATACGGTCGCTCCCTGCTTCAGCTTTGCGGCCAACTGAAGTTGGCGCGAAAAGCCCTGGCCATAAAAGATGTTATCTCCCAGAATCAGGGCGCTCTGGTCGCCACCAATAAAATCCCGGCCTATCAGAAATGCCTGAGCCAGGCCGTCGGGGCTGGGCTGAATGGCATATTGGATATGCATGCCCCATTGGCCGCCGTCCCCCAGCAACTCGGCAAAGCGCCCGGTGTCCTGGGGAGTGGAAATAACAAGGATGTCGCGCAAGCCGGCCAGCATCAGCGTGCTGAGCGGATAGTAGACCATTGGCTTGTTATATACCGGCAGAAGCTGCTTTGAGACCACCTGAGTAACGGGATAGAGACGTGTGCCCGACCCTCCCGCAAGAATGATTCCCTTCATAGTGCGAGCCGCTCCGTATAGTTCTGTGCGATCCATTCCAGATACGCGCCGGTTCTGACATTCTCGACCCACGACATATGGTCGAGATACCAGCGGACGGTCTTGCGCAGTCCACTTTCAAACTGCTCCGCCGGGCGCCATCCCAGTTCGCGGGAAATCTTTGAAGCGTCGATCGCATAACGCCGGTCGTGTCCGGGCCGATCTTTGACGAATGTTATAAGATTCCTGCGCGGCCCCAGGGCGGTATCGGGCCTCATCTCGTCCACGAGATCGCAAATCGTCGTCACCACGTCGATATTTGTGCGCTCGCTGTTCCCGCCGATGTTATAAGTTTCCCCGACTTTTCCATTCCGCAACACGGTACGAATCGCCGCGCAATGGTCTTCCACAAAGAGCCAGTCGCGCACGTTCATTCCGTCTCCGTAAACAGGCAGTTGCTTGCCCTCAAGCGCGTTGAGAATCATCAGCGGAATGAGCTTCTCAGGAAACTGAAACGGCCCGTAGTTGTTTGAGCAGTTCGTGGTCAGCACCGGAAGGCCCCAGGTGTGGTTGTAGGCCCTCGCCAGGTGGTCCGAGGCAGCTTTTGAAGCCGCATAAGGACTATTCGGAGCGTACGCCGTACTCTCTGAGAAGGCAGGATCATCCGCCCAGAGCGAGCCGTAAACCTCGTCGGTGGAAACGTGCAGGAATCGGAATGCGGATCGATCGTCCTCGCCCAGCCCTGACCAGTAGATCTTTGCCTGCTCAAGAAGAACGAACGTTCCCTGGACATTCGTCCGGATGAACGCGCCCGGAGAAGCGATGGAACGGTCCACATGACTCTCTGCCGCAAAGTGCACAATCGCCCGGGGCTGATGCTCGCGCAGCATACGGCCCACCAGCTCCGCATCGCAGATGTCCCCGCGCACAAGCAGATAACGTGGATCATTTTCGAGCGAAGTCAGGTTGGCTGGATTCCCCGCATAGGTCAGCAAGTCCAGGTTTACCACTGCCGTACCGCTGGTCCTGATCCAGCTCAGGATGAAATTCGAGCCGATAAACCCTGCGCCGCCTGTGACTAAAATCGTATCGATCGTGGACCTCCCTCTGGGCCATAAGTATATGCCACCAGATCACGATACAGTGTCCGGAGAGCAATTGGCGCACCCATTCGAACCTCGTCCCGAAAGGAAATTCTCCCAGGAAGCGAAATTTTCGATATATTAAAGTATTCAGCTTTGTCCCATGCGTGGCCAGGACTGCTACGGCACGCCGATTCAAGAAAGACCAGGGTGATCTCCTCGACAGGTGTCGCAGCGAGGCCGTGTCTTTCCGGGCCAGGCAATACATTCTGCACGAAAATAGTTCATTGAAAAGGGTGCCATGCATACTTCGGATTGTCATCTTCGCACTCCTCGGCCGCAGGGTCTGTATCATCCACGGAATGAGCACGATGCCTGCGGAATGGGGCTTGTCGCCAGCATCCGCGGCGAAAAGAGCCACGAGATTATCCGTAAGGGCCTCGAGGTCCTCATCAACCTTACGCATCGCGGCGCCGCCGGATGCGACCCGGAGACCGGTGATGGCGCCGGCATCCTGATTCAGATTCCCCATGTCTTTTTTGCTCGCGAATGCGGTGAACTGGGCATGCAGTTGCCCGCGCCGGGAGCTTATGGTGTGGCCATGGTCTTTCTGCCCGTGGACAAGCACAGCCGTCTGCAGTGCGAAGGCGTCTTTGAGCGCATTGCTCAGGAGGAGGGTCTGACCGTCCTTGGCTGGCGCGATACGCCGGTGAACGGCGACGCCGTCGGCCGCGAAGCCCGGGCCTCGCAGCCCTACATTGAGCAGCTTTTCGTCAGCCGCCCTGAGGGCTTAGAAGAGGACGCCTTCGAGCGCCTTCTGTACCGGGTCCGCCGCCGCACCGAGAACGAGATTGCCGAATCTGAGATCGAGGACAAGGAAACTTTTTACATCCCCTCGTTTTCCTGCCGCACCATTGTCTATAAGGGCCTGATGCTGGCTCCGCAGATTGAAAAGTTCTACTTCGAGCTGGCCAATCCCCTGGTCACAAGCGCGCTCTGCCTCGTCCACCAACGTTTCTCCACCAACACGTTTCCTAGTTGGAAGCTGGCGCACCCTTACCGCTATCTGGCGCACAACGGCGAAATCAACACCATTCGCGGCAACGTGAGTTGGATGAATGCTCGCCAGTCAGTGCTGGCGAGTCCGCTCCATGGCGACCAGATCGACAAGCTCTACCCGGTCATTATGCCCGACGGCAGCGATTCGGCCTCGCTGGACAACGCCGTGGAATTCCTTTTCCAGTCCGGCCGTTCCCTGCCCCACGTCATGGCCATGCTCATTCCCGAGGCCTGGGCCGGCAACCCTGACATGGACGAGGAGAAGCGCGCCTTCTACGAGTACCACGCTTCGCTGATGGAGCCTTGGGATGGACCCGCGGCCATCGCCTTCACCGATGGGCGCGTCATTGGCGCCACGCTGGACCGCAACGGGCTCCGTCCCGGTCGGTACATCGTCACCAAGGACGATCTGGTCGTGCTGGCCTCTGAGGCAGGCGTGATTGAAGTTCCCGACGAAGACGTCCGCAAGAAGGGCCGCCTGCAGCCTGGCCGCATGTTCCTGGTCGACACCGTACAGAAGCGGATCATCTCCGACGCCGAGATCAAGAAGCAGTTGGCCGGCCGCCAACCCTACGCCGCCTGGCTCCGCGAGCAGCAGGTCACGCTTGACCAGTTGCCGGAGCCCTCGCGCATAATCGGCTCCGCCCCCGAGACACTGCTTCGTCGCCAGCGCGCCTGCGGCTATAGCGAGGAAGATCTGAAGGTGTTGCTGGCGCCCATGGCCGACAAGGGCGCTGAGCCAATCGGCTCCATGGGCACGGACGTTCCGCTGGCTTGTCTCTCTGACCGGCCTCAGTCGTTGTTCAACTACTTCAAGCAACTCTTTGCGCAGGTGACGAATCCGCCCATCGATCCCATCCGCGAAGAGATGGTAATGTCACTCATCAGCTACATCGGAACCGAGCGCAACATCCTGGATGAGGCCCCTGACAACTGTCATACGCTCAAGCTGCCGCATCCCATTCTGACCAACCGGGACCTCGAGAAGTTGCGCCGTGTCTCCTCGGGCGACCTGCTGGCCACCACGCTGCCGGCGCTCTTTCGTGCCGAGGATGGCGAGGCCGGCCTCAGACACTCGCTTGAAGATCTCAGCGCCCGCGCCGCGCACGCGGTTTACTCCGGCTACACCTTGCTGATCCTCTCCGACCGCGGCATCGATGCGACCTACGCGCCGATTCCCAGCCTGCTGGCCATGGCTGCGGTTCATAACCGTTTGGTGCGAGAGAAGACCCGCACCCAGGTGGCGCTCATCATTGAGAGCGGCGAGCCCCGCGAGGTCATGCACTTTGCGCTGCTCATTGGCTACGGCGCCAGCGCCATCAATCCCTACCTGGCGATCGAAACCATTCACGACCTCAAGCGCCGCGGCCTGTTGCCTGAAAACGTCACCGCGGAACATGCCGAGAAGAATTTCATCAAGGCCATCAACAAAGGCCTGCTCAAAACCTTCTCGAAGATGGGCATCAGCACCTTGCAGAGTTATCGCGGTGCCCAGGTGTTTGAAGCCGTAGGGTTGAACTCATCGCTCGTCAACTCCTACTTCTCCGGAACTGCCTCGCGCCTTGAGGGCGTGGGTCTCGACGTGCTGGCGCGCGAGGCTCAACTCAAGCATGCCTACGCCTTCCAGCCGCTGACCGAATCGGAAACGGATCTGGTGGTCGGCGGCCAATATCAATATCGCGAAGGCGGCGAGTATCACCTCTTGAACCCGCTGACCATCTCCAAGTTGCAGCACGCCGTGCGCCAGAACAGTCCAGCCACCTTCCAGGAATACACCGACCTGCTCGACGATCAGAACCGCCATCTCTGCACCCTGCGCGGACTGCTTAATCTCAAATACGCTGACCATCCCATCCCGCTCGATGAAGTGGAACCGGCCAAAGAGATCGTCAAGCGCTTCACCACCGGTGCCATGAGCTACGGCTCCATCAGCAAGGAGGCGCACGAGACTCTGGCCATTGCCATGAATCGCATGGGCGGAATGTCCAACACCGGCGAAGGCGGCGAGGACGAAGAGCGATTCAAGCGCGACGCCAACGGCGATCTGCGCCGCAGTGCTGTCAAGCAGGTGGCGAGCGGACGGTTCGGCGTCACCGCCAACTATCTGGTCAACGCCGACGAACTCCAGATCAAGATGGCCCAGGGCGCCAAGCCCGGCGAGGGCGGACAGCTACCCGGCCACAAGGTCGACGCGATCATCGCTAAGACGCGCCACTCCATTCCTGGCGTGGGCCTCATTTCGCCGCCGCCGCACCATGACATCTACTCCATCGAGGATCTCGCGCAACTCATCTACGACCTTAAGAACGTCAACCCCCAGGCGCGCATCGCCGTCAAGCTGGTCTCTGAAGCCGGCGTGGGCACGGTCGCCGCTGGTGTGTCGAAGGCTCACGCCGATGTCGTGCTCATCTCTGGCGACAACGGCGGCACCGGCGCTTCGCCGCTCAGTTCCATCAAACATGCCGGTTTGCCCTGGGAACTCGGTCTGGCTGAAACCCAGCAGGTGCTTCTGCTCAACGATCTGCGCAGCCGCATCCGCGTGCAAACCGATGGCAAGTTGCAGACAGGCCGCGATGTCGTCATCGCCGCCCTGCTGGGAGCCGAAGAGTTCGGTTTTGCCACCATGCCGCTCATCTCCATGGGCTGTATCATGATGCGCAAGTGCCACCTGAACACCTGCTCGGTGGGTATTGCCACGCAGGACCCTGTGCTGCGCGCGCGCTTCACAGGCCAGCCCGAGCACGTGATCAACTTCTTCTTCTTCATCGCCGAACAGGTGCGCCAGCACATGGCAAAGCTCGGCTTCCGCACAGTTGATGAAATGGTGGGCCGCGTAGACAAGATCGATGCCGCCGTTGCGAATGTGCACTGGAAGGCCAAGGGCATCGATCTCTCCTCGATTCTCTACTCGCCCACCCTGCCGTCCCGGGTTGCCCGCCGCAAGGTGCAGGCCCAGGATCACGGCCTCGATCAGGCACTCGATCACGCTCTCATTGCCAAGGCCGCCCCGGCTCTGGAATCCAAGACTCCGGTTACTGGCAGCTTCGCCATCCGCAACGTCCATCGTACCGTCGGCGCCATGCTGGGCGGTGAAATCGCCCGCCGCTACGGTTCGGCCGGACTGCCCG
Source organism: uncultured Occallatibacter sp. (assembly GCA_964571165.1). Lineage (GTDB taxonomy): Bacteria > Acidobacteriota > Terriglobia > Terriglobales > Acidobacteriaceae > Telmatobacter. The sequence goes on along the minus strand of CAZNAW010000021.1, from coordinate 15,824 downwards.
ACGGCACCATCCACTTCCGCTTCCAAGGCTCAGCGGGCCAAAGCTTCGGCGCCTTTGTTCCCTCCGGCGTAACGCTCGAACTCGAAGGCGACTCCAACGATTATCTGGGTAAGGGTCTCTCCGGCGGGCGCATCATCGCCTATCCGCCCAAGACGTCCAGCTTCCTGCCTGAGGAGAGCATCCTGGTTGGCAATGTCGTCCTTTACGGCGCCACCGCTGGCGAGGCCTTCCTCAACGGCATCGCCGGGGAACGCTTTGCCGTCCGCAACTCCGGCGCAACAGCCGTCGTTGAGGGCGTTGGCGACCACGGCTGCGAATACATGACCAATGGCACGGTCATCGTGCTCGGCTCAACCGGTCGCAACTTCGCCGCCGGCATGAGCGGTGGCATCGCCTATGTTTACGACGACAAGGGTGACTTCTCAACAAGGCGCTGCAACAAGGCCAGCGTGGATCTGGAACCGTTGGTCTCCGCACAGGACGTGGACACTGTGCGCGGCTTGCTCGAACGCCATCGCGACCTCACCGGCAGCCCGCGCGCCGCTTGGATTCTGGAACACTGGGACGCCGCGCAGTCACGATTCATCAAGGTCTTCCCGCATGAGTACAAGCGGGTTCTAGGTATTGTCCGCCCCCAGATGGACTCCGGCGCGGCCTATTCTTCTCCCACAACTTCGTCGCCTCTAGTGGCGGCGAAAGCATTTTCCGGGTCCGCATAGGGCGGAGCCACAACCGTCAAGTGGATTTTTCCTCCGGGGACCCCGGCGACAGGTCTTCGTCGCTGGGGTGGAAGAAAAATCCACCTTTCACAATCTTGAAGATTGAACGTTAATCCGGAAAATGCCATCAGAGGTGCAGCATGGGTAAGGATACTGGCTTTCTTGAAATTCAACGCGAACAGCCCACTCGCCGCAAGGTCGAGGACCGGCTCCAGGACTGGTTTGAAATCTACGAGCCCTTCGGCGAGCAGAAGCAGCGCGAGCAAGGCGCTCGCTGTATGGATTGCGGCGTGCCCTTCTGTCATACCGGCTGCCCCGTAAACAATCTCATTCCCGACTGGAACGACCTCGTTTACAACGGCCGCTGGGAAGCTGCCATTCGCCGCCTCCACGCTACCAATAACTTCCCCGAGTTCACCGGCCGCATCTGCCCCGCGCCCTGTGAGGCAGCGTGCGTGCTGGGCATCAGTCAGCCCGCCGTTTCCATCAAGCTCATCGAGCGCAGCATCGTCGAGCGTGCCTGGGAGGAGGGATGGATTCATCCCGAGCCGCCCGAGAACAACACCGGCAAGCGCGTAGCCGTGGTGGGCAGCGGTCCGTCCGGGCTGGCGGCCGCGCAGCAATTGCGCCGCGCAGGCCACTCCGTGACCGTTTATGAGAAGAACGCCCGCATCGGCGGTCTCATGCGTTACGGCATCCCAAACTTCAAGCTCGAAAAGCACATCCTTGACCGCCGGCTTGAGCAAATGCGCGCCGAAGGCGTAACCTTTGTCGCCAATGCGCACGTAGGCGTCAACGTGCCTGTCGAATCCCTCACCAAACACTACGATGCCATCTTGCTCTGCGGCGGGTCAGAGCAGCCGCGCAACCTCAACGTTCCCGGCCGCGAGCTCAAGGGCATTCACTTCGCCATGGAGTTCCTGCCCCAGCAGAACCGCCGCTGCGAAGGCGATGTGGTCGATCCATCCATCGCCATCCACGCCGAAGGCAAGCGCGTCATCATCATCGGCGGCGGCGACACCGGCGCCGATTGCCTGGGCACCAGCCTTCGCCAATGCGCCAGGAGCGTCCACCAGTTCGAGATCATGCCCAAGCCGCCGGAGCAGCGCGCTACCTCTACTCCCTGGCCGCTCTGGCCCCTTCAATTGCGCACTGAAACCTCGCACGAAGAGGGCGGCATTCGCGACTGGAGCGTGAACACTGTCCGTTTCACCGGCGATGAAAACGGTCATGTCAAGCAGTTGCACCTGGTTCGTGTGGGTCCGCCACCGAAATTCGAGCCCATCGCCGGTACCGAGTTCACTCTCGAGGCCGATCTAGTCCTGCTGGCCATGGGATTCCTCGGCCCGGTCCGCTCAGGCATGATTGAGCAGTTGGGCCTGGCTCTGGACAGCCGCGGCAACATCGCCGCCAATGCCGACTACATGACCTCAGTCGACGGCATCTTTGCTGCGGGCGATATGCGTCGCGGACAGTCGCTTGTGGTTTGGGCCATCTCCGAAGGCCGCAAAGCCGCCGCTGCCATTGACGCGTATCTGGCCACCAAGGAAGAACCGCTGGCCCAGCGCCATCACGCGCTCGTGTAGCGGGCTCGAAACATGTCCTTTGAAAAGGCGCGGCTCCACGTGCTGCGGAAGAACACGACCCCGGAGAGATGCGGGGGGGGGTCAACCCCCGCATAAAGCCAACAGATCGACACGGGCTTTAGCCCTTGAGGTATGCTTTTCGGGTATTTTACCCACAAAAGAGAAGAAGAATTTGGCTGCCCCCCAGGGATTCGAACCCCGATATGCTGCTCCAGAGGCAGCTGTCCTGCCATTGAACGAGGGGGCAGCAAGCGCGGAACGCGCGGCTCGACTTGCGGCCGTATCGGTTGGTGTCGCGGCAGGGCGCCGGACGCCAGAACCAACTTTTTCATCATAAGAGGATTCCCCGCCTCGGTCAAACTTACAGGCCCGCAATCCTTGCCGCACACGGTTCTAAGCGTCCGGCTCATTCGATCCATGCCGGACTCGAACGGCGGGTCCGTTCGAAGCGTACGGGCCTCAGCCAGTACACAAATCCCGCAAAATCATCCGGGCATCGGCCCCTGGTGCGTTAGTTCTTTCAAACGGACCCGCTACCCCTTTTTTGCTTGCACACGTCCCTGGTATAGAATCGGGGCTGATAATGGAACTGGTCCTCAATCTCGCCTGGGTCCTGCTGGCCGCGTGGATGGTCATTCTCTGGTTGCGATTCGGCCCGCGCACTGGCGCCGACCGGCGGACTCAGATGGTAGCGCTCGCCGTGCTCATTCTGATCCTCTTCCCGGTCATCTCGGTAACCGACGACCTCCAGGCGATGCAGAATCCAGCCGAAACAGACAGCTGTCTCAGGAAGGGCCACGTTGTCTCCAATGCGCACTCCATCTTCCCTGCCGTCGCCGCGCTGCCGTTGCCGGTTTTCGCCGAGCTTTCCTTCGGCCAGTTGCAACTTGCCGCACCTGGCGTTCTGCCCGCTCCGGTTGTCAGCCATCCTGCGCTTGCTCCCGTCCAGAACCGGCCACCGCCGGTCGCCTGACCTTTTGCTGCCTCTCCTTACATCGTTGACCTCTTTCCCTCCTGTGTCCGCCGTGCAGACCACGGCCTAAAGGTTGTGTATGAAGCAACTCTTCCCTTCTCTTTCCGGACGAGCCATGACGGCGGTGCTTGTTCTTTTCCTGGCGCCGGCTCTTGTTCCGGCGCAGCAAGCCCTTACCTGGGATCAGGTGAAGGCAAAGTTTGAAGCCGCCAACCCCGCACTCAAGGCCGATGCACTCGGCGTAGACGAGATGAGGGCGGCGGAAATCACCGCCTTTCTCCGTCCCAACCCTCAGTTCACGGCGGCAACGGATGGCACGCAGATCGCCTCTCATAGCGGCGTCTGGCAACCGCTTTCCGGCACCCAGGCTCAAGGCACCTTCAGCTATCTGCACGAGCGCGATCATAAGCGGGAATTGCGCCTGGAAAGCGCCAAGGAAGGCACGCAGATCTCCGCTTCCGAGCACCAGGATCTTGAGCGCAATCTCTTGTTCAACCTGCGTTCCATGTTTGTGCAGACGCTTGAAGCCAAAGCGGTTCTTGACCTGGCCAAAGCCGACCTCGCCTACTACGACAACATCATCAGGATCAGCCGCGATCGCTTCCATGCCGGCGACATCGCGCAGATCGATCTGGACCGCATCGAGTTGCTACGTGTGCAATACGAGTCTGAGATTCAGTCGGCCACGGTCAACCTGCGCACGGCAAAGATTCAGCTCCTGCAGTTGCTTAACGACCGTACGCCGGTGGAGCAGTTCGATGTAACCGGTAACTTCGACTTCTCCGAAGAGCTCAAGCCGCTCGATGATTTTCGCCAGATCGCCCTCGACGAGCGGCCTGACCTGCGCGCCGCGCTGGAGTCCATTCAGCAGGCCAATACCAATCACAAACTGGCCATTGCCAACGGTTCCACTGATCCGACCTTCAGCGGGTGGTATACGTGGAACCCATCATTCAACAACCCTTATGACCAGCAGACGCTCGGTCTCAGCGTGAGCATCCCGCTGCGTATCTTCGACCGCAATCAGGGCGAGAAGCAGCGCACACAAATCGATATAGGCCGCAATCAGCAGTTAACTGAAGCCACACGGGCTCAGGTTTTCAGCGATGTGGATTCGGCATACGTCCAAATTGAAAGCAGCTTGGCCTTGCTCAAGCCTTACAAGGCCCAATACAACGCCCAGGCCCTGCGCGTTCGCGACACGGTAACTTACTCCTATGAGCACGGAGGCGCCTCTCTCATGGACTTTCTCAATGCGCAGAGCGACTTCCGCGCCGTACAACTGGCCTACGTACAACTGATCAGCTCTTATCTGACGGCCGCCGGACAACTGAATCTTGCTGTGGGACGCGAGGTAATCCAATGATTTCGTATTCGTTCCTGAGACGATTCCCCAAGACTGCCCTGGCCCTTGTTCTGGCAACATCGGCGTGCCTGGTTCTCTCCGGCTGCAAAGCCAAAGAAGAGGGGAATGGCGCACCTCCGCCTGCCCAGGTAATTCAGGTGGCCGACATGAACCTGATCACCATCGACAGCAAGGATGCGGCCAAGTTTCCGCTGGTCCCCGCTGGCCAGGTCGAATCTGCCGCCGAGTTATCCGCAACAGGCACGGTCTTTCCCGACATTGCCCGCGAGGTTCCCGTTATCTCGTTGGCCAATGGCCGCGTGGTAGACATCAAAGCCCGCCTCGACGACAACGTGAAGAAGGGCCAATTGCTGCTGAAAGTCCAGAGCCCTGACATTACCAACGCCTTCGACACCTATCTCAAGGCCGCCAATGACGAGCATATGGCCGACATGGCTTATACGCGTGCTGCTGATCTTTTCAAGCACGGAGCCATCTCCCAGGCAATGCTGGAGCAGGCCGAGGACGCTGAGAAGGACGCCAAGGCCGATCTCATAGCCGCTGAAGAGCAGTTGCAGACATTGGGTGTGAACAAGAACCATCCCAGCAACATTGTGAACGTTTATGCGCCCATCTCCGGTGTCATCGTTGCCCAGAACGTAACCAACGCGGCAGCTGCGGGCGTAAACCTCTCCGGCTCAGCCACAGCCTTTACCATTGCCGATCTCTCTGTTGTGTGGATCGTCTGCGATGTCTACGAAAATGACATTCCCCGGTTGCAACTCGGACAGGAAGCAAAGATCAAGCTGAATGCCTGGCCCGATCGTCCGATCACCGGACACATCAGCGACATTGGCCCCATCCTCGATCCCTCCATCCGCACCGCCAAGGTTCGTATCGAGGTTCCCAATCCCGGCTTCCTTCGGCTGGGCATGTTCGGCACCGCGACCTTTACCAGCCGCAGCAAGGAAACCCACGCCGTAGTTCCGGCCGATGCCGTCCTTCACCTGCACGACCGCGACTGGGTTTATCTCCCGGCTGGCGGCAATCAGTTCAAGCGTACTGAGGTCCACGCCGGCAAAATGCTGGACGGCGCCCGTCAGGAGATCCTCTCCGGCCTCCAGCCAGGCCAGCAGGTGGTCACCAACGCTCTCTTACTTGAAACCGCAGGGAACCAGTGATGCGATTCACCAGTTGCAGTCGAGAGCGTGTTTCAAAAGCTGGCTTTGTATCAGGGCACGACTTCAGTCGTGCCGAAGAGAGCTGGAATACAAAGGGCTTTAACCTCTGCGAGATTGCGACCGGTCTGCCTCGCACAAAGCCGGAAATGGCACGCAAACGGGGGGACCGCACGAAATGATCCGCGCACTCGTCGATTTCGCGCTTAAAAACCGCTGGCTCGTTCTAGGTGGAGTGGTGGTCATCATCGCCTGGGGTATCCTGTCGTTCCGGGCGCTGCCCATCGAAGCCTACCCCGACGTAGCCAACAACTACGTCCAGATCATCACCCAGTGGCCGGGCCGCAGCGCCGAGGAGATTGAGCGACAGGTCACCGTTCCGGTCGAGATCCAGATGGCCGGCATTCCCCATCTCACTCATCTCCGCTCCACCACGCTGGCCGGCCTTTCCAGCCTCATGCTCATCTTCGATGACAACTCCACCAGCGACGTGAACCGCGAACACGTGCTGGAGCGGCTCAGCATGGTCAGCCTCCCTGCCAATCTCACTCCGCAGATGGGCACCGACTGGAGTCCCGTCGGCCAGATTTACTGGTTCACCCTGGAGAGTACCAACCCCTCTTATGACGTGATGGAGAAGAAGTCCATTGAGGACTGGTTCATTGAGAAGTCCTTCAAAGGGGTTAATGGCGTGGTGGACGTGTCCAGTTTCGGCGGACCCACCAAGGAGTACCAGATCAAGCTCGACCCCGAGAAGCTGGTCTCCTATGGCCTCTCCATCAGCCAGGTCGAAAACCAGATCGCCAACAACAACACTAACGGCGGCGGCAGCTTTATCGAGCAGGGCGCGCAGCAGATCAACGTGCAGTCGGTGGGCCTGTTCACCAGTGTCCAGGACATCGAAAAGACAGTCGTCAAGAACACCAACGGCGCCGCAATCAAGATCAAAGACATCGCCACCGTGACGCAAGGTCCCAAGATCCGTCTGGGACAGATTGGCAAAGCGACACACAGACCCGATGGAAGCATCGTCGACAATCCCGACACCGTCGAAGGCATCCTCCTGCTGCAAAAGGGTGCCGACTCCGATCCCGTTCTTCAGGGAATTCATGAAGAAGCCAAGAACCTGAACGAACACATCCTGCCCAAAGGTGTGAAGGTTGTGCCCTTCCTCGACCGCTCCGATCTGGTCAAATTCACAGTTGAAACCGTCGAGCACAATCTGACCGAAGGCGTGATTCTCGTCTCCATCATTCTCTTTCTCTTCCTCGGCAATGTGCGCGGAGCCATCATCGTCGCACTCACCATCCCGTTCTCGCTGCTGTTCGCCTCCATTTGCCTTGACCTGAGCCACATTCCGGCCAATCTGCTTTCCTTGGGCGCGCTGGACTTCGGCATGGTCGTGGATGGCGCGGTGGTGATGATCGAGAATATCGTCCGTCATCTGTCCCATCCTGACGATACCCACACGCCGATACAGAAGATTCGCGAGGCTGCCCACGAGGTACAGCGTCCGGTCTTCTACGCCATCGGCATCATCATCACCGCCTACCTACCTATCTTTACGCTCCAGGCCGTCGAGGGCCGCCTCTTCAAGCCCATGGCTTGGACCGTTGCCTTCGCGCTGCTCGGCGCACTCACCTTTTCCATCATCATTGCCCCGGTGATGGCCAGCATCCTGTTTCGCAAAGGAGCCAAGGAGTGGAAGAACCCCATCCTCCAATGGCTCGTCCGCCGCTATCGCATAGCCGTTCGCGCGGCCATTCAGAATCGCGTCATCACCGTAGGCATTGCCTCCGTTTTGTTCGCTTTTGCCGTTTTCCTCACCTTCGGCGGCGCCATCGGCTCGGAGTTTCTGCCTCACCTAGACGAAGGCGCCATCTGGGTCCGCGGTACGCTGCCTCCCAGCGAGGGCCCCACCGCCAGCATCGATTTCACCAACAAGGCCCGCCTGGTTATGGCCTCCTTTCCTGAGGTAACTCAGGTGGTCAGTCAGACCGGCCGTCCTGACGACGGCACTGACACCACCGGCTTCTTCAACACCGAGTACTTCGTCGACCTCAAGCGCAAGGAGCAGTGGCGTCCCGTCTTCCACCAGAACAAAGATGCGCTCATCGCTGCGATGAACAAGGAACTGGAGAAATTCCCCGGCGTCATTTGGAACTTCTCCCAGCCCATCTCCGACAACATGGAAGAAGCCGTTTCCGGCGTCAAGGGCGAGCTGGCCGTCAAGCTCTATGGCGACAACCTGCGCACGCTGGAGAAGAAGGCGGATGAGGTGCAGGCCCAGATGGCCTCGGTCAAGGGCATCGAGGACCTTGGCATCTTCCGTATCATTGGCCAGCCGAACCTCAACTACACCGTCGATCGCGACGCGGCCGCCCGCTGGGGCATCAACGTGGCCGACATCCAGGATGCCGTACAAACCGCCGTTGGCGCCAATGCGCTCACCCAGGTTCAGCAAGGCGAAGCCCGCTTCGACGTGACCCTCCGATATCAGAAGGAGTATCGCGACACCCGCGAGGCCATTCAGAACGTCCGCCTGCTTTCGCCTTCCGGAGAGCGCGTCTCGCTAGCGCAGTTGACTAAAATTTCCGCCGACGATGGCGCCGAGGAAATCTATCGCGAGGGTGGCCAGCGCTATATCGCCATCAAGTACTCCGTACGCGGCCGCGACCTCGGCTCAACGGTCCAGGAAGCCATTGGCAAAGTCGACAGAAACGTGAAACTCCCGGCGGGCTATCACACGGAGTGGGCCGGAGAATACGAGAGCCAGAAACGCGCCGACAAGCGCATGGCCATTGTCATTCCCATCACCGTTGTGGTCATTTTCCTCATCCTCTACACCATGTTCCGCTCTGTCAAATGGGCCTTGCTCATTCTCTGCAGCGTCATCATGGCCTCCATCGGAGGACCGCTTGCGCTCTTCATCACCCACACCAACTTCTCGGTGTCTTCCGCGGTTGGATTCCTTGCCCTCTTTGGCGTCTCGGTGCAAACCGGCGTCATCATGCTCGAATACATCAACCAGTTGCGCGCCCGCCGCAAGGGCATGGAAGAGTCCACGCAGGAGCACATCGTCGAAGCCGCCATCGAGGGCGCTGTGCTGCGCCTGAGGCCCATCATGATGACCATGCTGGTGGCAACCCTGGGCCTGCTGCCCGCCGCGCTCTCTCATGCCATTGGCTCTGACTCCCAGCGCCCTTTTGCCATCGTTATCGTCGGCGGACTCATCGCCAACCTGGTCATTGGCGTCTTCCTGCTACCCACCCTCTACGTCTGGGTGGCACGCGAAGATGACATACTGCCCGCGCCAGAAACCGACGAAGACTTCTAAAGTATTTTCGGAATACTCGGAGACTTTTTCAAAGCTGTGAAAGGTGGCTTTTTCTTGAGGGAAAAGCCACTTGAGTGTGTGCTTTCGGTCTACACCCATTCCGAAAATGCTATAGCTGGAGGCTTGCCGTTGTGAAACAGGGTTTCTCACCCCCAAGCCCGCCACAAAGGCTGGGTGTCCCCGTTCCGGTTCAGCTGAAAATGCAGAAGCGTTCCTTCGTAAGTGAATGGAGCGAACGCATGAAGAAGCAACCGAACCACTACTCCACAGACCGGGAGCGGATCGCCTATCTGGAGAAGAAGATCCGGACCATGGATATGGTCCTTGCGTAACGAATCGTTGACGACCTGGAGGTACTATAAGTCAAGGGGTAGGGAGCCGTGACCACACGTCAACACAAGGTTCACACTCAACTTGGCCGAGCCGCAGTCCAGATCTTTGCCGCCAATGATCGCATGAACCAGCTTGTTATCGAACATCTTGACCCTGCCGCCTGGAGAGCGAAACTGCCCGCCAAACCGCCCGGCAACACCCGCACCATTGCTGCGATCTTCACGCACATGCATAATGTCCGCACCAAGTGGATCAGGCTTACAGCTCCGCACCTGAAGGTTCCAACCCAGCTGAACCGCGCGCACTGCACGCCACAGCAGGCCCGTGCGGGATTGGCCGAGAGCGCCGCTCGTTGCGCTGAGATGCTCGCTGAAGCGCTAGGCGGTTGTGAGGGCCGCATCGAAAAGTTTCGCAGAGACGGCTGGGGGCAACCCTGGCCGGTTGGCCCGGAAATGCTGTGCTACATGCTTTCTCACGAAGCCCACCATCGCGGGCAGGTTTGTATGCTCGCGCATCAGCTCGGATTCCCGTTGCCTATCGAGGTGGCGTCCGGGATCTGGAATTGGGAAAAGCTATGGAAAGAGTGCGGGTCGTCTGGCGGCCCCGGCTACGATTCTTGAAGAATCGCTCAAGCACACAGCAGCTATCCCCTACTCCCTGTTCCCTATTCCCTGCTCTGATCACTCTTCCCGCAGCACTTCCAGCGGTCTTAGCCCCAGAATCCGATAACTGGCAATCCACCCCGTCGCCGTTGCCAACACCGCCGTCCCCACCAGTGCAATCAGCGTCGCACTCCACTCAATGTGGAATCCCACGTCCAACTTGCGCAGCAGCACCCGCGTCAGCAGATTCGCAAACACCACGCCCACTGAGCCGGCAAGCAATCCCAGCACGCTGAACTCCACGCTGAACGTCCGCACGATTCGCATCCGCGTAGCTCCCAGCGTCTTCAGCACCACTGCCTCCCGCATCCGCCTGAAGCGTGTGCTGGCAATGCTCGATGCCAGAATCATCAGTCCGGCAAAGATCGAGAACCCGGCCAGAAACCGCACCACAAACGTAATCTGATTTACCACGCTTTCAATCCGTTCTAGCACATCGGCCAGGTTGATCACCGTCACCGTGGGATAGGCCGCGAACAACGCTCGCTCCATCGCAGCCACTTGTTTCGGATCGATGTGCGCCCCGCCGTACCACGTGGCCGGCTGGTCCTTGAGCTGCCCTGACGGCAGCACGAACTGGACCTGCCCTCCCAGGTGCTGCCCATCGGCGCGGAATACGGCGGCAACCTTCAGCGTTCGCACGGCGCCACCCACCTCCAACTGCAACACCGAGCCCACTCCCAGGTGCAGCCGCTCGGCCACGCTTTCGCCTATAGCCAACTCCGCCGCATTCCCATCCGTCCACCATTTGCCCTGCGTCACCTTGTCGCCCGCAGGAGCCGCATCGGCCCAACTCAGCCTGGCGTTCTCCAGCATCCGGCGCGGAAAATGCTGCTCCTTCATCTGCCCCAGCGGCGTGCCGTTCAGTGAAAGGAACCTTCCCGTCACCACCGGCATCAGGTCCAGCGCCTGGCTCACGCCCGCCTGGTGTTGAAAGAAATCCTTCACGCCGGAAATCTCATCGGTCGTCACATCCACCAGAAAGACGTTGGGCAGCTTGGGTGAAGCCGTCTCGCGCAGATCCCGCAACAGGGCCGCCTGCATCAGATAAACCGCCAGGATCAGCATCACGCCTGTCCCCAGCGCAGCCAGCACCGCCGCCGACTGGTTTCCTGGCCGGTAAAGGTTAGCCAGCCCGTGCCGCAAGGCCGAGGGCAGACGCAGCCTGACACGATTCAGAAGGAAGCGCAGCGTCCGCAGCGCGGCGGCCGCCAGCAGCAGCAAGACTACCAGCGCAATCGCAAACAGCAGCGCAAACCATGTCCCCACCTTGGCTGAATCTGAAAGCGCCCACGCAATCCCGCCCAGCGCCAGCACCACCAACACTGAGAGCCCCAGCTGCAGCCGTCGCGCCCACCATCGCGCAAACCACGCGCCCACGCCCTCCGGCCCCTGCTCCACCAACCTGCGCAGCACCAGCACCGGCCTCACCCCGCGCACATCCAGCAACGGCGGCAGGCAGAACAGCAGAGTGGTCAGGAGCCCTGTTCCCATCCCGGCCGCGATCGACCGCAAGGGAAACTCCAGCGCCGCATGAACCGGCAGCAGCTTGCCGAACACCGCCGGCAGCGCCGCCATCACGCCCACTCCCGCAGCCACGCCCAGCAGGCCTCCAGCCAGCCCCAGCCCCAGTGTCTGCAATAGGAAGATCCGCAGCAGATCTCCCGAACCTGCACCCACGGCCTTCAGAATGGCCAGCATATCCATGCGCTGCTCAAGGTGCGCGTGCATGGCCATGGCCACGCCGATCGCCCCCAGCACCATCGCCACCAGGCAGATCAGGCTCAAAATCGCGGTCGAGTTGTCCAGCCCCTGGCTCAGCGCCGGATTGCCCTCGCGAAAATCCATCACCTGCGCATCCGGCAGCGCTTCCTCTACCTGTTTGCGCATCGCCACTTGATCCACCGTCGCGGGCAGTCTCATCAGCAGCCGCTGGCTCGCCCGGCTTCCCGGCGCCAGCAGTCCCGTACGCTCCAGAGACATCCGCGAAATCATCACCCGCGGTCCCATGCCCGCTCCGGCGCTGATGCGGTCCGGCTCCTGTTTCAGCACCGCCGCGATCCTGAAGTTTCTCCCTCCCAGCCGCAACGTCTGTCCCACCTGCGCATTCAGCCGGATCAGAAACTCCTCCGCTACCACCGCGGAATCGCCGTCCAGAGCCTGCTGCAAGCTCATCGCCGGCTCCAGCTCAGCCGTCCCGTAATACGGATACTCCAAGGGATCCACAGCCTTCAGCGACACCAGCAGCGGCACCGGGTCCGGCGGCACGGAGGCCATTGAAATCGTCTCCGTCACCCACGTCGAATGAATCCCGCCCGTTCCCTGCCCACTCTGCTTCTCAATCGCTCCAATCTTGTCTGTTTCCTCCACCGTCGGCTGGCGAAAGATGCGTGCGCTCAAATCTCCGGCCATCAGGGACCGCGCTTCGGTCGAGAGCGTCCGCCGAAAGCTCTCGCTGAACCCCCGCACCCCCACCAGCGCCGCAACGCCCACCGCCACGCTCAGCACCACAAATCCGAACTTGCCCGGCGCGGACTTCAAATCCCGCCAGCCGATGGCCGAGGCGCGTTTCCAGCTCAGTGCCCGCTTAGCCATTCTGGCTCCGTTCCGCGACCGTTTCCTGCGCGATCAATGTCCCTGCAAAAGGCAGCGTATCTTCCACCACCATTCCGTCCCGCAACACAATCTTGCGATCCGCTCTGCTGGCCACTTCTGGATCGTGCGTCACCAGCACCAGCGTCGTCCCGGCCCGCTTGTTCCGCTCCAGCAACAGGTCCAGCACCAGCTGTCCATTCGCTGAGTCCAGGTTCCCCGTCGGCTCATCGGCCATCACAATCGGCGGCTCAACCACAAACGCCCGCGCTAGCGCCACACGCTGCTGCTCCCCTCCCGAAAGCTGCACCGGATAGTGATCCACGCGCTCTGCCAACCCAACCTCCTCCAGCAGCCGCCGCGCCTGCTCCAGGCCGCTTCCTTCTACGTTCAACTCGTACGGCAACAGCACATTCTCCAAAGCCGTCAACGTCTGGATCAGTTGATAGGACTGGAAGACGAACCCGATCTTTCGTCCCCGCACCGCGGCGAGCTCCGTCTCGGCCAGATTGTGAATCGGCACCCCGTCCAGCCATATCTCTCCCGAACTTGGCGTATCCAGTCCTGCCAGCAGACCCAGCAGCGTACTCTTCCCACTCCCGCTCGCTCCCAAAATAGCCACAAACTGCCCCGCCGGAATAGTCAAGGAAATCCCCTTCAGAATCTCCACCCGCCGCACCCCGTTCTGAATCCACTTCCTCGCATCCCGAACTTCAATCAATCTTTGCCTCCCCAACTTCGTCTGATCCCTGTTCCCCGCCTCACCACGTTGATACACTGCCCATGTGGACGTCCGCCGAAGACTAATCGTTTCGCTGCTTGCATTTCTTCTAGTCGCGCCAGCGCTCGCCGCCGACCACCCAGTCCTGGTCTGCTACGGCGACAGCATCACCGCCGGGTACGGCCTTCCGGCCGGCCAATCCTATCCCGACTTCCTGCAGCAGAAACTCGACGCCGGCGGCTACCACTACACGGTGGACAACCAAGGCACAAGCGGCGCCACCACCAAGGACGCCGTCGCGAGTCTTCGCTCCATCCTGCTCCTGCACCCTGAAATCGTGATCGTCGAATTCGGTGGCAACGACGGCCTCCGCGGCCTGCCGCCCGATCAGACTCGCCGCAACCTCGACCAGGTGCTCACCGCGTTCGAAAACGCGCACATCAAAATTCTGCTCGCCGGCATCACCCTCCCGCCCAACTATGGCGCGGACTATATCCACGCCTTCGAGCAGGTCTTCCGCGTCCTCGCGGCCAAACACCACACCGCCTTCGTGCCCATGCTTTACAAAGACCTCGTCAACGTCCCCGATACCATCCAGCCCGACGGCATCCATCCCACCACCAAAGGCTCCAACATCATCGCCGACACCCTCTTCCCCGCGCTGAAACCCCTGCTGCGCAAGTAACAGAGATCAAGGGTCAGAGATCTGGGATCGAAAGGTACCCCATGCTCATCCAAAGTGCGTTGTGGTGAGAAAGGCAGGAACACTTGCACCGCACTAGCCAAAGCCGATGGAGTCGGCGTCTTCCATAAGCAACTGATCTCTGCTCTCTGTTCCCTATTCGCTGTTCCCTATTCCCTGACCCCTTGATCTCTGTCCTTACCCCATCACCACCACCGGCTGAAACAGCGTCCCCGCCACGCGCTGTGCAATCCCCACCAGCTCCCGTTGCCCGGCAAAGACCTTCACCAGCGGCGCGCGCGAAAACTCCGGCAAATTGGCCTGTGCCCCGTTTCTCAGCCGTCCCAGAGCGATCGCATCGCCCGTGACAGACGGCATCTCCGGCAGCAGGCTGCGCGGATGCACGCACAACCCCTCCAGCGCCTCCACATTGCCTGCCAGCGCCTCCAGTTCTTCAATCGTGTGCGCCTCGCCAATCGTAAACGCGCCCGCTTGCGTCCTCCGCAGCCGGCTCAGGTGCGCTCCGCAGCCCAAATCGCGTCCCATTTCGTGAGCCACTGAGCGCACATATCCCCCCGCGCTGATGCTCATCGTGAAACTGGCCTCGACGCCCTCCAGTCCCGTGATCGCAAAGTCTGCAATACGTACGGTTGTCGGCTTCAGTTCAACCCGCTTGCCTTCGCGCGCCAGTTTGTAAGCCGGAGTGCCCCCAATTTTTTTTGCAGAATACGGCGGCGGCATCTGCTCCATCTCGCCGTGGAACCGAGCCGCCGCTGTGCGTACCTGGTCCAGTGTCAGCGTCGCATTCAGATCCAGCCACAAATCCGGCGCGTCCGCTTTGCCCTCGGCGTCGTACGTGTCGGTCGAAAATCCGAAGCGGATTATCCCGGTATAGCTCTTCTCTGCGGAGGAAAAATACTGTGCCAGTCGCGTGAACTTGCCCAGCAGCAGGGGCAAAACGCCGGTGGCCATGGGGTCCAGCGTACCCAGGTGCCCAATCGAGCGTTCGCCGGAAATCCTGCGCAGTCGCCCCACTACGTCATGGCTGGTCATACCGCTCGGTTTGTCGACGATCAGAAGCCCATTCACCCTAACAACTGTAGCCGACGCGGCCCATGTTGGGTGGCCAGCCGAGGTTTCAGGCAACAGGGCTTGGCCGTTGGAGTGGAAAAAGAGCCGCCTTGCGCGGTCTATCTCACGGCTCTCAGGCTAGAAACCCGTCATCCCGTCCTTCCGACAGGATGCCCTGTTCTTCAGGGGAAGCCAAACGCACCAGCCGGTCGACGGCATACGGAGTGGGATGACGGCTGGAGTAATAGTGCCGCACCTGAAGCTCACCCAGCAGCCCGATGGCCAACATTTGAATGCCCGCAAGGATCAGCACCGCGCCGATCACAAACAGCGGTCCATGCAGATCCATGATGCTCTTGTGCGTATCGAGAACTTTTATCCCCAGCAGATATGCCGAGATCGTGCTCCCTGTCAGAATGCCCAACGCGCCGAAACCGCCGAAGAAGTGCAGCGGACGGCTCATGTACTTGAGCAGGAAGCGGACGGTCAGCAGATCGAAAAAGACGCCGAATGTGCGCCCGATCCCGTAGTGGCTCTTGCCCCGCTCGCGATTTACATTTTTGATGGGAATTTCGCAGATCGACGCGCCATACCAACTGGCCAGCGCGGGGATGAAGCGGTGCAT
>CAZNAW010000020.1:0-61554 GCA_964571165.1 uncultured Occallatibacter sp. | reverse complement strand
TGGAATCGGCTGATCTCCTTGCCGATCAGGTGCATGTCCGCCGGCCAGAACTTCTCGAACAGCGCCTTGTCCGCCGCATCGTCTGACCCGTAGCCCAGCGCGGTGATGTAGTTGGCCAGCGCGTCCAGCCACACGTAGATCACATGCTTTTCGTCGCCGGGCACGGGAATGCCCCAGGAAAAGCTCGTCCGGCTCACCGACAGGTCCTTGAGCCCGCCGCGCACAAACGAGATCACCTCGCGCCGCGTGGATTCCGGTTGCATGAACCCAGGGTTGGCCTCGTAGAACTCCAGCAGCTTGCGCTCGAAGGCCGAAAGCTTGAAGAAATAATTCTCCTCGCTCACCGTCTCCGTGATGCGCCCGCAGTCCGGGCACGGCGTGCCGGGAGGGCCGTCTACATAAGCCTCATCGGAGACGCAATACTGGCCGGTATAGGACCCTTTGTAAATGAAGCCCTTGTCTCTCAGCGTGGCAAAAAGCTTCTGCACGCCCCTCTTGTGCCGATCTTCGGTGGTGCGGATAAAGTCGTCGTAGCTCAACCCAAGCCTGTCCCACAGCCCGCGGAACTCCCCGGAAATGGCGGTGGCAAACTCGGCAGGGGTTCGCCCGGCCAGTTCGGCGGAGCGCTCGATCTTTTGCCCGTGTTCGTCAGTGCCGGTCAAAAACCGCGTCTCGATGCCCAGCGCTCGCTTCCTTCGCGCAATGGCGTCGCACACGATGGTCGAGTAGGCATGGCCCAGGTGCGGGCGCGCGTTCACGTAGTAGATCGGCGTAGTCAGATAAAAGCGGCTTGGAGTGGAATCAATGGTCGGCATGAGTGGGGCATGCTGGAAATCCGCCAAGGAAGGCCCGAGGAATCTCCACGCAATCTAGTTTTCATCTTAGGTTGCCGCGCGGGGACCGTCAAACCCCGGTGCTTGCGCCCTTCTGTTAAAATCGCCCTTGAAAATCAAGCATTTCAGAGGCAAATCGACGTGTATTTGGAATTGCAGAACAGGCTCGCCGCCCGTCTTCGCAGTGTTCTGGAGGTAAAGTACAATCTCCAGCTTGAGACCATCCCGGTCGAGATTCCGCCGGACCTCCAGTTCGGCGAATTGGCAACACCCATCGCCTTCGAACTGGCGCGCAAGCTGCGTAAAGCCCCCAAAATCATCGCGCAGGAGATCGTCGCCGCGCTTGGCGAGCTGCAGGGTTTCGCCGGCTTTGAAGTCGCCGGCGCCGGATATATCAACGCGCGTCTCGACCGCGCTGCATGCGCCCGTTTGGTTGCAGGCGGCGAAGGCCTGAACCGCGCCTCCACTGGCCTGCATTCCCTGGTCGAGCACACCAGCATCAATCCCAACAAGGCAGCCCACATCGGCCACCTGCGCAACGCCATTCTGGGCGATACGTTTGTCCGCCTGCTGCGCGCCGCCGGTCAAAAGGTCGATGTACAGAACTACATCGACAACACCGGCGTCCAGGTAGCCGATGTCGTCGTAGGCTATCTCCATCTTGAAGGCCAGTCATTTACTCAGGTCCGTCAGTTGCTCGAAGACTTGAAGCGCAAGGGTGAACGCGTCGACTACTACTGCTGGGACCTGTACGCGCGCACTTCGCAATGGTACGAACAGGGCAGCGAAGAAGAGAATGCGGCTCGCAAGAAGTTGCGTTATGCAACCTTGCACGAAATTGAGCAAGGCGGCAACGAAACCGCCGAGGTAGCCGAGCTTATCTCCACGGCAGTGTTAAAGCGCCATCTTGAAACCATGTTGCGCCTTGACATTGAATACGACTTTCTTCCCCGCGAAAGCGAGATTCTGCACCTCAAGTTCTGGGAAGCGGCCTTCGAGCAGTTAAAACAAACCGGCGTCCTCTACTTTGAGACGGAAGGCAAAAACAAGGGCTGCTGGGTGATGACCCGCCCCGGCGCTGAAACCACTGACGGCGAGACCGATGAAGATGCCAAAGTCATTGTCCGCTCCAACGGCACCGTGACTTACGTCGGCAAAGACATTGCCTATCATCTGTGGAAGTTTGGCCTGCTGGGACGCGATTTCGGCTATAAACCATTCTTTACCTATCCCAACCACGAGTGCTGGATATCGGCGGAAAAAGGCGACGAGCCTCATCCGCACTTTGGCGGCGCGCAGGCGATTTATAACGTCATCGATTCGCGCCAGAGTGATCCCCAGGCCAACGTCATTCAGGCCTTGCGCGGCATGGGTCACGCCGAACAAGCCGATCGCTACACGCACTTCGGTTATGAGATGGTCGCGCTCACGCCGCGCTGCGCCGTCGAACTGGGCTACGAGGTTTCCCAGGAGGATCTGGCACGCCCGTACATTGAGGTCAGCGGACGCAAGGGCTTCGGCGTCAAGGCCGACGACCTGATCGACAAGCTCATCGCCGCTACGCGCGCCGAGGTGGACGCGCGCCAGACGGGCCGCGACGAAGCGGAGCGCGAGCAGATCGCCAAACAGATCGCCATCGGCGCACTGCGCTATTTCATGCTCAAGTTCACGCGCAACTCGGTCATCGCCTTCGACTTCAAGGATGCCCTGAGCTTTGAGGGCGAAACCGGCCCCTACATTCAATACGCCGTGGTCCGCACCCGCAATATCTTCCGCAAAGCCGGCACCACACCGGAGGCGGCTCTGGCCGAGTTAACCGGCATCGATGTCGCTCCCTATCTACAAGGCGAAGACGCCGAAGACATCTGGGCGTTGTGGCTCCGCGCCGCGCGGCGCACGCTGGTGTTGGAGCAGTGCATCGCTACCTCCGAGCCCGCTTATCTAGCCAAGCACGCCTTCCAGTTAGCCCAGGAGTTCAATAACTTCTATCACCGTCACCACATCCTCACCGAAGAGGATCCCGCGCGCAAAACCTTCCTGCTGGCCACAGCCGCTGTGGCCCTGCGCGAGTTAGTCGTAGCGCTAAGTTGGCTAGGCATAGAAAGCCCCGAGGCCATGTAAGGGTCGGCTTTTGCAATAAACCTGGAGGGTGCATTCGTCACATCCCCTGCCCCTCCCCTTAGGTGTATAGTGCTTGGCGGTCAAGGGAGTCTTTCATGCTGCCCATTGAGGAAATCGTGAGCAAACTGGCGCTGTCGCCGGCTGACTATGAATCCATCGGCGCCTATGGCGCCAAGCTTTCGCTGGGCTTGCTTACTGATCCGGCGCGTCCCGTCCGCGGCAAGCTCATCCTGGTCACCGCTACCACGCCGACCGTCTCCGGCGAAGGCAAGACCGTGGTTTCCATCGGCCTTGCCCAGGGCCTGGAACGCACCGGCCGGCAGTCCATCGTCACTTCGCGCGAACCCTCGCTCGGACCCGTCTTCGGTCTCAAGGGCGGAGCCGCGGGCGGCGGCCTTTCGCAGGTAGAACCCAGCCAGAAAATCAACCTCCATTTCCACGGCGACTTTCACGCCATCACCGCCGCGCACAACCTGCTGGCCGCCATGGTGGATTCCCACCTCTTCCATGGCAACGAACTGGATATGGATCTAGCCGGGATCTCCTGGCCGCGCGCCCTTGATATGAACGACCGCGCGTTGCGCCACATTACCGCCAGCGTCGGCTCCAAAGGCGATGGGGCGAACCGCGAAACAGGCTTTGTTATCACCGCGGCATCGGAGATCATGGCCATCCTCGGCCTGGCTTCGAGCCGCGCCGATCTTCGCCGCCGCCTTGACGACATCGTGATCGGAGTCAACCGCTCCGGCCACCCGGTCACCGCCGCGCACCTGCGCGCCACGGGAGCCATGATGGCTCTGCTCAGCGATGCCATCCTCCCCAACCTGGTGCAGACCACCGAGGGCACGCCCGCGCTGGTACATACCGGACCCTTCGCCAACATCGCCCACGGCACCAGCAGCGTCCTCTCGCAGCAGATGGCCCTGCGTCTCGCCGATTTCGTGATCAACGAAGCCGGTTTCGCCTCGGACCTCGGCGCGGAAAAGTATTTCGATATCGTGATGCACGCTTCGGGCATCCGCCCCGCTGTTGCGGTCCTCGTCACCAGCGTTCAAAGCCTGCGCGCGCAGGGCTCCGGTTCCACTCAGGACACGCTGGCAGCCGGCTTTCCCAACCTTGCTCACCACATCCTCACATTGCGGAACTTCGGCGTGCCGGTGGTTGTCGCCATCAATCGCTTTCCCACCGATCTCCCCGAGGAACTTGAGTCCATCGCCGCTGAATGCGAACGGGAGGGAATCGCCTGCGCCATTGTGGAGGCTTTTGCCAAAGGCGGCCTTGGCGCAATCGATCTTGCTGAAAAGGTGGTTGCCGCCATTGAAGCCAACCCGTTCCCAGAGATTCAGCCGGCGTATTCCCTTGAAGACACGCTCGAAGAAAAGATTTACAAGGTTGCCACCCAGGTTTATGGCGCCGGCGGCGTGACTCTCAGTGACCGGGCGCGCGCCGGCCTCCAGCACTGTGCCGACTGGGGTTTTGCCCGGTTGCCCGTCTGCATCGCCAAAACGCAATACTCACTCACCGACGATCCCAAACGCATGGGCGCGCCCACCGGATGGACGCTGAATGTGACAGATGTGTCGCTCTCTGCCGGCGCGGGTTTTGTTGTAGCCATTGCCGGCAACATGATGCTGATGCCGGGCTTGCCGCACACCCCGCGCGCCTTGTCCATCGACGTAGATGCCGATGGGAACATTACCGGCGTTTGAAGCGGGAGTGAGCTGTGGTACCGGGCTGGCTATCCGAAGCAGGATGCGCCAGCACAACCGAGGCCCTAACCTCCGGCTCGGCTCTTCGTTGAAGCCTGTGCTTACCCCAAAGGCGTAACCGCTGCCGGCACCGGACGTCCCGCCACCGCCAGCCTCACCAGCTCCGGCGGCCAGATGTAGACCGCCAGCCGCCGCGAGTAGTGCAGCACCGGCTCCTGGTCCGGCAGCCGGATTCCGATCGCCTCCGCCAGGTCGTTCTGCTCAATCTCTGCCTCTGCCTCTTCCAGTGGCCACGGAATGTGGTGTAGATTCGCCCGGACCGGCTCTCCGGCCCGGCTTCGCGTAAACAGGCAGTAGCGCTCTGTCAAAAAATACTCCAGAGTCCCGCTTCTGCTTTCCGCCAGTTTCCGCGTCGGCCCCAGACCCCGGTATCGCGCCTTGAATACTACCGGCCTGTTGCTCCAATGGCGCCGGCTGTAGAACGAAAACTCCCGCTCCGACCGCTGTTCCAGCCGCATCTGCGCCCAATAGTACGGCAAATGATAGAACGCACGCGCCACCGCCACCCCCAGCAGGTTGCTCGCGTCCAGCGAGAAGAAATATACCCCCCGCGTTCCCGTGTACTGGTCCCGAACGTAGGTCCGCAGATTCAACTCCGGAAAACTCCGCGCTCCCGGCACCGCCGGCAACCCGCGAACCTTCACCCGGTCCATCCAGAACGGAACCACCCCCAGCCACGCCGATCCCTGAAAAGTGTCCACCTGCATGCAATCGGGCAACAGCGCCGCCACCTGCGCCGCGGGCACCGGCCAGTGCGCAAACAGCAGGTCGTTCCACCGTTGAGTCATCGCCCAGCGCCCTGAGGGCAATGGCCGCGGCGTGTGCGACGTCCGTACCCGATACTCCTGCATCGTCCGCTCCTCGAACCCCTCTCGCATCTGTTCTTCACCTATCGACGAGCACCGCCCTGAGCGAGGACGCACAACCGCACCCTCGCCAGCAGCTCGCCAATCGCTGTTCTCACAAACCTCTGACTTCAAGTGGCCTTTTCCTCAAGAAAAAGCCGCCCGATCGGATGCCGCTAAGACCACGGGAATTGGAGAACCGCTCTCATGCCGTATTCTGTTCGCGAGCCATCATCCATGTCCAGTGAATCTTTTCTCCCTCCCGGCGCCCGAAACCAAACCGATGTCTACGCCGTGCACGGCGCCGACCCCGAGGTCCTGGCCTACGCCATGGCCAAGTACTCCCGCTCCGCGCTCTCCATGCGCGAGTCTCTGACGGAAATCAGCGCGCAGCGCGCCGAGCAGTTTCTGAACACCTTCTACTTCCAATACGGCCACCGCTCCATCGCCGACCTCGCCCACATTGCCTTCGCCGTCGAGCGCCTCAGCCTCCTCGCCGCCATTGTCCTCGTCGACGAGCAGCGCTGGGACGGTCAGGAGCGCTCCACCCGCTACCAGAACTTTCTCAAATCCGGCTGGTATTTCCCCGATTTCGGTCTCCATTCCGAGCCGGCGCAAATCTACACCAAAACCATTGAAAATCTCTTCGCCACCTACCAACGCACAACCACCGCCGTCCTTGAGGCCCTGCGGCGCCGCGTCCCTTGCCCCGAGACCCTGAAGCCCGAAGCGTACGAGCGCACCCTCAAAGCCCGCGCCTTCGACGTAGCCCGCTACCTGCTCCCTCTGGCCACCAACACCTCTCTCGGCCAGATCGTGAACGCCCGCACTCTTGAGACGCAAGTCTCCCGCCTGCTCTCCCATCCCGTCGCCGAGATCCGCGATCTCGGCCTCAAACTCCGCCAGGCCGCCACCGGTCCCGCCTGGAACGTCAACGCCCACCCTGCCGCTGAATTTATTGCCAAACTCGCCGCACTCGACACAGATGCCAATCCAGCCCTAGTCGACGAAGCCGCCAATCTCCTCACCCGCGAAGTCCGCACCGCCCCTACGCTCGTAAAATACGCCCAGCCCAACGACTACCTCCTGAAAACCCAGGCTGATCTCGCGCAAGCCGCCGCCGAACTCCTCCACAGCCAACCCATCGCCGACGCGCCGCTGGTCGATCTGGTCGAACACACCGAAACCCTCGAAGTCGAGCTGGCCTCCACACTCCTTTACTCCGCAGCCCACCACCCCTACCGCCAGATCCGCAACCTCGTCGCAGGGCTTCCGTCCTCTCGTGTTTCGGAACTCATCGAGTTGGGACTGCGCCACCGTGGCCGCCACGATGAAATCCTCCGCGCCTTCCATGCCGGAGCCGCTCTCCGCTTCGACATTCTCATGGACATCGGCGGCTTTCGCGACATGCACCGTCATCGCCGCTGCGTCCAGATCATCCAACCCTTTACCTCCCTTCACGGCTATGAAACCCCCACCAACGGCGACCTCGCGGGAGACATTCACCTCCTCGATGAAGCCAACGTCCTCGCGGACTACCAATCCGCCATCGACCAGGCTCACGCCGCCAGCGCCCAAATCGCCGGCAGCGGAGCTCCCGAAGCCGCCCAATCTGCCCTTTACCTGCTCCCGCTTGCCACAAGAATTCGCTCTCTTTTCAAAATGGACTTTGCCGAAGCCCAATACATCAGTGAACTCCGCTCCGCCCCCGCCGGCCACTTCAGCTACCGCCGCGTAGCCTGGGAGATGTTCAAAGCTCTCGAACGCCAGCACCCCACCCTCGCCCGCCACATCCGCGTAACCGACTTCACACAGCCCATCGACCTGCTGCAGCGGTAAGGGAGCGGTGCGCCCTCTGTCCGTCTGCGGCGCACCCCCCGTCTCCTGCGCTACCATAAGTGCAAGGCAGGGGTAGCGCATGTTTGTCGTCGTATGGCAGTTCGAGATTACCGAAGAGAAGGTTGCCGCCTTTGAGGCTGCCTATTCAGCGGAGGGTGCATGGGCGCAGCTCTTCCGCACTTCACACGACTACCTGGGGACAGAGCTCTTGCGCGACGCCTATATACCCGGCAACTACCTCACCATCGACCGCTGGGCCAGCGAGGAAGCCTTCCGCGCCTTCCGCAAAGACCACGATCCGGAATACGAATCCCTCGACCGCTCCTGCGACGCCCTCACCAGCCGCGAAACCCGCATCGGCGCCTACACCGTCTAGGCCACTCGCCGGACGGTTTAGAGCAGGCGAACCAGCCTCAATTCCTCTTGATGCCGCCCATGCGTTTGCAGCAAGCTGATAAAAATCATCAGCTTACAGGTGGAGCACGCCTCTTCTCCATCTCTTCGCCATTTTCTTCTGTCATAGTTTGTTCCACCCTGCTACAATCCCATCGAAATCCATTTTTCAGCTCGCTGCGCATTTCCTGCAGAAAATGCGGAAACCGCGTAGGCTGAGCAATTTGAGGAGCCTTACCCAATGGCAATTGCCGACGACCGCGCCAAAGCTGTAGAACTAGCCCTTGCACAGATTGAAAAACAGTTCGGCAAGGGGTCGATTGTGCGTCTCGGCTCCAAGGAGGCCCTCCTCCCCATCGCCGTTATCTCCACCGGTTCCATCAGCTTTGACGCCGCTCTGGGCGTCGGCGGAATTCCGCGCGGGAGGGTCACGGAGGTTTTCGGGCCGGAGTCGTCTGGCAAGACCACCATCACCCTCCAGATCATTGCCGAGGCGCAGAAGCTTGGTGGCTTGGCAGCGTTTGTGGACGCCGAGCATGCCCTGGACCCCGGATACGCAAAAAAACTCGGAGTCGATGTAGACAACCTGCTGGTTTCGCAGCCGGATAGCGGTGAGCAGGCCCTCGAAATCACTGAAGCGCTGGTCCGTTCCGGCGCCATTGACGTCCTGGTGGTGGATTCGGTTGCCGCGCTGGTGCCCAAGGCCGAATTGGACGGCGAGATGGGCGACTCGCACGTGGGCTTGCAGGCGCGCCTTATGTCCCAAGCCCTGCGCAAGCTTACCGGTACGGTCTCGAAGTCGCGCACGGCTTTGATTTTCATCAACCAGATTCGCGAAAAGATTGGCGTCATGTTCGGCAACCCTGAGACCACCACCGGCGGGCGAGCGCTGAAGTTCTACTCCTCAGTGCGCGTGGACATCCGCCGCATCGCCGCCATCAAGGAAGGCGACGCGGTAACCGGCAACAGGACCAAGGTAAAAATCGTCAAGAACAAGGTGGCCGCGCCCTTCCGCGAGGCCGAGTTCGATATCCTCTACGGCGAGGGCATCAGCAAAGAGGGCGACGTGCTGGACCTGGCCGTAGCCAACGATATCGTCGAAAAATCCGGCGCCTGGTACAGCTACGCCGGGGAACGCATTGGCCAGGGCCGCGAAAACACCCGCTCTTTCCTCAAGGCGAACAATGACATCTTCAAGAAGATGGATGCCGAAGTTCGCAAGAAGCTGAACATCGGCGGCATCAAAGCCGAAGTGCCCGAAGTTCCCGCTGCTGGCCCGGCCGAGGCCAAGGAAGCCGTCCGCGGGCGGCGCGGCACCAACGCGTAGACAATGCCTGGAATGCGGCTGCCGCACTGGCCTGAGGTATCGGTTGCTCCTGCGTACGGGACATGGTAGCTTGGCTTCAAAAGCCGAGATAGCCGATTGTCCCGCAAAGGAGCAATCCGATGGTGGACTCACGAACGGTGCAGCGCGTAAGTGGATTCGCCCCCATTGTGATGTCGCTCGCCGCCTTGGCTCTCGTTGTCGAAGGCGCCATTCAATTCGGAAGCCATCCACTCGCTGACGAAGGCTGGCAAGCGCATACGTTTCAGTTGTTGATGATCGTCCAGGTGCCGATCATTCTGCTGTTCATTGCCAACAACTGGCGGTCGTTGAGGCAGCACCTGCCTGTTCTGGCAGCCCAGGTGGCGCTGTGGTTGCTCGCGCTGGGTGCGCTTCGCTTCTTTTCCCTATAACCAGGCGGATGATGTGGAAGTCTTTGCAGTGAGCCTGAGCAGCCCGCATCACCAGCCGGTCAGTTCTGCCCTGCGCTGCTAGAATCCTTGAGGAGCAGCCTCAATGAGCGTAAAGGCCCTTTACCCCGGAACGTTTGACCCGCCGACCAATGGGCACGTGGATCTGATTCTGCGCGGATCCAAGCTCTTCGGGCATCTGACGGTGGCCGTTCTCAACAATCCGGGCAAGAACCCGCTATTCACCGTGGAAGAGCGGGTGGAAATGCTGCAAGAGGTCACCCATTCGCTGGGTAACGTGTCGGTAGCCATGTTCGATGGGCTCATGGTGGAGTTTGCGCGCCAGCAGGGAGCATCGGCGGTGCTGCGCGGCATCCGGGCCATCTCCGACTACGAATACGAGTTCCAGATGGCTTTGATGAACCGGCGGCTGGCGCCGGAGATCGAAACGGTTTTCCTGCAGCCGGCCGGGCGCTATTCGTTCATCAGCTCGCGGATGCTGAAAGAAGTGTTCAGCTTTGGCGGCGATGTAACGGGGCTTGTGCCGCCCAACGTGCTCAAACGCCTGCGCGGCCGGATCAGCAAGAGCTAATCCCGTCTTCCTTTTCCATAGTGAGCCTGACCATTGAAATCCGGGCCAACGCAAGACCGGGTTTCGCAGTTGCCGGAAATCTGTAAAGATAAGAACTGCTATGACAGTCTCCACTCCTTCTCAAGTCTTTGCCGACCGAATTGGCCGGATCGAAGTTTCAGCAACCATGGCTGTTGCCGCCGAGGCCGCCAAACTGCGCGCCCAGGGCGCGAACCTGGTGGATTTTGGGGCCGGCGAGCCCCATTTCCCCACACCGCGGCACATCAAAGATGCGGCGATTGCCGCCATTGACGCCAACTTCACCCGCTACACCGTGGTTCCCGGCATTCCTGACGTGCGCAAGGCCATCGTCGAGCGCCATGCCACCGATTTCGGATCGGACTACGGCCTGGACGAAGCCATCTTCACCACCGGCGGCAAGCTGGCGCTGTTCAACACCATTCAGGTGCTGGTGGACCACGGTGACGAAGTGATCTTGCCCGTACCCTACTGGGTCAGCTTCAAAGACATCATCCAGTACGCCGGCGGCAAGGTGGTCTTTCTTGAGACCAGCGAGGCGGAAAGCTTTCGCATCACGGCCGACGGCATCGAGAAGGCCATCACGCCGAAGACCAAGGCCATCATTCTCAACTCGCCCTCGAACCCGGCGGGGTCGGTCGTCTCCGCCGAAGACCTGGAGCGGATTGTCCACCTGGCCCATGAGCGCGGGATTTTTCTGCTTCTGGACGAGTGCTACGTCTATCTCAACTATGCCGGCAAGCCGGTATCCGGCGGATCGTTCACGTGGGCGAAGGAGCACATGGTGATACTTGGCTCGCTGTCGAAGACCTATGCCATGACGGGCTGGCGCGCCGGCTTCGCGCTGGCCTCGAAGCCGGTGGTGGCCAACCTCAGCAAGCTCCAGTCGCAGTCCACATCGAACGCGGCAAGCATGGTGCAGAAAGCCGCCGTCGCCGCGCTGGCCGGCCCGCAGGAGTGCGTGGCCGAGTTTCGCGCCGAGTTTATCGACCTGCGGGACTATATGCTGGCCAAGCTGAGGGAGATTCCCGGCCTCACCTGCACCAAGCCCGAAGGCGCGTTTTATGTCTACCCGAACATCTCGGCTTTCCTGGGCAAGGGCGGCGTCCGAACCGCTACCGAGTTGGCCACTCGGCTGCTTCACGAGGCCCACGTGGTCACCGTGCCCGGCGAGGCCTTCGGCACCGGGGAACACATCCGCATCTCCTACCCGGTGACCAAACAAAACATCGACGAAGGAACCCGCCGCATGGGAGAATTCCTGGCACAGCTGAAGTAGAGTAGCCGGTTCTTCCACGCAGCTTCACCGATGGTATTGGCCTGCGCCGCCTGAATTTTTCTGAATCCAGGCCGGCGCCAGGCGGGCTGCGAGACGCCTTGACAGAAAGTATCATTCATCACTGTGCAAACATGGTGTCTGTCGAGTAGGATGTCTTTTCGATGTCGAAGTCAATCGATTTTCGTCCTGTGATTCTTGCCGGCGGCAGCGGCACGCGCTTCTGGCCCCGTTCCCGCCGCGCCCACGCCAAGCAGGTCCTGGCCCTCGATGGCGAGCGCTCCATGATCCAGCAAACTGTGGAGCGGCTCAAGCCGCTGGCCGGACTGGATAAGACGTGGGTCATCACCAACGAGTATCTTGCTCACGAGATCGCCGACCAACTGACTGGGGTGCCCGCCGGGCAGATCGTCCAGGAACCTGTGGCCCGCAATACCGCCCCGGCCTGCGGTCTGGCTGCCTTTTTGATCGAGAGACAAAACCCCGATGCGGTGCTGGGGATATTTCCTTCGGATCATGTGATCGCCGACGAGCCGCGCTTCCTCAAGGCGTTGCAAAAGGGCATTGCACTGGCCGCGGCCGGCGACACCATGGTGGTGCTGGGCATTGAGCCGACCCGGGCCGAGACTGGCTACGGTTACATTGAAACCGGCGACTACACCGGGGACGATTCCGCCCTGCACGTGCGCCGCTTTACCGAGAAACCCAACCAGAACCGCGCCGAAGAGTTTGTGGCCGCAGGCAACTACTATTGGAATTCGGGCATGTTTTTGTGGTCGGCGCGCACCCTGGCCAATGCCGTGCGCGAGCATCTGCCTGAAACCGCTCCGCTGCTGGAGAAGATTGCCGCAGCCTATGGCACACCCCAGTTTGAAGAGGTGTTTCACAGCCTGTATCCCAAGTGTGAAAACATTTCCGTTGACTACGCGGTGCTGGAGCCGCGCTCGGCCAAGGGCGAGCATCTCTCCCACCTCTATTGCCTGCCAGCGGAGTTCAGTTGGAACGACCTGGGTTCCTGGGCCTCGCTCTATGAGTACCAGCTCGAAACCCGCTTGCGTGGGGACGGCGAAGGCAACGTGTCAGAGACCGAGGGCCACCTGGCCATCGATGCAGCCAACAACTATATCTTCAGCCCAAAGAAGTTTGTGGCGCTGGTGGGCGTGGAGAATCTGGTGATCATCGATACCGAGGACGCACTGCTGATCGCTCATCGCGATCATTCTCAGGATGTGGGAAAGATCGTGAACGAGCTGGGTCTTTCAGGCCGCACCCAACTGATCTGACGTTTGCGCAACTCTTGGCCTTTGCCGCATCGTGGAATGTGGCTGAAGGGCGCAGGCTTAGAACAGACAGTCCCTCCTGTGATTGTTTACACTCGTTCCCAAAGAGGAATGGAATATCTACGATGCCTGAGTCTGCGATCAAGTTTGGCACCGATGGCTGGCGTGGCCTGATCGCCGATGATTTCACCTTCGCCAATGTGCTCATTGCCGCCGAGGCCATAGCCGCCTATGTACATGCCAAGGAAGACCCTGCCAAGGGCCTCTGCATCGGCTACGACACACGCTTCGGCTCCAAAGCCTTTGCGCGTACCTGTGCTGAGGTGGTGGCCGCCACTGGCATCCCGGTGCTGCTGGCCAATGGCATTACACCTACCCCGGCGCTGAGCTACGGTGTGCGGGAACGAGGCTGCGCCGGCGGCATCATGATCACTTCCTCGCACAATCCCGCACAATGGAACGGGGTAAAGTACAAGGCCTGGTACGGAGGGTCGGGCAAGCCCTCCATCATTGCCGAAATCGAGTCTTTTCTGGGTAAGCCGGCACCGCGGACAACACAGCCGGCCGCCATTCGCGAGGTGGACTTCCTCCCCACTTACCTGAAAGCCATTGAGAGCTTCGCTGACCTGGATCTGATCGCCAAATCAGGGATGAAATTCGCCATCGACTCAATGTATGGCGCAGGCCTGACCATTCTCTCCGATATCTTCACGCGGATCGGCGCAGCCCACATACAGATTCGCGGCAATGTCGATCCGCTCTTTCCCGGCATCAACCCCGAGCCCATCGAGCCGCATATTCGTGCCCTGGGTGAGGCGGTTGTGGCGAACGGCTGCGACGCGGGTTTCTGCACGGATGGCGACGCGGACCGCATCGGCGCTGTTGACGAAGCAGGCAACTTCGTCGATCCGCACAAGATCTTCTCAGTCCTGCTCAGTTGGGTGCTCAAGCGCAAGGGCTGGCCCGGCGCCGTGACCCGCGCCTTCAACACCACCAAGATGCTGGACCGCATCTGCGCCAAGCACGGACGCCAACTCATCGAGCACGGCATCGGCTTCAAGTTCGTCTGCGACTACATGTTGGAGCGCGAGATTCTGATGGGCGGCGAGGAGTCGGGCGGCATCGGCTTTCAGCGTCACCTGCCGGAGCGCGACGGCCTGCTCAATACGCTGCTGTTGGCCAACGTAATGGCCGAGGAAGGCAAGACGCTGGGCCAGTTGGTGGCCGACCTGCAGGAAGAATACGGCGAGCACCAGTACGGCCGTATCGACCTGAACATCCCCGACGAGATCAAGAACGGCGCCATCGCCAGAGCGAAAGCGCTCCAGCCCGGCGACCCGGTCTTTGCCGGAATGCCGATCTATTGCCAGGAGACGCTGGACGGCGTGAAGTTCTACCTCGACAACCCCGAAGCCGCCACAAAGCCCAAGGCCGCGGAGACCTGGCTGCTGCTGCGCGCCAGCGGCACCGAGCCGCTGCTGCGGATCTACACCGAGTCCTGCTCAAAGGAGTCCGTGGCCAAGCTGCTGGAATCCGCACGGAAGTTTGCACTGAGCACATAAGGTCCGTAATGATCTGCAATGGCAATTGACACGTTTCCGAGGGGGATTTTCTTCCTAATATATTGATTCCATGATAGTTAATAATTATCGGCAAGGTTTAGTGGTCAAAAATAAATATAGGGGGGGGTAGGGGGGGGTAGGGGGGTCTGTTTGTGGCTGCTTCGCTCTTCCTCTCTATTTCATTGTGCGCCGGAGGGGTTCTATGTTCCGCAATGAGCGGCTGGGAAAGTTCGTTCCTTCCCAGGCCTCCAAAAGCGGGACCCGGACACCGGCAACGAATTGCCGCCATTCCGCCTCCTCAATTTACCGGAACATCCGCGCATCGAAATGAAACGGCTGCGGCTCATCGACCTGGATTTCCGCAATCGCCGGATGCAGCGGATTCACCAGCACATTCCATTCTGTTCGCAGCGCGGCTGAAGGAACCTGGATGGCCAGCGAGCTTTTCTCGCGAATCCATCGGTCTCCGATCGCCCGCAGTGGATCGAATTCGTCGGCCCACCAATTGGGCGGCAATTGATCCGGTTCCAGACGCAACGCCGGTTCTCCCTCGGGCAGCCGCGCCATGATCGAAACCAGATCGTCCGGTTGCAGATTCGGCTCCAGGTGGACAAACAACTCGATGGCCGCCAGCGCCAGCGAAAACGACGCATAGACCATCGGAACGCCGGGCGTATTCCACCGCCCGCCGAACCGGCGCGCTCCCAGGCCGGAGAACGCTTCACCGGCGAACCGCGCCCGGCAGATGCGCCAGATCTGCATTAGCTGTAAACGCCGTAAGCGATCCGGCCCAGAATGTTCTCGACTTCGCGGACGCCCGGATCGGTGTCCAACTGGTCGAGCGGACGGCCGCCGCGCAGGGCGCGATTCGGTGTCTTGAGCCACGCAGCCGCCTTGTCCCCGTCACCCAGCGTTTCCGCCGCCGTGGAGTAGACCTGGGCCAGCCGCACCGCCCGATCGGACTCTGCCGCCGTCAGCCGGGAGTGCTGCGCCAGCCGCCGGGTAAGTGTGCGCGGAGGAATGCCAATTTTTTCAGAGATTTCAGCCTGGCGCAGGTCAAGCCGCTCGGCCAACAGAATCACCGCTTTGACCGGAAGCCCCTCGCGCACCAGTTCAGCCAGCGCGCCGCCTTTGCTCATTGGCCTGCCGAGAACAATTTCACCACCCAGCACATCTGGTACGGAATGAGCCGCCATAACGCATCTCCATCCCCAGTATACGCCATTTGGCTATTTTAAAAACGCCATTTTACGCAATCTCCGCGACCCTGGCCCGTTTGCCCAGCCGCACGACAATCCGCGCAGGCTGGCTGGCTAACGGAAAGAGTGCACTTTCTGCCACTTCTCCATCCAGCTTCACGGCCTTCTCGGCAATCTTGCGATTGGCTTCGGCGCCCGATGCGGCCAAGCCCATCTGTACCAGCAGCTTTGGCAGCCGAATCTGGTTCGGCTCTGGTCCGGCTACATCAGCATAAGCGACGGCGACTTCTTCCAAATCCTCGGCCGTTTCCTTCTGCTGGAACATCCGCGCCCAGTTCTCATCGGCGCTCAGGGCTGCCGCCTGGCCATGGAAGCCGGCAGTAATCGTCCGCGCCAGGCGCTTCTTGGCTTCCATCGGATGCAGCGTGCCGCTGGTTACCTCGGACTGGAGCGCGTCCACCTCGGACTGGCGCAGATCCGTGAGCAAGACCCAGTACTTCCACATCAGGTCGTCGGAAATGCTCATCAGCTTGCCATACATCTCGGCTGGCGGCTCGTTGATGCCAATGGCATTGTTCAGCGATTTCGACATCTTCTGAACGCCGTCCAGGCCTTCCAGAATCGGCGTCATCAGCACGATCTGCGGCTTCTGCCCGTAGTGCCGTTGCAGTTCCCGCCCGCACAACAGATTGAATTTCTGATCGGTCCCGCCCAGTTCCACATCGCACTCCAGGGCCACGGAATCATAGCCCTGCATCACCGGGTAGAGCAGTTCGTGCAAACTGATTGGCTGCTCGGCCTGAAAACGCTTGCTAAAATCGTCCCTCTCCAGCATCTGCGACACGGTAAAGTGCGCGGTCAGCCGTATGGTTCCTTCATAGCCCAGTTTGCCCAACCACTCTGAGTTGTAGCGCACTTCGGTCGCGCTTTCGTCGAGAATCTTGAAGACCTGCTGCTTGTAGGTCTCGGCGTTCTCGTCGATCTGCTCGCGGGTGAGCGGCTTGCGGGTAACGTTGCGGCCAGTGGGGTCGCCGATGAGTGAGGTAAAGTCGCCCACCAGAAAGATGACCTGGTGGCCCAGTTGCTGAAAGTGGCGCAGCTTGCGCATTAGCACCGTGTGGCCCAGGTGCAGGTCGGGCGCAGTGGGGTCGAATCCAGCTTTCACCCGCAACGGGCGACCGGTTTTGCGGCTGTCTTCGAGGCGTTCGCGGAGGTCGCTGACGCGGATGATTTCCGCCGCGCCCTTCTCCAGCAGATCCATCTGTTCGTTTACGGGTGGGAACTTGCTCATGTCGTGTTTCAGTATAAAGTCGCAGGCCCAGGGAGGAATGTTGCCGGGGATTGCCGGCGCGGGATCAGCCTTATTCATCGCGCAGTTGACCGCACTTCGAACTCACAGGAGTTTCCTGCAACCTCGGGCCTCCGCGCCATCGGCCCGGTAACCCTTCCGGATTCGTCACCGCCATTCCCGCCCCGCTTGCCTTAAACTTGTGCGATGGAAGAGTTCAGCAGAATTCAGCGCCTCCCGCCTTATGTTTTCAACATCACCGGGGAGATGAAGGTCTCCGCTCGCCGCCATGGCGAGGACATTATCGACTTCGGGATGGGCAATCCCGACGGGGCCACGCCCAAACACATCGTGGACAAGCTGGTAGAAGCGGCGCTGAAGCCGCAAACGCATCGGTACTCGGTTTCGCGCGGGATTCCGCGGCTGCGCAAGGCAATCTGCACCTGGTACAAGACGCGGTACAACGTGGATCTGGACCCGGAGACGGAAGCGATTGTCACCATCGGGTCGAAGGAAGGGATTGCACACCTGTGCCTGGCGATTCTGGACTCGCGGGACACGGTGCTGGTGCCCAACCCCAGCTATCCCATACACATATACGGCCCGGTAATCGCGGGGGCGCACGTGGTGAGCGTGCCGGTGCATGATCGCGAGCAGTTCCTGGCGCAGCTTGAGGACCTGATTCCGCGCATGGTGCCGCGTCCCAAGGCGCTGATCGTCAATTTTCCGTCGAATCCGACGACGGAGTGCGTGGAATTGCCGTTTCTGGCGCGGCTGGTGGAGCTGGCCAAGGAATACGGCTTCCACCTGATTCAGGACCTGGCATACGCGGATATCGCCTTCGACGGGTACAAGCCGCCCAGCGTGTTGGAAGTGCCAGGCGCAAAAGAGGTTGCGGTCGAGTTCTTCACCCTGTCAAAGAGCTACAACATGCCCGGCTGGCGGGTGGGCTTCATGGTGGGCAACCCGGTGCTGGTGGCCGCGCTGGCACGCCTCAAGAGCTACTTCGATTACGGAACCTTTACTCCCATCCAGGTGGCTTCAATCCAGGCGCTTGAGGGACCGCAGGAGTGTGTGCGCGAAATCTGCGAGAACTATCGCAAGCGGCGGGACGTGCTGGTGGAAGGACTGAACAAGGCGGGATGGCCGGTGGCGCTGCCCAAGGCCACAATGTTTGTGTGGGCGCAAATTCCCGAGCAGTACCGCAAGCTGGGTTCGCTGGAGTTCTCAAAACTTCTTCTGAATGAGGCAAAGGTGGCGGTATCGCCGGGGATCGGGTTCGGGGACTACGGGGACGGCCATGTGCGGTTCGCGCTGATCGAAAACGAAGAGCGGACGCGGCAGGCGCTCAGGGGGATCCGGCAGATGTTTGCGAAAGGCTAGAGGCTCGAGACTAGGGAGTAGGGAGTGGGGAATAGGGAATAGGGAATAGGGAATAGGGAATAGGGGTCAGGGGTCAGGGGTCAGGGGTCCGTTCCGGGTGCGCGTGTGCCCCAGGTCTCAAAGACGAGACCTGGGGCACACGCGCATCTTACACTAGGCGGAGCGGCGCGAGATGTATTCCACCAGGGCTGGGTTGTAGCTCATGTCCTGGGGCGGGAGTCCGGCGGCGCCGGTGACGAGTACACCGCTTTCGACCGCCGCGGCGGGCCAGTTGGGCAGAAAGCCGGCACAGTTTTTGAGCCAGGTGATCGAGTTGCCGGTGCGGCAAGGGAAGCGGGAACATTCCGCGCGGACAAAGTCCCAGCCAACCACGTCCTGAAGGAAGGGATTGCGGGAGAGAAAGAGGCTGGATGGCTTGCCGTCAGGAAACAAGTCGCTGAACTGGTAGGCATCCAGCGTGTCGGGCGATTTGGCGGCGAGAATGGCCTCGTCGATGCAGAGCTTCAACCGCTTCCTGATCTCAGGCTGCGTGATAATCGAGCGGCACTGATTGCCGTCCATCCATCCGGGATTGCCGTGCGCAAACGTGACTTTGCCATCGGCTTTCATGCCGAAGAAATTCTTGATGGCCCCTGTGTGTCCCCCGTCGTGCTTCTTCATCAGGTGACAACTGATGAGGAAATCGGCGTCGATGACCATTTGGGGGATGACATAGGGCGGGCCGTAGGGCATTTCCAGGGTGGCGGCGGACGCGGGCTGCGGACCGCCCACGCATTGCACGCCGGGGCATTGGGCCAGCAGGTCGGCTTGCATTTCTTCGGGGAATGCGCGGGAACAGTCAAGGAAGGCGATGTTGACGTTTTGGACGCCGGCCTTGTTCAGGCTCCGCGTGAGAGCAATCATCATGGCGGGCGAGGTGTTCAGCGCCGCGGATTTCCATTGCCTCGCGGTATTGTTCAGGTTGACTTTTACGACAATCTTCGAGGTCCGCGAAACTCCGGGAAGGATTCTGGCCCATGCGTCGGATGGCGTGGCGGTGCGGGAAAGTTCCATGACACCGGTGTCGAGCATGCGCTCCATGCGGGCTGTATCGAACTTTCTCCAATAGTAATCGCCGCCAAAGGAGTAGGCGGAGGCCACGGCGGGGTCGTAGATCCGAGCCACCAGCTTGTGGTTGTAGCCGTCGTGTTCCCAGGGGCTAACGGCAGAGAACAATGGCGTGGGCCGCAGAGCCTGCACCAGAAGCCCCGCAGCCGCAGCCTGAGCAGAAGCGCCCACGAACTTCCTGCGCGTAAACAAACCGATCCGGGTCATGATGTTCTTTCCTTGAACAGGCGGCAAGACTCACGAACACACGCTTCGCCGCCTGGACACAGTATTTTCCTCAACGTTGGGCTTGCGTCCAGGTTCGCGTCAAGGGTCTGCGTCACACAACCGTGGCTTCCCGCATCCTAATGCATTCCGCCACCACCGGCGGGAGCCTGGCTGGGCCTGTTCTTACTGAGGAGAAAGGCTAGAAGGACCAGGCCGACGGACATATAGGAGAGTTCCATGTAGACGTCCTGGTAGCCCTGCATGGCGGCCTGACGGTTGAGCTGGTTGTAGATGTTGGCGAGGGCCATGCCGCTACCGTTGGGACCGCCGAACTTCGAGCCGAAGAAGCCGGTGAAGGCCTGTGTGTGCTGCTGGAAGGCGATGGAAGCCGAGGTCATGGTGTTTTGCAGATGCTGCTGGTGCCACGTGGCCCGCGTGGTTACCTGCGCGTTGGTGACAGCGATCAGGATGCTGCCGCCGATGTTGCGCGCGAAGTTGATGAGTCCCGCCACCTGGTTGCTCTGTTCTTTGGGCATGCCCACATACGCAGCCGTGGTGATGGAGATGAAGCAGAATGGAATGGGCATCATCTGGATAACGCGCAGCCACGACGCGGCCGAGAAGGTCATGTCCAGCGTGGTCACATTGGCCGCGTAACGGAAGGTGAGCACAAACAGCGTGAAGCCCGCCACCGCCAGGTAGCGCGCGGCCACCTTGCCGGTGGCGTAGCCGGCCATGGGCATGACAAACAGCAGCGCGATGCCGCCCGCGGTCAGCGCCATACCGGAGTTGGTCGCGGTCCAGCCCAGCAGTTGCTGCATGAATTGCGGCTGCAAGACCGTGTTGGCGTTCAGCACGCCACCCACCAGCATCATCAGAAAACAGCAGATGGCGAAATTCTTGAAGCGGAAGAGCTTGATGTTGATGAGCGGATTCTTGTGACGCCACTCCCACCAGATGAGGGCGGCCATGCCCCCTACAAACAGGAAAGCAAAGAAGCG
The DNA here is from genome assembly GCA_964571165.1 of uncultured Occallatibacter sp. Classification (GTDB taxonomy): domain Bacteria; phylum Acidobacteriota; class Terriglobia; order Terriglobales; family Acidobacteriaceae; genus Telmatobacter. The sequence continues at coordinate 41,107 of CAZNAW010000020.1, read as the reverse complement.
GATGAAGCCGGAGGAGAACCAGTCGTTCTCTTCGCCCTTATCGAGCATGATCTGCATGCCGCCCATGGCGATGGTCAAGAAGCTGAGCCCGAGGTAGTCCATGTGGCGCAACTTGGAGCGGTCCGCCTTGATCCACGGCGGGTCCTCCACCAACCGGGTGACCAGGAAGAAGGCCAGGATGCCCACCGGAATGTTGATGAAGAAAATCCAGCGCCAGGAGAAGTTATCCGTGATCCAGCCGCCAAGAGTGGGGCCGATCGAAGGGGCGAGGACGGCAACCAGGCCGTAGAGGGCAAAGGCCTGTCCGCGCTTATGGGGTTCGAAGGAGTCGGCCATGATGGCCTGGGCCATCGGCTGCATGCCCCCGCCTCCGGCACCCTGAATGACGCGAAAAACGAGCAGCATGGGCAGCGACGGCGCCGCGCCGCAGAGAAAGCTGGAGATGGTGAAAATCACGATGCAGAACACGAAGAAATTTCGCCGGCCCATCACGCTGGAGGCCCAGGCGCCCATGGGCAGGACAATGGCATTCGCAACCAGGTAACTGGTGAGTACCCAGGTTCCCTCATCCGTGCTGGCGCCGAGCGAACCGGCGATGTGGGGCAGCGCCACGTTGGCGATGGAAGTGTCAAGCACCTCCATGAAAGCGGCCAGCGCCACGGTCATGGCGATAAGCCATGGGTTGACTCGCGGTTTCCAGCGCACCTGCTGGCCGGGCTGCGGATTGTTGAGGGTGATTCCGGCGCCGGGCGAGGCCGGCGATTCGGGTTGCAACTCTGGCAAGAGTGTTCTCCTGTTTGGTCTCTTCGTGTTTTTCTCTGGTTGGGGAAATGTGGCGTTTTATCACCCCCGGAACGCGGTCCCAATTCGGGGCTTGTCTCGCGTGCGTACCCGGGGGCATCAAGACATGTGCATACTTGTATGTAGATTCGTTTTACCGCCGCTGGGGTTCATGGATTCTCGCCGGAACGGGCTCAGGCCGCTTTGGGCGCGCGCCAGCCTATGAGGGCGATGGTGAGCGCGACGGCTTGCATGGCCACGATGAATCCAACGCACGCGGGCCACTTGCCCAGCGCCCAGAATGCTCCGGGAACCACTCCGGCGGCCGTGCCTCCCAGGTAGTAGCAGGTGAGATAAAGCCCGGCCGCCGTGACGCGCGCCCCGGCCGGCGCCGCCACGCGCAGGTGGCTCTGCGAGGCGGTCTGGGAGATGAAAACCCCCGTCGAGAGCATGGCCAGCCCCAGAATGATAACCGGCAGCGATGGCGCCAGCGTGAGCAGCACTCCGGTCATGGAGCAGCAGATGGCTCCAGCAATGCCCGCGCGCAGGCCCACCCTGGTAATGAGGTAGCCAGCGGCTGGAGTCACCACAAGACCGATCAGGTAGACGAAAAACAGCGAACTGAGCGCGGTGGTGGAGAGCAGGAACGGCGCGGCGCTCAAGTGAAAGGTGATCCAGGTGAAGACGCCCACCAGTGAGAACAGCACATTAAAGCCGACGGCAAAGGTAGCCACAAGGCGCCGATTTCGGAAAAGTCCTTGAACCTGATAGGGGAATGAAGGCAGCGTGCTCAGGCTGGCTGGAGTGGTCACCCGGCGGCGTCCTTTGGGCAGCCAGGCGGCCACGACGGCCGCTCCGACCAGGGACGCCGCACCCAGCACAAGGAAGCTGACCCGCCAACTGAACCGATCCGCCAGGATTCCGCTGGAAACGCGGCCCAGAAAGCCGCCCAGCGCTGTGCCACTGACGTAGAAACCCATAATGAGGGCCACGCGGTCCACCGGCCACTCTTCGCCGATGTAGGTGATGACCACGGCAACGATGCCGGGCACCATGATGCCCTCAAGAAATCGCCAGAAGACAAGCTGCGCGAGCGAAGTGGAGGTCGCGGCAAGCAGCGTGGGCACGCTGACCCCGAGGAGCGAGGCCACGATGACCCGCTTGCGGGCCAGCCGCTCAGTGAGTGCGCCAAAGACAGGCGCCGACAGGGCTACTCCCAGCGTGGCCGCCGAAACCGTCATCCCCACGCCCGTCTTCGAGACATGAAAGAGATGGGTCAGCAGCGGCAGCAGCGGCTGGGTGCAATAAAGCTCAAGAAATGCGCACACGCCGCACAGGGCGACAGCCGCCGCAGCCCATGGACTGGGCGCAGGACGGCCAGATTGAGAGTAGGACTCCATGCAATAGGATAGCTGGCCTGCGGCAGTGCTTTCAGGCTGAGTGCTGGAAAGCGGTATAACCTTAGGGCAGACCATGCAGTCTTCTTCCCCAAAGCAGCCCCACCGCGGCATGGAGGCTTTTGCCTCTCGCGACTTCAAGCGATATCAATTAGCGCGCGTGGCGGGCATCCTGGGAGCCGAGGCGCAGACGGTCGCGGTTGCGTGGCAGGTGTATTCCATTACGCACCGGCCGCTAGACCTGGGCTATACCGGGCTGGCGCTGTTTTTGCCCGGACTGCTATTCCTGTTGCCGGCCGGGCATGTGGCCGACCGCTTCGACCGGCGGCAGATCATCCTGGTCTGCTATGGCCTGCAGGTTCTTTGCACCACGGCGCTGGTTCTGCTGACCCGCGCCGGCTTGCATGGAGTCTTTCCCATCTATGCGGTGCTGTTCTTCATCGGGACGGGGCGGGCATTCTCAGGACCAGCCAGTTCGGCGCTGATCCCCCATTTGGTTCCCGAGAAACATTTTGTGAACGCGGTCACCTGGGGCGGGGCCATCTTCCAGTTCGCCAACATTACAGGACCGGCGCTGGGAGGGCTTCTGTTTACGATGCCGCTGGTAAGTTGGGTGGCGGATACCCGGCTGCAAGGCGCGGGCATCGTGTACGTCTTCAACCTGGGAATGCTGTGCTGGTTTCTCATTCTGGTGGGAAGCCTGAAGGTGCGGCCGGGCCGCATGGAGCATCGCGCCGCATCGATCAAGGTGGTGCTGGCCGGATTCCATTACATGCGCCGCTCGCCGCTGCTGCTGGGGGCGTCCTCTCTGGACCTTTTTGTGGTGCTGCTGGGCGGAGCCACGGCGCTGATGCCCATTTTTGCGCATGACATTCTGCACCAGGGACCGCGCGGGTTGGGGCTGCTGCGAGCAGCTCCGGCGGTGGGAGCGCTGGCAATGAGTCTGCTGATGGCGCGGTTCCCTTTCCAGAGGCGGGCCGGTGTGCGGCTCTTTGTTTGCGTGGCCATCTTTGGAGCGGCGACAGTGATCTTCGGACTGAGCCACAGCTTGTGGCTTTCCCTGGCGGCGCTGGCGCTGACCGGAGGGGCAGACATGATCAGCGTGATCATCCGCGGCTCGCTGCTGCAACTGGCCACGCCGCCTGAGATGCGGGGGCGGGTGAGCGCAGTGAACTCGCTGTTCATTGGCGCGTCGAATGAGCTGGGCGAATTTGAAAGCGGGCTGACGGCGCAGTGGTGGGGCGCCGTGCGAGCTACGATGGTGGGCGGACTGGGCGCGCTGACCGTGGCCGGGCTTTGGACTGTGCTCTTTCCCGAATTGCGCCGAGCCGATGAGCTTACCGCTGAGGCGCTGAGGCCTCAGGCTCCGGCGCAGGCGTTGCCGCAGATTGAAAGTTGATGACGTGATAGACGGCGGGCTCGGAACCGGCATTCTTGATGCCATGCAATTGATTGGAGCCATTGAAGATCACCGAGCCGGGGCCGACCCGTTTCCACTGGCCGTTCGATAGAGTCTCCAGGGTTCCCTGCTGGATGATAATCAGTTCCTCGTTGGGATGCTGATGGGGCGGGTGCGGGGATTGTCCCGGGTTCAGCGTGGTTACGTGAACCTCGAGTTGCTCGAGCGTGGCGGTGCGAGCGCTGAAGAAGGAACGCACAGAGCCAACGCTGGTCGGCTTGGCGGGGATGGTATTCCAGTCGAAGACAGCGGAGCCCATGACCGGGCCCCGGTCAGCCAGGGCAAATGCTCCGGCGGTAACGGCGGCTGCGGCGAAGGCTACCAACAAATCTCTGCGGGTGATCATGTTTTCCCTCTTCTGCATCGAATCGGCCTGGGATGCGGGCCCGGTTGGAGGGCCGGACCGATTGGCTTGGGCGTCGCTGATGGTTATAGCGGAAGAGGCTGTGAGTGGCAAGTTGGCCTTGGGAAAAATTGCAACGGCCCAAAAAGAAATCGGGCGGCTGCCGCACCAATCAGGCAGCCACCCGAATGCGAACTCTAAGTGACCAGTTCAGGAGGCAAATCCAGAGTATCGGGAGCTTCCCATGGTGTCTTGGCCCATTGGAGTGAGTCTGTTCTCCATCGTTGGGTGGAGACGGACACCAACTTTTGTGCGATAGTCTGGTTGCGCCTCTGTGCATTCCGGATATTTCCCTATTAGTGTGGAGGTGCGCAGTTTTTTGAGCAGGCTGGAGTCTGTTTGAGGGTACTTCCAACCGTTTCCGTGGCCGAAGATCATGCCAATCCGATTGAAAAGATGTTCCCTCGGGGGATCAAGCCCGCAGTCTCCTCACCCCGTCTGGCGGCGTGGTTGAGGCCGCGCTCTCTCACAACAACCCGATTCGCGGTCCTGAAGAGTTGTTCCCCATTCGGTGTGGCGCTACTGATGCTGGGCTGCGCGGTTACGGGCCTGGCGCTGGAGCCTTCCACGCCGCTGGCCAACTATGGACGCCAGGCGTGGGTGATGGAGAACGGCCTGCCGCAGAACACCGTGCAGGCTCTGGTGCAAACGAAGGACGGTTTTGTCTGGCTGGGCACCGAAGTGGGGCTGGTCCGCTTTGACGGCAATGGCTTTCAGGCCTTCGACCGGAACTCGACGCCAGCGCTGCCGGGCAACGATGTGCGCTGTTTGCTTGCGGCAAAGGATGGGGCGCTGTGGATTGGGACCAGCGAGGGGCTGGCGCGGTGGAAGGACGGGGCGGTCACTGCATTCACGACGAAGGATGGGCTGCCGGGAAACAGCATTCTTGCGCTGAATGGACAGGATGAGAGCGGCGCGCTATGGCTATGGACGGACCAGGGGCTCGCGAAGCAGGCTGGCGCCCGGTTTGTGAAAGCGACGAATGTGGATGCATGGCCGCAAATCGCCATGCCTTCTTCGGGAGAGCCGCCTGGGCAGGTCGCATTCGAGGAGGAACTTCCAAATAGTGTTGTCGTGATGGGCGGCAGAGATTCTCTGTGGCTTCACAAAGGCAAGACACCCTCAGGACCATCGACTCAACTGACTATCGGTAAAGAACTGCCGGGAAGCAGGATTCAGACGGTACTTGCGGACCGCGAGGGGAGCCTTTGGATTGGGACCAACGCGGGGCTGGCGCGGTGGGTTGACTGGAAAGTGCAACGGCTGCCGGTCACCGATCCGCTGGCTCGGGCATCCGTGCTGGCGCTGATGGAGGACCGCGAAGGCAATATCTGGGTGGGAACCGAGGCCGACGGACTGCACATCCTGCGCGATCAGCGCTTCCGCACGGTCGGCGTGCGCGAGGGGCTCTCCTCCGACGGCGCGACCACCGTGGTCGAGGACGGCGCGGGAACGCTCTGGGTGGGAACCAGCGGCGGCGGGTTGAGTGCCGTACGGCGCAATGGAACCGGCGCGGGCGAGGTGAAGTCCTTCACGGTCAGCAACGGGCTGGCAAGCGACGTGATTTTGTCCCTGGCCGCCGCAACGAACGGCGACCTTTGGGTGGGTACACCCGATGGGCTCAACCGGATTCGCCGGGGAACGATCGCCTTGTTCAGTTCCGCCGACGGACTGCCGGACGACTTCATCCGCTCGCTGCTGGCGGATGCCGATGGCTCGCTTTGGATCGGCACGCGGCGAGGACTGACGCATTGGATGGGCGGCGCTGCGGGCGCGAGCCATTCCACAGCAAAGATGGAGACTTTTACGCAGGCCAACGGGCTGGGCAGCGATCTGGTAGGCGCGATGGCCCGGGACGCCAGCGGAGACCTGTGGGTAGCCACGTTTGCGGGACTGTCGCGGCTGCACGGGGCAAAGATTTCCAACTACACGACGGCCGATGGACTATCGAGCAACGTGGTCACGGCGCTGCTAGCCCGGAGGGATGGAACACTGCTGATCGGGACGCAGGACCACGGGTGGAACGTGTGGGACGGACGGAGATTCGCCGCAACGAAAGAAGATGGGCTGGACCGCACAACCATCCATGCCATTCTGGACGACGGCAGCGGGCATCTGTGGTTTGCCACAGGTAACGGAATTGCGCGGTGCGATTGCAGCATGGCAGACGCCTGCTCGCACTGGATCGAGTTTGGCGAGGCGGATGGGCTGCGCAGCCGGGAGACGGCGACCAACAGCCATCCTTCGGCGTGGCGCTCGCGCGACGGACACCTGTGGTTTGCCACGCCCAAGGGGGTGGTGGAGGTGGACCCGGCGCACTTCCCCGTGAATGCGGCTCCGCCGCCGGTGGCGCTGGAGCGGTTTGCGGTGGACGATGTGGATGAACCACTGCGTGGGGCAGCCTCTTTCGTGCACATTCCAGCGGGGCATGTGCACTTCCAGTTCGACTACGCGGGGCTGAGCTTTGTTGCGCCACAGAAGGTGCGCTACCGCTATATGCTGGAGGGCTTCGACCGGGGATGGACCGAGGCGGGAGCTCGACGCAGTGCTTACTACACCAACATTCCGCCGGGCCGGTACACCTTCAGGGTTCAGGCAGCCAACAACGACGGGCTATGGAACACCGCGGGAGCGGCGCTGGAGTTCGAGCTGCGGCCTCATTTTTATCAGACAGCATGGTTTTATGTCCTGCTGCTGGCGGCCGTAGCCGGGATGGTGGTGCTGTTGCTGAGGCGTCGGCTGCAACGTGCGGAGAGCGAGTTCCGCGCGGTGCTGTGCGAGCGCAACCGCATTGCGCGCGAAATTCACGACACGCTGGCGCAGGGCTATGTGGGCATCTCAGTGCAGTTGGAGGTGCTGGCGGAGCTTCTGCGGATGAAGAAGACAGAGGCGGCGGCAAAGCATCTGGATCTTGCACGTGGCTATGTGCGCGAGGGGCTTGCGGATGCGCGCCAGTCGATCTGGGCACTGCGCTCGCAGGATTCGGGCGAGACGACGCTGCCGGTGAGGATGCGGCGCATGGTGGAGGCTGAGGATGGGCATGGGTTGGAAGCCAGGTTCAGCATCCATGGCGCGTACCGGGCGCTTCCCGCGGATATGGAACGCGAAATTCTGCGCGTGGCGCAGGAGGCCATCCATAATGTGAAGAAGCACGCCGGGGCGAAAAACCTGTTTGTGCAGTTGGAGTATGGGCCGGGCGAGATTGCGGTCGAGGTTCGCGACGACGGGCGGGGATTCTCAGTGGATGAACAAGGGAAGGCCGGTCCCGAACACGAAAGGCCGGGCCATTATGGGCTGACCGGGATGCGCGAGCGCGCGGCGGCGATTGGCGGGACGCTCGAGGTGAGCAGCGAGCCGGGAGTTGGAACCTCGGTGAGGCTGCGGGCAGCGGCGAGTGAGATACAAGGCGGCTGAGGTTCGTGCTTTCCCACCCTTCCGTCCGCCTCGGCGGAACGCGGAACGATGGGGTACTCAGATTTTGAGGAAACACGAGAGAAGACGGGAGAATACTCGTGACGAAGGATTCGATTCGCGTGCTGGTGGTGGAAGACCACCACGTGGTGCGACAGGGACTGGTGGCACTGCTCAACGTGGTGGAGGGCCTGGAGGTGGTAGGCGAAGCCGCGGATGGCGTGGAGGCGATCACGCAGTTCCGCAAGCACCAGCCGGATATTACGCTGATGGATTTGCGCCTGCCGCGGATGGGCGGGGTGGATGTGATCCAGCGGCTGCGCATGGAGACGCCGCAGGCGCGGTTCATCGTACTAACCACCTACGACGGCGATGAGGACATCTATCGCGCGCTCCAGGCCGGCGCACGGGCGTATCTGTTGAAGGGCATGACGAGCGAGGAGCTGATTGCGACCATTCGCGCGGTTCATGCGGGGAAATCGCATATTCCTCCGGCGATTGCCGAGAAGCTGGCCGAGCGCATGGGCACCGAGGAGCTGACGCCGCGGGAGTTCGATGTGCTGGAACAGATTGTGCACGGCAAAAGCAACAAGGAGATTGGGACCGAGCTGGAGATTTCAGAGGCTACGGTGAAGACACACATCAACAGTTTGCTGGGGAAACTGGGCGTAACCGACCGGACACAGGCGGCTACGGCGGCAATCCAGCGCGGGATTGTTCCGCTCGAAAGCTTGAGGAAGCCTAAATCATGAAATTCTTTCTTGGTCTTGGAGTCGTTTTGTCGATGTTATCGCCACTGGCGATGGCGCAGAAGACGGTGTGGCGGCAGGCTACGGATGCGGAACTGGCGTCCCTTCTGCCGGCGCGGGCTCCGGTGGAAAAGGAACACATTGAGACCGAGATGCGCACCGCGTCGGGGATCGTCAACAGCCGGGGACATTTCATTGCAGGGGTGGTGCTGATTACGGCCGGGTACTCGGCCGATGGCAAATACTCGCACTATCTGATTGTGCAAACGCCGCTGCGCATCGGCGGCATTGCGCTCAAGCCGGGCGAATACGTGTTTGGATGGGTCAGGGCGGGCGATACGCTGAGCGTGCATTTCCATGAGGCGGCGACGGGCGCACTGGTGGGGACTACGGATGCGCATCGCATCGTGGGATCGAGCCGCGTGGAGAGCCTGCACATCTGGCCGCCAGGGGATAAGTCGCTGGTTCAGATTGGGCGGTTCGGAATTCCGTATGAACTCGGCGAGGAGTAGGGGTCAGGAATTCCCGAGCCTCAAGTGGTCTTCTCTTTGCCTTTCGACAGTGAGGCAGACGTTGTAGTCGGGATGGTTGAGGCGGTGATAGAGATAGATCCGCTGGTGCCAGGGCTCAGGCGTGAAGTGCTTGAACGTGAAAGCAGGCGAGAGATGATCCTTGAGCACCTTGCGCTCAGGATCGTCATTGAATTGCCTGATCGCCTCGCGCTCCCCGATCCTCTCTGTCAGAGCCTCTTCAGGACCCGCGCAAACATCGTCGAAGTAGCACCAGACACGCGGCAGCAGGTTTTGCTTGGCGAGCAAGGCGAACGAAGCCAACGTGGACGTAAAGTAATCGAGATCGAACATCACCGCGCCCAGCGGCGCTGCGGGCTCGGGATTCCACGCATGGACGGTCTGTGCGACATCTCCAAGCACCAGTTGCGCCTGGCCCCCAATGCGCGATTCCAAGGCGCTTCGGTCCATTCGATAAGCACCCGCCGGCCAGGCATAGAGCATGTCCCTGGGGTCGGTGCTTTGCGGAAGTCCCGCTCCAGAATCGAATCCGACCACTACGATTTCAATGCCGAGCGCCTTTTGAATATCCTTCCGATGCCGGCATAGACACATCAGGCCATTGCCGCCGGCAACGCCCAACTCAATGATCGTGACCGCCTTGTGTCCCAGTGCCTTGGCTTCGACGGCGGCATAGTACATGCACCACGCGTAATTGGGACGGTATACGCCCCCCACGCGCAAACGAGCCTCGTACGATCCCACAGGGAAACGCCTGAGAAGATTGCGCAGCACCAACGTTCTGAGAGGCAACGGCCGGGCGGCAAATTCGATCAAGCGATCTGTCAGATGCATATCGCCTCTTTACCCGGTGAGATTCGGGAATTCGCCGGAATTTTCATTTTGCTTTCCCGGCCTTGAGGCAATATACCATCTGTCGCCAGGGCTCGCGATCCGTGTATTCGTTCCGGGGGCAAAGACGCGGACAGAAAGGCGCCCCGGCGTTCGTGAGGGTAGAAAGCTGTCAGGGTTTGTGATTTCCCAGGTCGGCCGCAAAGGCGAGACCCGGGGCAGCCAGTCTGCGGGGGCAAGACAGCAAAGGCCCGCGTTGCGCGGGCCTTTGGGGTTGATGTTGGACTGGCCGGAGGTATTATTTCTGCGCGGTCAGCACGGGCTTTGGCGCGGGAGGATTCACCTGCGCGTTCAGGTAGTCGGTGAGGTCATCGACGTCTTGCCTGGTGCCTACCATGGGCGGCATGAAGCGGCGGTAGGGCGAGTCGGCCTTGTTCTCGTGGAGCATGGTGATGAAGTTGCCGATGTTGGCGCGGTCGCGACCGGAAAGAAGTTGCGCGAGCGGGCGGTAGCCGTTGAGCGTGTGGCAGGAGCCGCACTCGCCGCGGAAAATGGCCTCGCCGCGGGAGTAGCTGGACCTGGAGCCGTTCCAAACCCATTCGGAACTGGTCAGGTAGCCGCCAAGGTCGATGCGGGCGACGTAGGGAACACGGACGCCGTTGGAATACATCCAGCGGCCGATGACATAGGGCTTGCGCAGCATTTCACGCGCGTACTCGCCCGAGCCGGTGGCAATGAGGGCCAAGAGAAGGATGCTGAGCGCGTGGGAGAGATTGAACTCTTTGGGATTGCGATAGGCCAGGTAATACGCGACGCCGACGATGGTGGCCGAGGTAATGACGATGATCAGGGCGATGCGGGTGACGGTGGAGAAGGTTCCCGAGTTGATGGTGTCGATTCCCAGAGTGAGCAGGGCACGCTGCGATGCGGGGACCATCCAGAGGTACCAGATCATGAGGAAGGGCATAGCCACAAAGGAAGGCACCAGCCACTTGACGCTCCATTGAACAAGGCTGGTCTTGAGGGCGGGGTGCTTGTCGCCGTCGATGCGGCTGGCGGTGATGAGAGCCCAGATGCCGGCCAGCGAGATGCAAACACAGGTGCGCAGGAAGAGGCTGGGCCAGTAAGTGGGATTGAAGAAGGCATACCAGAATTTGCTGGCTTCCTGCCCGGTGCCGGCCACAGCGAGCCAGGTATCGCCGGGGGTAAGCATGAAGGTGAGAATTCCGTTGATGATGACCAGGGTGCAGAAGGAAGCGCCGGCATAAACCCAGCCCACGGTGAGGTGAAGCTTTTCGTCGATCCTGTTCCAGGTGTAGTAGTAGACCGCGGCGGTGGTCAGTTCGACCACGAAGAAGACCCACTCCATGGCCCAGCCGAAGACGAAGTTGTGAATGAGAGTGCTGGTGGCCTCGGGGTGGGTGAGGCCGATGGCGAACCAGATGCCCACGCCGGAGATGGTGCCGAAAACGCCGGTGAGGATCAGGAAGAACTTCGAATGGTTGACGAGCTGCGCGAGCCATTCCGAGCGCATTGCGGGGTCGGTCATGCGAAGGGCCTTGCGCTCGGCGAGCGGGAGATAAAAGCCGCCGCCAACGGCGAACTGCGAGATCATGACGTGGAAGATGGCGATGATGCCGATCACCCAGCCCGAGCCGAGATGTGGAATGTCCCAGAATGGATAGTTCATTTGTCAACTCTCCAAAACGCTGCCAGCTACCAGCTGCTGGCTTGATGCTTCTAACTTCGAGTCTGTTGACTCAGCGCGGACAGCGGAAGCCAGCAGCTAGTGGCTGTCTTACCGAATGGTCCAATAGCCGATAACGGTTGTGGTCAGCAGGGCGAAAACCGCCAGCAGGCCGAAGTAGTGTGCGGCGCGTGCTCGCTGACCGGATTCCTTGCCGACGTCATAGAACGGAATGAGAATCCACAACACGATGCCGAGAGTAAAGAGCAGAATTCCCGCGATCTCGCCGATTTCTCCAGGGAGCACGGCACCGAGAAGCTTGAGCATCTCAAAAGGACTCATGAAGTACCACTCGGGATGAATGCCGGCGGGAGCGGGAACAAGGGAATCGGCCTGCTTGCCAAGGGCCCAGGGAAAGACCGAGGCAAGGAGGGCGAGAATGTTGAGGGAGATGAGCCACATGGCCAGATCCTTGCGCAGGAAGTTGGGCATGAAGGGGATACTTTTGCGCTCGCCTGCCGGCTTGGCCTCTTCGCTTGGGGGCACGGCGTTGCCGTGGCGCTGAACCAGCCAAAGATGAAATGCGAGCAAAGGAAGGAAGATGGCCGGCAGCACGACGACATGGAGGGCAAAGAAGCGCTGTACCGTGAATTCGCTGACCTCCGGGCCCCCGCGAAGCATGTTGGCAATGGCCGGGCCGATGAGGGGAATGGCCATGGGAATCTGCAGGCCGACTTTGGTGGCGAAGTAGCTCAGCTCATCCATGGGCAGCAGGTAGCCGGAAAAGCCGAAGACCGAGGCCAGTCCAAGCAGCGCCATGCCGCTGAGCCAGCCGAACTCGCGCGGCTTGCGGTAAGCCTTCATGAAGAAGACCGAAAACATGTGCACCAGGATGGAGAAGATCATGAGGTTGGCAGACCAGGCGTGCGCCGAGCGGATGAGCCAGCCGAAGTGCATCACGAAAGTGATCTGGCGGACCGACTCATAGGCCTCGACGCCGGGCCGGTAGTAGACCAGCAGCAGCACGCCCGTAAAACACTGGACGAGGAAGAGGAACAGCGAGATGCCGCCCCAGTAGTACCAGAAAGATTGGGCGTGGACGGGGACAGTCTTATGGCGCGCAAAGGCGGCCAGTTCTGACAAGCCAAGGCGCTCATCGACCCAGTCATAAACGGTGGTGGAAATGGTTTTTGAAGTCATGCGGCGATCCTTGTTTTCCCGGTCTTCAGTTTCCGGTGTTCCATTTGGTTTACGCGCGGGAGACTTCCACGCCTGCGTCGTTGACGGCCACTTTGTAGAGGGTGAGCGGCTTGGGCGGCGGGCCGCTGACGTTGGCGCCGGTGTAGGGATTGTAGACACCACCGTGGCAGGCGCAGTGAATGCGGTCGGCCTGTGGCTCATACTGCACCGTGCAGCCCAGGTGTGTGCAGACCGCGCTCAGGGACACCCAGCGGCCGTCCTCGTGATGGATGAGCATGGCCGGAGATGGGCCGAACTTGAACATCAGCACAGAGGCAAGAGGCAGTTTTTGCGCGTCCTTGAGCGTGACCTCAGTAACGGCGGTGGCAGAGAGCGCCATCTCCTCAGGGGAAGCCAGATAGCGGTAGATGGGATAGGCGAGGGCGGCGGCGTAGCAGAGGCCCGCTGCGCCGGCCGCGGCCAGAAAGAAGCGGCGCGTATGCGGCTCGCCGGGTTCCTCAACGATGTTGGCTGCGAGATGCGTTTGTTCGCTCATTGTGCCGCACCCTCCATGGTTTTCTGTGCCCGCGCCACGACGGACACGAGCCATCCAATAACACCCAGGCCTGCGACAAAGAGGACCAGGAAGAGACCGACAACCCACCAGTTGGTGGCCACGGCACGGTCCCAGACGTCGTAGCCTTTGCTGAGCAAGGTCAGGTCGCGGACACCGTCGCGGTAGACGGTGAACATGATTTCGACGAGCACGGCCAGCAGAACGCCGGTCCAGGCCAGCAGACCAGACACGCTGTCAGAGAGCTTGGCGAAGCCGGCATAAGCGGCCATCAGAATGGCAACCCCGACCAGGGCCAGCCAACCATAGCCGGCGAAACCGGCGAACTTGTAGAACGGATAAACCGCGTGGCCCGTGAGGCCGGCCTTGACAGCCTCAGGCTGCACCGCCGCGGCCCACAACCCGGCGACGAGATAAACAATGCCGAAGACAGCGGCCAGCTTGCCACCGAGGCCAGCCACAAATTGCTTTTCGTCAGCGGTAAAGGTGCTGCGGCTGGCCAGATAGATCAGCCAGAGGCCGCCTATAAACAAGCCTCCTGCCAGCATCAACAGCCAGCGCGGAGTGAGCGTGGGGTCGCCCGTAGGCAGATAAGCGCCCATAGCCGAGGCGGAGTACATGTCGCGCCAGACCTCGGGGCGCAGCATGAGGGTCATGTTGGTAGAGAGCAGGCGTGCTACGCTGCCGGCCAGCAGCCATGCGATGAGGCCGACCCACCAGGCGGACTTCCCAGCCTCAAGCCGCGCGGAGAACCGGTAAAGCAGCCAGTAGGCCAGCATGAGGAGGCCGATGATCGAGATCCAGTAGAGGCCGATGAGGACGCTGCTGGTGTAAAGCGCGCGGCCATAAAGGACCTGGGCAAACAACAGAGGAGGCACGCCAAGGTTGATCACGTAGGTCATCACGACGGTGAGCCTGCGCGCCAGCGCCCGCGCGGTAACCGCGGAGTGCGACGAGCCGCGGAAGAGACTGAGCACAACCGCAATCAGCAGTCCGCCCAGTAGCATTTCCACGGCAACAAAGTGCAGCGCCAGAGTCACGATATGAAGCAGCTTGAGCAGCCATATCGGGGCTGGCAAGGGAATGGGATCTACAGCGGGAAATGGATGCATGGCGTTTTGAAAGTTCCTTTCACTCTCCGGGTGGCGTGGGAAACACTTGGGCGACGCCACTCAGCCTTGCCGGGATGCGCCTGCGAGGAGTCTGCAGACATCGAGTTATTGCAGACGCCCCCATCCCGGTCACCATCATATTCCAGACCCCTGATGGCGACGCGGGTGGGGAGGCAGCGGGAAGCTGCGGACATTTTGGACTGTTTTTCTCCAATTTCATTTGGAAAGAAGAAAGTTAGCCCCTATGATGAGCGAGGGTCTGTGACGTGGAATACATGCGAATGTGACAGGCTCAGCTACTCTGCTGGCGGGTCACACCCCATCGAGGGCTGGGCCGCGGGAGCCGGCATCCAAGCTTTGCCAGCTTGTTGAAGCCTCTCGCAAACAGGATCGGAATGTCTGATCTACAGGACCACCGAATGAAGAGAACCAATTCGTCGATGCAACTGACGCGCGCCGCCGATTATGCCATTCGTGTGATGGTTTACCTGGCGACGCAACCAGCCGATCGGCGCATACTCCTTCCCACGCTTGCCGAGGCCACGGAAGCGCCGGAGAGCTTCCTGTCGAAGATATTGCAGGCCTTATCGCGCGCCGAGCTGATCTCTTCGCGGCGGGGGCAGTCAGGCGGCTTTGCCATTCTGCCTCGCGGCCGCCAGGCATCGATGCACGAGGTGATTGAGGCCATCGACGGCCCGATATGCCTGAATGTCTGCCTGATGACCGAGAGATCCTGCAGCAGAAAAGTGTGGTGTCCGGCGCATCCAATCTGGGCGCAGGCGCAGCAGGCCATGCTGAATGTCCTGACCGGAACCCTGATCGCCGAACTGGCCTCGCAGGCTTCAGCCATGGAAGAGCAAGCAGCCGCTGGCAGCGATGCGGCAAGTTCGCGACCGCTGCACGCACACGGCAAGTCAGCGAGTTAGCCAACAGGCTGCTCTTCCGCTTCAGGCCTTGAAGAAATGGACGCTGCGGGGCCCTCCACCTTTCGGTCGATATTCGCCGATGCTTGTCTCCCCGTATACTTGCTGCCATGTTTCAAGCATTGCGCACGACCACTGTTTTGGGACTGCTGGCGGCAGGAATTTCTGCACTGCTTTCTGCACAGGCCACAGGTCCCGGTGCTCTTCCCCCAGGGCAGCAAACCGAGAAGCCCGCCGAACTCATGAATTCCCAGATCTCAACAGCGAGACCTGGGGCGCCCGCCACCAGCGGGCAGGAAACCGGTTCACCCCATCCGCTCCAGTTCGACGCGCAGCACCGGCCCATCACCGAGGGCGGCTTTGTGAAGAGCGGGCCCATTGTCTTTGAAGACATCTCAGAGAAGGCCGGGCTGACGCACTGGACGCACAAGATGGGCACGCCGGAGAAGAGCTACATCATCGAGACCAAGGGCTCGGGAGTGGGGCTGATTGACTACGACAACGATGGCTGGCTTGACATCTACGTGGTAAACGGCTCCACGGTAGACGCGCTGAACGGCAAGGAGACGCCTCCGCACGCGGCGCTCTTCCACAACAATCACGACGGAACGTTTACCGACGTGGCGGCCAAGGCGGGCGTGACCAACGACCGCTGGGGCACGGGCGTGGCGATTGCAGACTACGACAACGACGGCTGGCCTGACATTTTCGTTTCGAATGTGGGAAAGAACCGGCTCTACCACAACAATCACGACGGGACGTTTACCGATGTGGCGGAAAAGGCGGGCGTGACGCTGGGCAACTGGTCGAGCGGAGCCACGTGGGGCGACTATGACGGCGACGGGCGGCTCGATCTGTTTGTGGCGGGCTATATTCACTGGGATTGGAACAACCTGCCCAACAGCAAAGAGACTGGGGGCAACAACGCGTTCTGCACCTTTCGCGGCGAACCGGTGGCCTGCGGGCCAAGGGGGTTGAAGGGCGAGCCGGATCATCTTTTTCATAACAACGGCGACGGGACATTTACCGATGTAAGTGACAAGGCCGGCGTGGCCGACCATGCGGGCTACTACGGGCTAGGCGCGTTGTTTGTCGACATCAACAACGACGGCAAGATCGATCTGCTGGTGGGCAACGATTCGACACCGAATTACATGTACCTGAACAAGGGCGACGGAACCTTCGAGGACGTGAGTTATGCCTCGGGGTACGCGCTGAACGAGGCCGGGCGCGAGACGGCTTCGATGGGCATTGCGGTGGGCGACTACCAGAACAACGGAATGCTGGCCATCTTCAACACCACCTTCTCTGACGATTACAAACCCTTCTACCGCAACGAGGGCGACGGCAACCTGACCGATATCAGCTACCAGTTGGGCATTGCCGAGATTTCAGTTCCCTTCCTCAGTTGGGGCGACGCGTTCCTCGACTACGACAACGACGGCTGGAAAGATCTGCTGATGTCGGACGGGCACGTGTACCCGGAAGCGGACAAATACAACTGGGGCACCAGTTGGAAACAGCGGCCCATGCTCTTCCGGAATATCGAGGGCAAGCGGTTCGAAGTGGTGCCGGCGGTGGAGGGAACAGGGCTGGCGGATGTGATTGCCGGACGCGGCATGGCGGTGGGCGACCTGTTCAACGACGGCAAGCTGGACGCGGTGATCAACGTGATGGACGGCCACCCGGTGTTACTTCGTAACGTGGACCCGAATAACAATCATTGGCTCGAATTCAAGCTGGTGGGCGGTCCGAAGAGTCCGCGCGATGCCGTGGGAGCGACGGTCTACGTGACCGCCAACGGCATGAAGCAGCGCGGCGATGTGCTGAGCGGGGGAAGTTATCTTTCGACCAACGACCCGAGGCCGCACTTTGGTTTGGGACAGGCAACCACAGTGGATGCGATCGAAGTCCATTGGCCCAGCGGCAAGGTGGAGCATTTCACCGTCCCCGGCGTCGACCGGATTGTGACGATTACCGAGGGGACGGGGAAGTAGGGGCGAGAACGCGCTCAGAACGTAATCCGCCCCGATAACTCCAGACTGCGCGGGCCGGCGCCTTCGGCGGTTTGCAGCGCGGTGATGGAGCCGAAGCCGCTGGAGTCCACTTGCATATTGGGCGGCTCATAGTTGCGATGGTTGAACACGTTGGCCGCCTCAACGCCAAGCTGGAATTTGGACTTCTCAACCAGCGTAAAGTTCTTCATCAGCGACAGCGAGAAGTTGTCTGTGCCCGGCCCGACGACACCGCCTACGGGCGCGTTGCCGAAGCGGCCGATACCGATGCCGCTAGCGGTCTGCAGATTCATATAGGGGAATGCAGCCGGATTCAACCACTGGGAAGTGGTGCGATGCTGTGCATACAAGGACACGTTGGTCAATTGATCGGGGCGGGCCTGTCCGATGGTGGTCAGAATGTTGGTATTGGCCGGATCGACCGTTTGCTCGTAGGGCGTGAGAAACGGTCCGCTCTGCAGGATGGTCACCCCGGCCAGTTGCCAGTTGCCCACAGCACGGTTCAATGCGGAGCCGCTGCTCAGCCACCGTTGTCCATGGCCAAAGGGCAGGTCATAGAGATAAGTGGCCAGGAAGCGGTGCCTGCGGTCATAGATCACGTTGCCGTAGTCCAGGCCGGGGTGGAAGCGGTCGGTGAGGAAGCTGCCGCCGGCGACGGCAAAGGAGTTGGGCGTGGCTCCGCCCGCGTCCGAAAGGTCGCGCGTAAAGGTGTAGCTGGCGTCAAAGGTGAGCGACTTTCCGCTGTGGCGCGAGACTTCGGCGGTTCCGCTGTTGTAGTTGCTTTCAGCGGCATTCATCACGCTCTGGATGACGGCCCAACTGGGATAAGGGCGGCTGGCGCTGACCTGCGCATAGCCGATAGAGTTGGCCGGTACCTGATTCAGATCCTCCATGGCCTCAAGATTCTGGCCGTGGCTGCCGGTGTAGGAAAGCCTCATGCCGATGCTGTGACCGAAATCCTGCTCCAGGGTCAGGTCCCACTGTTGCACGGCCGGGTCCTTGTAGTGGATGGGGAAAGCGTAGTCGAAGTTGGCGGTCCCGGTGGAGCTGCCGGCAAGTGTGTTGAAGGAATCGGCAAAGGAAAGCAGCGGCGTAACTCCATCGGAGTCATACGCCTGATTGTAGGTAGCCAGATAGCTGGCATGGACGGCCCAGCCGGAGACCAGCGAGAAGCCTAGCGGGGTTTCAATGAAGCGTCCCCAACCGCCGCGCAGAACGGTCTTGTCGTTGCCCAGAGGGCGCCAGGCAAAACCCAGCCGCGGACCCCAGTCTGTCTTATCGGTGTAGCGCAACGCATCCGGAATCCCGGCCTGCGCGGCGGTCAGGATGGGCGTAGGCGCAATGGCACTGGCAAACTGGGTGGACTCGAAGGACTCGGCCTGAGCGTTGGACACCACAACCGCCCCGTGCACGACCGAACCGGGGACCGTCCCGGCGCCGCTGTAATCGGGCTGAAACACAGCGGTGTTGTAGTGAGTCTCCCGGATGGGCGGGTGCAGTTCGTAGCGCAAGCCAAGGTTCAAGGTGAGATTGGACGTGATCTTCCAGTCATCCTGTCCAAAGCCGGCGTAGGAATAGCCCAGCCCGTCCATGGTGGGCTTATTGGTGGAACTAACCTCGGTGTAATCCGGCAGCCCAAGCAGAAATGCAGTATATGGGTCGCCGATGGCGCCGCCCAGGGCCGAGGAGCCATTGAAGACGTACCAGCCGGAGCGATAGTTGCCGTAGACGTTGTCGTCGTGGTCGGTGAGGCGCTTGAAGTCGACGCCGAATTTGAAGGAGTGACTGGCGCGAGTCCAGGTCACGTTGTCCAGAGCCTGGATAATCTGCCCGCGTTGCATGCCGGGGTTGCCCGCGCCGGTGGACATGAAACCGTTGATGAGCACCTGCGGGGCCTCGGACCAATCGAGGTCCGGCTGGGGCACGGTGAGTCCGGTTTGCGCCAGCAGGGAGTTGGTCGAGTAGCTCTGCGTCTCCGAAGTGTGCTGGGCGTTGAAGCCGCCGCGAAACTCGTTCATCAGGCTGGTCGAAAAGATGTAGTTATGGGCAAAGGTCAGGCCCTCGTCGATCTCGGGCGTATTGTAAGCGCCCTGCAGCGGACTGCCGGCCTCAGCGCAATAAGAGAACGTGCAGGCGGCGGAAGGCGCTGTGGAGACCTGGCGGTTCTTGTAGCTGAAGCGCGCAAACATCGACTGCCGCGAGGAGAGAGTGTCATCCAGCCGCACATCGCCCTGGTTGGCGGAGATGGGCGAGGGGAAATTGATCTGGTAGTTGTTGGCGTAGGAACCGGGAGCGCCGTAGTTGGGCGTTGGCATCAAATATTGCAACAGACTGGCGGAGATGGCGCTCACCGGCACATTGCCGGGATCAATGGGCGTAACTCCATCCGGCTGATAGATGGCGGAAACTCCCTGCCCGGCAAGATAGGCGGTGAGATTGCCGCTGCGCATGTCAGCAGAAGGCACGCTGAGCAGGATGGGCGTCTGGCGCGGGAGGCGCAAACCCTCGAAGCTCACAAAAAAGAATCTCTGCTTCTCGCCTTTGGAAACCCCTGGGATCTTCAGCGGCCCGCCCAGGGTTCCGCCAAAGTCGTTCATGACGATCTTCGGCTTGGAGAGCGCAAAGGTGTTGTTCGAGTTCAGGACCGTGTTCTCGTGGTTCTCGAAGAGCCCGCCATGGTAGTGGCTGGTGCCCGCCTTTGAGACGGTGGTAATGTCGGCCACGCCGCCAAATTCGGCGTTGTTGTTTGACTCGCTGACGCGAATCTCCTCGATCGAGTTGAAGGAGGGAAACATCTCGTTCACCGGACCGGAGTACTCGACGCCCACGCTGGAGATGCCGTCGATGGTGACGCTGAGCAGCGCGGCCGTGGTTCCCATCACCGCCAGATTGCCGCCATCGTCGGTCTGCACGCCAGCCTCGGTGGTAAGCGTGGAGACGGGGCTGGTGGACCCGGTCGAACGGGAGTAGATGGCCACCGGAAGCTCGACCAGCTCGTCGCCGATCTTGGTCTCGGCCAGGCTGGAAACATCGGTGGTGATCACGGGCGCGGCGGTGTCGATCACGATCACGGTCTGGGTTTCAGAGCCCGGCTTCAGGGTTGCATCCATGCGCCGCGTCTCGCGCGCCGTCAGTTCGATCTCCGGCTGCGATTCCTTCTCGAAGCCCGGCGCTGTAAAGGTGAGCTCATACTTGCCCACGTCGATGTTCTTGAAAGCGTAGTTCCCACTTGCGTCGGTCGCCATGGTTCTAACGGCCATGGTGCCGATATCGACCAGCGTTACCCGAGCGCCCGGCACCAGTGCCCCACTGCTGTCATGCACCGTGCCCAGAATCGTGCCAAAGGTCGATTGGGCCAGCAGCCGGCCGGCAGCCAGAATAACCAGGCAACAGACCAGCAAGAGCCGCGAAGCGATCTGCCCGCGAAAACGGGCAGGGGAACAAAAACTATCCATCAAGACGCCTTTCAAGAGGAATTCCCAGGTGAGCCAAGGTTTCTTTGTTTTTAATTTGTTTGCAATACAAATGTATCGCCTATGGCTGTGCAAGAGGCGGCATTTTTCTCAAAAAATACCCTGCTTGAATTCAGCCCACCTTTCCAACGGTTTCCGCGGCGTTTTCGCCCGGTTGGTAGCGCTGGTCTCGCGGCGGCGCCAGCGCTCCCGCAACCTCTTTGGCGGCGGGAATTGGGTTTGCCAAACCGGGCCAGGAATGTTTCAATCAGATTATTGAAACAGGGGTGCTCCACGAGGTGGGGCTGAGAAATACCCTCGAACCCGATCCGGATAATACCGGCGTGGGAAGTTTCCGGGGCCACAAGGCCTTCTTCCTCGATTCGCAGCGTGAGTTCTCTTGTTTCAGTTGATTAAAAACAAGGGGAGTCCATGCTCAAAGCCGCTGCCGGAGTCGCCGCACGCATCTCATCTCAAATATTTCCATTCGCAGACCGATCAGGGTCCCGCAGACGCGTGGGGGACGCATCGTTTGTGCGCATGTTGACAAGCGGCTTTCTTGCGGGGTTGCTTTTGATGGCTGGTTACCTCACTGTTGCTCCCGGCGCGTATTCCCAGACAGCGGCTCAACCGCCGGCCAACCCGGCGGAAACATCCGCCACGAAGCAGCAAGTGCCGCGCGTCACGACAACGGTGGTGGTGCACGGCGAGGTGAAGGACGATTACCTTCCTGACGCCGTGGCGGTGGGAACTCTGGACGGAGCGAAGCTGAAGGAGACGCCGCTTTCGGCCACGGTGGTAACGCGCGACTTGCTGGCCGACCAGGTTTCGCGCCTGCTCTCCGACGTGGTGAAGAACGACGCGTCGATTGGCGAGGATTATGCGCCGGTTGGCTACTACGGAGACTACGAGATTCGCGGCTTCCCGATCGATCTGGCCACCGGACTCCAGATCAACGGCATGACCATCGCCGGCGAGCAGGATGTGCCGCTGGAAAACAAGGAGCGCGTCGAGTTGCTCAAGGGCATTGCCGGCGTGGAGAGCGGCGTGGCCTCGGCCGGCGGGCTCATCGACTACGCGACCAAGCGGCCGGCCGTGGTGGAGGCTTTGGATCTGGCCACAGATCATCGCGGGACAGCGTACGGAGGGGTCGATCTAGGGCGGCTGTTCGGGAGCCGGAAACAGGTGGGCGCCCGGCTGAATCTGGCCGGGGAACGGATTGCGAGCTATGTGAACGACGCGAATGGCTGGCGCGCGGTGGGCGCGGGCGCGGCGGACTGGAAGCTGAGTCCGAAGGCGATTTTGAAGACGGACTTCGAGTACCAGCACAAAGTGGAGCGCTCGGTGTGCGGCTATCAGTTGCTGGGCGGCACGACGGTGCCCGATCTGAGCCAGGTTCACCCTTCGACGATGCTGGGCGAGCAGTCGTGGGCCAAGCCAAACACCTTCGACACCTATAACACCGGCGCGCGGCTGGACTACGATCTGCCCGGCGGATGGAAGGCGTTTGCCGCGGCCAGCTTCAGCCATTCGCTGATCGACGACAATGTGGTTTACGCGTATGGCTGTGTATACGAAGCAGAGTGCGCTCAGGATCCGGGCCCCGGGCAATCGCCAAATTACTTTTTCGCGCCCGATGGCACATATGACATCTACGACTACCGCGATCCCGGCGAGTTGCGCATCGACGCGCAGGCTGAGGCGCTGGTCACCGGGCATGTCAAGACTGGGGCAATCGGGCACGACCTTACGGGCGGGGGCGAGTTATTCCGCCGCAGCGTGCAACAGCCGGGCGCGCCGCCGGCCAACGCGCCGGACTGGGTGACGGATGGCGCGGTCTACAACTACATAGGCTCAGAGAATATCTATCAGCCCAACGCGCTGTTTCCGGGCGCAACAGACAGCAATGGCGTGCGATTGCAAGCCGGCCCGCGCGCTCTGTGGGAAGACAGCCACCAATCGGCCGCAGTGGTGCAGGACCGGATTCATCTGCCCGGCCGCATTCAATTGCTTGCCGGCGGGCGTTACGATTCGCTGCGGGACCACAACTACTCGCTCAGCGCGACCAGCCCCGGCACGCCGCCCACGATTACGGACAAGCCGATCTGGCTGCCGCAATACGCGGTCACCTTCAACCCGGCAGATAGCCTGACTTTCTATGGCAACTATGGCGTGCTGCTGTCCCTTGGGCCGCAAGGGCCGTGGTGGGTGGATAACGCAAACCAGTTTCTCTCCTCATTTTTGACGCGGCAGGCCGAGGTTGGCGCGAAATATGAACCGGGACAACGCATTCTGCTGACAACGGCGCTGTTTCACATGAAGGCGCCGTTTTTCTATCCCAGGGCGATTGAGGCTCCTGACAGCTTTTGCACGGAGAATGAGAATACCGGCGGCCCTGTCGCGCCGGGCGATCTGTGCTTTGAATCCGATGGTCACGAGACGCATGACGGCGTCGAGGCCAACGCGGAAGGCAAGGCCACAAGCTGGCTGCGGCTCACCGCTTCAGCAGCAGCGATCCGCGCGCTCTCAGACGGCACGGGCACAGCGGCCTTCGACAACAAGCAGGTGCTCAACGTCCCGCATCTGCGCACGGCTGTCTTTGCGGATGTTGCACTGCCGCACGCGCGTGGGTTGCACCTGATGCCGGGCTGGAGTTACACGGGGCGCAAAGAAGCGACGCGCGACGATATGGTGAGCGTACCGAGTTATAACCTGTTTAATATGGGCGCGCGTTATATGCCCGGCGGCGAGGGCGGCCACGTGACTCTGCGGCTGTTTGCCGATAACATCACCGACAAACGCTACTGGAAGGACACAGGCGCGAGTTATGGTGATACTTTCATCCACCTGGGCGCGCCGACCACGGTGCGGCTGTCAGCCCATTACACGTTTTGAATTCGCCACTTCAGTGAAAGGATGATTTTGCGATGAGCGCAACGGCAACAGCGCACGGTTTGGACGGAAGGCTGGTGGAACCAGACTGGCCGCCGCTGACGCTGGCCGAAGTGCGCGCGCTGTTGAGCCAGTTCCCTGGCTGCGCTGAGCCGATTGAGATTTTGTCGGTCAGCCCACGGCCATTTTCTGCTGCGAGCGTGGTGGCTACGCGGCGCGGGCGGATCTTCATCAAGCGCCATCATCGGGCGGTGCGCGACCGGGAGGGATTGCTTGAGGAACATCGCTTTCTGGCGCATCTGCTCGGCATGGGAGCACCGGTGCCGCGCGTGTTCGCGAATGCATTGGGCGAGACAGCAATCGAGAGTGGCGAGTGGACGTATGAGGTACACGAAGCGCCCGCGGGCGTAGACCTTTATGAAGACGCGCTTTCGTGGACGCCGTTTCGCGCGGCGGCCCATGCGCACTCGGCGGGCCAGGCGCTGGCGCGGCTGCATCTTGTATCGGAAGGCTTCGCCGCGCCGCGCCGTAAAGCTCGGCCGCTGGTGGCCAGCTTTACCATTTTTGCCGCGCAAGATTCCGCTGCGGAGTTAGCACGCTACCTGGCTGCGCGGCCGGCATTGGCTGCGGATGCGGCTGTGGGCGGCTACTGCGATCAGGCGCTTGAGCTGCTGGCGCCCTTTCACGCGGAGTTGCGGCCGCTACTGTCCGCGCTGCAACCGCTTTGGACGCACAACGATCTGCACGCGTCCAATCTGTTTTGGAGCGATGAGGGCGGCGATGCGAAGGCCACGGCGATCATCGACTTCGGGCTGGCCGACCGCACCAATGCCGTGCACGATCTGGCCCAGGCCATCGAGCGCAACATTGTGGAGTGGCTCGCGCTCGCAGGGGACCCGGCACAAGCTGAGAATGTGCCCGTGCATCTGGATCATCTGCGCGCGTTGCTTTCCGGCTATGAGTCGGTTCGTGTTTTGTCGGATGAAGAGGCCGCTGCGCTGGCGCCCATGACGGCCCTTTGCCACGCTGAGTTTGCGCTTACTGAAGCCGACTATTTCGGGGCTGTGCTGCACTCGGAAGAGAAGACGCGGCTGGCCGCTGACGACTACCTGGTGGGCCATGCGCGCTGGTTCCGCGGCGCGGGCGGCAAGAAGCTGCTGGATGCGATTGGCCGATGGGCTGAAACGCGCGGGCGGCGCCCAGAGGGGGTTCGGCAAGGATGAACTGGGTCGCGATTGCGAATTACCTGGCGGCGCACTGGCTTGAGATTGCGGGTTTCCTCACTACACTGGTCGGCATCTGGCTCACTACGCGCCGGCTCCTCGTCTGCTGGCCTGTGGTGCTTGCTGCGGACGTGATTTATCTTGTCGTCTTCTATCGCGCACGGCTGTTCTCCGATTCCCTGTTGCAGATTTTCTTTGTGGCCTTCACGCTTTACGGCTGGTGGCACTGGTGGCGCGGAGTGCGCGAAGACGGCGAGGTGCGCGTGGCGCCGCTGGGCTTGCGAGGATGGCTTGCGGGGCTGGCGGCGGGCGCGGCGGGCGCCGTGCTGCTGGGGTGGTTGATGGTACGGGTGGGCGCGGCGCTGCCTCACCTGGATGCCACACTGACCAGCTATAGCCTTGTGGCCAGCTGGTGGCAGGCACGCAAACACATAGCCAACTGGTGGCTGTGGATTGCGGTGGACGCGGTTTACATCGGCGAGTATCTCTACAAGGATCTGTGGGCCACGGCCGTGCTCTATCTGCTGTTGGTAATACTGGCGGTGGTGGGATTGGTCGATTGGCGGCAGGCGTATTCCCAGGCCTCGGAAGCAAGGCCTGGGGCGCCCATTGAAATGACCTAGATCGCGGCTTGGACCACGTTGTGGAGGGGCTCGCCATTGATGTAACGGCGCAGTTCGCCGGCCGCGGTCTGCAAGGACCGGGGCGCAAATTGCGGGCTCGAACCTGCAACGTGAGGCGTGAGCAACAGGTTGGGGCAACTCCACAAGGGATGGCCGTCGGGCAGCGGTTCGGGATCGGTGACGTCGAGGGCGGCGCGCACGCGACCCGCTTGAAGCGCCTCGACCAGCGCATCGGTATCGACAATGGGTCCGCGGGCGGCATTCACCAGCAGCGCGCCCTGCCGCATCAAGGCGAGTTGGCGCGAACCAATCAGGGCGCGCGATTCCGGGGTGCAGGGCAGGATGAGAATCACCACTTCGGCGCGCGGCAACAGGCTGTCAAGATCGGCGACGGCATGAACTTCGGGTTCAGAGCGCGCGGTGCGAGCCACGCGCAGCATCTGCACATGAAAGGGCGCAAGCATGCGCTCAATCTCTTTGCCGATGGCGCCATAGCCCACCAGCAGTACCGTCTTGCCGGTCAGTTCCTCGAGCATGACAGGGGGATAAAGCGGGCGCGTGTCGCCGGTGATGGCGGCGTAGCGGGCGCTGGCCCCGAAGCGGAGCTTCCACTGGCCGGCGCGTTGGACATCGAAATAAAACGGAAAGTTCTTCAGCGTGGCCAGAATTGAGGTCACGGTCCACTCCGCGGTGGAGATGTTGTGCGCTCCATGGGCGTTGCAGATGGTGACGTGGGGCCCGACCGTGCCGGGAATCCACTCCGTGCCGGCCATCAGTGACAGCACCAGGCGGACGCCGTGCAGCCGCGGCCAGATTTTGATCGCCTTCCCGGCGTACGGGTCAGGAATCCAGACATCGATATCGATGTCGTGATCCGGTCGATCGGGTATGGGAATGAGCTCGACTCCCTGCGGAAAATCGTTGAGCAATTCGGCGGCGAAGATGGCTGGATATCCGACTCGTAGCATAAACTTACTCGGCCCGAGCAACTCGGGGCCTCCATTTTGATCATAAACGCGCAGTTCCGTCTCATTCCCATCGGGAAGGCGAGAGGTCCAAAATTGACCAGCCAAGGGGAGAAACGCGAGACTGTTCACGGCGGGATGGGACGGACCAGGCGATCCCGTCATCATGCGAGGTTTCAACCGGAGATTGCATCCATGCGCCTGAAGGCAGACAAGACGTGGTCTCAGCAACTGCTTGACCTCAAGTTGCGCACGGAGCATACGGAGCGGGCGGGCCTCTTTTCCTGGGAACACCAGCGGCTGCTGATTCACGCTGCAAAGACCGCGCTGGCCGCGGCTCTATGCTGGTGGCTGGCGTTGCGCTTCGGGCTGCACGACGGCTACTGGGGTGCTATCAGCTCCATCATCGTGCTGCAATCGAATATGGGCGCCACGGTTACGGCGTCGCGCGATCGGCTTCTGGGCACCCTGATCGGCGCTATCTTCGGCTTTTCGTTTTCGCTGCTCGGCGCACTCCCATGGAACTACATCCTCGCCGTGCTGGCGGCGGTGATTGTGTGCGGATTGCTGGGGCTGCGCAGCAGTTCGCGGCTGGCCGGGGTGACCATCACCATTATCATGCTGGTGCAGAAAACCGGTTCGCGCTGGGACCTGGCGCTGGACCGCGTCAGCGAGGTAGTGTTGGGCATCGTGGTGGCGCTCGCCGTGACCACGATGGTGTTGCCTGACCGCGCCCGGCTGCGGTTGCGCGACGGATTGGCCCAGGAATTTCTGGTGCTGGGGGCCTTCTTCGAGGCCATATTGCAGGATTTTCGCGGCGCACCCGCTGAAAGCCTGCCCGCCCTGCGCGACGATGCGCTCGCCATGCTACGCGGCAACAACCACCTGCTGCAAGCTGCACGCAATGAGCCCTCGGGTGGTCCAGGCTGGCGCGAGGGTCTGGCAACGCTCTCGCAATTTGGCCGCTCGCTCTTTGACGCTCTGGTGGCGCTGGAGTTCTCAGTGAAGGACACCAACGAGTATGGCTATGCGCAGCAACTGGAGCCGGCCCTGGGCCAACTGATCGCGGACATTCGCACCGGCTTCAACCATGTGGCCGGCCGCATTCACGAATGGCGGTTCAATGTGCCGCCACGGATGAATCTGGAAGAGGACATTGCCCAACTGGAAGAACGCATGACCGCGGTACGGCCCTCGGGCATCGGATTTTCACAGGCGGAGATTCTGCGCGCGTATGCCGTGCAGCTGCACCTCAAGCAGATTGCGAGGCTGCTGAGGGCCTCGCGCGTTGAGACCAGCCGCGCAATCGGTGAGGCGCAAGAATAACAGGGTTTGCTTCCCACCCTTCGCATGCTCCCTCGAAAAGCTGCGAGCGATGGAACAGCCACGTTCCAGAAATAGTGAAGATGCGTTAAGCGAAGAACTTGCGCAGCGCCTCGACGCAGTTTTCAATTTCGCTGAGCGTAACGGCATAGCTGAAGCGCAGGTGCCCTTCACCCTGAGCCCCGAAGGCCGAGCCGGGGATCGTGGCGATGCGCGCCCTATCGAGCAGGATTTGCGCCGCCGTGCGGCTGATCTTGTGTATCTTTTCGGCGTTGGGGAAGGCATAGAAGGCGCCTTTCGGCGGATTGCATTCCAGACCGACTTCATTCAGACCGGCCACCAGCAGATCGCGCCGTTTACGATACTCCTCACGGAGGCGGACGATCTCCAACTCCGGCGTGGTGAGCGCCTGGATCATTGCGTACTGCACGGGTGTGGCAACGCCGTTGGTGGAGTAGAGCACGATCTTGCGCAACGCGGTCATAAAGGGCTCTTTGGCCACCGCGTATCCGGCGCGCCAGCCGGTCATGGCATAGGTCTTGGAGAAGGTGAAAACCGTGATGGTGCGCTCGGCCATGCCGGGCAGGGATGCAATGGAAACATGCTCCCCGTCATAGACAAGGTCCTCATAGGCCTCGTCGGCAATCACAATCAGGTCCCGCTCGATGGCGAAGGCCGCAACTTCCTCCGCATCGGCGCGGGTGAAGACCAGGCCGCTGGGATTCTGCGGCGTGTTGTAGTAGATGGCGCGTGTCTGGGGCGTGGAGAACTGCTCCAAAGTATTCCGGATGCCGTTGCGGCGCGCAGTGGATGTCGGCACCAGCAGAGGCCGAGCCTGTGCTCCGGTCACCAGGTCGCCGATTGGGGTCCAATAGGGCGAGAAGACCAGTGCATCGTCGCCGGGATCGAGCACGCTCTGGAAGGCCGCATACAAGCCCTGCGAGGCGCCCACGGTGGCAATCACCTCGTCAGTAGTTACGTGGATGCCGTTCTTTGCGGCCAGCTTCTCCACAAGCGCCTTGCGCAACGGCAACAGGCCGGAGGACGGCGCATAGTGGGTCTGATTCTCGACCAGCGCCTGGATGGCCGCGTACTTGATCTCGCCCGGCGTCTCGAAAAACGGCTCGCCCCCGTTCAGCGCGTGGACCTGGAGGCCCTCCGCGCGCAATGCCATCACCTTGTTGCGGATCTGCACGATGTCAGAGAATCCAACTTCGTCCAGCCGTTTTGCCAACCGGATCCCGCTCTGCTTTCTCTTCATGGTTACGTTCCTTTGGAAGAAGGTGGGAGAAGATTATGTTTTCAGCATATCCGATGCCGGATCCGGCGCCTTTCGGTTTCCGGGGCATGGCCGTTTCATGCCAGCGCCGGGGATCAAACCGCGAGAAGCTCCGTGTAGACAGCCATGCCCACCACCGCGTCCGCGCCCAGCGCATCCAGCGCATCCACTTCCTTCTGGCTGCGAATGCCGCCGGCCACGATCAGTTGCCGTGCGGTGAGTTTGCGCAAGCGCGCGGCGGCCTCGATGGGAAAGCCCTGCATCAATCCCTCGCCGTCCACATGAGTGTAAAGAAACGCGCCGGCGTGGGCTTCGAGTTGCGGAATCGCTTCATCGGGCGTAAGCGCGACCTGCGCTTTCCAGCCTTTGACGGCGATGCGGCCGTTCTTTGTGTCGATGCCGGCGACGACGCGGTCCGCGCCAACGGCGGCGGCCAGTGCGGCAGCGAACTCGGTGTTCACCGTGCCCTCCGCTGAGAACAACGCAGAGCCAACGATGACGCGCCTTGCGCCCGAATCGAGAACCTGCCGGGCGCGCTCAATGGAGTGGATGCCACCGCCAGCCTGGACGGGTAGCCGCTTGGCAATCTGGACAACCAGGTCCGAATTGTCGCCCTGGCGCATGGCCGCGTCCAAGTCGATCAGTTGCACCAACGGAAAGCGGGAAAACTTTTCGATCCAGTATTCGAAATCGTCGAAAGCCAGGCGCAGTTTTTCGCCCTGCACA
Source organism: uncultured Occallatibacter sp. (assembly GCA_964571165.1). GTDB lineage: Bacteria > Acidobacteriota > Terriglobia > Terriglobales > Acidobacteriaceae > Telmatobacter. The sequence goes on along the minus strand of CAZNAW010000020.1, from coordinate 11,574 downwards.
AGCTGAACAATTTGGCCGCCCAACAGGTCGATGGAAGGAATCAGCATGGAAGCCTCACGGAAACGCCGGCTTTGGCCAGCTCCTGCTTGAGCGAGCGGGCGCTGGATACGCCGAAGTGAAAGATGCTGGCGGCAAGCGCGGCATCGGCCTCGCCGCGACCGAAGACATCGACAAAGTGTTCGACGGTTCCAGCGCCGCCGGACGCAATGACGGGAATGCCGACGGCCTCGCTGACAGCAGCGGTGAGCTCGCAATCGAAGCCGGTTCGCATGCCGTCGGAGTCCATCGAAGTGAGGAGGATTTCGCCTGCGCCGCGAGCTTCGGCCTCGTGTGCCCACTCGACTACGCGGCGGCCGGCCGGCTTGCGCCCGCCTTGCACAAACACCTGCGCGTCGCGGACGGGATCGGCGGCATCGGGATCGCGGCGAGCGTCAATGGCGACGACCACGGCCTGCGCTCCAAAGCTGCGCCCGATGGCGTCAATCAACGTTGGGTCGGCGAGCGCGGCGGAGTTGACGCTAACCTTGTCCGCACCGGCCTCGAAGACCTGCGCCGCGTCATCGGCGGTGCGAATGCCGCCGCCTACGCAAAAGGGAACGAATAACTCGCGTGCTGTGCGGCGGACAGTTTCGAGGAGGGTCTGCCGGCCTTCGTGGGTCGCGGTGATGTCGAGGAGCACGATTTCGTCGGCGCCATCGCGTGCATGGCGCGCAGCCTGCGTGGCCGGATCGCCCGCGTCGATGATGTCGACGAACTGCACGCCTTTGACGACACGGCCGGCGTGGACATCGAGGCAGGCGATGATGCGCTTGGTAATCATGGCTTCCTCTTCACGACGTGGCGAGCGACTAGATCGTTGAGTTCGGTGCGCTGGGCTGGGGACATCGACCGTGCGGGAATGATGAAAAAGCAATCCTTATTGGTGTACAGCAGGCTCACGTGCGCATTCTCTGCAAAGTCGTAGATCGCAGTCCAGAACGTTTTGAACTCACTCGTTCCTAATAGCTCCCTAACGATGCGCTCATCATCGATATCGATGGTGCTTGTCCGATTCTTCTGGTCTGGTGGGAACAGGCGGTTGAAGCTCCTGCGGGTGCTGAAGAACCGAGAAATCGGCATTCCTATCGACATAACAAGCGATCCTGCGCCCAACGCAAAGCACTGCGAGAAAAGCTGAGAATGCGGGTCTCCGCTCGAAATGATCGCTCCGATAAAGAATGCAACCAGAAGAACCGGCCAAATAAAATGCATGATCTGGCGGGTAATTCTCTGCCGTCTGTGAAGAGTGCGCGCCGCCTTGAAGTCGGCCAGCGTGAGTGTGTAGCTCAACTTCATATCTTGAACTCCAGAAAATTGCGAAGTATCTTCAGGCCGGTGGCGCCGGATTTCTCGGGGTGGAACTGCACGCCCATGACGTTGTCGCGCTCCACGGCGGACGCGAAGGGTTCGATGTAATGGGTAACGGCCGCGGTGTCCGCTGTGACCGGGGCTTTGTAGGAGTGAGTGAAGTAGACAAACTCGCCCGGCTCGACACCCGCCAGTAACCGCGAACCTGTGCGCACTTCGAGCGAGTTCCAGCCGACATGCGGGACTTTTTCCTGGCTCTCGGAGAAATGCACGCACTGTTCAGGAAAGTGGCCAAGACCGGGCTGCCCGGGCGACTCAGTCGAGCCCGCGTAGAGCCACTGCATGCCTACACAGATGCCGAGGAAGGGCACGCCGCGCGCAATCGCCGCGCGGATGGCAGGGGTCAGCCCAGTTGCGTCGAGACGCTGGGTGGCCGCGAAATGGCCTACGCCGGGGAGCACGATGCGCTCCGCAGATTCAACGAGAGAAAGGTCGCCGTCCGTCACTTCCGCTTCAGCACCCAAATGACGCAGGGCCTTGAGCACCGAAGTGAGGTTGCCCGCCTTGTAGTCAATGACGGCTACGCGCATCAGAGCAGTCCCTTCGTGGAGGGCAACATTTCTCCGAGTTGCTTATCGCGGGAGCAGGCTACGCGCATGGCGCGCGCGAAGGCCTTGAAGATGGCTTCGATCTTGTGATGGTTGGACCGGCCGTACATGGTTTTCACATGAACATTGGCGCGGGCGCCGCGTGCAAAGCCCTCGAAGAAGTCGGTAACCAGTTCGGTTTGCAGATCACCCACCAGACGGGTGCGCACCTTGGTTTCGACAGCAAAGGCGGCACGGCCGCTGAGATCGACGGCGGCGATGGCGAGGGTTTCGTCCATGGGCATGAGGAAGTATCCAGCGCGAAGGATGCCGCGCTTGTCGCCGAGGGCGCGGTCGAAGGCTTCGCCGAGCGCGATGCCGACATCTTCGACGCTGTGATGCTGGTCCACGTCGAGGTCGCCGTCGCATTTGAGTTCAAGATCGAATGCGCCGTGGCGGGTAAACAGTTCCAGCATGTGATCGAAAAAGCGAATGCCGGTGGAGATTTTGTATTGGCCGCGGCCTTCGATGGTGAGATGGATGGCGATGCGGGTCTCCGCTGTGTTGCGCTCGACGATGGCGGTGCGCGCGGTCGATTCGAGTGCAGATTTTGCTTTCTTGCCGGTTGTCATTTCGCTTCTCCTTCCATTGGCGGTGCGGATTTCAGTGCGGCCAGCGCCAGGTTGAGAGCCACAATGGCCTGGCGCATCTGGTCGCGGGTTCCGATGGTGATGCGCACACGGCCATCGCAGCCTGGGTCGCTGGAACGGTCGCGCACTAACACGCCGGCAGTGCGCATGAGGCGCACGAACTCCGCGTGCTGAGGGCCGATTTCGACAAGGATGAAGTTGGCACGGCTGGGCCAGCGGCGGATTCCAGCTTTATCGAGAGCGGCTTCAAATTCTTTTCGCGCCGCAAGCACCTCGCTCACGTACCAGTCGAGATAGGGCGTGTCTTCAAGCGCGGGCGGCAGGCAGGCGAGCGCGAGCGAGTTGACGCTGTAGGGCGAGAGGACACGGCGTACCCAGTGCATCAGTTCGACGGGACCAGCCAACAGGCCAAGACGCAGGCCGGCAACGCCATAGGCCTTGGAAAAGGTGCGCGCCACCATGAGATTGGGAACGACACCGACAAGATCGATCACCGTCTCGCCGCAAAAGTGGAAGTAAGCTTCATCCACAAGCAGGATGGCGTGCGGCGCGCGACGGGCAATCTCTTCAATCTGCGCGCGCGTGGCCACGGTTCCCGAAGGACTGTTGGGATTGGCGATGGCGATGATCTTGGTTTGCGGGGCGATGGCGGCGAGTAATCGCTCGAAAGGAAACTGCAGATCGTCCGCGGCGAGCACGGGGACCACGCGGGCATCGGTGGCCGATGCGTAGACCTCATACATGGTGTAGGTGGGAACGGGAAGCAACAACTCGTCGCCTGCTTCGAGGAAGGTTTCGAAGAGGACGTGAATGGCTTCGTCCACGCCATTGGTGAGAGCCACCTGGCTCCCGGCGAGGCCCAGATGCGCGGCCACGATGGCTTCAACCGGCTCGCGCTCGGGATAGCGCGTGAGATGGCCCGCGGAGATGCGCCCCAGCGCCTCGCGCACCTTGGGCGAACAGGCGAGAGTGTTCTCGTTGAAGTCGAGCCTCAAGGCATCGCGGCTGCCAAGCGGAGGATGGTACTCCTTCATGGCCTGCACGCGGGCGCGCGGGGTTGGAATGACTGCCGTTTCAGTTTGAGCCACGAGACCTCCTCTTGAAGCGTGTGCGAATGGCCTCGGCGTGGCCGGTGAGCCCCTCGGCTTCAGCCAGCAAGACCGCAGGTTGGCCAAGCGAACGGATTGCCTGCGCTGTGTACTCCTGCACGGTGATGAGCTTGACGAAATCGTTGACGCTCAAGCCGCCGCGCACGCGCGCCATGCCACCGGTGGGCAGGGTGTGATTGGGGCCGGAGATGTAATCGCCCATGGGTTGCGCGGACCAGCGGCCAACAAAGACCGAGCCGGCATTCTGAACCCAATCGAGATCGCCGGGGGCGTCCACGGTGAGGTGTTCGGGGGCAAGGCGATTGGTGATCTGGTGCGCTTCGTCGACTGTGGCGGCAAGGATAACCAAGCCATTGCGATCAAGGGATTCGCGGGCGATGGGGTTGTTGCGGCTGCGAAGTTTGGCTTCCGCGATAACCTCATTGGCAAGGTCGGCGTTGGTGGTGAGGAAGATGGCCAGAGCCTCAGGATCGTGCTCGGCTTGCGCGACGAGGTCGGAAGCGATGGCAGCGGCATTGCCTCTTTCGCTGATGACGACGATTTCCGTAGGACCGGCGAGCATGTCAATGGCGCAGTCGAAGGCGACCAGACGCTTGGCTGCTGTGACGTAGAGATTGCCGGGGCCGACGATCTTGTCGACGCGCGGGAGGATTGCGGTTCCATAGGCCAGCGCGGCTACAGCGTGCGCTCCACCGAGGCGGTAGAACTCCGCGATACCGAGCAGATGAGCCGCGGCAAGGGTCTCGGGCGCGGGCTTGGGCGAGACGACCACGATGCGCTCGACACCCGCAACCTGCGCGGGAATGGCCGTCATAAGCAGCGTGGAGGGCAGCGGATGGCGGCCACTAGGCACATAGCAACCCACCGAGCCGAGCGGACGCACAAGCTGGCCTGTGGTGAGGCCGGGGATGGGCTCTTCGCTCCACGAAGCGGGTAGTTGCGAAACAGCGAAGGCGCGAATTTGATCCGCGGCGGTGGCGAGAGCCGTGCGCATGGCGGGAGTGATCGCCTCCCAGGCGGCGGACATCTCGCCCTGGGAAATGAGGAGACTAGCCGGGTCCTGGAGACCGTCGAATTGGGTCGCATAGCGCAGCAGCGCGCGGTCGCCGCGCTTGCGCACATCGGCCACGATGCGCCGGACGGCGGGCAGCACGGTGTTGAGCGCCACGCCGCCGCGCCGTTCAAGCGCGGTTAACGTTTCTGCTGTTTGCAGCGCGCCGCGGCCTTTTGTGCGGATCAGCTTCATGGTTGCCTCCGGCTTAGAGCACTACCTTGTTAAGCGGGTATTCGACAATGCCCGTTGCTTTGGCGGCTTTCAGGCGCGGAATCACATCGCGCGCTATGCGTTCCTCGACAATGGTGTTCACCGCGACCCACTCCGAATCGCTCAACTGGGAGACGGTGGGCGAGTTCAGCGCAGGCAGCACACTGAGCACCGCTTCGAGGTCATCGCGTTTGACGTTAAGCATGAGGCCCACTTGCGATTGCGCATCGATGGCGCCGCGCAGCATGAGCGAAATCTGGCCGATCTTCTCGCTCTTCCATGGATCGGCGAGAGTGGCTTTGCCGGCGATGAGATGGGTCTCGCTTTCCATCACGGTGTCAATGATCTTGAGGTGGTTGGCCTTGAGCGAACTGCCGGTCTCAGTGACTTCGACGATGGCGTCGGCCAGCATGGGCGGCTTGACCTCCGTGGCGCCCCAGCTGAACTCGACTTTGACGTTCACGCCTCTCTCGGCGAAATAACGCTTGCTTACCTCGACAAGTTCGGTGGCGACGATTTTGCCTTCGAGATCTTCAGCCTTTTCAAAGCCGCTGCCTTCGGGAACGGCCAGCACCCAGCGCACCTTGCGGCGGCTCTGCTTGGCATAGGTGAGCGTGGTGACGCTGGTTACGTCGAGGCCGCTCTCCACGACCCAATCGATGCCTGTGAGGCCGGCGTCAAGGACGCCATGATCGACGTAGCGGGCCATTTCCTGGGCGCGGATCAACATGCACTCGATCTCACTGTCGTCGATGGAGGGGAAGTAAGAGCGGCCGTCGGCGTAGATGTTCCAGCCGGCGCGCTTGAACAGAGCGATGGTTGCATCCTGGAGGCTGCCTTTGGGGATGCCGAGTCTGAGTTTGTTAGCCACGGTTTTCCTCTTTCCGATTGTCTGCTTGCTGGCTTTGCGCGGCCACGGGCAGCGGTTTGGTGAAGCAACTGACGGTACCCTCATGGCACACAAGTCCGTCGCCCTCGACCTCGACACGGAAGAGCAGTGTGTCGTTGTCGCAGTCGGTCGCGGCGGAAACGACGCGCAGGCGGTTGCCGCTGGTTTCGCCCTTCATCCAGAGCTTTTGCCGGGTCCGGCTCCAGAAGGTTACATAGCCGGTCTCCAGCGTTTTGGCATAGCTGGCAGGATTGAGAAATCCCAGCATCAGCACCTCGCCCGTGCGCGCATCCTGGACGATGCCGGCGACAAGTCCATCCATTTTGTCGAAATCAATTGTAGTTGTCATTCTTTTCCTGATCCTGGTTGAGATTTGTGGCATGAAAAAAGCCCGTCGGCTTGGGTCGCCGGCGGGCTTGGTATCTTTTCGATCTCTCTGGCCGTTTAGTTCAGGCCATGGCAGTCCGCCGGCATGGAGGTCCCGTGATGATGGTGGTGACCGTGATGGCGGTGATTCTGCATCTATCTAAAAACTAAGGGAAAACCTGCGCGGTGTCAAATGCTTCGCTTGCAGGCGGTGCAGGATGGGCGGAAAATGGGGCGGTGCGAGCAATGATGCGATGGACGGGGTGGGCAATTGCGATTCTTTGCCTGGCGGCAGGCGGACTGGCACAGAATCAGGATCGAGATCCCTACCAAACCAGCAAGACATCCGCAACGGCACCGGCGCCGGAGGCGCGGATCGATATCAACCACGCGACCCTGGACGAGTTATTGAAGGTTCCCGGCATGACGCGCAGTTGGGCCGGACGCATTGTGCGCTTCCGGCCCTACCGCACCAAGCTGGATCTGCTGGATAAGGGCATAGTGAGCAGTGAGGTGTACGACCGCATCAAGGATTACGTGATCGCGCACCGCGACAGTCAGTGATCGGCGGCATTACGTCACGACGGGCGCAGTTGCGCCTTCGCCGCCGCGCTTGAGCATCCGGCTCAGAATCACATAGAGCACAGGGATGAAGAACAGGTTGAGCACCGTGGAGAGCAACATGCCACCCACGACGGTTGTGCCCACGGAGCGGCGTCCCAGTGCGCCCGCGCCGGTGGCGAAGACCAGCGGCAGAACGCCGAGGATGAAGGCGAAGGAAGTCATGAGGATGGGGCGCAGGCGGAGTTCCGCGGCCTCGATGGCAGCCTCGGCGATGGAGCGGCCCTTGCGCCGCAGTTGCTCGGCAAATTCGACGATCAGAATGGAGTTCTTTGCCGAGAGGCCGATCAACATGACCAGGCCGATCTGGCAGTAGACGTCGTTTGAAAGCCCGCGAAGGGCCACCAGGCCGAGCGCGCCAAGCACCGCCATGGGCACGGCCAGCAGGATGATGAAGGGCAGCGCGAAGCTCTCGTATTGCGCCGAGAGAGTGAGATAGACGACCAGGATGCCGAGGCCGAAGATGATGAGCGCCCTGCCGCTGGACTCGATCTCGTCCAGAGTCAATCCAGTCCACTGGTAGGTCATGCCGGGCATCATCGTATGTTTGGCCAGGTCTTCCATACCCGCGATTCCCTGCCCTGAGCTATAGCCCGGCGCGGGGGAGCCGTCGATCTCCACCGCGCGGAAGAGGTTGTAGTGAGTAATGACCGGCGGACCGGAGCTTTCAACCACGGAGGTGATGTTGTCCAGCGGGACCATCTGGCCGCCATCGGAACGCACATAGAAGTTGTGCAGATCTTTTGAGGTCATGCGGAAGGGCTGGTCGGCCTGTACGTATACACGATAGGTGCGGTTGTTGTAGTCGAAGTCGTTGATGTATTCCGACCCCATGAAGACGCTGAGGGTGGTGGTGATCTGCGAGAGCGGAATATTCATCGCCTTGGCTTTTTCGCGGTCGATGGTCACCAGCATCTGCGGGTCGTTGGCCGAGAAGGTGGTGATCAGGCCCGTCATATCCTTGCGTGCACGGCTGGCACCCACAATCTGGTGCGCGACGCGGTCCAGGTCGGCCAGCGTATTGTTGCCCGTATCCTGGAGCATGAATTGAAAGCCGCCGTAGCTGCCCACGCCCTGCACGGCCGGTGGCTGAATCATGGCCACCAAGCCGCCATTCGGAGCAAACATGAGCTGTTGCAGTTTGGGCGAGAGGTCGGCCACAATGTCCGCCGTGGAGTGGCCTTTCGCGCGCCGCTGGTCAGAGGGTGTGGTGGAGACAAACATCATGCCCGCGTTGGATGCGGCGCCGGAGAAGTTGAATCCCATGACCGAAAATGCGCCCGCAATGTCATGATTCTGGCCGATAATGGCCTCCGCGCGATCGGCCAATGAAGTGGTGTAGGCCAGGGAAGAACCCGGCGGCGCCTGCACAATGACCATCAGGAAACCCTGATCCTCCTGGGGAATAAACCCGGTTGGCACGTGCTGATAGAGCCACAGCGTGGCGCCAAGTCCGGTAACAAACAGCAGCAGCAACAGATACCGGAGCCGCAGCGCAACATGAATGGACTTGGCATAGGTGCTGGCCGTCCAGGTTACGGCCGCATCGGCACTGTGAATAAAAGCTGCAAAGGCGCGCGAAACCGGGCGGATATGGAGGAAATCCAACTGGTGGGGACGATCCTCCTCGCCGCGCAGGAACATGGCCGACAGCGCCGGAGAAAGCGTGAGCGCGTTGAACGCCGAGATGGCGATGGCGAATGCGATAGTCAGCGAAAACTGGCGGTAGAGGATGCCGGTGGTGCCGGGGAAAAACGAAACCGGCACAAAAACCGCGATGAGCACCAGCGACGTAGCGATGACCGCGCTGGTGACCTCGCCCATGGCTCGCGATGTGGCCTCGTGGGGATTGGAGTGCTCCATGGCGATGTGGCGCTGCACATTCTCAATAACCACAATGGCGTCATCGACCACTAGTCCCGTGGCCAGGGTGATGCCGAAGAGGGTAAGCGAGTTAATGGAGAAGCCGAAAATCTTGACGAAGGCGAAGGTGCCGATGAGCGAAACCGGAATGGTGACGGCGGGAATGATGGTGGCGCGCCAGTCCAGCAGGAAGAGGAAGATGACCACGATGACGATGACGATGGCCTCGGCCAGGGTGATCAACACTTCGCGGATGGAGTCGCCGACCACGGTGGTGGAGTCAAAGGCGATGGCGTATTCCAGGCCCGGCGGAAAGCTCTTCGACAGCTCCTTCAAGGCGGCCTTGGCCTTGCTGTCCACATCAAGGGCGTTGGCGTTCGAGAGCTGCTCGACGCCAATGCCCATCGCATCCTGCCCGCTGTATTTCAGCGATGAGCTATAGTCCTCCGCGCCCACCTCGGAGTGTCCCACATCCTTGAGCAGCACCAGGCCGTTGGAGGAGTTCTTGACGATGATGTTGTCGAATTCGGCGGGACTGGTGAGCCGCCCAACCACGCGCACCGGCACCTGGAAGGCCTGTATGGAGTTGGAAGGAGGCTGGCCAAGCTGGCCGGCGGGAACCTCTACATTCTGCTCGACCAGGGCGTTGACCACGTCGGTCGCCGTCAAACCGCGAGCAGCCAGCCGTACCGGGTCGAGCCAGACGCGCATGGCATATTTGCGCTCGCCGAAGATCATCACGTCGCCCACGCCGGGCACGCGCTTCAGCGCATCCTTCACGTAGACATCGAGGTAGTTGGAGATGAACTCGGGCGAGTAGCGCCCATCGCGGGTGAAAAAGCCGGCACCGAAGACGAAGTTGTAATTGGCTTTGCTGATGGAGATGCCGGTTGCATTTACCGCTGCGGGCAGACGGCCTTCCACGCTGGCCACGCGATTCTGCACATCGACGGCAGCAATGTCGAGGTCGTAACCCGTCTTGAAGGTTACGTCAATCGAGCTGGCTCCGCTATTTGTGCTCGACGAATTGATGTAGCGCATTCCCTCGACGCCGTTGATTGACTCTTCCAGGGGGATGGTGACAGCCTTTTCGACGGTGTCGGCATTCGCCCCGACATAGTTGCAGGCCACCTCTACCTGTGGAGGCGACAGAGTGGGATACATGGCAACCGGAAGGTTGGGGATGCAAATTGCTCCGGCAAGAATAATGAGCAGCGCGCACACCGTGGCAAAAACAGGCCGATGGATAAAGAAATCAACAAACAAGATAAGCCTTCCTTTTCGGTTGCGGTGGGCGTGCAACAGCTATCGCCTTGTACACGCCTGCGGTTCGCTGCCGTATACATGTCCGGATGGTTTCTAAGCGCCCAACGGCATGACCGGCATATCGTTCACCAGGAACTGGGTGCTGGACACGATGACCTTGTCGCCCACATTGAGTCCTGATGAGATGGAATAGGTGTTGCCCACCGTGTCGCCCAGCGTGACCACCGTCTGGTGAGCGACGAAGTGGCCATTCTGCTGGCGCGCTACAAAGACAAAGCTCTGCCCGCCCTGGCGCGTTACGGCCAGCACCGGAATGACCGCCATGGGCGTAGTGCTCCAGATAACCCGCGCCTTCACCATCTGGGCGTTGCGCAGAATCTCTGGCGTGGCGTGCACCGGGGCCTTCACAAGAATTCCCTGCAGCGTACTATCCACCTGCGGCGACAGAAAATCGATCCGGGTGTGTTCCAGCAATTTGGCGCTTGTGTCCATCAGGTCCACTGCCAGGCCCTGCCGCACCTGGCCGGCGCGTTCCGTAGGCACATAGATATACGCCTCGAGGTCCTTGTTCTCATCCACCGTGGTCAACACGGTACTGGGCGAAACATAGTCGCCCACGTGCACCGGAATGTCGCCCACCACGCCGTCAAACGGAGCGCGGATGGTGTAGTAGGCCAGTTGCTCCTCCTGCGTCTTGCGCAACTCCACCGCCGACTCATAGTCCGCCTTGGTGTTGTCAAAGGCCTGCCGCGCCTGATCGAAGGTGTCGTGGCTGGTCACGCCTGCCTCAAACAGCTTGCGCTGGCGCTCGATCTCAAGGGCGTTGTAGTCGTAGAGCGCCTTTTTCTGCCGCTCCGTGGCGCGCTGCGACTCGACTGTGGCCAATTGATGACGCGGATCGATGTCCATCAGCGGAGCGCCGGCCTTCACGCGATCGCCCGACCGGACGCGAATCTGCGTCAGCCGGCCGTCCACCTGCGGCTGCAAGGTGGCTGAGCGGCGCGACTTGATGGTGGCCACATATTCGCTGCTCTGCGACACCGGGGCCAGCGCGACCGTCACTGTCTGCACCGGCATTCCCTGCATCCCTGCCGCCGCCGGCTCCGCCGGCTTTTTCTGGCAGCCGGTTGCCACAAGCCCCACCGTTACGAGGCAAACTATCCCAAAGATTCGTCTCAAAACCCTGTTCCTCACTTGATCGTGCCTCAGTCTGGAGCCTGCTAGCATGAAGCTCCGGTCTGTTGCGGAATGATTGCGTTGCCGGTTGCAGGACCGCCATGTCTGCTGGAGATTCCGCCCAGGCGGGTGATCCCAGGCAAATAGCGCGCCGCCAACCTGCGGAAGATCGTTTCAACAATGTCTTTCTATTGTGACGCGCTGGGCCGGTCTGTTGACGCAAAAAACTCCACGTCCGCCATTCTGCCGAGACTGGAAGCCGATTCGTGCGGTGAATCGTCGCGCAGACCATCCGCGGCAGTGGGTTACATTTTTGACACGGCCCTCCCAACTTGGTAGCCTTCATAAGGGCGCATTCGGTTCAATTCAGGCCGCTTCTGACCCTCCCAGCGTCCCCGTCGTCTAGCCCGGCCTAGGACACCGCCCTTTCACGGCG
>CAZNAW010000019.1:0-67372 GCA_964571165.1 uncultured Occallatibacter sp. | reverse complement strand
CAAATTTCCACGTGAATGTCGCCCTTGTGGGTCGACCGGGTCTCAAAGTTGTTCCCGCAGGCGCACAAAACCCGCACCGCGGCATAATTGGGATGAATCTTTTCCTTGGGCATCGCTGAAGACAAACCTTTCCTGCAATTCTCCTATTGTAGAGTGATTTGCGCGGTTTCGCAATTGCCGGGCTCTACTGCGCCAGCGCCTTCTGGATCCCCGCCTCGGCCATCGGCGCCATGATCGCATACCCGGCCGGCAGCGGATGCACCCCGTCCCCGCTCAGCTTGGCAGGAAGCCCGTCACGCTCATCCTTCATCGCCGAGTGGTAGTCCACGTAGACAAAACCCTTCTCCGCCGCGTAAGCCTTCATCCACGTGTTGATGGCCAGAATCTTGGGCGCAGGCGTCAGTCCCGGCTTCCAGGGGTAGTCGAAGGCCGGCAGCACCGAACACAAAACCACGTGAATGTGGTTGGCCGTGGCCATCTCTGCCATCGCGGCCAGGTTGTCTTCTACCTGCTCCAGCGTCTCAGGCCCGGTGTTGCCAGCCACGTCATTGGTTCCGGCCAGGATAACCACGACCTTGGGCTGGAGCGCAATCACATCCTGATGGAAGCGCAATACCATTTGCGGCGTGGTTTGCCCGCTGATGCCGCGATTGATATACGGCTTGCCTGGGAAAGAACCCTCGGGACCTTCAATATGCCATCCGTCGGTGATCGAGTCACCCATGAAAACCACGCGATTTTCGCCTGGGGCAGGGGCGGGCACTTTCGCGTCCGCATCCTTGTACCGGGTCTGCCCCGGGAAGTTGGCCAGCAACTGCTGGTCGTGTTCCCTCAGCCACGTTGAATCCGGTACGGCGGGTTTGGGCGCTGGTGCGGTCTGCGCCGCGAGCAGGTTTGGCGTGAGCAGTCCGATCAAGGCTGCGGCAGTGAAAAGGGCAGTGCGCAGGACGATTCGATTCACTTCGAGTGTCTCCATTTCTTGAGCAGGCGAAAATTAGCGGACCAAAAGAGGCCGCGCCCGCACGCGGCTTTGATTGTAGGCAATCTCCCCGCAGGGAGGCATGGTTTTTTCCACAATCGGAGACGGGCAATGCACCGCTGTGGCCTGGCGCCACTTGCGCTACGCTTGAATCCAGATGAGTATCTGCACAATTTGCGATGGAGTTGGCCTCGTACGCGTAGTCAACGATGCGGGACAGTGGGTTTCCCGCGCCTGCGAGTGCCAGGAGATGGTGCGCGAAGAGCGCCGCCTGGCTGCCGCGCACATTCCCGAGCGCTACCGCCAATACGACCTCGACTGCTATGACATCATTCGCGGCGCGGACCCCTCTTTGGGCCGTGCCCTCATGACCGCGCGCAAGTTTGTCGAGGCTTACCCCGTTGACACCGCGGGCAAGGGGCTGCTTTTTACCGGTTCCATCGGCGTGGGCAAGACCCACCTGGCCGTGGGCGTTCTCCGCCGGCTGGTGCAGGAGCGCGGCGTTCGCGGCCTCTTTTGCGACTATCGCGAGCTGCTCAAAAGTATTCAGAACAGCTACAATCCGCAGGTTCAAACCACCGAGCTCGAGCTGCTCAAGCCGGTCTTTGCCGCCGAGGTGCTGGTGCTCGACGATCTGGGAGCCCAAAAGCCCAACGAGTGGGTCTGGGACACTGTCGCCCTCGTGCTCAATACCCGCTACAACGACAAGCAGACCACCATCATTACCACCAACTACCCCGACCTCCCGGCTGGGGGAGGCGCCAAAACCGACGCCGAGCGCTCTGCCCGCGAGCCCACCCTCGGCGACCGCATCGGCGACCGCATGCGCTCCCGTCTGGCTGAGATGTGCGTCCGCATTGAAATGAACGGCGAAGACTTTCGCCAGACCGTCAAGAAGGCGCGGTTCGGCTGAAACCATCGCAATCCGAGTTGCCGGGTTCTCATCCGCCGCGGCGTAGAGACCTGGGACTCAACGCCGGACTCGGAAGCGTAGTTCAGGCGTTCCGTTGCATTGTTTCGATGCAACTCACCCTCGCAAGAAAGGACCCCATGCGCAAGGTATTGGAAGCCGCCGGCCTGGGAGCGTTGGCGGTATTGTTGTGGATCACTTATCGCGCCCTCAGCGGCCCCGACCGCCTGCCGGATAAGATTCCCACCCACTTCGACCTCGCCGGCAACCCGAACGCGTGGGGACCTCCCTCAACTTTGATGCTGCTGCCGGCTGTGGCTTTGGGGGTCTATCTGCTCATCACGGTCGTGTCGCAGTTTCCCGCGGCCTTCAATTACCCGGTGCGGGTCACGGCGGGGAACCGGTTACGTCTTGAGGCGCTGTCTCTGCAGATGATCACCTGGCTCAAGGTGGAGTTGGCCTGCCTGTTCGCCTGGATTCAATGGTCAATTCTTGAGGCCGTGCGGAGCGGCAAGGGCGGCCTATCCCCCGCGCTGGTGCCGTTCTCCCTCGCGGTGATCTTTGGGACAGCTATAGGCCACATTGTGGCCATGTTCCGCGCAGGGCGCTGACGCTGAGTCTTTTCCGGTCCAGAGACCATCTACCTGCGGTAAATCGAGCGGCGGCCTTGTAGGGAATGCAACAAGACGCAGTTTCCCCGGCAATGCCGTAAGATTTGGCCAGGTGGAATGCTCTTGACGCTCTGGAATTCATTTCTTATCGCCTTCAGCGTGCTTCTTCCGCTGATCAATCCGCTCGGGTCGGCCCTTGTCTTTCTCGGGCTGGCCGGCGAGGCCCCTCCCCATGTGTATCACTCACTGGCGCGTAGAATCGCCGTCAATAACATCATCTTCCTCGCGATTATCGAGTTGCTGGGCGCTGCGATCCTCAAGTTTTTCGGCATCTCCCTGCCCATAGTCCAGCTCTCTGGCGGCATCGTCATCGCGGCAATGGGATGGTCCGTATTGAATGAGAGGGACGCGCGCGCCGATTCCAGGGACAAGCAGGAGGAGATCGAGGTACGCGACGAGACACAGGCGCGAAATCTTGAACAGAAAACCTTCTACCCGTTCACCTTTCCGATAACCTCGGGTCCGGGCACGCTTGTTGCATTGCTAACCATTACCGCCCACATCTCGAATCGAGTAATTTCGAAGGATATTCTGGCCCATGTTGGTGTGCTTCTGGCCGTCGTCGTTCTCAGTGTGCTGGTTTATTTCTGCTATGCATACGCCCCAAGAATCACCAAGGTCATTCCACCGTCTACAGCGCACGGCATCCTGCGGGTCATTGCGTTCATTCTCGTGTGCATTGGCGCGCAGATCGCATGGAACGGCCTGGCCGTATTGCTTGCCGAGATCATGAGGCCGTAATCTTGAACAGCGCCAGCGCCGTTTCACGATTGAAAGCGAATAGCGCCGCTCACCGGATGGTACAGCGCCCGTGATTTGTGTGATGGATCACACTTTCTGACGGGGTGGGCGGGTGTACACTTCGCTTCGTTGTTTCAAAAAGCTGGTACTATGCCTGTCGAAGAAGAACTGTGTATGTTGAGCTACTCTCGTGGACCGCGACGGCCGTTGCTGGAGCTGACGATCGGCGACTTGTTGCACCGAACTGCCGACCGCTTCGGGGAGCGTCTGGCGGTGGCTTCCTGCCACCAGGGGAAACGGCTCACCTGGGCTGAGCTAAGCGATGAAGCGGACCGCGTGGCGCGGGGGCTTTGGTCGCTGGGCATTCGCAGGGGTGACCGGGTGGGATTGTGGTCCACCAACTGCATCGAGTGGATCATCATGCACATGGGGTGCGCACGGGCCGGAGCGGCGCTGGTGAACGTGAACCCGGCCTACCGCTCGCACGAGCTGCAGTACACGCTGAGCAAGTCGAGGATGAAGGCTCTGTTCCTGTGGCACAAGGACAAGCGCGCCGACTATGAGGAGATCCTGGGCCGCGCCCGTCATGGGCTGACGCACGCACTGGAGCACACCATCTATTTCGACTCGCCCGAGTGGCCCGCGCTGCTGGACTCCCCCGGAGAGCTGCCCGCCTATGTGGGCGCGGACGATGTGGCCAATATCCAGTACACCAGCGGTACCACGGGACTGCCCAAGGGCGTGATGCTAACGCACCACAACATTGTGAATGACGGGATGTTCCTGGCCCAAGGCTTCCACTATACCGAAGTAGACAAGATTGTCTTGCCGGTGCCCTTGTTCCACTGCTACGGCTGCGTGATTGGCACCATGACCTCAGTGAACACCGGGGCGGCGATCATCCTGCCCAACTGGACGTTTGATGCCCGCGCTACCCTGCAGGCCATCCACGACGAGCGAGGGACCTCGGTCTACGGAGTTCCTGCCATGTACGTGGCCGAGATGGCGCTGCCCGAGTTCGACAGCTTTGACCTGACCAGCCTGCGGACCGGCATGATGTCTGGCGCGCCTTGCCCGGTGGAACTGATGAAGCGCGTCCTCGACGAGATGCACTGCCGCGAGCTGGTCATCGCTTACGGGCAGACGGAAACCTCGCCCGTGGTGACCATGAGCGACGCCGGTGACTCGATCGACATTCGCGTCAACACCGTGGGCCGGGCCATGCCGCAGACGGAGATTCAGATTGTCTCCACCGTTACCGGGGAACCCCTGCCCACCGGCGAGCAAGGCGAAGTGTGCGCCCGCGGCTTCGTGGTCATGAAGGGGTACGACGGCGATCCGGAAGGCACGGCGCAGGTGATTCATGCCGACGGCTGGCTGCACACCGGCGACCTGGGAATCATGCGCGAAGACGGCTGCATCCACCTGACCGGCCGCTCCCGTGACGTGATCATCCGCGGCGGTGAAAACATCTATCCCCGCGAGGTGGAGGAGTTCCTCTATACCCACCCCAAGATCGACGAAGTGCAGGTGGTGGGCATTCCCAATGCGCGGCTGGGGGAGATTGTGGTGGCCTGGGTGCGGCTGGCGCCGGGTGTGGAAGCGACCGAGGCCGAGATTCGCGCGTTTTGCCAGGGGCAGATCGCCTACTACAAGATTCCCGAGCACGTTCGCTTTGTGGACGACTTCCCGGCCACGCTCTCCGGCAAGATCCAGAAGTACAAGATTCGCGAGTTCGAGATTGAAGCCCGCGGATTGCAGAATGTGGCCAACGCGGCGACCGCATAAAGGCTAGCGCGACAGGATGAGGTTGGTGGCTTCCCCGGTCTCAGAATCGAGACCGGGCACCCGGCTACCTGGCTTGCGGGGCGCGATGGATGCGCTCGACCTTCTTGTCGTAGCGTCCGAGGAGTGCGTTCCAGCGGATGATGGCGATCTCCTCGAGCATCTTCATGCCGTCTTTCAGATAGCTCATGCGCGTGCGCTCGTCGTGGTGCCAGCTCACGGGCACCTCCGCAATGCGGTAGCCACGCTTGAGAGCGATGAAGAGAATCTCCGGATCGAAACCCCAGCCCTCGATGGTCTGGAGCTGAAAAACGGTCTGCGCGGCGGCGCGGGTAAAGGCCTTGAAGCCGCACTGAGTATCGGCGAAGCGCAGCCCCATCACGGTGCGAGTTACGGCGTTGAAGCAACGGCCGAAAAACTGCCTGTAGAGCGGCTGACGGTGGGTCTGGCGACCGCTCTCAAGCCAGCGGGAACCGATGGCGATATCCGCGCCCTGGGCGATGGCGGCAAACAGCAGTTCAGCCTCTTCAATGGGAGCCGAAAGGTCAGAGTCGGTGAACATGACCACCTCTCCGAGGGCCTGCAGCAGGCCGTTGCGGACGCTGTAACCTTTGCCGCGGTTGCCGGGGTTTTCAATCAGCCGCACCTCCGGCGCAGTCTGGGCAAAAGTACGGACCGCTTCGGCAGTTCCGTCGCGGGAGCCGTCGTTGACAACGATGATCTCGGCAGCCCAACCCTGGGCATGAATATAAGACGATACCGCCTGGAGCGTCGCGGGAATACGGGCGCTTTCGTTGTAAGCCGGAATCACGATGCTGTACTTTGGATACTGCGTCACGCCTATAACCACCACCTGCCAAGGGTTCCGGAATCGGCCCGGCTTGATTCCCGGACTCGTTTCTGAGAGGAGACTCTGGTCATCATATACGCCGACAGGCGGGCTTGACCCGTTGAATTGCCGGAACACGGCCTTTTCTGCCAAATTGTTGAAGGGGAAGGGCTCAATTCCCACAAGGAAGAGTTCTTTTTCGCACTTTGGCAGGCGGAATCCGGTTATGCTGTGAGCGGAGGCCTTAGGGACATGACAAAGGCAGATCTGGTGGAAAAAGTGACCGGTTTGGGCGACCTGACTCGCCGCGACGGCGAGGTCATCGTTGAAACCATCTTCGATTCTGTGATCGGAGCACTACAGGGCGGAGACAAGATTGAGATTCGCGGCTTCGGGTCCTTTCGCATCCGCCAGCGCAATCCCCGCATTGGACGGAACCCAAAGACCGGCGAGCGCGTGGAGGTCCCGGCCAAACGAGTTCCCTACTTCAAACCTTCCAAGGAACTGCGTGACCTGGTGAACCCGGGCGAGGCAGCCAGAGCCTCCTGAGCAGGTTCTTTTGTTCACCAAGGCTGCTCTTCTTCTGAAGGCAGCCAGCGAAGCTTGGCGTGTCTGCAAAAATCCTTTATTCCTTGAGCATTCGTGAGGCCGGCTGTGGCTGCCGGCTTCCACCTTCTTCAATGGCCGCTCTGGACTGCTTCCCGCTGATGAATCCAATCCAGGACGCACATGCCGGCCAGAAGCGGCACCAACCAGATCACGCGACACTCAAAGCGGTCCTCAACCATTGACAAAGTACCGGTGACCAACGCGTTGGCAACGGCCATGGAGACGATCACCAGGCTCAGCCCAACGACCTGGGAAGAGTGGCGGCGCCAGAGCAGCGGAACAAAAGCGGCGATGACGGCGAGCGAGGCAATCACTGTCCAGAATTGGATGGATGTGAGCAGATCGAGTGGAAGCTCATTCCGTGCCTGGCGACTCCTGACATAACTCGATCGCGCCTGCGGAAGAGCCTGACCGAACGCATCCAGCACCCAACTACTCGCATCCAGGTCCTCGAAACCAAAGGTCTTCAGTTGTCCCCAGAAGTTGGCAGCCGACCTGGAAATCTGCTCACGGGGGTAGGTGCGGAAGGTGGCCAGAACAAATGGAAGCTCCTGCTGCTCGAGCCGCTTGTTGTCGTTCTCAGAGCCGTTCTGATAGATTCCATCCTCTCCCCAGAGAAAATTGTCTGGATCGTCCGGGAGATTGTGGACATGGTCGCAAATCGCCCACTTCAATTCCCCACAGTGTTTTTCGAGATACCAGCGTCCCGGACCGTCGGCAATGATGCGGGCGGTGAGAAAGGGCGGTCGCTCCCCGTTCAACGAAGGCTTGCCATAGAGATAGCCGTGCAAGGCCAACTGGGCCGCAGCCGCAAGAGCAACGATGGCCGCAACTTCGCAGACGGGTCGAACGCGATGGCGGAAGGTCCGGCGGTCCACCACCAGCAGCAGCGCCAGGATCAGGCACATGCCAACGGCCAGCAGCAGGTGAGTGGCATGAGAGGTAACCGCCCACCAGGCGATGGGATAGAGCGTAAGGCGCTCTGCACGGGTTAGAGTGTCCCTGGCGAAAACGAGCAGATAAATGGAGAGGTAAAGGAGCGGGCCCAGGATGTCTGGCAAGATGAGGGTGGCATACCAACTCAGGCCTGTGACCAGGCTGAGCAGCGGGACGAGGACCAGGTAAGCCAAGATGGTTTGCCGGGGCGCGATGGACCGGACTACGAGCCAGAGAATATAGGCGGCCAGAAGGCATTGCAGAGCCACGACGGGCCAAAGGGTCACATTCCAGTGCAGCGGCAGGATGCCCAGGCTGTAAAAGAAGGACCGCATGCCGTAGTAATCCGACATCTGATGCAGAAAGAGCGCCCGGGCCACAATCCGGCCATCGTCGACGTAGGTCATCGTGTCCGGGTAAAGCAAAGGGAAGCGGTTATAGAACGCCGGCCAAGCCATGAACAGCGCTCCCAACGCTACCGCTCCGCCGCTCCAAAGCCGCCAGCGGCAATTTGCGTTCCCGGCCAATTCCCGTACCCCGGACTCAGCGACCATCAACGTTTAGCGCCCTTCCTGCAGCCATCGCGGAGATCGACCCAATCGTACCATCTGGAGGATAAGTGGCTACGAAGGTGCAGGGGGCCGCAAGAGCATTTTCCGGATTGTTATTGCATGAGGCCACTGCTTCTGAGCGGATTTTTCCCTGAGAAGAATCCACGCTGCACACACGCAGCGACTCTGCGTTGCTTCAGGAAATACCTCAGAGCGGTCGAATGCCGATCACGCTCAACATGCGTCCGGCGCTGCCGTGAGAGGCTCGATGGGAGAAAAACAGATCCGGCTGGCAGCTTGTGCAACCGCCTACGGACTGAATGGAGCGGGGTTTGAGGCCCGCCTCAAGCAACTGGCGGCGGTTGGCAGCGATGAGGTCCAGATGCAGCTCAGGGCCGATGTGCGAATGGCCGGGCGCACGCTGGGTGAGAAACAGCATGGGGTATTTGGTCCTCACCGGATCGGAATCGTAAACCTCGCAGAAGAGCTCACTGGCGTAAGCAAACTGGGACTCGAAGCTGGAAAACACCTCTTCTCCCACGGCGTAGCAGCAGGCGCCGATGCCGGGGCCGATGGCGGCCACCAGGTCCTCAGGACGGGAGCCAAACTCAAGGCGCATCCGGCCCACGCCAGCCTCGACAATCCTCTTTACAGTCCCCCGCCATCCGGCGTGGAAAGCGGCCACCGCCCGCCGTTTGCGGTCGGCCACCAGCACCGGGATACAGTCGGCCGTCTGGATCCCCAGCAGCATACCTGGCTTATCGGTCATCAGGCCGTCGGCCTTCCAGGGCCGTGCGCGAGTTTCGTCCGCGACGGTGGCGTGGACCAGGACGCCGGAATGAAACTGGCGGAGAGTAACCAGAGGAGTGGCCGGATCTCCGGTGACCGCCTCAGCCAAAAGCCGGCGATTTTGGGCCACAATTTCCTGGTCGTCAACGCCGGTAAAGCCAAGATTCAACTCGCCAGGCGCGTCCTCAGAGCACCAGGCCCGGCTGCCGCCGCCTTTGCGCGTGCTGAAACCGTGCCAGAGCCAATGGATTTTCTCCCAGCCGGGAACCGGCAGCCACTGGACACCGTTGGAGGCCTGGCGAAGAGACGGCGCGGCCGACGTAAGCCCGGCCTGTGACAGGCCGCTTTGCGTCGCACGCTCGAAGCGCATGCGGCGGGTGACGCCCGCGGCATTGCCACGGAGATTGCGGACCAGCCCCGCTTCATGGAAAAGGGCATCGGTAGCTTCGATATCCCTAATCTCGATCTTCGGCGCGCGTGAAACCTTTGGGGGGCGGGAAGTGGGCATCTGAATTTGATTCTAGACGGTTCTCCAATTCAGGAAACCGGTTCTCGTCTACGGCTGCCGGGGCAACGCAATTCGACTGGCTTGACTTCCAGAGGACGGGGGTCGAAGATGCCCAGTTGGCTGTTCTCAGTCTTTGCTGCAAATTGAACGAATTTTTGAAACCAATGGGAGAGTTTATGAAAACCACATTGATAAGCGGAAACACCACGCGGCGTGAGTTCCTTGCGAGCGCAACCCTTACCAGCGCGGGCGCGGCCTTGCTCGCGTGCCGGCCCGGTTTGTTGCCGGCAGCGGAACCGGGCAGAACGCAAGCCCCAGGAGTGGCGCCCGCACATTCCGGTAATGTGCGCGTATACCCCGCGCCGGAGGGTGAACCGCTCTCGAAGAATTTTGCGGTTACGGTTGATGATAAGAAGGTGCCCGTATATCTCGCTCGCATTTGTTCCCTCACGATCGAAGAGCGCCGGGCATTTGGGGATTCAGCCTGGGGCGACCCCGAATCGGGTACCAGCCTGACTGCTTTTGCCTCCTTCGATATTCAGGACAAAGTGGAAGTATCGGTTACACTGCCAAGATTCACTGCTGTTTACAGCGCGAAAATTCTTCCCTTATCGAGCGGAATCACGCCGGCCATTGCCGGAAATACGATCACCTTCACTATTCCCAAGCCAGGCCAATATGTGCTTGAAGTCAATGACAACTGGGTTAATTCGCTGCAAATTTTCGCAAATCCATTTGAGGTCGATGTTCCTTCGCCGGACGACCCCAATGTCATCTACTATGGCCCCGGCATGCATCAGGTTGAAAGCATCGAGGTCTCTTCCGGTAAGACTCTCTATGTGGCGGGCGGCGCGGTCATTTATGGCAATTTCACCCCTCCTGCAGCGGGGGAGACTCATCCGCGCAGAGGCCCGATCGTTTCTTTAGCCGGAGACAATATCGCCGTTCGCGGACGCGGAATTATAGACGGGAGCAAGTGCCCTTACCATACGAGATCCCTCATGGAGATTCGCGGAAAGAACATCCAGGTGGAGGGGATCGTCGTGCGCGATTCGAGCACATGGACAATCCCTGTGCACGGGAGCGATCAAGTCAAGATCGGTAATTTGAAACTATTCGGCTGGCGCGGCAATTCAGACGGCATCGATATTTGCGGTAGCCGCCATGTTGAGGTCAGCGGCTGCTACCTGCGAACCTTTGACGACCTGGTCGTTGTGAAGACTCTGAAGGGTCAACGGCCCGGGGAAGGCGAGTCAAGCGACATTGTGGTGAAGAAATGCGTCCTGTGGAATGAGTTCGCACATGCCTTGAGCCTCGGAGCTGAAATGACAAAAAATGTGGAGCGCGTTCTGTTTACCGACTGCGATGTTGTTCGCGATAAAGGACGCGAGTGGGGGCTGCGTGTTTTCCAATGCGATTCCGGGCGGATCAAGGATATCGTATTTGAAAATATCCGCTTCGATGAATGCCAGCGGTACATTTCCCTGTGGATCGGGAAATTTGTCTGGAGCAGCGACCAGGAGCGTGGGCACATAGACGATGTTACATTCAGGAATATTCAGGCATCCGGATCGAACGCCCTCATTGAACTCGATGGATATGACGCGGACCATGCGATACACGGCGTCAAGTTCGAGAATGTTGTCTTGAACGGCAAACCCATTTCAGCAGGCGATGTGAAGCGGAATCCATTCGTCGATGGGGTCAGTATTGTCCCCTGAGTGGGCGCGGCGTGCTAGTGTCTCTGCGCTCTATGCGCCCGGAGCGTACGCGGTTCGCGGTTGGGATGAGGGGTTTACGGCGGAGAATTCGGGCCTGCGATTTCAGATGAGCGGATGGGCCTGCCTTCCGGCAGGCCCGCTCGAGAGGCATGTTGTGGAGGGAGTTCCAAGAGGGGGTTGAGGGAAGAGATCCGTGATGGACCTTCAAAAAGGAATGGGTACCTTTATTGGAGGGACTAGATTCGGGGAAGCCTCTGCTTGTTACTTAGTCAGATGCGCGCCATTGAAAAAGGTTGCGTCGCCAGAACCCTGTTGCGGCACAAAATCGGTGACCTGCCCGCAATTTCTGCCCTGAGAGACCTTGTCCGGTCCCGCCCACGCCAGAAACAATTTGAGCGGACCGGAGCAATAGTGCTCCGGTCCGCTCTGGAAGTTTTCTACCGGCGCTACTTCTTCGGCGCCTCCTCCTGCGTCACAACCTGCCCTTCGCCGGGGAACGGCCAGTTCTGGTCGAGCAGAATCTCCTTTTCCCGCTGCTCCTTGGGTACCCGGTCGATCGTCAGGTTCTCAAAGAAGTGCACGCCCGTCTTTCCGGCGGTGGCAAGGTCAATGTCGCCGTCTCCGTCCAGGTCCATGGCGATGATCTGCGTACCCACGCCAGCCGTCCCGTTAACCGAGATCGGGTAGCGCGTGAACTCGCCAGTCTTGCGATTGATCTTGTAGTAGTAAACGACCAGCGGGTCGTAGGAGCCGGCATCGTGCCCGTTATGGCCGCGGTAGCGCTTGCCGGTAATCAGTTCCGGCTGGCCGTCGCCGTCAATATCCGCCATCAGGAGCGCGTGCGACTGCGAAAAGGACTCGTCGATGGTATGCCGAACCCATTGGCGCTGACCCTTGGTGTCCTCCGTCTGCTCCAGCCAATAGAGCCCGTAGCTGTGGCCCTGGCCGTAGATGAGGTCCATCTTGCCGTTGTTCAGCACGTCATAGCCGATGATTGGAAATCCGGTGTCGCCCAGGTGCCAGTCAGGGTGCCACTCCCACTGGTCCTTGTCCGCGTCGATCTGCTTGAACCAGCCGGTGGTGGTGAGGATGTCGGCCTTGCCGTCGCCGTCGATGTCAGCCACGCCTACGCCATGTCCATCCTGGTCGGGGCCTCCCACATGGTGCACTTTGGGCTCAGGACCGGAGAAGTCGATCCAGACAATAGCCGAGTGCTCGTAGTGGGCCAGGATCAGTTCGGGTTTGCCGTCGCCGTTGATGTCGGCCATCAGGCCACCCTCGGTGTCGTAGCTGTCGGTGATGAAGTGGCGCTTCCACTCAACGCCCACCTTCTTGGGGTTCTCGTACCACCAGACGCCGTTGGTCTGCCACGCGGCTGTAACGATGTCGGGCGCGCCGTCGTGGTTCACATCCACTGTCCATTCGCCGCAGTCGGCAACGTATTCGTTGACAGTACCCACGGTACGGTACTGGTGACGCTTCCACTCTCCGCCTTTGGGACCGGGGTTTTCATACCAGTAAGCTCCACTGACAATATCGGGCAGACCGTCGCCGTTCATGTCCAGGGAGGTAATGGCTTCATCGTGGTCGGTTCCCAGCCTGTGCGCAAAGAAGGTGGCCTGCGGCACTCCGCCGGGTCCCGGACCGCGCGTCTGAATCCGGTCAGCACCGCCCACCAGTTGAGCCATGGCCGGGACAGCGAAAGCAAGCACGGCGAAAGCCGCCGGCAAATTGATTTTCATGGTAAATCTCCTTGATTTTTCTTGATCCCTGTTTCGAAGCCACTACTTCAGGGGGTAAAGCTTGATGTTACGAAAGAAGACCTCGGCGCCTTCCGACTGAAAGAGAATCTTGCCGCTCGATGGGAAGGCGTCTGTCCCCTCGTTCGCCAGTTTGCCGTTTACGTATTGCCACACATGGCCGTCGCGATTGACCAGTTCCACCACATTCCACTCGCCATGCGGCTTCTCCAATTCGTTGGTAGGATCGCGATAGCCCACCACGTCTTTGAACTCGCCCTTGTTAAAACGGTCGATCTTGACAGCGCCGCCGGCCGGGCCAGTGACGCGTATTCCGTCTTTGCCGGTGAGGGCCGCGCCGCCGGTCATCCAGAAATCACCCGTACAGCCCTCATTGATTTGGAACTCGACCGACTGCGGCCACACCTTGTTGGGGCCCTGGATGTTGTAGAGGATGCCGCTGTCGCGCGCATGGCCGGCCCGTGGCGCAAAGGTACCCTCGCCCCACTTGAATTCGGCGCGCAAATAATAATTCTTGAATTCCTGCCTGGTGATGAAATAGCCCATCTCCGTGCCGGAAACGTGAACCGTGCCCTTCTCTACCGTGAAAACATGGGCTGGATCGGAATTCAGCCCCGTGCTGGGCAAAAATGTGTCGAACTGGCTCAGATCTTTGCCATTAAACAGAACCACCGCCGGCCCATGTTTGGGAATATCCTTGGCCTGCGCCCAACCGAATACCGCGCTCGCCAACCCCGCCAGCAGCATCACGCCTGCCGCCCTGATCATTTGGTGCAAACTCATGCGATACCAACCTTCCACACGCCATTTTCGTCTGCGGCGCGTAGGTCTGCAAGTCCCGTCAGACTGAATGTGGTTCAGGCCGCGCGGCCTTCTCGATAAAGTGGGTAATCAGACCGACCGGCAAGAACCTGACCAGGAAAGCGACGAACCTGCCTTCAAAGTTAGGAATGATGGTCCGCTGGCCGCGGGCAAGGGCCGCCACAGCCAACCGGGCGACGTCCGGAGCGGGCTGTACGCCGCGGCCCTTGAACGCCTCAGAGCGGGCTACTTCAAAGAACTCGCTATCTGTGGGTCCTGGGCAAAGGGCCGTGACCTTGACGCCGAAACGGGCCACCTCGGCAGCCAGGCCAAGGGCAAAGAATCGGTCGAAAGCCTTGGTGGCCGCATAGGTGGTGAGGTAGGGCACGGGCTGGAAACTGGCCGTCGATGCCAGCAGCAGCACCCATCCGCGGCGGCGCCTGACCATGCGCGGCACGAAGAATCTTGAAAGCCGCACCATGGCTTCGCAGTTGACGCGGACCTGGCTGAGTTCCTGGTCGAGGGGGTTGGATTGAAATGCGCCGTACTGGCCGAGGCCGGCGTTATTCACCAGGATATCGACATGGAGGCCGGCGCCCTCGGTGGCTTCATAGATCTGCTGCGGAGCGGCTGGATCGTTCAGATCGGCAACCACAACGCGGACCTCGGTTCCCTTGGCCATGAGTTCGGCGGCCAGGGAGTCGAGCCGGCTTTTGCGGCGAGCGGTGAGAATGAGCCTGGCGCCATGACTTGCCAACTCCCGCGCCAATGCAGCGCCAATGCCCGCGCTGGCCCCGGTCACCAGAGCCCATTTGCCGTTGAAGTCCTCTGCGTTTGCCATCGGGGTTAATCATAGCGGATGTGTGGCATCACAAAACGGTCAGACGATTGTGCCATACCACTTCATCCTGTCCTCAAGGGAAACGGCGGTGCTTCAGCCTGCATGGATCTCTGCCAACTGCTACTCGCCACGACAAGTGCCCTCACGATCGCCCGGATGTTCCCCTTCAAACTCCTCGTTCAGCCAGCTTGAAAAAGCCGAGAACTCCTCGTCGCGGCCCAGGAAGTCGCGAACCATTTGCCGCCCCGGTTTTGACCCGCCTTGTTCAAGGACCGTCTTGCGGTAACGGCTTCCCGCATCGCAGCCAATGAGATCGGCAGGGTCGAACTGGGCGAAGAAGTCCAGGGCGATGACCTTGTCGAAGGCATAGGTGTAGTAGTTCGACGAGTAGCCGGTGAGGTGGCCGAAGCTCGCGTACATGCGGTTGCCCTCAAGCCAGGTCCAGGGCTGCAAGGCCTGGTAAAGCCGCTTCGTGGTCAGGTCGAGGTCAAGCCCGGCGGGGTCCTGGTCGTGCAGGTCGAGCGAGAGGGTGGTGTAGTAGAGCTGCGAGCGCACCCAGTCAGCGCGGCCAAACGAGCCCGCCCGCTTCATCTTTTGGATGAGTTCCGTGGGCAGGATCTCACCCGTCTGATAGTGCCTGGCGAAGGTCTGGAGCAGCCTCTCGTCGCGGAAGAACTCTTCCAACATCTGCGAGGGCACCTCAATGAAATCGCCCTCGGTGGCAAAGCCGGAGATTCCCGCCCACTCCGTGTGGCCGCCGAGGATCGCGTGCATCAGGTGGCCGAATTCGTGGAAAAACGTGACCACGTCGGAATATTGCAAAAGGCCGGGGTCATGATCGTCGCCGCCAGAGAAGTTGCAGATGAGTGCGGCCTCAGGCAGGGCGCGGCCCCTGACACCGGTGACGATAGGCGCGGCGGAGAACCACTTGTCCTTGCCCTCGCGGGGGTGCATATCGAGGTAGAACCGGCCCACGGGCTGGCCGCCATCGAGAACATCAAAGACTGAAACGGCCGGGTGCCAGGCGGGAGCCGTCGAGCGGCGGAACTCAACCTTGAAGAGGCGTGCGGCAGTCTGCAGGACACCAGCCTCAACCTGGGCGTAAGGGAAATAAGGGCGCACCGATTGTGAGTCGAAGTCAAAGGCCGCGCGGCGGAACTGTTCATACCAGTAGGCGCGACTGGTGATGTCGATGGCCGTCAGTTCCGGCTGGCGCTTGCGGACAAATTCGAGGACCAGCTCGTGCTCGCGCCTTGCTCCCTGGCGGCTGGCTTCGTCAAGTTTAGCCAGGAAGGTGCGAACATTGGCCGCCGAGACCATCATCTGGTCGGCGGTGGCGAGATCGGCCCAACTGCGGAAGCCAAGCACAGTGGCAATCTCCTGGCGGGTGGCCAGCAGGTCGAGCAGAATCTGCTTGTTGGCTGGGTAGGCGCGAGTGTTGTAAGCCAGGAACATGCGCTCGCGGAGCGCCGCGCTGGTGGCAAAGGTCATCACCGGCTGCATGTCGGGCTGGTCGGTGGTGAGCGTAATGCGTCCTTCAGTATCCGCCGGATGGCGAGCGAGGTAGTCGGCGGGCAGGCCTTCGAGTTCGGCGGCCGTAGCTTCGATGGTCTTGCCGCCCTCCTGGATGTTGCGGCTGAACTCGAGTGAGAGCCGGGTGGCCTTCTCGTGGAGGGCTTGCAGGCGGTCGCGTGTGGCCTGGTCCTTGTCCACGCCGGCCAGCCGGTAGCCAAGGAGGGTGCGCTGCACGTAGTGTTTGGTCGCCTCGCCAGCGCCGTCGAGGTTGATGGCCGCAAGAGCGTCATACACGGCGCGATTCAGGCTCAGCACGCTGCCGGCCATGGCCACCCGCTGGGCTTCAAGCTGGGCCTGATCGCGCACCGCCTTGTCGGCAGCCACGGAGTTGAGTACACCGGCCTGCGCGCCGGCCAGACTGAGGTGCTCGATAGCCTCGTCGTAGAGGCGCAGGGAATTCTGCGGCGTGCGCGGCCCCTCGATGGCCAGGAGAGCGGCCAATGCAGCCTCATGCGCCGCCAGCCGCGCACTGACCCAGGCGGCCAGCGCTTCGGCAGACGCGGCTCCGCCCGCCTCCCACACGTGAGAGTCTTCGGTTGCGACAATGGCATGGTTTTCAGCGAGCATAGTGGGCAAACTCCTCCAAACTTCTAGGGTGCCACAGCGAGGTGGGGTTGGGACAACACGCTCTCGACAGCAACACAATGACTCTGCTGTTGCATCCTGGACAGAACCCCTTTAAGATGCGTCAATTGGCAGCAATGGCTCACGCGGCTCACAATCCGGCGCATTTCGCCCCCCCGGCGGTCCCCACTCAGACCGGCCCGCGGCTGCGCCTGGGCAAACTTTGCGTAGCCATTCAGGCCAGCTCGCCGGCGGAAATGCTGGAGCGGGCCGATGCGGCGCTGAAGGACTCGAAGTTTCTTGAATTCCGGCTGGATTCCCTGCCGAAACCTGCGGCGGCGCTGGCGCGCGTGAAGGAATTTCTGGCCCGGCACAGGGATGTGATCGCAATCGCCACCTGCCGGCGCAAGGAGTTTGGCGGCAACTTCGCGGGGTCTTTGACTGGGGAGCTCGAGGTACTCCTGAAGGCGGCGCAGGCCGGCTGCCAGATTGTGGATCTTGAGGTGGAGTCGGCAGAGGAAGCACGGCCGGCGCTACTGGCCAAACAGCGGGCCGCCATGCGGGCGGCGGGCGCGGCGCTGCTGGTGAGCTTTCACGACTTTACGCGCACCAAAGGCCTGGAGCACGCGGCAGCGCGCATCGAGGCCTTTCAGCCCGATTTTATGAAGGTGGTTTCAACGGCTCGGTCGCTCGCCGACAACCTTGCCGTTCTAAGGCTGATCGAGGATCGCTCGCTCATGGCACAGGTGGTGGGTATCGCCATGGGCGAGGAGGGACTGGTGAGCCGTGTGTTGGGTCCGCGGGCGGGCGCGGCGTTCACCTTCGCTTCGTTCGGTGACGGCGCCGAAACCGCGGCGGGGCAGGTGACGGCGCGGACGCTGCACGAACTCTACCGCGTGGAGCATCTTGACCATGCGACGCGCATCTTTGGCGTGGCCGGAAATCCCATCGCCCACTCGCTTTCGCCTCTGATGCAGAACACCGCCTTTCGCCGCGAAAACGTAAACGCCTTGCTGCTGCCGCTGAAGGTTCGCATGTTGGACGACCTGCTGACCCTGGTGCGTGAGCTGCCGTTGAGCGGTGTGGCCGTGACTATGCCTCTGAAACAGGAAGTGCTGCCCCACCTGGCCAATATGGACACGCTGACGACCCGCATTGGGGCCTGCAACACGCTGCGCACCGGCGCCGACGGCAAGCTCTACGGCTTCAATACGGATGTGGCCGGGGTGGTGAGGCCGCTGGAGAAACGCCTCGGCCTGAGGGGCGCAAAGATTGCAGTGCTGGGTGCGGGTGGGGCGGCGCGGGCCGCGGTTTTCGGGCTGGTGGACCGGGGAGCTGAGGTTTTCATCGTCAATCGCACCCACGAAACCGCCGTGGCACTGGCCAAAGAGGCGAAGGCCAAGGCACTCCGGCACGAGCAATTTGCAAAGAGCCGCTTCGATGTACTGATCAACACCACACCCTGCGGCATGGCCGGCAACAAGCAGGCGCTGCCCATTGAAGAGAGCGAGTTGAACGCCGGGCTGGTCTTCGACATGGTCTATAACCCGGTGGAGACGCCGCTGCTCAAGCTGGCGGCTGAGCGCGGCATCCCGGTGGTGAGCGGATTGGAGATGTTTGTGCAGCAGGGCGCGCGCCAATTCGAGATCTGGACCGGCAAACCGGCTCCCGAGGCGGAGATGCTGCGTGTGGTGGATTTGGCGCTGCGCAAGCGAGGATGAACGGCGGAAACCGTCTGAAGCTCCCGCTTTCCAAGATTTCAGAATCGTCGTCTGGAACGCTCTAAATCCGGCATAAGATCGCTGTAAATCATTGATTACGCGCTTGTTAAGTATAAACCATCGCTCTATATATGAATATATGGGGGGGGAGGGGGGTGGCCTGGGGTACGGACCGGTCACATCCCTGGCCGGTTGGTGCTTCGCCCACTCTTGTTCTATCTGCCAGTGTGCAACAACGGAGGATTATTTTCGGCAAAGAGCGAAAGGGAAGAGGCCGTGACTGATAGAGATGAAGAAAGGGTAGAGCGGCCAATTGTCAGCGGAACCATTGAGGCGGGGGATTTTGCCGCCAGCAAGTTCTACGTGGCTTTCTTTTTCGCCGGCTTGGCTGACTTGGGTTTCTCGCCCTCCAGATGGCCCACGGGAATGGGCCAGAGGTCGGGGCCGATGCGCTTCACCTGCGTATCGATCATTTCGTAGTTGATGGTGCGCGGAGAGACGGGCCGCGTGATGCCGGTGGCCGGATCGGTGGCGACATTCGGTCCGCTGGCGAGCAGGAAGCTGAAGACGGGCACGCTTCCGCCGGGCCCGGGCTGCGAGGAAACCCGGAGCGGCAGATAGCCCTGGATGGGATGCAGACGGAAGCCCGTCTCATAGCGGTGGCGCTTGACGCTCCAGGTAAAGACGCGCACCTGGTCGAAGTCGAAGGGCAGACCGGACTTCGGCGGACTAAGCACGGTGACGTACTCGGGAACCTGGTGATCCGGAGTGGTGGCCTCGTCGTCGAAGACTTTGGCGAGCACATAGGCGCCAACGATCCGCTGGCCCTCGGCATAGACACCAATCTCATCGGGCACATCCACATCCAGGCGGCCGGCGAGCAGCCAACCGACGTGACCCTGGCTGTCGCGCACCAACCACCAGTCTTCCATCACGACGGGCGCAGCCTCGGCCGGGTTGGGAACCGGCGCCCCAGTCGATGGAGCGGGGCTTTTTGCCGCCTGTGCGGGTTTGGGCGCGGCAGGCTTGGGCAGCGGAGAGAGACCTTGCGTGGATGTCTTGGGAACCGAGGAGCGGACCAGAAGCTGGACCTTCGCGTTGCCGGCCAGCAGATAAAAGTGCTCCGTCTCCCGGCCGGGGAGGAGATGCAGGTAGATGTCGTCGCGAAGCGTGCCGGTGGCAACCACCGGATCCTGTTTATGTTGCTCGGCAAGCTGGGCAAACGAATCGTAAGTCTTGCCGTCAATGACGGCCCGCTCTTCAATCCAGCCAATCTCGTTTTTCCGGGTCTTGACCTTGAGGAAGCGCCGTCCGTGATCGAGTACTTCGAGCGGTTGTCCGTTGACCACCTCGGCCACGCGATTGGAGACGGCGGCTACCCGGTCATGCAGGTACATCTGGCGGGCGGAGACGTAGACCGTGTCGTGCTGCTCATGGCGAAAGCGCCCGCAGCCGCAGGCAAGCACAAGAAAAAACAGCACGAGCAAAGCCGGCAGAAAGGCGCCGAAGCGCCTGGCAGATTGGACGGAAGGGATTGGAGATTGCGTGAACACAGCCAGTGGCGGTCCTCTAGAGAATACCACCGTGCAATGGGCGGGGATCAGGCAACAAGAGGTCCGATAAATCTGTATGGTAACCCAGCGGGAGCGGATACGTGATACAGCCCCGGCGTGTGCATCGGAACAGAATTCCACGTCGTTTCGGGAAACCCAGACCCCAAGCACATCAACACATGTATGTGGAACCGCAGAACCTGACGATGCATATGTCAATGAGACGGTTCACGCGTCTAACGAATGGGTTTAGCAAGAAAGTAGAGAACCACGAGCATATGCTGGCGATCTATTTTTTTACTACAACTTCTGCCGTGTGCATCAGCCGATCAGGATCACCCTCGCGATAGAGGGTGGAATCTCCGATCACGTTTGGAGCATCCAAGAGGTCGTTGAGTTGCTGGACAGGAGATCGATTCTAGATGGGCTGTACCAAGTGGCTTGAGGTGCGTCCCTTACCCATTTGGGGAACATTTTCGCGCATTTGGTGTATACAGATGTATATCAATCTGTTGTACACTTCGGGGAACGTAGGGGATGCACAACGGTGCACCCCTTCCATTTTTCTGGAAGCGCATTGATGGACTTGAATGTCTACGCGTTCTATTTGGAGCGCAGAGCGACTTCTGAAAGACGACAACCCTTGGTGGGAAGGGAGAATTTGTATGACTGCAGCAACTGCAAAGAAAGTAGCTACCCTCGTCAGGATCACGAAAAAGAATTTGGCGCAGGTCAAGAAGAAGAAGGGGAACTCTCCATTCGCTGGCTCTGCGGCAAAATATTACCCTGCGCTGAAGAGACTTGCCGAAAAGTAATCATCAAATCTATCGTCTGTCTGCCGCTTTGATTGAAAGTGCTCATGATTTCGGCATAGGAGTGGTTTGGCCTGGGATAGAACCGGTTGAACAAGCCTCATGCCTTGATCTGAATCTACTTCAATCGGCAGCGCGACAACCGTACCAGGTCGTCTTTGGCCGCGAGCTGTATCCTACGCTTGCGGCCAAAGCAGCCTACCTTTTTGTCCATATTGCATCGGGACATATCTTTAGTAACGGCAACAAGCGGACCGCGGCGCTCTGTCTGGATACCTTTCTTCTTGTTAATTCTAAGTACCTTACCCTTTCAAACGATGAGGTTCATGACCTAGCGCAGTCGGTTGCATCGTTCGGCGAAAGAAGGGAGCGGTTTTCTGATGTACTGGAAAGGACCACTACAATTATTGAAAGAAATATGATTTCCTTAAGCGTGTTCAGGCAGATTGACATGAGCTCGTACCGCGCCCTCCATAAGCGAAAGAATATGTTCAGGCATCTAGATATAAACCAACCGGATGCGCCACCGGTTCAGCGGCGCTAACCCTGTGGAAACCATCTGACCCACTACCAGAAGTCCCCGGCCCTGGATGTGCTGGCTCGGGGAGTTCTACTCCCCAGCGGTCACCGATCAGTGGGAACCGACAGCTTACAACCGCCGGCAGGCGCTGCCCTCTGACGCTCTATGGAGCCGCGACAATGGCGATGGAACCGGCTGCGGTGGTGGACGTGATCTGGGAGTCCAGTTGACCGGCTGTGGTGGTGTCGAAGGTGTAAGCGTCGAAGTAGGGACTTCCAAGCGAACCCACGGCCAGCACAAAGGTGCTGGTCGAATCCTCAGCCAGGCCACGCGGTTGAGCACCCGCCGCAACGGTGCTGCCCGCCGATAACGAATAGGTGGAACTGGAAGATGTCACAGTAATTCCGGTGATATTGCCCGCCGTGGTGGCGCCAGTCCCATTGGCGACATAGACATAATCGCCGGAGGTCGAGTTAATGGGCAGGATGAAATTGGGCGCCAGTCCACCGCTGGCGATGGGAGAGTTGGTGGCCTGGGTCAGTGTGGAACTGCCCAGCGAACTGTAGTTGAAGGCGCGCAGCCCGCCGGAGGTACCAGCGGAGTCGGCATCGGTTTCGCCAATATAGAAAAGACGAGGGGTCGTGCCGGGGTCCACGGCCACCGAAAGGGCTGAACCGTTGCTGGAGTTGGCCACAGCAATCGTGGTGGCATTGACTCCGGACGGGAACGGTGCGGTGGAACTGAAGGGAGCCACGAGGGTGCCACCCGCGCCAAGGGCGACAAAAATATTGCTGTTATCCCCCGAAATGACCATCTCATTCGGCTGCAAGGCGGCGCTTGCAACAGAAAAAGACGCCGTCAATTCGGAGCCGGTACTGGCTCCGGTGGTGGTGCTGATTGGCACAGCGCCGAGTGTCACTCCGCCGACGGTTGGGAGGGCCTCGATCAGCCACGAATCGGTCGCGTCCACCTGAATAGCCTCGGCCAAGTCAGTGGAAACGACCACGGGAGTTCCCAACTTGCCGCTCGATATTGGATACGCGAAAACGCCTGAGGTGGTACTCACACAAAGGAAGTTTCCGTTGGAAGCGATAGCCATGGAGTAGGGTGCGCCCTCCAGTGACCAGGGGCTGCCGGAGAGCGCAGTCAGAGTGCCGGAGACGATGGATTCGCCGACAATTGTTGGACTGCCTGAACCTGGGCTGTTCAGGATATAGAAGTTGCCACTGGTTGCAGTTGTGCAGTCGGTGGTGCAGGTGCTGCTGGTGGAGCCACTGGGCGCCTGCCAGAAGTTTCCGCAACCAGACATAAAACCAACCAGAACTGGAGCCGCCACCAGCAGCGCCCTGGCCCATCTCCCGATTTTCATTGCCGCTCCTTTTTCATGGCTCTCCGGCTTCAGGTCCAAGGCTGTCACTTTCCCGCGCGTTGTGTCTTCCCTCATTATCTGACACGCACACACCCCCACCAGTCCTGAATCCAGAGACGCACACAGACGCGCGTTCGCTCGTGGCAGCGGCCGGTGCAATGCGGTTGAAAAGACGGTTCGAGCAGAGGCTTCGACGAAACTGGACCGGGTAGCGTTCTGGGCCTCGGCTGCAACCTGGTCAGCACAACGCCGATTCAAGCCGTCAACCATCCGTTTGGATCAGGGTACGGTGCAGTGAAAGCCTGTTCAGTTTGGACGGCCGCCTGAGGCGGAGCGGCGGCGAAACCGCTCGTCGACCGGTTGGCGGCCCTGAAAGCCTTGCTCGACGGTGTGCCAGTGTTCGATTGCGGGCTCGCCCATGCGCCAGCAGAGCAGCACCACCTGGTCATCGAGGCGGCAGGGAAAATCGAGCAGCCCGGCTTCGAGATCCTTCACCTGCACGCCGATGGAGTCGATTTCGGCAATGCTCTCGCGGACGCGCTGCAAGTGGCTCTCGATTTCCGCGCGTTGTTTGGCCACGCTGGTTACATCCACTTTCATTCCGCCGGAAAGATAGATGCGTCGAGCCAACTCGGAAAGGCGCGAGTCCACTTCCTCCGCCGACTGCTTGCCTTCGATCGCACGCTTGAGCAGCGATTCGAGCACCGGGAGCAACGATTGCGCTTCGTCGAGAGTGAAAGTCTTCATGGGGAAATGCCCTTGGTCATAGAATACGACGGAATGAGTTGGCGAGTCAGCAGGTCAGCGGGTTTGCAAGTCAGCGAAATTGTGCGCCGGCCGCGCCCTGGTGCCGACTTGCTGACTCGCTGACTTGCCGCTCTTTTCACACTTCCAGCATTCGGTCGAGCGCCACGCGGGCCCAGTGTTTCACGCCGGGCTGCACCTGGATACGGTTGACCACGCGGCCCTCCAGCAGGTTCTCCAAAGCCCAGGCCAGGTGCTGCGGGCTGATGCGATACATGGTCGTGCACAGGCAGCCGGTGTCGTCGAGGGTGATGATGCGCTTGCCCTCCGCGGCGAAGCGGCGGGCCATGCGGTTCACCAGGTGAATCTCAGTGCCAACCGCGAACATTGTGCCCTCCGGGGCCTGCTCGACGAGCGCGATAAGGCGCTCCGTGGAGCCCAGAGCGTCGGCCTTCTGGCAGACCTCCCAGCGGCACTCGGGGTGCACGATGACCTGGATACCGGGGTACTTGGCGCGCACCTGATCGACGTGGCCGGGCAGAAAGCGCTGATGGACGGCACAGTGGCCTTTCCAGAGCACGATGCGGCTGGCCGCAAAACGGTCTTTTGTCTGCCCGCCCTGAATGGCCCATGGGTCCCACACGGCCATCTCTTCAAGAGGAATGCCCATGGCAAACCCGGTATTGCGGCCCAAGTGCTGGTCGGGCAGGAAAAGGATGCGCTTGCCGCGCGCAAAGGCCCACTCGAAGGCCGCGCGGGCGTTGGATGAGGTACAGACCAATCCGCCGCGCTCGCCACAAAATGCCTTGATGGCAGCGGTGGAGTTCATGTAGGTCAGCGGCACGGTCTCGTGCGCAAGGTGAAGGCGCGTGAGCGTTTCCCAGCAGGCTTCAACCTGCGAGATTTCTGCCATGTCAGCCATGGAGCAGCCGGCGTTCAGGTCCGGCAGGATCACCTGCTGACCGTCGCGGCCCAGCACGTCCGCGCTTTCGGCCATAAAGTGGACGCCGCAGAAAACAATGTACCGGGCGTCCGTCTCGGCGGCGATCTTGGAAAGCTTGTAGCTGTCGCCTGTAAAGTCAGCGAAGCGGATCACTTCATCGCGCTGATAGTGGTGGCCGAGCAAAACGGTTGTGGCGCCGAGCTTGGCCCGCGCCTCAGCAATGCGCGCATCCATGGTGTGGTCGGGAAGCGCCAGGTAGTTTTCAAGACTGCAACTGCTGCCAGCCTCCGGCGAGGCCGCCGTCACTTCGTCAAGAACCAGATTCACCGTATTCCGCCTTCAGTCCAGCGCACCCTCTGGGGCCGCGGACGGGGATGTTGAAAGCTAACAGGTCTGCAGTGGATGCACTGGTGTTCGTGAGTTGATCGGCGTTGGCGCCTGCTCACTCACAAAAGCCCCCATCCACGGGGTTGTTGCAGCCCTTCCTTATGGATGCGGTCTGAAGCCTGCGGATTCGGGAAGAATCCGGATGGCAAAAAACCCTCCATTTGCCCATATTGTAACGCAGGCGTAACAGTTGGACCAAGCGATTTGCGGACGGGGTAGTGTCCTAATTTGAAATCCACAGGCTCACGCTCCCTCTGTGGCAAGCAACTTGCTGCGAACAAATTGTGAAACGGTTTGCCTGCTAGCTTTCGCCGTGGCCTCAATGGCCTTTAGTTCGTCTGGCGTCATGCGGACGCGCAGGAATCCAGCCTTGGCGTTTCCCTTTGGGAGCGGAGGCCGTCCAGGTTTCTTAGGCTTCGGCTGCTTCGGCATCTCTCAACTCCTGCATGATGGCGGCTCTTACGGCTGTTTCTGGGGACGTGGCGGGCGGGATATTAAGGCAGATCGCGCATCTTGGCATCGAGCAGGGCGGTGCATCCCTTTCCTACGCGAACTCCAAGGCGCATGATCGTGTCGCGGTGGATGCCGGTCATGCGCTCAATAGCGCGGATGCTGGAACCTTCAGCGAGGGCCGCGATTACGGCGATTTGCTTATCCGTGTTGAGTACGTTTGCCATACTCTCTCATGGTGTATTTAATGTACCCCAGTAATTATATTCTGTCAAGTGGTTTTTGGGGTACAATTGCAGAATTATGCTGAAAAGACTGGCTATAACGGTAGCAGCGTTCGGTCTGGTCATGTTCCAAGCTGATGCCCAAACGCACAAAGCACAGCACAGACAAAATAGCCAACAACCATCCACGCCAGTCGCGGCCCCGCTCCAGCAGAAGAGCAATAGCACAGCCCTCCAAGGCAAGCCCGAGGAACACGTTAAGGCCGATGTATGGATCATCCAGACCCCGCCCAAAGATCGTTACGACAAAGCTGCTTTTTGGACAACCGTGGCCTTGGCTGTGATCGGATTCTTTGGAATCGTCATCGCTATTTGGACCGTCAGAACTATCAAGCATCAGGTCGATACCTTTGTGAGCAAGGAGCGGGCCAGGATCACCGTTGACATAGAACCCATTAAACAAAGCGGGGGAGTGCGGACCGGAACGCCGTATCCGAACAGCGACATGCCGCCGCCAAGCGGCGAAATCTGGTATGCCGATCTTTTGATCGCCAATTCCGGTGAGACAAATGCGTTTATCGGACAATCTCTCTGCAAAGCCTGCATCAAAGCGACAGGATGGGAGCCGGGAAGGGAATTCATTACCTCGCAGATCGGTTTGCCAAAAGTGCTGCATCCCCATAAGGATGCCTTCAGGTACAGCGCAAGAATTGAAACCGGCCACGTGCTGAGACTTGAGCTGGATAAGGAAATGGCTCAAGCTATCACGAATGGATCGATGGGAATTTACGTAATCGGCCAAATAGAATTTGGGGATGTATTCGACAATCGCTGGACGGTAAAGTTTTGCCGCAAATGGGGAGCGTGGTGGTTCGGCGGGGCATGGCAGGGGGTTAACATTTGGTACGACTACCCGGACGACATACTTCCCGAGGATAGCTTGGTAAACGGGGAATTCAGAATCAAGCGACCATCGTGGCTCCAAAGACTGCGAAACAGAATGCGGGGAAAAAATCCTGATTTTCCGGAGGTTGAAGTAGTTGGCAAGCAACAAACCGCTCAGCAGCAGTCCACAAACCCAAATTAGGACACGCCCGCGGACCGGGTGGCTGCTCAACCCAGGCAAGGCTGCCAACACGCTTCGACGGTGCGCGAGCAACCGGAGAGCCGGGCAACGCACGATGCTTACCACTTCGGACGAATCGTCTTGCTGCGCGAGCTTCTTGCAGTCTGGCCATGGGTGCCCTGGAGCGATAGCTGGCGAAGCTGAAGTTGAGGTTCGGCGCTGCCGTTTGTGGCCGCCTCGTGCGGGCGGGTATCATTGCTGTTGATGGGGATTCCTCCGACAATCGAAATTGCCAGCCTGGGCATGACGGACTCGCTGATCCTGATGGTGCTGGCGCTGGTGGTCTTTGGGCCGCGGCGGCTTCCGCAGATCGGCCGCCAGATCGGCAAGCTGATGTACGAGTTCCGCAAGGCCTCAAACGACTTCAAGTTCCAGATGGAAGAGGAACTGCGCAACGCCGAAGAGACCGACAGGCGCCAGAAGGAAGAAGAACGGCTGCGTACTATGGCTCTTGCGTCGCCGGCGCCAGCGGCTACAACCATCGAGGCCACGACCCCGGAGGCCACGGCCATAAACGAAAGTCCCTATCCGAACGAGGGCCACTACCCTGAGTTGACTGCTGCCGTCGCGGAAACTCCCGCTGAGGAGGCTTATCCACGCATTCAGCCGCCCACGACCGGCGAGCAGGTGCCAGCCGCATCGCCCACAAGCCTGGGAGTCGAGGTTGAGGCCCAGGTGGAACAGGCGACGGAAGAAACCGTTCCCGCTGTATGTCCAGAGTCGAACCCGGACATAAACACCGCCGAATCGACCGGGGCTTCAGCCCCCGAGGCGAACCCTTCAGAGATTTCGCCTGCGGCGCCAACTCTTTCGGCAGAGCCTGAGACCAACCAAGAGACCGGCCTGGCTTCAGAACAACCCCTCACAGGCACGGAGCAAGCGGTCCAGCATGGTTGATCCCGCTGAAGCAATCGGCAAGGCGCGGGCGGCGGTGACCCAGCGCGCGGAACTCCCCGGCATGAGCCTGATGGAGCATCTGGACGAGTTGCGCAAGCGCATTGTCCGCTCTGCCATCTACCTGGCCCTGGGCTTTGTAGTGGCCTGGATCTTTCGCGATCGGTTCGTCACCTTCATTCAGGCGCCGCTCAACCACATTGGCAAATCGCTCGTATTTACCCACCCCATGGACCCCTTGAACCTGCAGTTGCAGGTTTCGCTGGTTTGCGGAGCGATTCTGGCCTCGCCCTTCATCCTCTTCCAGGTGTGGATGTTCATTGCACCGGGGCTCTACCAGAAGGAACGGCGCTTCGTGGTGCCCTTCATGGCGGCCACGGTGGGGTTGTTCCTGGGCGGCGCCTCGTTTGGCTATTTCTGGGTGCTGCCTGGAGCGCTGAAGATTCTGATCGTCGACTTCGGACACAATTTCACGTCCATGGTCACCATCGAGGATTACTCCAGCTTCTTCCTGTCCATCATTCTCGGCCTGGGCATCAGCTTTGAGATGCCGATCCTGATCTTCTTCCTGGCCATGTTCGGGATCGTCAGCCCCAAGTTCCTGTGGACGAACTTCCGTTACGCAGTTCTGGCCGTCTTCGTTGTGGCGGCCTGCATCTGCCCGAGCCCCGACCCATGGACCATGTGCATCTACGCCATCCCGATGCTGGCGCTTTATCTGGTCGGGATCGGCGTGGCCTGGTGGGTGCATCCCTCGCGCCGCAGGGCAAAGGAAGCCAAGGATGCCACCCAATAGATTGGCGCTTTGAAGGGGTGCGGGTTTAGCGCGCCGTCAGACGAGCCAATAGGAAGACTGGGCTTTCGCCACCAAGGGAATGTCTGCTTTACAACAAGACTTGTTCACAGGCTTCCAAGGAGTCGGCAAAATGATCTCTTTCTCATCCTGGAAGAAAGTCGCGGCAGGGATGCTGTTGTTCGCTCCGCTTGCCGCTCCGGCCCAGCAGCGCTTCAACGGAGCCAAGGCCCTGGGGTATGCCCGCGAGTTTGTGGCGATCGGACCACGCTGGCCCACCAGTCAAGGACACCTCAAAGCGGAAGGATTCCTGCGCAGCCAATTCAAGCACGACCAGCTTGAAGAGGACACCTTCACGGCCAACACACCGATCGGCGCGGTGCCCATGCGCAACTTCATCGTGCGCTTCCCGGGCAAGAAGAACGGCGTGATTGTGCTGGCCACGCACTACGAGACCAACTACCCGCTGCGCAACATCAACTTTGTAGGCGCCAACGATGGCGCTTCGACGACCGGGCTGCTGCTGGCGATCGGGGACCAATTACGCGGTAAGACCCTCGACGGTTACTCGGTGTGGCTGGTCTTCTTCGACGGCGAAGAGGCCATTCAGAGCTGGTCTGACTCCGACTCCACCTACGGCAGCCGCCACCTGGCCGCCAAATGGGGCCGGGATGGAACGCTGGGCCGCATCAAGGCCTTTATTCTGGCCGACATGATCGGTGACAAGGATCTCAATATTCAACGGGAGACTCAATCCACCGACTGGCTGGTCGCCCTGGTGCGGCAGGCTGCCAAGAAGTTCGGCTATGATCACTACTTTTTCCAAACCGAGAAAGCGGTCGAGGACGATCATCTGGCGTTTGTCCGCCGCGGCGTGCCTTCGATCGACGTCATCGACCTTGATTACGGCCCCAACAACAGCTACCACCACACCGCCCAGGAC
The DNA here is from genome assembly GCA_964571165.1 of uncultured Occallatibacter sp. Lineage (GTDB taxonomy): Bacteria > Acidobacteriota > Terriglobia > Terriglobales > Acidobacteriaceae > Telmatobacter. The sequence goes on along the minus strand of CAZNAW010000019.1, from coordinate 38,323 downwards.
ACGATGGACAAGATCAGCGCCCGCAGCCTGACCATCGACGGCGACGTGTTCCTGGAAACCATTCGGTTGATTAATCTGCGGTGAAGACGGCTGCTTGCTGTAGCATCCAGAAATGATCGCGGGCGTTTCCTGGGTCTGGTGGCTGGGGTTTCACGCGGTGGTGGCTGCGCTGCTGGTTGTGGATTCCCTGCTTCCAGGTCACCGGCGCGCAACGCGGCACGCGCAATCCGTAGCATGGCTGTGGACGGCCGTTCTGGTGCTGGCCGCAGGCGCCTTTGCGGTCTGGATCGCCATGACCCAGGGCCGTCAACCGGCGCTTGAATTCGTAGGCGGCTACGCCATTGAAACCTCGCTCAGCGTGGATAACCTCTTCGTCTTTCTGATCATTTTCCAGGGATTCCAACTCAGCGCCAAGCGCCAGCACAACGCCCTGCTATGGGGCATGGCCGGAGCGGTGGTGCTGCGCGCGCTTTTCATTGCCGCCGGCATCACGCTGCTCAAGCGCTTCGAATGGATTCCCTGGATCTTCGGCCTGTTCCTGCTCTATGCGGCCTGGCGCCTGGTAAGGGGCAGCTCGGCAAACGCAGCCATTCCCGAGTGGATTCGCAGGCTGCAACCGGCCAAGGGTTCGCTGCTGCCGGTCATTCTTGCCATCGAATTCACCGACGTGCTGTTTGCCATGGATTCCATTCCTGCGGTTCTGGCCATCTCCCACAATCCCTTTGTGGTCTACACGTCGAACATCGCCGCCGTGCTGGGACTGCGCTCCCTTTACTTCGCGCTAGCCGCGCTGCTTGACCGCTTCCGCTATCTCCACTACGGGTTGGGCGCGCTGCTGGCCTTTGTGGCGCTGAAGATGCTCGCCAGCCGCTGGATCGACGTTCCCATTACGCTTTCCCTGGCCACTATGGGCGGGATTCTGACGATTTGCGCGGTGGTGTCGTGGGTTTCCGGGAACAGGGATCAGAGACAGGGAGTAGGGAGTAGGGAGTAGAAAATAGCAGAAGCGGTGAGGCTTTCAAACATGATGGCCGGATATGGGGTATGATTCGACGCTCCCATCCGGCGCAATCTCCAGATGCGGTGCTGTTCCTTATTCCCTATTCCCTAGTCTCTATTCCCTATTCCCTATCCCTAGTCTCTGATCCCTGTGCCCTGCCTCACCACGTCTCGAAGACTACCTGCTCCTCGCGGACTGGGCCGCCCTCGCGATGGAAACCGGCGCCTCTGAATATGGAGTGCTTCCGGAATCGCGCGTCGTCGCGCTTGGGATAGTCATTGCGGAAGTGTGCGCCGCGGCTCTCGGTGCGGGCCAGTGCCGCTTGCAGAATGGCGTGGGCTACGACGCTGATGGACTGCGCCTCGCTCAGCCGGCGGCTTCCCTTCCCCTGGTTGGCCAACCGTGCCAATTCAGCCGCACAGGCGCGCTGCTCGGCAAGACCTTCGCGCAGTGAGGATTCCTCGCGCAGCAAACCGGCATGGGACCACATGGATGCTTGCAGGTTGGCGATGAGGTCTTCGACGGCAGCTTCTTCGCTGGCGGAAAGCGGCGTGGAGACGGCTTCCGGCGCTTCGGCGGGCACCAGCGGCAGCCCGTCGGCCAGCATCGACTCAGCCGCGCGCGCGCCGAAGACCAGGCCTTCGAGCAGCGAGTTGGAGGCCAGGCGGTTGGCGCCGTGGACGCCGGTACAGGCAGCTTCACCTGCGGCATAAAGGCCAGGCAGGGTGGTGCGGCCTGACAAGTCTGTCTTGATGCCGCCCATGAGGTAATGGGCTGCGGGACGAACCGGAATGAGGTCGCGGGCGAGGTCGAGGCCGTGTTGCGCAAGGAAGGCGCTGATGCCGGGGAAACGCTGATGCAGATCGCGGTTCTGGATGTGCCGCATATCGAGATGGACCAGACGTGTCTGGCCGGGCTCCGCGCCCATTCCTTCCCGGGCGATGGCGCGAGCCACCACATCGCGCGGGGCCAGCTCAAGCATTGGGTGATAGCGCTCCATGAACCGCTCGCCGCGGTCGTTGCGCAGATAGGCTCCTTCGCCGCGCAGAGCTTCAGAAAGCAGGAAGCGCGGGACGCCGGGCAGCGACAGGGCAGTGGGATGGAATTGGTAGAACTCCATATCGGCCAGTTCGGCGCCAGCCTGGGTAGCCAGGGCGATGCCGTCTCCGGTAGCTACGGCGGGGTTGGTCGTGTCGGAGTAGACCTGGCCGGCTCCGCCAGCGGCGATGAGCACAGAGCGGGCGCTGACTCGATTGGACTTACGGCCGGGAGCTTGAGAATTGGCGCCGGCCAGATCGACGGCGACAATGCGGCCATCGGCGACGGCCAAGCCGGTGACCATGGTCCACTCGGCAAAGCGGATGCGCTGGTGGACGCGGGCGAAGGCAACCAGGGATCGACTGATTTCAGCACCCGTGGCGTCACCGTTGGCATGCAGGATGCGGGCCAGAGAGTGAGCGCCTTCGCGGGTGCGGAGCAGTTCGCCAGCCTCAGAGTCAAAGCGTGCGCCCCACTCGATCAGTTCAGCTACCCGCACCGGACCTTCGGCTACCAGCGCCTTTGCGGCGGGACGGTAAACAATTCCATCTCCAGCCTTTACGGTGTCTTCGAGATGGAGGGCAACGTCGTGATCGCCCTCCATGGCCACGGCGATTCCGCCTTGCGCGTAGTGAGTGTTCGACTCAGCCAGGGACTCCTTGGTGACCACCAGGACATCGCCGTGACGAGCCAATTCCACGGCCGCGCGGAGTCCGGCAACGCCCGCGCCCACCACCAGATAATCCATATGAGAAGCCAATGCCATAAACGACTAGGCTATCACCGCGAGATCGGTTGCCTGTTCTGAGGGATCAACGGGCAGGTCAATCGCATTTGAAAGAGCTTACGTTTGGATTTTGCTTGCGAGGCACGGAGAAGGTGGAAAAAAGAGACCGCAGGCGGCTCGAAATGTGGCAGGGGCTAAAGCCCAACCTCTTTTTGGGAACGTTTTGCGGCATGACTGAAGTCATGCCCTGTTACAAAGCTGCTTCGATGGAGTCTTTGCGGCGTTTTGAGGCCCACATGATCCCCATCATGCCCAGGCTGTTACAACGCTCGCTTTGATGGAGTCTTTGCGGCGTTTTGGGACCCGCATGATCGCCATCGCGCTCGGGCTGGTACAAAGCTCGCTTTGAGGGAGTTTTTGCGGCGTTTTAGGGCTCACATGATCTCCATCATGCCCGGGCTGTTACAACGCTCGCTTCGATGGAGTCTTTGCGGCTTTTTGGGGGCCCACATGATCCCCAGCGCAGCTCATGGGACAGCATCGCGTGGCAGCGGTGAAGCATCGCGTGGCAGCGGCGGACGACGCTAATCGGTAGCTGCCAAACCAGGCAGCTCACGACAAAGAGACGGCGGAACTCAACGGCTCCGCCGTCTCTTTTTCTCAAGGTCAACCTGGGCGCTGATCGCAACTCTTTGCAACTTACTTGAGCGGCTGCCCGTTTTCAGTCAGTTGCCCCAGGAGCGCCTGGCCCTGATGTTGAATGGCGGGCGGCAGCTTGGCGTACGAGAGTTCTTCAGCCGCGTCCTGGCCGGTTGAGAGCGCGTATGCGAGGTAGTCCTTCAGCACTTCCTGCTCTCCGTCGGTGCTCTTGTTGTCCTTGGGAATCAAGACGAAGGTCATGCCGGTGATGGGATAGGCGCCCTTGGCCGTTGCGGGAGGATCCACGATGGGGGTCCGGATGTCTTTGGCCAGCATGTCGCTTGCAGCTTCTACCGCCGCGTATGCACTCGCCGGACTGGGCGCCACGAATTCTCCGGCTCGATTCTGGATCGAGGCCACCGGCACCGCAGATGTTCTGGCAAAGGTCAATTCGAGATATCCGATGGTTCCGGGAGTGTCCATCACCGCGCTCAGAACGGCATGACTTCCATTTGCGCCGATCCCCGCCGGCCACTTGACCGTGAGGCCGGTACCGTACCTGGACTGCCAGGTTGGACTCACCTTGCTCAGATAGTTTGTGAGGATGTTGGTTGTCCCGCTTCCATCGGAACGATGGACAACGATGATGGCCGCGTGAGGAAGCGCCGCGCCGGGGTTTTCGCTGATAATCGCAGGGTCTTGCCAACTGATGATCTCACTGGCATAGATACCGGCAAGAGTCCTGCCGCTCAGTTTCAGCGGGGTCTTCAAACCCGGCAGGTTATAGACGACGCAAATGGGACCTGTACTCACTGGAATCTGGACGATGGGTGGAAGCCCCTGGAGCTGATTGTCGCCGAGCGGCGTATCGCTGGCTGCGAAAGCCCCAAAGCCATGGCGGAGGTTATCGATTCCGGCGCCGCTGCCGGTTGGGCGGTAATTCACCTGCACCGGGTGGGACTTCTCATAATCCTTGCCCCAACGGTCAATCAGCGGCTCAATGGCTGTACTTCCGGAAGCAGCAATCGTACGGTTCTGCGCATTGACAACCTTGAATTCCTCCTGCTTCCCCTCTTCGGCCATGTTGCAGCCGGTTGCGAGGAGAACAGCGCACGTTGCAAATGCCGCAGGCACCATAACAAGTGCTCTCAAATTCAGATTCATTTCGTTCACCGTCCTTGGAGGGTTGTGGGTGGTCCGGCTTTCTCCTATAGAAGCGGCCATTGGTCTTCAGGCAGCACCAACGTCCACACTGACCTTGTTGGCGCGATTCGCGCTCGAATCGTCCATGTGCCTACACAGATGGACAATATAGGTTCTTCATTGTGAAAAAGGGATGAATTTAGATTTCCCGGCGGTTCAGGCAACAGCGAGAGAAAACCCGCCCAGAGGGTGGAGGAAGACAGAAAATGATCACGCACCAGCCAAGAAAACGGCCCGCTGCCGAGGAGTAAGACTGCCGAGCAGATAGTCCTGGTGGCAAAACTAATGACCAAGGTCCCCGCAGACGTGTCTTCGTCTGCGGGGTGGGAGTCCGGGGACACTCCTATCTCGAAGGCGGGCACCAACCGCCGGACTACCGGCGGAGGTTGACCCTTGCCAGATCGATGATTTCGTCGCCTCGGCCGTCGAGAACGGCTTTAATCATGAACAGGCTGAAGCCTTTCACCTGATCGACAGTAATCGTCGGCGGCATGGAGAGTTCCTGCCGGCTCACGATGACTTCAACCAGAGCCGGTCCGTCATGATCAAGCGCCTGCGCGATCATCGGCCTCACCTGATCCGATGTTTCAGCCCGAAGCCCAAGGATGCCCGTGGCCTCGGCCATCTTTGCGAAATTCGGGTTGTGCAGATCGGTTCCAAAATCGAGTATGCCGGCGGCCTTCATCTCCAACTCGACAAAGGCCAGCGAGCTGTTGTTGAAGACGATCAACTTCACCGGCAAATGCAGCTGACGGAGCGAGAGCAATTCACCCATGAGCATGGCGAGCCCGCCGTCTCCTGACAACGAGATGACCTGGCGGCCGGGATGACTGACCTGCGCTCCAATGGCCTGCGGGAGCGCATTGGCCATGGAACCGTGGGTGAAGGAGCCGAGCAAACTTCGCTTTCCATTCATCTGGAGATAGCGCGCGGCCCAGATGGTTGGCGTACCCACATCGCAGGTGAAGACCGCATCGTCAGCGGCAAGCTCGTCCAGGACTTTTGCGACGTATTGGGGATGGATCGGCTTTTCTCCGGGCTTGCCGGTGGCCAAATCGTCCAGGCCTTCCCGGGCCTCGCCATAGTGACGCAGCGAAGCGCTCAAGTGTGCCTCATCGGCCTTGACGCGGAGCTGAGGGATGAGCGCGGCCAGCGTGGCTTTCACGTCGCCCACCAGGCCCAGATCAACCTTTGCGCGGCGGCCAATCTGCTCGCCCCGAATGTCGATCTGAATGATGGTCGCGTTTTCCGGGTAAAACTGGCGGTAGGGGAAGTCCGTTCCGAGCATCAGCAGCGTGTCGCAATTCATCATGGCGTGATAGCCGGAGGAGAAACCAAGAAGACCCGTCATACCCACACTGAAAGGGTTGTCGTACTCGACAAACTCCTTGCCCCTCAAGGCATGTACGATGGGGGCTCTCAGCTTGCCCGCAAGTTCGATCAACTCGTCGTGGGCACCGGCACAGCCGGCTCCGGCAAGAATCGTGGTTTTCTTTGAGTCGTTCAGAATCTTCGCCAGCGCCGTGAGTTCTTCCTCTGCGGGATGCACGGTCGGTTTCGGCTCATGAAAATGCAGGCGCGGCCTTGATTCGACGGCATCCCGCAAGCCAATGTCGCCCGGCAAAGCAATGACGGCAACACCACGCCGGGTGATCGCGGTTTGCATGGCAATCTCAAGCAACCGGGGCATCTGTTCGGGTTGCGAAACCAGTTCGCAATAGTGGCTGCACTGCGCGAAGAGATGTTCCGGATGGGTTTCCTGGAAGTACCCGCTGCCTACTTCATCGCTTGGGATCTGTGCCGCGATGGCCAGAACAGGAACCCGGCTGCGGTGACAGTCGTAGAGCCCGTTGATCAGGTGGAGATTTCCCGGGCCGCAGCTTCCGGCGCAAACCGCCAGCCCTCCGGTGAGATGGGCCTCCGCGCCCGCGGCAAAGGCTGCCGTTTCTTCATGCCGCAGATGAATCCAATCCAGTTGCCTGGTTGCTCGAATCGAGTCGGTAATGCCGTTGAGCGAGTCGCCGGAGACGCCGTAAATCCGCCGCACCCCTGCTTCCGCCAGAACATCCACCAACAGGTCCGCAACTTTTTTCGCCATCGCAACTTCCCCCCTTGGAATTTGGATGCACTTCCCCTCAGTTCGGTGCGGAGGCTTCCCTCTCTGGCCACACCCACGCCAACAACAACGCGGCCAAGCTGTATTTCCCGGCTGTCCACTGCGAGACCAGGGCGAGACTAGGGGTACGTAGGCCCTCCGTCTTGGAGTTCTGCTTTAGGATGGAAGCAGCGTGCAGACCATTCGAGTAGAGACACCTTCGGCGAAATACGACGTGATGGCGGGCAGCGGGCTGATGGAGACGCTGGCGCCGCGGATCGGGCGCGTTGCGGGCGGGTTGCCGCGGCGCGTATTCGTGCTGACTTCGGCGCCGATCTGGGCGCTGTGGGGAGAAAAATTTCTCGGCTCCTTTGCCGAGGCGCCGGTGGCGCTGTTTCTGCCCCCCGGAGAAAACCACAAAACCCTGGCCAGCGTGGAGAAGCTGTTGCGGCAAATGGCCCAGGCGGGCGGGGATCGCGGGAGTCTACTGATCGCTTTTGGCGGCGGGATTGTGGGCGATGTGGGAGGGTTTCTGGCCGCGATCTATATGCGGGGGATTCCCTATGTCCAGGTGCCGACCACCTTTCTTTCGCAGGTGGATTCGTCCGTGGGCGGCAAAACGGGCGTGAACCTGCCCGAGGGCAAGAACCTGGTGGGGAGCTTTCATCATCCGCTGGCGGTGTTTGCCGATATCGGGGTGCTGGGGACGCTGCCGGACCGCGAGTTGAAGGCCGGCTTGATGGAGAGCTTGAAAGCGGGGGTTATCCGCGACCGGACGCTGGTGCGCTTCATGGAAGAGCACGTGGACGACGTGCTGGGGCGCGACCCCAAGGCCCTTGAAAAGGTGATTGCCGCGTCGATCCGTATGAAGGCCGGGGTGGTGAACAAGGACGAGCGCGAGAACGGGCTCAGGATGATTCTTAATCTGGGGCACACGGTGGGCCACGCGCTGGAGCAGGCCTCCGGCTACAAGACTCTGCTGCATGGCGAGGCGGTGGGGTGGGGCATGGTGGCCGCCTTGTATCTGGCGCGAAAGCGGGGAACCATTACAGGCCAACAGTTTGAGCGGCTGGAGAGTTTGATCCATCTGTATGGGCCGCTGCCGCCGTTGAAGCTGCGCGTGGCCAAGGTGGTGGCGGCCACCGGGAGCGACAAAAAGAATATCCGCGGTGTGAGACGGTTTGTTTTGCCGGTAGGGATTGGCGATGCGGGCGTTGTGGAGGACGTGACCGCAGCCGAGCTGGAAGCCGCGGTGGGATACACGCTGGCGCGGGCCAGGGAGAAGCACGCCTGATGCCTGCCACTGGAGCCAGGCCGTCGGGTGCAGAGGATGAAGCGGGTGCCGCGCGGGCTGTGCGGCAGATGTTTGACTCGATTGCGCCGCGGTATGACCTGCTGAACCATGTGCTTTCAGCCAATGTCGACAGAATTTGGTGGGGCAGGGCAGCGCGACGATTCCGGGCGGTGCTCGTCCGGCCCGATGCCGCGGTGCTGGACATCTGTTGCGGCACGGGCGACATGACGATGGCTCTCTTGAAGCACCGGCCACCGGGGGCACGGCCGATTCTGGCGGCGGATTTTGCCCGGGAGATGTTGAGCCGCGGCGCAAGGAAGTTTGGGGCACTGAAGCCGGGCGATCCAACGGCCGTGGCCCTGGAGGCGGATGCGCTGCACCTGCCCTTGCGGCCGGGGTCACTGGACTTGATTGTGACGGCATTTGGGTTCAGGAATCTGGCTAATTATGAGGCTGGACTCAAGGAGTTTTACCGGGTGCTGAAGCCGGGCGGGCAATTGGGAATTCTGGACTTCAGTGAGCCGGGTGGGCTGCTGGGCAAGGCCTATGCCGTGTATTTCCGCCGCGTGCTGCCGGCCATCGGGCGTGCGGTGGGCGGCCACAATAGGGCGTACAACTATTTGCCGGCTTCGGTAGGGAGTTTTCCGCCGCCGCCGGAGATGCTGGGGCTGATGCGCGGGGTTGGGTATGAAGCATGTGTGTGGCAGCCGTACACCTTTGGGATTGCCGGTTTGTACACGGGCACACGGCCCGGATGCTGAAAGTGCGATAGCCTAGGAGCGCGATGAGTTCCGCCGTCTCCAATCTGGCCAGTCTTTCCGCTGAGAAGCGGCGCGTGGCGCTGCACTCCATGCTGGCGGCCTCGGCGATGACTGTGCTGAAGCTGGCAGCGGGGTTGCTGTCTGGGTCGCTGGGTGTGCTGTCAGACGCTGCTCACTCGGGGCTGGATCTGGTGGGCGTGACGCTGACGTTCTTCTCAGTACAGATGAGCGACAGACCGGCCGATGAAGGCCACTCCTACGGCCACGGCAAGTTCGAGAACCTTTCCGCCTTTGGCGAGGCAGCCCTGATGGCCGTCTCCTGCGCCTGGATCATCTGGGAGGCGATGCAGCGGATCTTCAACCACACGGTGGAACTGCGCAACTCAGTGTGGCCGGTACTGGTGCTGCTGACCTCGATTGCGGTGGATTACTGGCGGTCGAGGCGGCTGAGGGCCACGGCCTTGCGGACGGGTAGCCCGGCACTGGCGACCGATGCGTTCCACTTTGCCTCGGACATCTGGTCGACGCTGGCGGTGTTGGCGGGGCTGGGCGCCAGTTATGCGGGAATGCGGTTCGGGATCGGCTGGCTGCGATACGCGGACCCGTTTGCGGCGGTGGTGGTTTCGCTGATGATTCTGCGCATGACGCTGCACCTGGGCCGGGAGACGGTGGCCGTGCTGATGGACGAAGTTCCGGCAGAGACGCGGCGGCGGTTGGTGCATGAGGTGGAACGGGTGGAGGGCGTGCTGGCTGTGGAACAGGCGCGGGTGCGACGTGCCGGGGCTGCTTATTTTGCCGACCTGACGCTGGCGCTGCCCCGGCGTTACACCTTCGAGCACACCGGGGAATTGGTCCGTGAGGCCACCGAGGCTGCGCATCGCGCGCTGCCGGAGGCCGATGTGGTCATCCACACCGTGCCGCGCCAGGCCAGGGCTGAGAGCGTCTTCGACCGGGTAAGGGCGGTGGCCGCGCGCAACAATGTGAGCGTCCACGAGCTGAGCGTTCAGTCGCACCATGGACGGCTGCGCGTGGAGCAGCACCTGGAACTCGACGAGAACATGCCTCTGCTGGCTGCGCACGGCTTTGTGAGCGCCATGGAAGCGGAGATTCTGCGCGTGGCGCCGGAGATCGACTCAGTGCTGACGCACATCGAAAGTGAACCGGCCACCATTGAGCAGCCCGAGGAGATGATCGAAGTGGACCGCAGGATTGAGCACGCGCTGCGGTCCATGGCCAAACTGTTTCCGGAAATTGTGGATGTGCATGAGATCATCGTGGGCAGGGCCGGCGAGCACATCTCTCTTTCCTGCCATTGCACGCTGCCGGACGACCTGCCCATGCAGCGGGTACACGTGGTGATCACGGCACTCGAGGACCGCTTGAAGCTGGAGTGTCCGGAAGTTCACCGCGTCACAATTCACCCCGAGCCGGTGGCGGATAACACGCGATGACACGTTTTCAGAGATACCCGTAGGGCGATACCGACGCATCCAAGCCGGCGCGACCCCCAAGAAGCGACGGCGTTGCACGACGCGCAGAACATCGGACTATCTCTGAAGATTCCTTAAGACGCGAGAAAGGCGAGAAAGGGCGAAGATGATTGCGCACACTGAATGGAAGGGCGGCAGTATTTACGAGGGGATTTCGGAAAACCGCAATTCGATCTTCTTCGACGCGGACCCCTCGCACGAGCAGGGGCCGAGTCCCATGGAGGCGGTGCTGATGGCGCTATGCGGTTGCACCAGCGTAGACGTGGTATCGATCCTGCAGAAAAAGCGCCAGCCGCTGCTGGGCCTGCAGGTGACGGCCACGGCCACGCAGGCCGAAACGGCGCCACGGGTCTTTACGCACATCAAGTTGACCTACACGGTGAGCGGGAATCTGAGCCGCAAGGCCGTGGAGGACGCGGTGGCGCTCTCGAAGAACAAATATTGTTCGGTCGGGAAGATGCTTGAGAAGGCGACGCCGATCGACTACGAGATTGTTTTTGCCGACGGTGAACCTGAACCATGAACGGTCGAGCGGTTGTAAATTTCTTTCAGGTTGCTTCGCTGCTGCTTCTGCTGGTGGCGGCAGCGCTGCTGGCGGCCATCACCACCATGCACTTTGCCATTCACGGAGCAGAGGTGCAAGTGCCGGCGCTGAAGGGAATGACGGTGGCCGAGGCGCGCAGCCAAACCGCCGGATTGGGTCTGAACCTGGACGTGGACAACCGCTACTATTCAGACGACGTGGCCGCGGGACATATTCTGACGCAGTCGCCCGCGCCGGGAACGGTTGTGCGCCGCGAATGGCGGGTGCGTGTGGCCGAGAGTCTGGGTCCGCAGAAGGTTGACGTGCCTGACACGGTGGGCCGCGATGAACGCGTATCGGCACTGGAATTGCGGCGCGTGGGCCTTGAGGTGGGCGTCACCGCGCGCCTGCCCTACGCCAGGGCGACAGAAGGAACGGTGCTGGCGCAGGACCCGCCCGGTCATGCTCAAGGCATTGCCCGACCCAGCATCAACCTGCTTGTGGCCGCGCCGGACGACGATGCGCCCGACGGCTATGTGATGCCCAGCCTGACCGGCCTGCCGGTGGTCAGCGCGCAGGCGCAGTTGGCCAGCGTAGGCATCCAATCCGCGGCTCCAAAGTTTATGGATGTGCCAGTGGCGCCGGTGGGCAGCGGAAACGCGCCGCCCCGCCCCCCGGTGAATCCCGGCGCGGTGATTGCACAGCAGCCGCCAGCGGGATCGCGCGTGGACCAGAGCACGCTTGTGAAGTTGACGGTGGCCAAGTAAGCGAGTCTGCGAGTCTGCTTGCCAATCGCCCGCATCTAAAAACGGAACCATGACGCCAGAAGCAGAACAACAACAGGATCAAGCTGCCCAAGCTGCGCCCGCGGCCGGGGACTTCTCGCACGCATGGCGTGCCCTGCGCCACAGGAACTTTCGTCTCTTCTTTGGCGGGCAGAGCATCTCGCTTGTCGGCACGTGGATGACGCGCATCGCCACGTCGTGGCTCGTCTACCGGCTAACCAAATCGCCGCTGCTTCTGGGCACAGTGGGCTTTGCCGGGCAGATTCCCACTTTTCTGCTGGCTCCTCTGGCCGGTGTGATCGTGGATCGCATCGACCGGCGCACACTGCTGGTCTGGACGCAGAGCCTGGCCATGGTGCAGTCGCTCCTCCTGGCCTGGCTTACGCTTTCCCATCGCATCACGATCCCCGAAATCCTGGTGCTGAGCGTGATGCAGGGCGTCGTCAATGCATTCGACATGCCTGGCCGGCAATCGTTCATGGTCAAAATGGTGGGCAACAAGGCCGACCTTTCCAACGCCATCGCCATCAACTCATCCATGGTGAACGTGGCCCGGCTGATCGGTCCCTCGCTGGCCGGAATGCTGATTGCCGCCACCAATGAAGGCTGGTGCTTCCTGACCGACGGCGTGAGCTATATTGCCGTGATCGCGTCGCTCCTGATGATGCATCTTCCAGCAAAGAAGGAACAGCGCGCGGCCACAACGATGATGGCGCAACTGCGCGAGGGATGGACTTATGTGGCAAACTTCGCGCCGATTCGTACTATTCTGCTGCTGTTTGGGCTGATCAGCCTGATGGGCTGGCCGTTCATGGTGCTGATGCCGATCTTTGCGGCGCAAGTTCTGCACGGCGGCCCGCACACTCTCGGATTCCTGATGGGCGCGGTGGGCGTGGGTTCTTTAACTTGCGCTTTGACCATGGTGATGCGACGCTCGGTGCGGGGACTCACCGGGATGATTCCCCTCGCGGCGGCGGCCTTTGGCGTGGGCCTCATCTGCTTTGGGCTCTCGAGCATCCTTTGGCTCTCGATGCTGATGATGCTCGTGACCGGCTTCGGCATGATGCAGGGCATGACGGCCAGCAACACCATTCTGCAAACCCTCGTGGATGAAAAAATGCGCGGCCGGGTGATGAGCTACTACACTATGGCGTTTGTGGGCATGGCGCCTTTCGGAAGCCTGCTGGCAGGCACGCTGGCCCACGCCATCGGTGCGCCGCGCACGGTCATGGTGAGCGGCGCCGCGTGCATCTTAGGGTCGCTTTGGTTCTGGTCGCGGCTCAAGACCATTCGTAAGGAGATTCGGCCGATTTATCAGCGGCTGGGCATTATGCCGCAGGCGAATGAGGCACTGGAAGCAGGCGCGCAAGTAAGATGAGAATGACGTGTAAGGATGGAACCAAATGGGATTGAGCGATGACCTGGAGCGAATTGCATTGCAGGAGCGCGAACTGTGGTTGCCGCGCCTGGATGCGAGACTGGCATGGGAACTGGGCGACCGCCTGAGAACGATGGCGGAAGCACGCGGCTTGGCCGTGGTGATCGACGTACGGCGGTTTGGGCAGCCCTTGTTTTACGCGGCGCTGGAGGGCACAACGCCCGACAATGCCGAGTGGGTGCGTCGCAAGTGCAACGTAGTGGCACGGTTCCATCACAGTTCTTATGCCATTGGGCTAAAGCTGAAGGCAAAGAACGACACGCTTACCGAACAACAGGGTCTGCCTTTGGCTGACTTTGCCACGCATGGCGGATCGTTTCCACTGACCGTACAGGGTGCGGGGGTGGTGGGCAGCGTCACCATCTCCGGATTGGCGCAGCGCGCCGATCACGAGCTGGTGGTGGAGGCGCTCTGCGGCATGCTGGGGCGGGATTATGCGGCATTGCGGATGGAGCCCGAATAGCAAGTCAGCGAACCTCTCGGTCGGCGGATCGACAATCGCGCCGACGCCGTTTTTCAGGCGGTCCGCTCGATCATTGCGATAAAAAATCCATCGGAGTGGAAGACGCCGGGCAGCAGGCGCAGAGCGTCTTCAGACGTGAGGCTCCGGCGTAGCCGCTCCGCGCCCGAGCGGGCTAGAATGCCTTCGCTCAGCAGGTCGTCGATCCGATTTTGTAACGGGACGCGGCGGGCGTTCGGCGTTTCTGCAAGGAATGCGGCGACGACCTGCTCGTTTTCCTCCGGTTCCAGTGAGCAAGTGGAGTAAACCACCCGCCCGCCGGGGCGGACGGCGCGCAAGGCGGCGTGAAGAATCGCCTGCTGGCGCCTGGCCTGACGGACCAGTTCCTCGGGACGCAGGCGGTGACGCATTTCCGGGTTGCGGCCCAGCGTACCCGTGCCACTGCACGGCACATCGGCCAAGGCAAGATCGAAGGCTGATTCCTCAGCTAGCGCGGCTGCATCGGCGAGGCGGAATTCGATCCGGCCGGCGTGAACGGCGAGGCGCTTGCGCAACTGCTCCAACCGGACGGGGCTCGATTCGCAGGCCACGATGCTGGCCGAAGGGTTGCGCTCGGCGAGAATGAAGGTTTTGCCGCCGGGAGCGGCGCAGCAGTCCAGAATCGCAGTTCCCTGCCCCGCAATTTCAGCAACTAGCTGAGACCCCTCGTCCTGAAGGCGGGCGCGGCCCTGGTGAAAGGCTGCGGTAGCCGTCACGTCGCCGGAAATGACGGTGCGGGCCGCAGTGAGCAGTTCGCCGGGTTCCAGAGGAATGCCGTCCTGGGCGAGTTCGGCTTCGACGGCGAGGCTTTCGATGCGGACGGAGACCGCGGGCTGGCTCTGCCCGTGGCGGCAGATTGCGCGGGCAGCCTCAAGGCCGTAAAAGCCTGCCCAGCGCTCGACCATCCAAGCAGGATGGGCCTGGGCCAGCGCCAGTTCCGCCGCGCTCTCCTCTGAAAAGTCTATGCGCGGAGCCGCCGCAAGCTTGCGGAGCACGGCGTTGACCATGCCGGAAGCAAAGCGATGGCCGGCCTGCTTGGCCAGTTCCACGCTTTCGTCAACAGCGGCGCGCACGGGAATGCGGTCCATGTGCAGAATCTGGAAGGCTCCCAGCCGCAGGGCGATCAGAATCTCGGCGTCAAGTTTGGCGTTGGGGTGTTTGAGCAGAGCTTGCAGTTGATGGTCAAGGCGAATCTGCCAGCGGAGTACGCCCAACACCAGCGCCGTGGCCAGGTTGCGGTCCGCCGGCGAGAGAGCGTTGACGGCTTTGCCGCGGAGCAGATCGTCAGAATGGGATTGCCTGCGCTCGACGGTCAGGAGGACCACGAAGGCGGCTTTGCGGGCTGGGGAAAGAGCAGGCATCGGCCTCAGCCCAGCCGGGTGCTGGCGGAGAGCGCGGTTCCGCGCAGGAATTCCGCGGCGGCCAGCCGCTTCTTGCCTTCAAGCTGGAGTTCGAGGAACTCCAACCAGGTGTCTTCGGCGCAGGCTACAAAAAGACGATGGCGTTCGATTCGGATTTGGCCGGGAGCAGCCAAGCCCGATTGGGCAGGAACCGACTCGATTGAACTGGGCGGTGCTGCTACTTCCATACGATGAACAATAAGTTTCTTGCCATCAAATGCAGTGAAGGCCCCCGGCCAGGGTTGAAAGCCGCGCCAGCGATTCTTGAGCTCGATAGCGGTGCGGGCGGCAAAGTCCATGCGGCCGTCTTCGCGGTCGAGGAGCGGGGCAAAGGTAGCGAAAGCGTCGTTTTGCGGCTCAGGATGGATGGTTCCGCCGGCCAAGCCGGCCAACGTATCCACTACCATCGGCGCTCCGGCATGGGCAAGCTGATCGAACAGTTCCACAGCAGTCTGTTCGGGGGCAATTTCGATGGTCTGCTGGAGGAGAATGGGGCCCGTGTCAAGGCCTTCTTCCAGCAGCATGGTGGTGTTGCCGGTAAAGGCATCGCCCATGGCCACGGCCCACTGGATGGGCGCGGCGCCGCGGTATTTGGGCAACAAGGATCCGTGCAGGTTGATGCAGCCGAGGCGTGGCAGCGCCAGCATCCAGGGAGGGATGATGCGGCCGTAGGCAACCACCACGATGGCGTCAGGAGCAATGGATTCAAGCAGGGCGCGAAATTCCGCGTTGCCGCGGATCTTTTCCGGCTGCGTAACAGGCAGGCCGGCGGCCAGCGCCGCGATCTTCACCGGAGGCCCGGTAAGTTGCTGGTTGCGCCCCACCGGACGGTCCGGCTGCGAAACAACCAGCGCAATGTGGTGGCCCGCCGCAAGCAGCGCCTCAAGCGTGGGCACGGCAAACTGCGGAGTGCCGCAGAAGACCAATTTCATGATCTCTACCACTCGCCGTCGCGCTGCATCTTGCGGATCTTGCGCAGGTTCAGGTCGCGCTTCAGGGCGCTCATCCTGAAGATGAACAACATGCCGTCCAGGTGGTCGATTTCATGCTGCATGCAGCGCGAAAGAAGCTCTTCCCCATCCATCTCAAACCACTTGCCATGCTCGTCCTGGGCGCGAATGCGCACCTTGGCCGCGCGCACCACTTTTTCGCGAATATCGGGGAAGCTCAGGCAGCCTTCCTCCTCATATTGCCTGCCCTCGTGGAGGATAATCTCGGGATTGATGAGCACAAGCTTCTGCGCAGGGTCCTTGCCCATGCTGACGTCGATTGTTGTGAGGCGCTTGGACACGCCTACCTGCGGTGCGGCCAAACCAATGCCCTGGTTGGCGTAGGTGGTCTCGAACATGTCCGCGGCCAGCTGGCGCAATTCGCCGTCGAATTCGGTGACCGGCTCGGCGGGCTGCGACAACACCGGCTCGGGATATTTGACGATCTTAAGAATCATTTTTTCTGTCAATAGCTCCGTATCTGTTCGATGTATCCGAGGAAATTTCGTTGCATTTCAAGGGCAGAATCGCCGCCGAATTTCTGCTGCGCCTGGCCGGCCACGGCGAGAGCCACCATGGCCTCGGCCGCCACGCCTGCGGCGGGTACCACGCAGATGTCCGAACGTTCGTAGCTTGCGCTCGTGGTCTCGCGGGTGTCAAAGCGCACCGATTCCAGGGGGCGGCGCAACGTGGAAATGGGCTTGAGATAGCCCCGGACCACAATATCTTCCCCATTGGAGACGCCGCCCTCGATGCCGCCGGCGTTGTTTTGGGGGCGGGTGAAACGGGTCGGCTTGCCGGTGTCTTCCGCAGAGTAGTGGATCGGATCGTGAACTTTGGAGCCGATCGATTCAGCGGCGGTGACACCGCGGCCGATTTCGACGGCTTTTACGGCCTGGAGGCTCATCACGGACCAGGCCAGCAGCCCATCGAGCCGCTCATCCCAGTTCGCGTAGGTGCCCAGACCCGCAGGCACTCCGTGGACGACCACTTCAAAAACACCGCCCACGGTGTCGCCAGTGCGGGAAACCTCCTCGACCTCTTCCTTCATGCGGGCTTCGGTGGCAGCATCGACGCAACTTAGCACGATCTCGTCCTTCGCGGCGACGGCGGCGATCTCGTCCCATGTGGCGGCGCGCTCCAACTCCACGCGGCCCACGCGGATGACATGGCTGGCCACTTCAATTCCGAGGGTCCTCAGCAGCAGTTTGGCGAGGGCGCCGGCGGCCACGCGCGCGGTGGATTCGCGGGCCGAGGCACGCTCCAGCACGTAGCGAGCATCAGGAAAGTTGAATTTCAGGGCTCCGGCCAGATCCGCGTGGCCCGGCCGTGGCGAGGCTACCGCCTGATGTTTGGCTGGGTCGCCCACTTCAACGGGGAGTTTTTCCTCCCAGTTTTTCCAGTCGCGGTTGACGATCTCGATCGCAATCGGCGATCCGATGGTCTTGCCGTGCCGCACGCCGGAAAGCACGTGGGCCTTGTCGGATTCGATCTTCATGCGCCCGCCGCGACCGTAGCCCTGCTGCCGCCGCCACAGCTCGCGGTTCACGAAATCGAGATCGACAGGGACGCCCGCGGGCAATCCAGAGACGAGGGCGATGAGAGCTTCCCCGTGGGATTCGCCGGCAGTTGAGAAACGGATCATGTTGATTTGATTGTAACGGGGAGAGACAGGAAATTGGGAATAGGGAGCAGGGAATAGGGAATAGCAATCAGCGCGGTGGGGATAGCGCACTGTGCGTGGACGCAGGAATCCTATTCCCTACTCCTTACTCCCTACGCATTACTCACTACTCCCTATTCCCTGTTTCCTGTTTCCTGTTTCCTCGCTTAGCATGGAGCGCATGGCTTACTTCCTCTTCAAGACCGAGCCCGATGTCTACTCCTTCGACGATTTTCTGCGCGACAAGGAGACGATCTGGGATGGCGTGACCAATCCCACTGCCGTGAAATTCCTGCGCAAGATGAAGGCGGGGACGAAGTGGATTTTCTACCACACCGGCGACGAGCGTACTGCTGTTGGCACTGGAATCGTGGTGAGCGTGGACTCCACCGATCCCAAGGTTCCCATCGTCAAGGTAAAGGCCGGCAAGCGGCTCAAACAGCCCAAGACCCTGGCGGCAATCAAGGCCGAGCCGCTGTTTGCCGCATCGCCGCTGGTCATCATTGGGCGGCTTTCGGTGGTCCCGCTGACCCAGGAGCAGTGGGATTGGTTTTTGGCATAAGGGAGCAGCGATTATTCCTTGTCTTCCTGAAGCCACCGCTTGGTGTTGAGCAACTGCCGCTGATCCAGCGCCCACACCTTCCCGGTCAATTCGTCCGGCCCTTTGCCCTCGCGGATCGACTTTTCGAATTCGCCGGCCACGGCTTGCATCTTGGCGTCCAGGTCGTCGAGGAAGTTGAGCACCAACGCCTCGGGAATCATGGGCAGCTTGGGTGAGCCGAATTCCAGCTTGCCGTGGTGCGACAGGATCATGTGCAGCACCAGCGTCTTGAGCTTCGGCGGGAAGTTGGGCAGGCTGTCCATGGTGCGCTCGGCCAGAGCGGCACCGATCTGGATGTGGCCCAGCAAGCTGCCTTCGATGGTGTACTCGAAACCGATCTCCCAACTCAGCTCGCGCACCTTGCCGATGTCGTGCAGAATGACGCCGGTGAGCAGCAGGTCGCGGTCGAGCAGGGGGTAATGGGGGGCAACGCGGTCGGCCAGGGTGAGCAGGCTGATTACGTGTTCCAGCAAACCGCCCAGCCAGGCGTGGTGAAGCTGCCTGGCGGCGGGAGCTTCGCGGTAAGCCTGGGCGAGGGCTGGGTCGTCAAGCAGCGCGGTCAGCAGGCGCTTCAGGTCTGGGTTGGTGAAACTGTCGACGAAGCTGAGGAGTTGGCTCCAGAGGGCGGATACGTCGTAAGTGGTCGAGGGAAGCAGGTCTGTCTTGTCCACCTCGGCAGGCGTGGCTAGGCGGAGCTGGTCGATTTTCATCTGCAGGCGGTCGTCGAACCGGGAGACGCAACCGCGGGCTTTAACCACGTCGCCGCGGTCGAAATCCTTGGCGATGCGCGGGTCGCCCGGCTCCCAGACGCGGGCTTCGAGCTGACCGGTCTTGTCACCAAGGATGAGATTGAGGTACGGCTTGTTGGTCTTGGTGGTACGCTGCTGCTTGACTAAAACCAGGAAGAAACCGTTGAAGAGCTTTCCTTCATCGAAAGCGGCCAGATCGGCAATATAGATGTCTTTCATTCTGCCCAGAAGATTAACTTGAACTGGCTCATCTTGCAAAAAAACAAGCCGGGCATGGGGATAAAGCCCCATGCCCGGCGGGATGGATGGTTGCGCTTGCTCTATTTCTGGGGTTGCGGCGCCGGTGCTGGAGCAGGCGGCGGAGTCTCGGGCGCCGGGGTTTGCGGAGTGGGAGTCGCTGGCGTGGCGGTCGGATTCTGCGCCGGGGCGGCCGGAGTCTTGTTCTTGTCGCTCAGGCGGGTTTTTTCGCCGGCGGTTACGGTGGATTTCTTTTTCTTCTTGGTCGACGTATCGCCGTTGAGCCCGAGCGGACCGGCCTGGGCCTGACGGTCCGCAACCTCGGCGGCGTCGGGCGGGGCGGGTGCCTGCAAGTCCGGCTGCTTCCCCTTGGTCTTGGCCTGCTTGGCTTGTTTGGCGCGTTCGCTGAAGCGGGTCTTCGGCACCGGCTTGGCGCTTGGTTCGGGCGGAATTACCGCCTCCGGGGCGCCATTCGCGGCTTGCTGAACCGCACCCGCGTCTTCGGTCGGCGTTGGCGGAGCATTGGGAAGGGTCTTGGTAGGCGCCTTGCCCAGGCGAATCTTTTCCTTCTTGCCCGGCTTCTGTGAGGTTGCGCTGGCATTCTGCTTCTTGGCCGGAACCGTAGCGGATTCAGCCGCGACCTGCGGCGATTTCTGGCGGAAGGTGCGCGTTGTTTCGCGGAAGCGGGTACGCTCAACCTTCTTCTTCTTCTTGGGGGCGGGCGGCGTATAGGCGGCATAGCCGATGGGGAAGATCGACTTATTGGCGCTGGCGCCGGTATCGCTAAAACCCGTCTTGATGTCGATGGCAGCTTCCTCGCGCATCTTGGTCAGATAATCGCGCAGGGCCGGCTCCATACGGCTCATGTAGTAACTCTGCTCCACGTCTTGTTCGACATCCTTGAACGCCGGAACGCCGCCGGTGACGTGCTCAACCACCTTGAGGATGACGTAGCCCTGTTTGGTGCGAATGGGATCTGTGTATTGGCCCGACTTGAGAACGAAGGTCTGATCCTCGAGAACCTTGGCGAGAGAACCGCGGCGGAACTGGCCCAAATCGCCGCCCTCGGCGGCTGTGGGGCCTTCGCTGAAAGATTTTGCCAACTGGTTGAATTCGCCGCCGGCATGGAGTTTGGCTTCGATGTCGTCGGCCTTGGCCTTGGCGGCCGCCAGTGCCGCGGGATCGTCAGACTGGGCGCCTGTTGAGATGAGAATCTCGCTCAACCGCACGCTCTCAGGCTGAGCGTATTCCTGCTTGTGTTCCTCAAAGTAGCGCTGCACCTCACCGGGGGTGAACGAAATCCGCTTGCCCACCTCCTGGCGCATCACCTCCTGGGTGATGACCTGGTTGCGAATATTGGCCTTGAAGTCCTCAAATGAGACGCCCTGTTCCTTGGCAGCCTTTTCCAGGTCATCCATGGATTCAAGGTTGTATTGCTTGCGGATCTCGTTCAGCTTCTGGATCAGCTCGGTTTCGCCGTTGATGTCCAGTTCCTTGCCCTTTGAGAGCCAAAGCTGCTGGTCGATCAGGTTGCGCAACAGATCCTTGTGGCCCTCTGAGATCTGCTGCATGGTGGCCCCGTGCTGGCGCATCTCGTCGTCCAGTTGCTTCATCGCGCGGTCATAATCTGAGCGCGTGATGATCTGGTCGTTGACCTGGGCGATGATGTCCTCGACCGTAGTGCCGCCGTAGGGGCTCTCCGGCGCGGCGGGATGCGTTTGCGCCAGAGCGGAACTTGCGAGCAGCAATGTGCCGAACACGAACGCTGCGGGAGTGCGAAAAAGATTCAGAGTCATAGGTAAGCACACGCCATGCGGCAAAATTTCTCCACCTGAGGCATAGACGCCATTGTAAACGCCAGGGGAGCAGAAGCGCGATGGCTGGAGCGAATGAGTGGCGAATCCGGAAAGAATACCCCCAGGAGGCGGCTGGCACATCCGGGCGCGCCGGGAACAACGCAAACCCCCATTCACAGGAGCCCGGCTACCGTAAGGCCCCCGCCGGCGTCAAACTCCACGGTGCTATACTTTAGCCCAAGACTGCCGCTTCAGGCCCTTTCCGGGCGCCTGCCGCACACGCCGTCCGGAGGTTCTCCCAGCCTATGACTCCCCGCGCCCGCCGCGCACTTTTCACCATCATCCTCTTCTTCGCCGTCTGCGCGGTTGTGGGCAGCGTCCTGCAGCGCAGGGTGGGAGCCCAGTCTTCGACCGATGAAAGCCAGCTCCGCGACAGCCTCAAGTCGTTCAGCAATGTCTACGCGCTGGTGGAGCAGAACTACGCCGAGCCGATCGACAGCGACAAAGCCGACCTGGCCATCTATGACGGGGCGATCCCCGGCATGTTGCGAGTGCTGGACCCGCACTCGAATTTTTACGATCCAAAGGCCTATGCCAAGATGCGCGAGGAGCAGCACGGCCGCTATTACGGCGTAGGCATGGTGATCCAGCAGCAGCTCAACAAGGTATATGTGGTTGAGCCCTACGAGAACACGCCCTCGTTCCGCGCCGGCATCCATCCCGGCGACATCATTGCCGCGGTGGACGGCAAGAGCACCGACGGCATGACCTCTGACCTGGTGGCCAAGGCGCTCAAGGGCCCCAAGGGCACGCATGTGCAGGTAAGCATGATCCGCGAGGGCCAGCCCAAGCCGCTGGTCTTCGACCTGGTGCGTGACGAAATTCCCAATCCCTCCGTGGACCTGAAGTACGAGATCCGCCCCGGCGTGGGCTACATTCACCTGAAACAGTTCCAGGAAACCACAGCTCAGGAAGTGATTGAGGCCATCGACGGCTTCAGCAACCTGAAGGGGCTGGTGCTGGATCTGCGCCGTAACCCCGGCGGCCTGCTTAGTCAAGCCGTAGAGGTTTGCGATCATCTGCTGACCAAGGGACAGACGATCGTTTCGCAGCGCGGGCGCGCGTATCCCGACCAGGTGTACACGGCCACCCACGGCAACGACGGCAAGACCTTCCCCATTGTGGTGCTGGTCAACCGTGAAACAGCTTCAGCGGCGGAGATCGTCAGTGGCGCCTTGCAGGACCACGACCGCGCCCTGATTGTGGGCGAAACCACGTTTGGCAAGGGGCTGGTGCAGACGGTCTACAACCTGAGCGAGAACACGGGGCTGGCGCTGACCACGTATCACTACTACACGCCCTCGGGGCGGCTGATCCAGCGCAACTACGAAGGGGTTTCGCTCTACGACTACTACTACAACCACGCCGGGGCGCTGCCCTCCAACTCGACCAACCAGGAAGTCAAGCTGACCGATGCCGGACGGACGGTCTACGGCGGCGGCGGCATTACACCGGATGAGAAGATCGAGACCCCCAAGAGCAACCGCTTCCAGGACACGCTCCTGTACAAGGATGTCTTCTTCCACTTTGCGCCGGTGTATGTGGCCAACCACGCCGTGGACAAGAATTTTCAGGTGGACGATGCCGTACTGGCCGAGTTCAAGAAATACCTGACCAGCCAGAACATCGATTGGAGCGAGAGCGATCTGAATGGCGTGATGGACTGGCTAAAGGTCAGCATCAAGGACAAGATCGTGAGAATCCAGTTCGGACAGTTGCAGGGATTGCGGGTCCTCGCTGACTGGGACCCGATGATCCAGAAGGCGCTGACGTTTTTGCCCGAGGCGCAGGCTCTGGAAGACAATGCGCACAAGGTGCAGACGGAGAAGGCGATGGCGCGGAATTCCGGGAACACGGGCGTGCCGGCGCAACCGTAGGCCGGTAAACAACTGCCGCTCATCCAAGCAAGAGAAGGCCGTCCCTGCGGGGATGGCCTTCTTTTGTGCAACGGACGGAGTTGACGATTGGCTTGAAGGAGAACGTACATGCTCACCGTAAGCAGAGCATCCGGTCGCATTGCGGCAGAAACTTGTGGCGCAATTCTGGCAATTTCCATTTTGATGGCGCTGTGCCTCACCGCGAAGCCCGCAAGCAGCCAGCAGACGAACATCGTCCTGGATGGAAATAGTAAAGGCAGAGTGTTTGACGGCCTGGGAGCAGCAAGCGCGGGCGCTTCCTCACGGCTGCTGATTGACTATCCCGAACCGCAGCGCAGCCAGATTCTCGATTACCTGTTCAAGCCAGGCTACGGAGCGGCCCTGCAACATCTCAAGGTCGAGATCGGCGCGGATGTCAACTCGACCGATGGCTCCGAGCCCAGCCACATGCGCTCCGCGTCGGACCATGACTCGACCCGCGGCTACGAATGGTGGTTGATGGCGGAGGCTCACAAGCGGAACCCTCACATCCTTTTGGAAATTCTCCCCTGGGGCGCGCCCTCGTGGGTCGGCACCCGGCCGGCGGGCAAAGAGACGCTTTACACGCCTAAGATGGCTGAGTATGTCGCCGACTTTATAAAGACAGCAAAGCAGAACTACTCCCTGGATATTGCTTATGCCGGCCTGTGGAATGAGAATGTCTTTGACATCCCTTACATCAAGGAGCTTCACAGGCGCTTTGTAGCCAGCCACCTGACCACCAGAATTATCTGCTGCGATGAGTATCCTGGGCAGGGAGCGGGACAATGGTCCATCGCCGATGAAATCCTGAAGGACCCGGAGCTGGCGGCCGCAATCGATGTGATCGGTGTGCACTACCCGCTGGTTGACGGCAAGGTCACCACGACCGATACGGCACGCGCAACCGGCAAGCCGCTCTGGTCAAGCGAAGATCAGCCTAACGGCGGGGGAGGGCCCTTTGTCAGTCGCGACTGGCCCATCGGCGGGCGAATTCTGGCGCATCTATATAACCAGAATTATCTTGAGGGATCGCTCACGTCCACCGAGATATGGAGCCCCATTACCTCCTACTATGACAATCTTGCGGCTCCCAACTCCGGATTGATGTACGCTAATACTCCGTGGTCCGGACACTATGAGGTACAGGGGACCATTTGGGCCACGGCTCACACCACGCAATTTGCGCAGCCTGGATGGCAGTATCTCGACTCCGGGTCCGGTTACTTGCCGGAAAAGGGAAGCTATGTAGCCTTACGTTCTAACGACAGGAAGAACTGGAGCGTGATCCTGGAGACGATCAACGCCAAACACCCGCAGGCTGTCTCGTTCCGGCTGGCAGGTGGCCTTGCCACAACCGAGGTTCACATCTGGGAGACCAATAACTCCCGGACTTTCGAGCAAGTTGCCGTCGTGAAGCCGGTGAACGGCACATTTGAGTTCACCTTCGATGCGGATTCTCTGTATTCGTTGACAACGACCACGGGACAAGGCAAAGGAATTGCGCAGCCGCCGGCTGCGGCGGCCTTTCCACTTCCCTATGCGGATCGCTTTGAAGAAACGCCTCTGAAACGCACACCGAAGTATCTGTCGGATCAGGATGGCGCCTTCGAGATTCAGCCTTGCACCGGCCGCCCGGGTCAGTGCCTGGAACAAATGATCTCAGTAAAGCCGATTCCGTGGGGCCCTCTGCCGGATCCTTTTACTTTGGCAGGCGATTCGGGATGGACGGATTACAGCGTCGCCGCAGACGTGCGCTTCCTCACGTCATCGCCAGCGGCCATTATGGGACGCATCGACACGGCAGATGTGTTCCAGGACGGCAACGCGCGTTGGCCGAGCGGTTATATCCTGCGCGTGATGCCAGACGGCGCCTGGGAACTGCTGTCTGCGGAATTCAAGAAGCCCCCTGTCCCACTCGCTTCAGGACGGACCAATATCGATCCTGCCCAATGGCATCATCTGGAATTGCGTTTCCTCGGCAAGCAGATCGTGGCGTCAATGGATGGGACGCCGCTCACCGCGATTGAGAACTCCGCACATTCTCATGGCATGTTCGCACTGGGTACGGAATGGAATCATGTCCAATTCGACAACCTGCGCGTGACCCAGTAACGTGCGCAATGCGATTGAGGCAAGACGACAGAATTTGAAAAAGCGTCGCAAGACTATTTTGAATAAGCCTCAAGGCCGCCCTGGCGCGGACGATCTTGATTTGTTTGTAGCCTGCATCACAGCGCGGTCCTCCCGGCACTCGTAGGCTTTGAACGGAGTCATGGAGGAAAGTAGATGCCTGTAATCGCAGCAGAAAATGTAACGACCGTTCAGAATCTTTTGGCCGCCTTCGAAGGCGAGTCAAATGCACACGCCAAATACACGGCCTTTGCGGTGAAGGCAGACGCGGATGGGTTGCACGGAGCTGCCAGCCTGTTTCGCGCGGCGGGACGAGCGGAGCAGATTCATGCAAGCAATCACGCGCGCGTGATCAAGCAGTTGGGCGGCGAAGCGGTATGCGAGATTCACAAGATCGATGTGAAGAGTACGCTGGAAAACCTGAAGACTGCGCTCAGCGGCGAACAGTACGAGATCGACACCATGTACCCCGGCTTTCTTGAAGAGGCGACCGCGCACGGGAACAGCGCGGCCATGCGCACGCTGGACTGGGCCTTGGAAGCCGAGAAGACCCACGCGCGGCTTTACAGCGAAGCCATCGCGCTCGTCGAGACCGGCAAAAAGGACTCATGGACGGGCACCGCGCGCGAATTTTACGTGTGCCCGGCCTGTGGATTCACTTCGGAGACACGCGAAGAACACGACCGCTGCCCGGTCTGCAAGTATCCGCGGGAGAAGTTTGAGGTCATCCGTTAAGAAACCGCAGGCGAGCGCTTGCCTGCTGCGGAAGCGCTCGCCTACGGCTCGTCGTTGTAAATCCCGATCACCAGTTTGCCGCCCTCCATCCACTTCGCGCGGTACATCCCCGGCGTATTGAAGCTCCAGGCCAGTTGGCCATCGGGGGTGATGGCGATCAGGCCGCCATCGCCGTGAATCGCTTCCAACTCTTTGTGGATGACCTGGTCCGCGGCCTGCTGCAATGGAATCCCTTGGAAGTAAACCAGGTTGCAGACCTCGCGGGCCACGCCGAGGCGGATGAAGTATTCGCCCGTACCTGTGGCGGAGACGGCGCAGGACTGATTTGACGCGTAGGTGCCCGCGCCGATGATGGGCGAATCGCCCACGCGGCCCCATTTTTTCCCTTGCGTTCCACCGGTCGAAGTGCCCGCGGCGATGTTGCCTGCGCGGTCCAGCGCGACCACCCCCACGGTTCCATACTTGTGCGCACCCTCGGCGTCGATTTCGGCCACAGGCACGGGAGGAGGAGGAGGCGCGCCTGCGGGGCGCGGCGGAATCGGCTGGCCCTCTTTCTCGAGTTGCTTCACGAGTGATTGCCACCGCCGCTCAGTGAAAAAGAAACTCGGGTCCACCTGCTCCAGGCCAACATGGGCGGCAAAGGCGTCGGCGCCAACGCCGATCAGCATCACGTGCGGCGACTTTTCCATAACCGCACGGGCCAGCGAGATAGGATGACGCGTGCGGGTGACCCCGGCCACCGCGCCGGCCTTGAGGGTTGCGCCGTCCATGATGGCTGCGTCCAATTCGTTTTTGCCCTCGGCGGTAAACACCGCGCCACGGCCAGCGTTGAAGAGCGGATCGTCTTCTAGGATCTGAATCGCGGCTTCGACGGCGTCCACGGATGAGCCACCGTTATCGAGAACCTTTGCAGCGGCTTCAGTGGCCTGCGTGATCGAGGCCCGATAGGCTGCTTCGGTTTCAGGTTTCATGGCGGCGCGCTCGATGACGCCCGCACCACCGTGGACCGCAATCGCCCAATGATGCGCTGGCTGCTGCTTCGGAGCCTGGGCTGCGGCTGCAAGCGCGGCCAGCGCAAGCACCGCGACCAAAGCGTAACGCGTCTTCTCCATGTGCAATCCCTCCGCAAAGGGTCGAGTCACTTCTTCGGAATCGATAGCTCTGCGCCTTCACCCACTTTATAGGTGGCGGAGAAGTTGCGCTGGTTGATGCCCAGCGAGAGCCTCCCACGCGAATCGATGAAAAAGAGCTCCTTGCCCACCGGCACATCACTGAAGGTCTTCACGAACGGAATCGTATAGCTCTTTCCGGCGAGAGTAACCGGAACCCGGTCGCCGAGTTTGTAGCCGAGTTGCGCGAAGGTCTCGGCGGGAACGTTGAGCACAAGATTTCCGAAAGGCCCGTCGGTGCCGATCACCTCACCATGGAGTCCTCTCTCGTCAACTGTCGCGTTCTTCAGGTCGAGGCGGACGAGCTTCGCAACGTCGAGCGCTGGGCCGGCAGTGGTCCAGTCGTCGCCGCGCGCCAGGTGCGCTCCCGCGGGCGAAAAAATATCGCGCCCGTGAAATGTTGAGGAAATGCCGGAGCCGATCATCCACGCGGGATTGGTGATCTCGCGCGCCTCGACAATGCCATCGCGATCCTGGATGAGGGTAAGCAGGCCGTTATCCGGCAGCACGAAGAACTGGCCCACGCGCGATTTTGCGATGATTGCCTTGCGAGTGGAACCCACACCGGGATCGATGACCACGACGAAGACGGCGTCTTTGGGAAAGTAAGGCGCCGAACCGGCCAGGAAACGGGCTCCCATGGCGATGTTAAAGGGCTCGGACTGGTGGGTTATGTCCAGGATGCGCACGCCCGGCGCGACTCCATCCATCACCGCCTTGCAGATGCCCACTGCATCGTCTTTGACGTCGAAGTCGGTCATGAAACCGATGACTTTCAGCGGTTGTTGCGCTGCCGCCGCCAAGGCAAAGACAACTGCCATGGCCACCCCAATCAGAATTCCTGATGTCTTTTTCACGCGCGTCACCTCGTTCTTCTCATGGTATAACTCACCGGTCGCGGCGCCCCGCTCGCGCAGCTGGCCAGGGCAATCGCATTTGAAAGTGCTTACGTTTGGATTTTGCTTGCGAGGCACGGAGAAGGTGGAAAAAGGAGACCACAGGCAGCTCGAAATGTGGCAGGGGCTAAAGCCCGACCTCTTTTTGGGGAGCGTTTTGCGGCATGACTGAAGTCATGCCCTGATACAAAGCTCGCTTTGAGGGAGTCTTTGCGGCTTTTTGGGGCCCACATGATCCCCATCATGCCCGGGCTGCTACAACGCTCGCTTTGATGGAGTCTTTGCGGCTTTTTGCGGCCCATATGATCCCCGTCATGCCCGGGCTGTTACAAGGCTCGCTTTGATGGAGTCTTTGCGGCTTTTTGGGGGCCACATGATCGCCATCACGCCCGGGCTGTTACAAAGCTCGCTTCGATGGAATCTTCGCGGCAGCATGAGATGTTCGCTTGCCTTGAAAGTTCAAATGCGATTGCCCTGCGCAGCTGGCCGAGCACACTTGGCGAAGGCATGGTTGACAGTGGAGAATGCTTGAGTTCCACAAATCAACTGTCCCCGTGCGCTCTGCGCAATTTACAGCCGGGACGAGCCAGCGGAAGGGCCGCAAGACGAAGGACGCTTCAATGCATTCAGTCTGGTTTGGTGAGTTTTTGGGCACGCTGGTGCTGGTGCTGTTGGGCACCGGCGTGAATGCCGGTGTGACGCTGCGCAAATCCTTTGCCGCGGATTCGGGATGGATGGCGATCTGCCTGGGATGGGCGCTGGCCGTGCTGTCCGGCGCTCTGGTGGCGCAGGCCTTCGGCAGCCCTGGGGCCAACATGAATCCGGCAATCACGCTGGCCGGGGCGGTGACCAGCGGGGATTATTCACAGGTGCTAAGCGTCTGGTCAGCGCAGTTATTGGGCGCCGTGGCCGGTGCGGCACTGATGGCCCTGCACTACGCGCCGCATTGGAAGCTTACGCCGGGACCCGCGAACAAGTTGGGCGTCTTCTGCACCCACGCGGCGGTGCGTAATCCGGCTCTCAACATCCTGAGCGAGGCGCTGGCCACGGCTGTGCTGGTGCTGGTGGCGGGAGCCATCTACTCCCACGGCGTCTCAGTCAACGGGCCAGCAGCGGGATTGGGCCCATGGCTGGTGGGCAGCCTGGTGTGGGGCATCGGCCTCTCGCTGGGTGGAACCACGGGCTACGCCATCAATCCCGCGCGCGATCTGGGTCCGCGCATCGTTCATGCGCTGCTGCCCATTCCCGGCAAGGGCGATTCGAACTGGCGCTATGCGCCGATCCCGATCCTCGGCGATCTTACGGGAGCAGTGCTGGCCGGATTGTTGCTGCGCTATGCGCATTTGTAAGGCAGCCTTTGCGCGCAGCCTGTCTGCTCAGCAAACCTGCTGGAAGCCGATCCCCATCAGCGCGGCGGTTTTTTCAAGCGTGGCGCCCACATGGCCCACGCCCACCGCGCAGTGGTGCGCCGGTCCTTGCGCATTCCATGCATGGATGAATCCGCGCGCACCCAGTGGAAACCGGTAGCGGCTGTTGGTGTTTCCGATCTCGAGGATTTCTCCAGGCACGCACTCGCCTTCCGCGACCAGCAGCTTGAAGCGCGTCTCCGGGTCTTCCGCAACCGAGAGCAGCGTTACGGGGCCGTGCTTCACACTCATCTCAACGGATAGACCGCGGCCGACCTTGCCATGGTAGACCTTGAGCGGCCGCACCTTGGTTTTGCCCTGACTGATGGCGATGTGTCCGGGGCCGTCGTGACCCATCAGCACCAGGTCTTCGTTCAAATCCATCGCATAGTACTCAGTGAACGAACCGCCCGCGCCCAGGCAATCCATGATCTTCATGGCCAGCGCGTTCTTCACCTCGTACTCGCCGGCCACGGGAATGTGACGCGCCGTCAACAGCGAGGTGCCCAGAATGATGGAGCTCATGGTATCTTCGTTGGCCGCATTGCCTGAGCCCTTGTAGTAGTAGGCCATGGCGTCGAGTTCGTGGCGCGCGACAAAGGTATCGAGAGCCACCGATGTTCGCGCGGCGCGCAGCAATTCCACAGGCGGGCAGTCTGGCTGCACATCGAACGCCGTGTGGAACTCCTCGGCCCGGCGCGCAACATCGGCATCCTCCACCGCGGCCGCCAGTGCGCTCAGTTCGTCTACTTCGACAATCTCCACATGCGTGCCGAATACGATCGAAACCAGGGTCACGTCGGTCATGATGTCCAACATGCCGCCATAATAGTGGCCCATCAACCCCAGCCGCGCCGATGCCAGCACGGAGCGCACCTGCGCAGCCGCCAGCCACTCCTCGATCTCCCGCCAGGTTGACTCTTCATCCAGCACGCCGGTTACCTGGTGAAAGGGAATCCGCGCGCGCTTGAGCACGTTGGCGATCTCCGGGACCGGGCAGGCCGAGCAGAAGGCCAACCATTGACCGGTCATCGCCGTGCGATCCTCCAGCCGGTTAAAGGCCTGGTAATCGATGGCTGGCTCGGGTTGCAAATTCAGCACCACGACCGGAACGCCGGCGCGCTGCATAAGAGGCAGTACGGTATTCGAGAGCGCATAGGTGGTGACATAAAGAAACAGAACGTCGATGTCTTCGCGACGGCACTGGTGGCCGGCCTCGCGGGAGCGTACCGGCGTGTCCACCAGGCCCAGGTTCACCACCTCGACGCCGGGACGCGCCAGCCGCGCAGCTACCTGCGCCACGTATTCCTCAAGCCGCTGCTTGAGCCCCGCGAACTGGCTCCAGTAAGCGTCGAGACCGATGCCGCACAGGCCCACCCGCAACGAGCGCTGGTTCTTCATCGTGCTTCTCATCCCTTTGGTTGCTATCGTAGCCCCAAGCTTTCTTCAAGGCAGATAAAAAACCTCTTCCATCATGGGAAATCTCTCGCCGGGACGCAAGCCTTCCGGGGGTGCAAAGAGCGGCGCCATGGTCTGCTGCCAGCGCAGGTTTACGGGATGATTGTCGATCCGGCTCCAGGTGGCCTCGAAGTCCACCGCGCGCAGGGTGAGAATCAACAGCTCATCCCTGCGATAGATGGAGTACTCGCTGATGCCCGCGCTCTTGAGCAGCGCCAGCATCTCGGGCCACACCGCGCGGTGCGCATTCTCATAGGCT
This sequence comes from uncultured Occallatibacter sp., assembly GCA_964571165.1. Classification (GTDB taxonomy): domain Bacteria; phylum Acidobacteriota; class Terriglobia; order Terriglobales; family Acidobacteriaceae; genus Telmatobacter. Next base: position 7,385 of record CAZNAW010000019.1, on the reverse strand, counting down.
TCGCTCGCGCCAGGGCGCAGACGCAGGATAAAGGCATAGCGTTTCAGCGGCTGATCCTCGGCGCGGACGGGTGGGACAGCGGCGCTCACCAGCTCACCACCGTCACAGCAAAGGGTTCCAGCCAGAGTTTGCCGGCCACCGGCTTGACGCTGCGCGCAGGGCCGTCGCCGGTCTCCACATCCACAGTGAACGCGCTGGCCTTGCCTGCATCTTCGATCGGCACTTCCACTGCCCGATCTCGCTTGTTGACCACCAGCAGCTTGCGTCCGGTGGGCGTAAGGAATGCCTGTGCGGCAAGATCGCCTGAGCTGACTTCGGTTTCAACCAGCGTGTCGCCGGGATGGAAGGAATCCTTGAGCAGCTTGAGCACCCAGAAACGAGCGTTGGGTTTGTTTGTGATCCAGTCCATCATGCTGACGCTGGGGAACTGGGTGGGATAGCCGACCAACTGCGATTCGCCGATGATGTCGATCTGAAGCCGCGAGAGTTCGATGAAAAGATAGGCGTAAAGCGAGCCGGCGAGGTTCCAATAGGCTGCCGGGGGAGGCACTTTGTCCGCGTCGGTGTTATCGGTTGGCAGAATGACTCCAAGTTCGTCGATGGTCGTTCGCGTCTCCGGCGAAAGCCGTTTCCGTATCGCCTCGATATATCGCACCGTGTTCAGAAAGCCGCCGGCCTGGTCGAAAAACGTGTACTGCCAGCTATCGATGGTCTGTCCCGCGACTGGCGACGCATAAAAGTGATACGAAATCATGTCCAGAGGAATACCGGGCTGATGGTTTTTGTGATCCAGAAAATACTCGAAGTATTTCGGATTGGTTCCTGGTATAGCCAGCGCCAGACCTACGAACTTCGTCTGCGGCGAAACCTGGTGAATTGCACTCACGATCGCGTCATAGCGCCTGGTGTAATCCTCGGGTGTCGTCGAATGCTCAAAGTCCACCTCGTTGAGCACCTCCCACACCGGCAGCTTGTAGTGGTAGCCGGACTCGTGGCGCACTCCGTTCTCATCCGTGAAGCCGCCGTTGACATACCAACTCACCAATCGCCCGTAATACTCGCCCAGTTCCTTGCCGGTGGGATCGCGCAGCTCAGTTCCCTGCGTGTAATTCCAGACGGGTTGGTTGGGGTCGGCGGGATAGGTGACCGGCTTGTCGGTCTTGAACAGCCACGCCGGCATGGTGCTGAAGTTCATGATCGTCGCATGGCCTTCAGTGGCCGCGAGAAAATCCCTGGTCAAGGGATCGATGAGGCTGAAGTCCCAGGAGGTCTTCTGCGCTGTGGGCGGCTCCAACTCAGCGACAGCCAGCCTGGGATAAGGCAGCCACGGCACATAGCGCACATAGTCAGCGCCAAGCTCCTTCACGGCTTTATAGGAGGGCACGCTAAGTGCCTCTCCCGGCCGGAGCGGCGGATTCACAACCACCTGCAGCGTGGGGGTGGTCCGGGAAACGACGGTGGTCTTATGCCAATGAACGGTGAGAGTCGGCGCCTGCTGAGCGCCAGCCAGAACAACGCTGCCCACACCAGCCACGACCGGCATGAGCAAGCGGATGAGACTGCGGATTCCGTGTTTCAGTTGAAGCGAAGATTTCATGATTGCCCCTTGCGCGTGCTCTGTCCGGCGTTCGCCGGACTGTCCAAGCGGAACTTAGAACGGTTCTCCAGTTCACGTGGAGTTTCTGGCGTCGTGCAGGGTGGCTTTTGCTTCCACCCCTGCGACGAAGACCTGTCGCCGGGGACCCCGGAAAGGAAAAAACCACTCAGCAGCGGCGATTTCCCTCTACTGCAACTGGAGAACCGCTATAGCCTGCGGAAAAGGTATACCACTGCGGAGGTATACTCTGCGAGTTATCGCCATCGGTCATTCGCGCAAAGGGCGAAAATTGTGCGGGGCCGCGACCCTGCACTACTCCAGGCAGGAGGCGATTACCGCGAGCGCGGCAATGGCTGCTGTTTCAGCGCGCAGGATACGCGGGCCCAGTGATGTGGCGCGCCAACCGTTGGCGTCGAAGAGGGCCTCTTCATCCGGAGCCCATCCGCCTTCGGGACCGATGGCAATCTCCAGCGTGGGCATCTCCTCTTGCGCCTGGGCTGCGGCTTCTTCGATGGCATAACGAAGAGTGGTGGTGCGTTCCTGCTCGGCGAGCACGATGCGCGTGGCCGTTGATACTGCCCGCACGCGTGCGGCCAGCGGAGCCGGCTCGTGGATCAGCGGCACATCGGAACGGCGCGACTGCTGAGCACTCTCATGCGCGATGCGCCGCCATCGCTCCGCGCGCTTCTCCGCGGCCAGGGCCAGATGCTTCTCAGTGCGGCGCGCGATGACCGGCGCCACGGCGGCAACCCCCAGTTCGGTAGCTTTCTCAATCGCCCACTCCATGCGATCGAACTTATACACGGCAACGACGAGTGTGACGGGCAGCGCCGGATCGGCCTGAAGTTCGGAGATCAGGTTGAAGCGGACCTCATTGGTGCTGGCGGCGGCGACCTCAGCATGAAAGACGTGGCCGCCCGCAACTACATCCGCCTCCATGCCGGGCTGGGCGCGAAGCACGCGCGCCAGGTGCTCGGCCTGCGCGCCAATGATGGTGGCGGTGGCCTCGTCCCAATGTTCGGCAATCCAGCGGCGGCGGGTCATCTTCGCTCCGGAACACTCTCCTGTCTGAAGTCTATTCCTCTTGCACAAACACTGAGGGGGCCGCTAAAAGCGCCCCCCTCGCGTGTTGCCTTTTGGTTGGATGTTCCGCTACTTTTTCTTTGCGGCCTTTTTCGCGGCCTTCTTTGCGGGTGCCTTCTTGGCTGCTTTCTTGGTTGCCATTTGCCTATTCTCCCTTATCGATGGGTTGCATCGATCCTGCAATAGTTATATTGCAGTTGAAGAATGTATAGATTCACGCTTCAACAGTGTCAAGAGAAAAACGACCTATGAGTGGAAAAAAGTCAACATTTTTTCGGCTTCGAATCGAGAATCGATTTACGAACTCGAATCTTGCAGAGAACAGATGCAGTCGCGTCGTCATTTTCCGCAGCTTGCGGCTGCGCGTTCCTTCACAAACTGCGCGAGCGTTCCGGCCTCGCGCCGTTGAATCAAGTCGTCCAGATACGGCTCGCGATCCCTAGGCCTGGTCTTCAGCAGACTCTCATAGAGACGGAGTGCGCCCTCGACGCCGGCTTGGTATTGCGCCAGGCGGTCTTCTTTCTTGTCGGGATTCTGAATGATGAACGCCGCCTGACCAAAGACCATCTGGCCGAAGATGAGGTCGCTATCCTTCTTGCCCGATTTGGCAAGGCCATCGAAGATCATGCAGGCATTGACGGTGATGTCGGGAACCTCAATCAACCAACCGAGGAACCATCGTCTCTGATCCTGCGCGTTCGGCCCCAGCGGGTTGGCTTCGTTGTCCTTGATTATCGCGAGCGCTTTCGCCCGCTCTTCGGGAGTCGACGGCCCACGGTTAGCGGCAGTGGCGGCAACAGGCGCAGCGAAAAACGTGCAGCCCAGGAGAGCGGTAGAGATCAGGCGCAAAAACATGGTTGGAATCCTCGCCCGCCAAGTTAGCACTCGATCACATTCAGAGCAAGGCCCGCCAGGCTGGTCTCCTTGTAGCGGGACTGCATATCGAGGCCGGTCAGATACATGGTGCGGATAACCTGATCGAGCGAGACCTTGTGAGCCTCTTGCTCGTTGAGTGCGATGCGCGCGGCTTGCACGGCTCTGGCCGCGCCCATGGCATTGCGCTCGATGCAGGGAATCTGCACCAGTCCGCCGATGGGATCGCAGGTCATGCCGAGGTTGTGCTCCATAGCTATTTCGGCGGCGTGTTCGACTTGCCCGTTGGTGCCGCCCAGTGCGGCGGTCAGCCCGCCGGCGGCCATCGAGCAGGCCACGCCAACCTCGCCCTGGCAACCCACCTCCGCACCGCTGATCGAGGCGTTCTCCTTATAAAGGATGCCGATGGCCGCAGAAGTGAGAAAGAAACGCACGATGCCTTCGTGGTCGGCCTCGGGAATAAAGCGGTCATAATAGTGGGCCACCGCGGGAACCACGCCGGCAGCACCGTTGGTGGGCGCGGTGACGACTCGTCCGCCCGCGGCGTTCTCTTCATTCACCGCCATGGCGTAGACCGTGACCCAGTCAAGCGGAGCCAGTGGATCGCCGCTGAGGGAACTTTGTCCATCGGTTTCTTTTTCGCGCAACCGCGCGGCCAGCCGGTGCGCGCGCCGGCGCACGTTCAGGCCGCCGGGCAAAATGCCTTCAGCCGTAATGCCGCGCTGGACGCAGGCTTGCATGACTTGCCAAATGCGATCGATGCCTTCCCGCACCACGGAGACGGGCGCGCGGTCTGAGTCGCTATGAACCAGGGCGCACTCGTTTTCAAGCATGAGCTGGCTGATGGAAAGCTCGTTCGAGTGCGCCGCGGCCAGCAGTTCCGCGGCGTTGTGAAAGGGAAATGGAATTGCGGATTCCTGCTTCTCTGCCGCTTGGATTGCACCGTCCTCGGTGATAAATCCGCCGCCGATGGAAAAGAAGGTGCGCTCGTCGAGCACCGCGCCGGCCGCGTCATAGGCTTTGAGGCGGAGTCCGTTGGGATGCTGGGTGCGCGCGCCAGGAGGAAACATCGTGGCGCGCTCAAACAGTAGATCGCGACCTTCTTCAAAAACAATGGATCGCGTTCCTGCCAGATCGAGGCGGCGCGCCGTGCGAATTTCTCCGACTGTACTCTCGATGGCCGCGGGATCAATGGTAGCCGGTTCGTTGCCCGCCAACCCTAACAGGACAGCGCGATCCGTGCCATGGCCCAGTCCTGTGAGGGCCAGCGAACCGTAGAGTTCCACCTGCACCCGCGTAACTCGATCGAGCTGTCCGCGCTGCCCAAGTTCCCGCGCCAAGCGACAAGCCGCGCGCATGGGCCCCATGGTGTGCGAACTCGAAGGACCGACGCCGATTTTATACAGGTCGAAGAGACTCGTGGTCACGGGGAAGATTGTAGCGTGGATTCGGTCATTCTGGCTGGGCGAAGAACGAGCCTGATGGCCGTCACACGCCAGGCTCGTTTGCGATGATAGACTCCGCTCAACTTTCCATCATGCTTTTCAAAGCTCTCAGCGCAGCTGTCTATGGCATCGACGCCAATCTCATTGATGTTGAGGTGGACTATAGCGGCGTCGTCGCCGAGAAAGACACCTTCCACACGGTGGGCTTGCCAGATGCCGCAGTGCGCGAAAGCCGCGACCGCGTCCGCGCGGCAATCAAGAACTCCGGCTACCTGATTCCGCCCACGTTCATCACCATCAATCTGGCGCCGGCCGACATGAAAAAGGAGGGCGCGGGCTTCGACCTGCCCATTGCCGTGGGCATTCTGGGCGCCTACGGAGCGCTGCGGATTGATAACCTGAGCCGCTTTCTGCTGGTGGGCGAACTGGGACTGGACGGGGGCGTGCGTGCCGTGCCCGGCATGTTGCCGATTGCCATTTTAGCGCGCGAGAAAGGCATTCCCAATCTGATTCTGCCCGCGGCTAACGCCGCTGAAGCTGCCGTGGTTGAGGGTGTGAATGTTTATCCGGTCTCCTCACTGCTCGACGTGCTGGAATTGCTCAACTCGTCGGTCGTGGGCGTGATCCAGCGAGAGCCCTATCGCGTGAACACTGAAACGCTGCTCGGCGAGTTGCAACACTTTGCCGTGGACTTCAGTGATGTGCGCGGGCAGCAGACGGCCAAGCGCGCGCTGGAGGTGGCCGCGGCCGGCAGCCACAACATTCTGATGATCGGCCCGCCAGGATCGGGAAAAACCATGCTGGCCAAGCGGCTCCCGTCCATCCTGGCTCCCTTGACCTTTGACGAAGCGCTGGAGACAACCAAGATTCACTCTGTGGCCGGGGTGCTGGATGCGGCGGCGGGTCTGGTGACACAGCGCCCGTTCCGCGCACCCCATCACACCATCTCCGATGCCGGCCTGATAGGTGGCGGCATCGTCCCCAGGCCGGGCGAGGTCTCGCTGGCACACAACGGCCTCTTGTTTCTCGACGAACTGCCGGAGTTTCCGCGCAATGTGCTTGAGGTCATGCGCCAACCGCTCGAGGACCACACGGTGACCATCGCGCGGGCCTCCATGTCACTCAGCTTTCCAGCGCGCTTCATGCTGGCGGCGGCCATGAACCCCTGCCCATGCGGCTACTTCAATGACAAGTCGCGGGAGTGCCAGTGCACTCCGCCGATGATTCAGCGCTACATAGCCAAAATCTCCGGTCCGCTTCTTGACCGCATCGACATTCACATCGAGGTCCCGGCCGTTCAATACAAAGAGCTGCGCGGCTCCGCGGCCGCCGAGGGCTCGGCCGAGATTCGCAGCCGGGTGATGGCAGCGCGCGAACGCCAGCGCCAGCGCTTCAAGAAGTTCGGCGAAAAGATCTACGCCAATGCCCAGATGACCACGCGCCAGATTCGCACCCACTGCGAGTTGAGCGCCGATGCCGAGCGGCTGCTGGAACGAGCCATGCAGCAGCAGGGACTTACCGCGCGCGCGCATGACCGCATCCTCAAAGTAGCCCGCACCATCGCCGATCTTGAAGGCTCCGTGAGTTTGACCGTGGCTCACCTGGCCGAGGCCATCCAATACCGCACGCTGGACAGGAGCTATTGGGCGTAACGGCGGAGAGTTGCGGCGCTGAGGCCGCGCCGGAAAAAACTATGCGAGAGGCGCCCAACTTTACGGGCCCGGATGCCTTTGCGGCGTGCCAGGTAACCATTCCGGTTCCCAACGACGGTGCAAAAGGGGCTTTGCCGGGCAGCGGGACGGCTGCCGGGGATGAAATCCTTCCTCGCAACTAAATCGATATATTATTGATTGCAAATATGTTACAAAGCGCGCCCGGGGACCGCTTCCAAGCTGTGCCGCAGACAGCAAAAACCTGAAAAAATCTGTTGACCCAGGGGGCGGTTCGGTATACATTCAGGAGTACCATCCATAAGGGCAGGTTGCAGTGAGCAATATTGCACAGCCCATCTGTGTTTTCCCGCATCATATTGAGCTGAGGCTCGTCCGTTGATGCCCCCGGTGCGTTTCGACCTCCGCCGGGAATGGGAATACAGGCACTTGGATTCCCAAGGCGGCAATGTGGTTTGCGGATACGGCGTAGTGCCAACTCCATTGTGTGCGAATGTATGCCAGAATTTTGAACTGCGGGCAAAGTTCGTGCGTCTAAACTTTGGGAGCGGGAATTCAGGGAAGCCTGACATGGCACTGGCTTCCCGGCTGCACCGGCGGCGCCAGGTAGTACCGTCCGGGCAGGCAAATCAACAAGGAGACACTCGTCATGCGTTCTGATTTAGTATTTGGGGCACTCTCTCATGTGTCCAATCGCTACCAGCTCTGTCAACTGGC
>CAZNAW010000018.1:0-72887 GCA_964571165.1 uncultured Occallatibacter sp. | reverse complement strand
AGGATCACGGGCGCTAGAGCAGCCCTCCCCCAGAACTGCCCACGGTGAGAATTTAGGTGTTTCTGCCCTGAATAGCAAGGAATCTTAGGTAATCCGCACATCAATCACCAAAGGGGGATTACCCGGAAAGACACCTACCCCAAACTAAAACTTATCGCAATTACAACCGATTGATTTGACTGCATAGAATGTGGCTCGGGACCGTCAACCTTGAGTCGCCGCAAGAAACTGGCTTGCCCCATCCGGCAAGAAGCGGCAGACCACCAACTCCGGCTCCATCAAGCCTTCCAGTGCATCGTGAATGGCAGTCGATGCCTGCGCCAGAGTCCCCTCGCTGCCGACCACCACAAGAACAGCCGGGCCGGCTCCGCTCAATGCGGCTCCCAGGATGCCGTGCTCTCCCGCCAAAGGCAGCAGGCGTGGCAGCAAGGGGCAGCTTGACGCGCGGTAGGGCTGGTGAATGCGATCTTTCATGGCGACATGCAGCAGGTCGCCACGTGCTTGGGCGAAGGCGAGTCCCAGCAGTGCCGCGGATTGGATGTTGGCCACCACGTCGGCGCGGGAGTAGCGGGTGGGAAGCATGGCGCGAGCCTTGCTGGTGGGCAACGGTTCGGCGGGAAGAACCACAATGGCCCGCCATTCGGCTGGAGGGACCACGCGTGCCACATGTACGGTCGTACCTTCGCAGGCGGCTGCGACAAATCCGCCGAGCCAGCAAGCTGCCGCATTGTCCGGGTGACCTTCCAGAACGCAGGCCTCTTCCAGGATGCGTTCCGGGCTCCAGGCAAGTTGGCCAAAATGCACGGCAAGCACAATACCTGCCAGCCGTCCGGCCGCCGAGGAACCGCAGCCCATTCCCAGCGGAATGCCATTGGCCATGCGAATTGCCAGCGGTACGATCGGGCGTTCGTGACTCTGCAACAGACGCTTGTAGATGCCGAGGATGAGGTTGTCCTCAATCCGTCCGCAACGCTCCCGATCGCGGCCGGTAGCGGCAATTGAGAACTCTGCGGCAGGTTCCGCCTCGATCTCCAGATAGAACTCGAGTGCCACAGCGGCAGCGTCGAAGCCGGGCCCAAGATTGGCTGAGGTGGCAGGCAGACGCAGCCGGACACGACCGGCATTCGCTCTCAAAACAGCGCTCATCCCACTCTGTCCTTCAGCGTGGCAAGCACTGCGGCTGGCGTTGCCTCAACGACCTGTGCATTGCGACGCAGGCCGTCAATCTCCGCTGCGTGGCCAACCTTCTCCTCATCCGTCAAGAGCGTCCCGCGATGGAAGTCGATCGTATAGTCGGCGTCTTTGAGGGTGTGGCCGGTGAGCAACAAGACCACGGTCTCACTGGAATGGACGGCGCCCTGGGCGCGCAACTTCTTCAAGCCTGCGAGGGTAACGGCAGAGGCTGGTTCGCATCCAAGGCCTTCAGATCCTAACTCTGCTTTGGCAATGGCGATTTCGGCCTCGGTTACGTCGAGGCACCATCCACCCGTGTCCTGGATGACCCGTGCTGCCTTGCGCCAGGAAGCCGGGTTGCCGATCCGGATGGCGGTGGCTCGCGTGTGCGCCTCCACCGGTTCCAGCGCAGCGCCGTGACTGTTCGCAAGGCTCCTCACCAAGGGATTGGCCCCCGCCGCCTGAATCACAGAGATGCGGGGCAGACGCGCAATCAGCCCCAACTCGCGCATTTCGCGAAACCCTTTGCCCAGCGCAGAACTGTTGGCCAGATTGCCGCCAGGCACGATCAGGTGATCGGGCACGTTCCAGTCGAAGGCCTCCGCAATTTCGATCGCGGGCGTTTTTTGACCCTCCAGCCGGTAAGGGTTGACCGAATTGAGCAGATAGATATTCGCTTCCTTCACAACCTGGATCAGCAAGCGGAGACATCCGTCGAAATCGGCCTTCACCTGGCAGGTGACAGCGCCGTAATCCATGGCCTGCGACAGTTTGCCCCAGGCAATCTTGCCGTCGGGAATCACCACCAGGCTGCGCAGGCCGGCGCGGGCCGCATAGGCGGCCATGGCGGCGGATGTATTGCCTGTAGACGCACAGGCCACCCATTCAAAACCGCGTTCCCGCGCCACGCTCATCGCCGCGGTCATCCCCGTGTCCTTGAAAGAGCCGGTGGGATTCATCCCCTGGTGCTTGGCGAAGAGCTGGTCGATCCCCAGAGCTTTTGACGCGCGCGGCAGGTGGTACAGCGGCGTATTGCCTTCGCGCAAAGTCACGGCGTTCCCAAAATTGTCGAGGATGGGCAACAACTCGCGGAATCGCCAGACACCGGAGTAATCCAGCGCCTCAGACGAGCAGCGACGCTCCCGCCATAACCACTTCAGAGCGCCGGCATTGGGCCGGTCATGGCCCCGCCGCTCGCCCCAGCCGGGATACTCCACTTCAAAAAGATCCCCACAGAGGGCACACCGGAAATCCGGCTTCGCTTCCGCGCCGGCCACCCGCGCCCCGCATCCGAAACAGCGTAACTGGTGCAAATTGTCGTTCATGCCTGGTGTTAGCCTACCAGCGTACGGCGGATTTTGCTCTGCACAGGAGACTAATACCCCTTGCTGCCAAACTGGACGCCCCGGAAGTTATGTGTTTCTCTCCTCGCATTGGCATGGCTGGCGCCCTTGAGTGCGCAGACGCCGCTGCGGATTGCCGCGGCTGCTGACCTGGAGCCGGTGCTGCCTCCGATCCTCGAGCAGTTCCATCAAACCACGGGTATTCGCGCCGAAGCAACATTTCAGGCATCCGCTGTGCTGACCACCCAGATTCAGAATGGCGCACCCTTCGACCTTTTCTTATCTGCGGACCTGGGCTATCCCAAGCGGCTTATTGATGCGGGTCTGGCCGATGCCGCGGGCTCGGCGGATTCTTCAACCCCGATCACCTACGCCAAAGGCACGCTGGTGCTGTGGGCGCGAAGGGACTCGCGTCTGCCCCCGCCGTCGCTCGATCTGCTGCGCAATCCCGATCTCAAGACGCTGGCTATCGCCAATCCGGAGCGCGCCCCCTACGGCCGGGCAGCGGTTGCCGCCCTCACCAGCCTCAAACTCTACGAGTCATTGAAGCCACGCCTTGTGACCGCTGAAAACATTGCCCAGGCGGCCCAGTTTGTCGACTCCGGCAATGCCGATGCGGGGCTCATTTCGCTCACTTCTGCGCTCACGCCGCGCCTTGCGGCCAGCGGCGCTTATGTCGTAATCCCACGCAACCTTTACCCGCCGATTGAGCAGGGCATGGTGATCGTGACCAACACCGCCCAGCGCGCTGCCGTGCATAAGCTGATGGACTACCTTCTTTCGGCTCCAGTTCAGGCCCAGCTTGCCAAGAGCGGCCTCACACCGGTTCACTAGAGAATCAATGGATTTTCAAGCGCTCGTACTTACCCTCAAGCTGGCCACCGTCACCACGGCCATTCTGCTGCTCGTGTCCGTGCCGCTGGCGGGTTTACTGGTGATCGGCCGCGGACGCTGGCTCGCGGCAGTTGAGGCTGTGGCAGCGCTGCCGCTGGTTCTTCCGCCAACGGTGCTGGGTTTTTTCCTGCTGGTTCTGCTCGGACCTCGCACAGCTTTCGGTCGCGGTATTACCGCGTTGCTCGGCCATCCGTTGGCCTTCTCGTTTTCAGGTCTGGTGGTCGGCTCCGTAATTTACAGTCTGCCCTTCGCCGTGCAGCCGCTGGTTGCCGGGTTTGCGGCAGTCGAGCCGGCGCTCGTAGATGCGGCGCGGCTTTTGGGCGCAGGCCCGGCACGGCTTGTGCTAACGCTCCTCATTCCATTGGCACGGCGATCGCTGCTGGCAGCCGCTGTGCTCAGCTTTCTGCATACCATGGGCGAGTTCGGCGTGGTGCTTATGCTGGGCGGCGACATTCCCGGCGCAACGCGGACGCTGTCCATCGTGCTCTACAACCAGGTGGAAAGCTTTGATTATGCCGCGGCGAATCGAACAGCAGCCACCCTGCTTGTACTGAGCGTCGTGGCTTTGGCGGCCATCTACGCGGCCGGTAGGCCTCGCGGAGGCCGTAATGCTTGAATTGGCCCTTAACGTACACCGCGGCAGCTTCAATCTTCGGGTGGAATGCCGCTTTGCGTCCGACTGGACGGTGATCTTCGGACCCTCCGGCGCGGGAAAGAGTACGCTGCTTCGCCTACTCGCCGGGCTCGACCTGTCTGAATGCGCAGGGCAACAGCAGCTGCGGATCGCCCTTGACGGTCGCCTGCTCACGGATTCCTCTTGCGGCCTGCGCCTCAAACCCGGCTGCCGCCAAACCTCACTGGTTACCCAGCGGTCTGCGCTCTTCCCTCACTTGAGCGTGGTCGCCAATGTCGCTTATGGACTGAGCAGCCTTGACCGCGCCAGTCGAACGGGCCGTGTAGAAGAGATGCTGGAGTTGGTTCAGGCAAAGGGGCTGATCGACCGCCGCCCGCAGGACCTCTCTGGCGGCGAGGCGCAGCGTGTGGCCCTGGCCCGAGCGCTTGCTCCCCGCCCTCGGCTGCTGCTGCTGGACGAGCCTTTCTCAGCCCTCGACGGAACCGCCAGCGACTCGCTGCTTGACAGTCTGCAAATCTGGCTCCGTGCGCACCATGTGCAAACCGTTCTGGCAACCCATGATGCTGCCAATGCCCTGGCCACTGCCGCGGAGGTCGTACTGCTGCGCGAAGGCCGGCTCGCCGCACAGGGGCCGGCTGCTGAAGTTCTGTCTGCTGAGCGGGAAAGATTATCCCGTCGATTGAACTCGCTTTAGAACCCCACCATCACCGGCTCCATTTCCAGCACAATGCCAAACCGGGCTTCTACAGCGGTTGTGATCCGTGTGGCTAATGCGAGAATTTCTTCGGCTGTGGCACTGCCGCGGTTGATGAGTGCCAGCGTATGCCGCGAGGAGATGCCCGCGCCGCCAAGCTGAAAGCCTTTGCTGAATCCGGCCTGTTCAATCAGCCACGCGGCCGGCACCTTTACCTTGCCTCTGTTTTCAGAATCTGGTCCGGCAGGAAAGCGCGGCGGTTCTTTCGCGCTGCACTCCGCAATCTGCCGTACCTGCTCCTCGCTGACCACCGGATTCTTGAAGAAGCTGCCTGCGCTGCGGCAGTCTGGGTCGCTCTCAACCAGCAGCATCCCTTTAGACTGGCGAACGCGGCGTACCACGGCCGCTACTTCGGCAAGGCTCGGTTGATAACCCTCTGGGCGTGTCTCCTGCATCTCCCGTTGCAGGCCCGCATAGCTTAGGGTAGGCGCGCCGTCGCGGCTAAGCCGATAGTCTACCCGAGTCACAACGTACCGGTTGCGATCTGTCGAGTTGAATCGGCTGCGGCGATAGGCAAACCGGCATTCTGCAGCCGAGAACTCGATGAATGTTTCCTGCTTCAGGTCAAGCGCGCGTACCCGCTCCATGACGGAAGCGACCTCCTGCCCATATGCGCCCACATTTTGAACCGGAGTCCCACCCACCGTACCGGGAATACCCGCCAGACACTCCACGCCCGCGCAATTGTCCTCAACGGCTTGCTGGACAAAACCGTCCCAATCCTCGCCTGCGGCGGCATGATAGATCCTGTGGTCCGGCTGATCCGGCGCCTCAACTGAGTCGATACCGCGCAATCCAACCCGTAGTACAAGACCCTGAAAGCCTCCGTCAGAGATCAGCAGATTGCTTCCACCGCCCAGCACAAAAAGCGCAACCCCGCGTCTTCGCGCCCACGCCGCCGCCTCTACGATGTCGTCCTCGCTGGCTGCCTCAACAAACCACCGTGCGCGGCCGCCGATGCCGAACGTGGTGAAGGGCGCAAGCGGCTTGTTTTCTTCCATGACCATCGAATCAGCTTATACCAAGGGCGTTTGACGATAGAATGATGGCAGGCAACTTTCCCCTGCCGGAGGCAAACATGTACCCAGAACTGATGGTAATCCCGATGCGCGAAGAACTTGTGCGCGCCGGTGTCCAGGAAACCCGGACCGCCGAGGATGTCGATGCGGCGTTGGCCCAGCCGGGTACAACCCTGTTGGTAGTGAACTCGATTTGCGGCTGTGCGGCGGGCAAAATGCGCCCCGGTGTGCGGCTGGCGCTCACCAGTTCCACCAACCTGCCCGATCAAAAGATTACGGTGTTCGCCGGCCAGGACCGTGAGGCCACCGAGCGCGCCCGCAGCTACTTTGAAGGGAATCCACCCACCTCACCCGCCATTGCTATTCTGCGAGACGGCAAATTGGTTTACCTGATGCAGCGCTACGTCATCGAGCAGGCCACAGCGCAGCAGATCGCCGGTGAGCTGGTCCGCGCCTTCGACGAGTTCTGCGCCAAAGCCACAGCATAACAACGGCCTTCTTGGTCCCCGCAGCAGAACGGCCTCCCACGTAGGAGGCCGTTCCGTTCTAACGCCTGTTTTCCGCCGTTCAGTCGCCTTCTTGCGCCGTCGGAAGCGCCTGCACTTTGCTGTGCTTCATCGAGTAAGTGAAGTAGATAATCAACCCAAATAGCAGCCAGCCGATCATGACCTCCCAAGTGATAGGAGGCAGACGGGTCATGAGAAACACGGCCGACGCAATACCCAGTATGGGGACCAGCGGCACCAGCGGCGTCTTGAACGGTCTATCCATGTTCGGATGGCGCACCCGCAGCACCCAGACACCCGCGCAAACAATTGTGAAGGCCAGCAGTGTGCCAATATTCACCAACTTGGAAAGTTGGTCGATAGGCAAAAAGCCGGGCATGATTGCAACAATGGCCCCTACAGTTATTGTGGAAATCCAGGGAGTGCGAAACTTGGGATGAATGTCCGAAGCCCACTTGGGTAGCAATCCGTCCTTTGACATGGAAAAGAACACGCGCGATTGGCCCAGAAGCATGACCAACATGACAGTTCCCAATCCAAAGACCGCGCCAACGTTGACCAATAACTCACCCCAGCCGATTCCCGTTACTTTGATCCCCAATGCCACCGGCGCGGCGACGTTGAGTTCCTTGTAGTTCTTCAATCCGGTGAGGATGGTGGATACCAGTATGTAAAGCACGGTGCAGACCGCCAGCGAGCCGAGAATGCCAATCGGCATATCCTTCTGCGGATTCTTTGCCTCCTGGGCTGCGGTGGACACGGCGTCAAATCCAATGTAGGCGAAGAAGACCGAGGCCGCGCCAAGCGCAATGCCATTCAGTCCGAAGTGTCCATGCCCATCCGACGGCGGGATAAACGGATGCCAGTTATGCATGGCAAGTGAGGGATGGAGAATTAGAAAATACCCTCCGAGCACAATGAAAATGCCGACAATTGTGAGCTTCACAACCACGATCGCCGTGTTCAAATTGGCCGATTCCTTGATGCCGATCACAAGTACAGTGGTGATCGCCACAATTGCCAGCATAGCTACCAGGTTGAACAGGCCGGTAGCGTGCTGTAGGCCTGTGCCAGATATGCCCATTGGCAGCGAGGTCAACGGCATCCACTGGTCCTGGTAAAAGACCAGCGTCGTGCCCGGCGTAGCCGTAAGTTGCGGCGGGATGTGGATATGCATCTGTGCCAGCAGGCTGTTGAAATAACCTGACCAGCCCGACGCTACGGTCGCCGCGCCAAACCCGTACTCCAGCCCCAGGTCCCAGCCGATGATCCAGGCTACAAACTCGCCCAGCGTCGCATACCCATATGTGTATGCTGAACCAGCGATGGGAATGATGGAAGCAAACTCGGCGTAGCAAAGCCCGGCGAAAGCGCAGACGATGCCCGCCAGCACAAAGCTCAACGACACAGCCGGACCCGCAGCCGTGGCTGCTGCTGTTCCGGTGAGCACAAAGATGCCCGCGCCGATGATGGCCCCGATGCCCAGCGTGATCAGGTTGAGCGCGCCCAACGAGCGCTTGAGCGTATTTTCGCCCACTTCGCTCGCCTCTTGCGTGAGCATCGACATAGGTTTAATTCGAAGCAGCCTGGACATGAATGAGGGACTTCCTCCTCAGCGGTTGAGATCAGATTGAATTTGGCTCGCCCCGAGCCAGGTCGCTGGAACGCCGCGACCAGAAGAGATAGACGGGAATGCCCAGTAGGACCAAGACCAGGCCAGGCCACGTATATTGAGGCTTATATCGCAATAATACGACACAGATCCATGCAGCCATCAGGATATAGAGCCCGGGCAGCACCGGATAGCCAAGGGCTTTGTAGGGCCGTGTCGCATCCGGTCGTCTGAAGCGGAGCACAAACAGCCCAACGATGGTGAGAATGTAGAACACCAGAACCGCGAAGATGATGTAGTCCAGCAACTGGCTGTAAGAGCCTGAAATGCACAGCAGCGTGGCCCAGCCGGCCTGCACCAGCAAGCCCGCGACGGGCGTCTTGTAGCGCGGGTGTAGCTTGCCCACTGACTTGAAGAAGAGGCCGTCCTGGCTCATTGCGTAGTAGACGCGCGCCCCGGCCAGTGTCATCCCATTCGCGCAGCCGAAGGTGGAAATCAGAATGGCCGCGGCCATCAGGTAGGCCCCGCCAGAGTGGAAGATCTGCTCCAGGGCTGCCGTGCCCACTCGATCCTCGGCTGCATACTGTATTCCGCGTGTCAAAGCCGTGGTGCCGTTGGGGTCGCCATGCATGGGCAGGACCAGCAGGTAGGCAAGAGACGCTAGAAAGTACACCGTGAGCACAAACCCCGTGCCCAGTACCAGCGAGAGCGGAATATTGCGCTTGGGATTCTTCACCTCGCCTGCGGTGAAGGTGATGTTGTTCCATGCGTCCGCAGAAAACAGCGACCCCACTTGCACCACCGCGAGAATCACCACCAGATTCACCAGCACGATGGGACCGCCGATGCCCACCTGCACAGGGTGCAGCGAGTTCCAGCCGGCATTCTTCCAGAGTTGGCTCCAGCCGGGGCCAAAGTTGGCTTCCCACGCAGCGGCCGTGCGCCCCACTGTAAACGCGAGCAGAATCAGCGCAGCAAGTGACAGTGCCTTGGCCGTGGTGAAGACGTTCTGGATCAGTGCGCCAAGCCGAACGCCGAAAATGTTCACGATGGCGAGGAAGATAACGATCGAGATGCCGATGAGGTTGGCCGTGCTGACGCCAATCTCCATGTTGCCCAGCACCATCGGTCCTACCCTGAGCGCGGGAACATGAGCAATGTGCCAAAGCCAGTGAGTCGTCGAGATCGTCGGAAAAAAGACGCCCAGAAACTTGCCGAAGGCAACGCACACTGCCGCAATGGTCCCGGTCTGGATGACCAGAAAGAGCGTCCATCCGTAAAGAAAACCCCACAGCGGCCCCAGCGATTCACGCAGATAAACGTATTGCCCACCGGCCTTGGGCATCATGGCCGCCAGCTCGCCATAGCTGAGCGCGCCGATCATGGTCAGGATGCCTGTAACCACCCATGCGCCCAGGTAGAGCGCCGGAGAGTTGGTGCCGCGGGCAATGTCAGCGTCCACAATGAAGATGCCGGACCCGATCATGGATCCGATCACCAGCGCTGTTGAGCTGAATAGTCCGAGACTTTGCACCAACTTTGGAGAGTTGGGAGAAACATCGGTCTCGTGAATTGGAGTGCGATCTGTGCTCGTCACTTAAAGAAAGTATTAACGTTTTTTGCGTGGATGTCTTTAGATTTCTCAAGGTCCGCGTGTTTCGCGGCTTTCGCGCGTAACGGAGTCCATCATCTGAGACGAATTGTCTCGCCGTGAGATCCCGGCTCAGCCCAACTCTGCCGTCCACTTGCGAAACTCAGCCGCCGGGTCCGGTACTTGAAAGAGCGCCTCGGATACGGCCACCACATCCGCTCCAGCTAGCAGCACAGCGGCAGCCGTGGCCAGCGTAATGCCGCCTACAGCTACCAGCACCGGGCCGCGTCCTGCCTGTGCGCGCAGCCATCGCACACCGCTCAGGCCAATGGGAGGCTTCGGGGTTTGTTTGGTTCTGGTCGGATAGACAGGGCCGATGGAAAGGTAGTCCGCCGGAGCCAGCAGGATGTCCGGAAGCAACGCATCGCTGCCGCCAAACGTACCCACAATGCCATCCGGCCCAAGCAGCCGCCGGGCGTCATCGGGTGTCAGGTCGCCGGCGTCAACATGCGCTCCGTCAAATCCAATCTGCCTTACCAGATCGGCCCGGTCATCGAGAATCAACCTCACCTGCCCGGCAGGTAATGCGGCCCGAAGAACCGCGCTGTCTGCTAGTAGTTCATCGTCGGCCCCGGTCTTGTTGCGGTACTCGAGCAGTGTGACTCCAGCATCGGCCAGCGAACCGCCCAACCGGCGTAGAAACTCTGCGCGCCCGGCAGATGGAATGATTGCGGCATCCAGAATGGGATAAACCTTGGGAAAAGAAATACTCATAGGACAAGAATAGTCGATGAGTGAACACCATCGGGGTGACTGCGCATCACCAGTACTCCCATTCCCTACCCTGTTCCCTGCCTTTCCTACGTCTCGTCCGCCGATGGGCCGTACGTTCCTGGAATCGGCTTGTCGAGCAACCGCAGGTAGACGCCCAATTGCGCACGGTGGTGAATCAGGTGGTCAAGCACCCAGTTGCGGAAGACCAGATACTTTGACTCGTCGATCCACGCCTGTCCACCGGCCACAAACTTCCAGTTCTCATCCCATTTTTCCGGCGCAAAGCCAGCCAGTTCTTTCTTGACCTCCGCGACCTGCCGGTCAAAGCGCTCCAGCAGAGCCTCTCTGGATGCAGGGACGTATGCCTCGAATTTATGGTCCGGGGGGAACTCCAATTTGTCGGTAGTCAGGGTGTGGGTGGCCCAGTCGCCTGCAGTCTCCGATACATGCCCGGCCAACCGGCCCAGGCTCATGGACTTGGGGTGGGGTTTCCACGTGAAATCGGCATCACCCGGGATTGCCTCTAGAATCTTGCGTGTTTTGGCACTTTCGCGGTCGTACTCGGAAATCAGCTCCTTTTGAAAATCCATCGTGCAACCTCCTATGTCGCGAAGCAAGCATACCCCAAGTTTGCAACAATAGCGAAGAAACAGCGATAAATATAGTGGCTTGTTGCCTGCTATGGCCTGCCTGTGGCGGGGCATAAAAGGGCAAACTCACTTCAGCGCGGCAACGCAAATGCAACATACGCCCCGCCCGCCGGCCCCTTCGGATCGCGTGCGCCGCTTGCGGCAATCACCACGTATTGGCGCCCGTCAATCATGTAGGTGGATGGTGTGGCCACTCCGCCAAACGGCAGTTCTGTCTCCCAAAGCAGCTTCCCGGTGCTGCTGTCGAAGGCGCGGAACTTGCGGTCATAGATTGTGGCTCCAATAAAGACCACCCCGCCCGCCGTCACAATTGGGCCGCCGTAGCTCTCTGAGCCTGTGTTCTTCAATCCATTGCGGGCCAGCTCCGGATATTCTCCGAGCGGAATCTTCCAAAGGTACTTGCCGGTCTTCAGGTCGATGGCATTGAGCGTTCCCCATGGGGGCGTGATGGCTGGATAGCCATCCGGATCAAGAAACTTCCGGTAGCCGGTGAAGGTGTATTCCACAGGTTCGTGCTCTGCCGTTGCCGCCGTCGCCTTGCTGTGCGGGTCTAGCCCGAGATAGCGCAGCAGTGCCTCAAGTTCGGGGGCTTGCAAATCCGTCATCGGTGGCATGGCCCCTTTGCCCTTTTGCAGAAGATCGAGGGTCTGGGCCGTAGTGAACCGGTTGCTCAACCCGATGAGCATGGGAAAGGCCGGAGGGATTCCCTCCATGTGGTCGCCGTGGCAGATGGAGCAGTGATCCTGATAAACGGCTGCTCCGGCCTGATCGGCGGGCGGTTGTGCCGTCAACGCCTCCGCGCGAACGGACCCCGGCTCCTTGCCTGCGTTCGGGTTGGCGGCCGCTGGAGCGCTGGTGCGCAGATAATCGATAAGCGCATTCAGCCGCGGCTCGTCGATGTTCGGAAAGGAGGGCATTCGGCCATTGCCGTTCTTCACGTTGTCGGTGACCTGCTGGACGGTCAGGCGTTTCAGAATATCCACCAGGGACGGAAATGTGGGCGGATCTCCAGCGCGATTGGGACCGTGACACATGGCGCACTGGTTCTGGTAAATGCGCTCGCCTTGACTGCCCCCCTGCGTCTCAGCGGTTAGCCCGCCGGTCCAGGCAATGTCGTTGCTGTTCACGTAAAGGACGCCCCTGGCCGGATCGACTGCCGGACCGCCCCACTCCGCTCCACCATCAAAACCGGGAAAGACCACCGTCTGCTTGTCCAGCGCGAAGGGGAGGAATTGTCCATCGCTGCGAAAGGTGTGAAACTCCTTCACTGCCCAGGCGTGCGCCTCGGCAGTACGGGTGGTGAGCATGTCCTCGGTCAGCCGCTGGCGAGCAAAGGGCTCGGGTGCATCAGGCATCGGCTGGGTAGGCGATGTGACCTCGCCGGGAACAGTGCTGGCCGGGTAAGAATGCTCATGAATGGGGAAAAGCGGCTGCCCGGTGAGCCGGTTGAAGAGGTAGAGATAGCCCTGTTTCGTGGTCTGAGCCAGCGCCTCGACAGTCTCGCCGTTTCGCTTGAGGGTGAACAGCGCCGGCGGCGAAGGAAAATCGCGGTCCCAGAGGTCGTGATGCACTCCCTGGAAATGCCACAGCCGCTTGCCGGTATTGGCGTCCAGCGCCAGCAGTGTATTGGCGTAGAGATCGTCCCCCACGCGATCGCCGCCGTAAAAATCCATCACTGCGGAGCCGGTAGGAACGTAGACAATGCCTCGTTCCACGTCCAGCGCCATGCCTGCCCAGTTGTTGGCCGCGCCTGCGGTCTTCCACGACTCCGCGGGCCAGGTCTCGTAGCCCGGTTCGCCAGGATGGGGAATGGTGTGAAAGCTCCAGCGCAACTCGCCGGTGCGCACGTCGAACGCGCGCACGTCACCGGGAGGCGCGGGGTGGGTCTCCGGATTTCGTCCGCCCACAATGATCAAGTCCTTGTAAACGATGCCCGGAGTGGTCAGCACAATGGACTGCTGCTCAAAATCACCGCGCAGTTCCTTGCGCAGATCGATCCGGCCGCCTTCGCCAAAACTGGTAATTGGCTTTCCCGTCTCGGCATCCAGGCAGTAGAGATAGTTCATCACCCCGGCAAGGATGCGTCCCTGCTTGCCATCGGTCCAGTAAGCCACCCCGCGTGTCGGCTGGGAACCGCGGATCTCGGAATCGAATTTCCACTTGAGCTTCCCGGTGGCGGCGTCCAGGGCGATCACCTTTTGTGTGGGCGTATACGCATAAAGAGTGCGGCCCACAATAAGCGGGTTGTCTTCGAGCCCTCCCTCTTCGCCTGTATCAAAGCTCCAAGCACTCTTGAGCCGGTGCACATTGGTGCGGTTGATCTGCGTGAGCCAGGAGTAGTGGTCTCCGTCCGGTCCTCCGTTGTAAACCGGCCAGCCGGACGCGTTCTGCGCCACGCACACGTCACACAACAGGTACGCAAGAAGGGTTCCAAGGGTAAGGCGGAAGACAATTGCTTTCACGAGTGTCCCTTTCCTAGGTGACGTACTTGATGATTGTCATGAAGCCGAAATCCATATGCAGTTGCTGGTGGCAGTGGAACAGCGTGTCGCCGGGATTGTCGGCGGTAAAGTCCACCGCAACGGTTTCCAACGGCATCACGTTGATCACGTCCTTGCGCAAGCCGCTCATCTGTTTGCGGCCGATCTGGGCCACTTCAAAAGTGTGCCGGTGCAGGTGAACGGGATGTTGATCGCCACTCCCATTGCGCAATAACAGCCGGTACCGTTTCCCTTGATGAATGCGAATCGGGTCAACATCGGGCCAGGAACGGTTGTTGATGGTCCATGTGTCAAACTTCGAACCTTTCATGGGCCCGGCGTCGTGAAAGGTCAGAGGGATGGTTTCGTCCGGTGCGGGCATAGTTGTGGCGGAGGCAAACTGGGAGTAATCCCATTTGGTGGGCGAGGGGTCGGTCCACACCGGCGCTCCGGTCTTACCTGCATACTCCACCACAACGCCGAGGCCCATCTTGCGAGCCTCTGCCAGGGTCGATCCCAGCACCCAGACGCCCGGCGCATTCATCTCGATCACTGCGTCCACGCGCTCCGCCACGCCCAGTGAGAGCATCTCCACCGGCATCGGGTTGGGTACCGGGTTGCCATCCATGGCGATCACCTTGAATGTATGCCCGGGCAGAGCCAGAACCACATTTTCAGTGGCGCTGGCATTCAGCAGCCGCAGCAGCACCCGCTGCCCTTGCTTCACGCGGATCGGTTCGCCCGCTCCCAGCATATGCTGGTTGATGCTTGCGTACTGGTAGCCCACATCGGAGCCCGTGGTGAGCGGCTGGTTGGCCGATGCGGCCCGCATGGTTTCAACCATGGGCACAAATGACGGCCCCCAGTGATGAATGGCCAGGAAGATCTCTTGGTCATAGGCTCCCGGATCGGGTTTGCCTTCCACGAGCAGGAAACCGAACTGACCGCTATAGGTGCCAGCCGTCAGGTCGCCGCCGGCTCCCGCATGGGTATGGTACCAGCGGGTTCCAGCGGGCCGTGGCGTGAACGTGTAGCGCAGTTGCCCGCCCGGCGCGATCATGGGCGAGCCCTCCTCCATGGCTCCGTCATTGAGAGAATCGATGGTCAGCCCGTGCCAATGGACAATGTCGGCGTTGGCGCTCCCGTTGGTTACGTCGATGGTGACCGGAACGCCTTCGCGCATGCGCAGCAGCGGGCCGGGAACCTGGCCGTTGTACGCTATCGTTTTCACCACTACGCCCGGCGCCAGTTCCACGCTGCAAGGTTGGATCGTGAGAGTGTAATCCGGCTTGCGTTGCGCCGGACCCTCCGCAGCGGCGGCTCGACATTCGAGCAGCGGAAGTGCAGCCGGCGAAAGGCAGCCTCCCAGAGCAAAGCTGCCCGCGCGCAAGAAACCCCTACGGCTTATCGCTCCCGTCAAGCCCATTGACAGACCTCCAGCGATCCATATCGCAATACGAGGCGATTGTTACATGGAAAACGAAGGCGGTAAAGCGCTTCCTTGCGGGGTTGGAGTCAGGCTTTAAGACGGGTAGAGTTCGAAGCAGCAGCGGGATAGGATTCCTCTGGCTCACTACCGTTTCAAAGCCTGTCTATTGCCCCTCTGCCGCTTTGCGGGCCAGAAACTCTTCCATGAAGCCGGTGTTGAATTTCCCCGCGCGGAAGCCCGGGTCCTGGAATATCTCCTGATGGAGCGAGATAGAGGTATCAATTCCCTGCACCACAAACTGGCTGAGTGCGCGCTCCATCTTGGCAATGGCCTCTGCGCGGTCTACGCCATGCACGACCAGCTTGGCAATCAGCGAGTCGTAGTAGGGCGGCACCACGCTCTCGGCGTACTGAGCCGTATCCACCCGCACACCATTCCCGCCGGGCACGTTGAAGGCCGTGATCTGGCCTGCCGAAGGCGTGAACTTCTGCGGATGCTCGGCGTTGATGCGGCACTCGATGGCATGACCGCGAATCTCGAGCTTGGGGGGCAAAATGGCGTCTAGCCGTTCCCCGGCGGCGATGCGCAACTGCGCCTTGACGATGTCCACTCCGGTGATAGCCTCCGTGATGGGGTGCTCCACCTGGATGCGTGTATTCATCTCGATAAAGTAGAGCTGTCTGTCCGCATCCATGACGAACTCGACAGTGCCGGCATTCTGGTACCCGATGTCGGCGAGGCAGCGGCAAAGGGTGCGGCCCAATTCCTCGCGGAGTTTAGGCGTCAACTGCAACGAAGGCGCCTCTTCGATGAGCTTCTGATGGCGGCGCTGAATGGAGCACTCGCGCTCAAAGAGCGAGGCCACGTTTCCGTGTTCATCGGCCAGCACTTGGAACTCGATGTGGCGCGGGTTCTCGATGAACTTTTCCATATATAGTTCGCCGTTGCCGAAAGCGTTTGCCGCTTCGCTGTAGGCCGCATGAAAAAGATTGGGCAGCTCTTCCGGGTTGCGGACGATCCTCATGCCGCGTCCGCCCCCTCCAGCCTTGGCCTTGAGGATGACAGGGTAACCCACCTTCGTAGCCCAGGTCTGTGCTTCCTTAGCCGTGGCGATCACGCCGTCGGAACCAGGCAGAATCGGCACCTTCGCCCTTTTCATCGCCTGGCGGGCCTTTTCCTTTTCGCCCATCAAACGAGTAATTTCGGGCGGAGGCCCGATAAACTTGATGTTCGAGGCGCGGCAGACCTCTGCGAAGTTGGCGTTCTCGCTCATCAGGCCGTAGCCGGGATGGATGGCGTCCACATCTGCGATCTCGGCCGCGGAGATAACTGCCGGCACGTTGAGATAGCTGTCCGCCAGGCGCGGCGGGCCGATGCAGATGGCTTCGTCGGCATAACGAACGTGCAGCGAGTTACGGTCCGCTTCACTGTAGACGGCGACCGTGCGAATGCCGAGTTCCCGGCAGGCGTTCAGAACGCGCAGCGCGATTTCGCCGCGATTGGCAACCAGTATCTTACGAAACATTCAAGACCCTTTGAGCGGCGTTGACATGGTTAGCGGCCCGAGCAAAATTGACAAAGCTGGCAAAAATCGAATGCATGACTCACCCCGTGAGGCATCGTAAATTCGTTGGCAAGAAGAATCCTGCTCGCCGAGCTAACTCCGCCAATCACGCCAACTGCGCTGTCTTCCCTAACTCAGCCGGACTGAAAAGAGAGGCTGCCCGAACTCGATGGGCTGGCCGTTGGAAACGAAGCACTTGACGATCTCACCGGAGGCGTCGGATTCGATCTCGTTCATCAGCTTCATGGCTTCGACTATGCAGATCACCTGGCCCTTCTCGATGTGGTCGCCGGGAACGACGAAAGGTGAGGCGCCGGGCGAAGGCGAGCCGTAGTAGGTGCCGACGATCGGCGACTTGACCAGGTGCAAGCCCGCATTCGCGTCTACAGGAGGCTCTGAAGCCTCCGGCGGAGCGGCGGGCGCTGGCGCCGCAGGCTGAGCCGCGACTCCCCGTCCGCTCGCCAACAGGTTCGCCAGATCAGACAGTCCGCTTCCCGCGCTTTCCGGCTGAGTGAACTTGAGCCGTACCTTCAAATCGCCCCGGCCCAACTCGAATTCGGCAACCTGGTTTTCCTTCAGGAATTCGATCAGTTGTTTCAGATCCTGGATATCTTCTGGATTCAGTGGATTCATTCGTTCCTTACCTCTCCTGCATTGTCGCGGAGCGGGCTACATCAAAGTTCGATGAGGGCCTTCGGTGCGGGGGTCAGCACCTGCCCTCCGGTTCGGGTTACAGCCACCATGTCCTCAATGCGAATGCCGAACTGACCCGCCAGATAGATTCCAGGCTCAATGGTCACAACCATGCCGGGGAGAAGCCTGGCTGTCTGTCCGGCGCCGACGCGTGGCGACTCGTGAATCTCCAGGCCGACACCATGGCCAGTGGAGTGAGAAAATGCTTCTGCTAAATTTGCTCTTCGCAATACGCTGCGGGCGGCCTCGTCCACTTCCCCGCAGCTTACGCCCGAGCCCACTGCGGCTACCGCCGCCTCCTGGGCCTCCAGCACTGCTTGGTAAGCGTTCCGCTCGTTGGCCCCGGGCTTTCCCAGGTACACGGTTCGCGTCATATCCGAGCAATAACCCTTGAGAATAACACCGAAGTCCATGGTCAGGAATCCCCGCCGTGGTAGAGGCGCGGTTGTGGCCCGTCCATGGGGCAGAGCCGACCGCACACCCGAGGCGACGATGGTCTCAAACGACATGCCCTCTGCGCCCAGCAACCGGGCCTGGTGCTCCAGTTCCGCGGCAACCTCGATCTCCGCGATGCCCGGCCGCACGAAACCCAGAATGGAGTCGAAGACCTTGCAACCCACCCGTGCCGCCTCGATCATCAAAGCCAGTTCGTCTTCGTCTTTCACTCGGCGCAAGGGTTCCACCAGCGGGGCTGCCAATGCGGAGAGAAAGTTGCGGCGGAGCCGCGATGGCAGAGCTGCTTTCCAGCGCATCAGTTCGGCAACTGTGGTCCATGTTGGGTCAAATCCGGCAAACTCCACACCAGGCTGCGCCGCAATCCATTCGACGGCAGCAACGGCCGGAGAACTCGACACGATCTGGACCTTCGCGGCCTCCACCTCTTCCGCGGCCTGCGTTGCATAACGGCCATCGGTAAACAGCCGCGCAGCCCGCCGCGTTACGGCCAGCGCGGCGCTGGAGCCCGTGAAGCCTGAAAGGTAGCGAACGTCGGGGAGGTGGGTAGCCAGCAGCCCTGGAAGGCCGGCGCGGGTCAAACGGCGGCGTAATTGGCCGATGCGGCGGAAGTAGTCCACCCGGACAGGTATATCACGGCGGGGCGAAAAAGTTGTCACTTGTGCGCCAGGATCCCTGTATGGGGTTCGAAGTTGTCAGGGGATTTCTCGAATCCGGCTCACCCGTTGATTCAGGGTTCCGGATGCCCTTCACGCTCGTTGAGCAGGAAGCGAATCCTGTTCGCGGATCTGCATAGTCTCGGTCTTGCACAACGTTTGCGCGGAGCGGCGTGGACGTTTGCGCGGTGCTCTAGAATGGAATGTCCCATGAAGACCTCCCAAAACAATGTGTGAATGGGAAATCTGTCTCAAAAAGCAACAGTAGGTGCTAACCCGCCGAATGGAGTAACTGGATGAAGGGAACAACGAGACACATGCGTGCTTTGCAGTCGATTGCCATTTTGCTCACCGTGCTGGTGGCCTGTCCGATGCTCAGATCCCAGGATCTCCAGACAATCAGCGTAGGCGCCATCGCTCCGGAAGACTGGAATGGCATCGCATTCGTGACGAAAGCGTTTGGCCAAACCGCTGATTTTGGTTTCCGGATCGCATACCGCGAGGGGAAAGGCCGCATCCTTGGCACCGGTCCCTTCATGGCCGGAAAAGATATCCTCACTCGCGTGAGCGAGGTCGGGGATCATGCACCGGACAACTCCTATTGCCGCATGTCCTGGAAGAATCTGCCTGTCAATACGCCCGTCACCCTTGAGTGGTCCGCTATCGATAGCGCGACGGTGCTTGGCAAGCTCACGACGAGAGCGGACGCCCAGTTTGTATTTGAAGGCTATTTCCCTTTCGGTGGACTTGAGCCAACGGGTGTGTATTCGGTCGACCAAACCAAACAGACGCTCATTGCGGAACGCGCATTCGACGGGGAGCCTGCAGCGAGGGCCTGGTTCGTGGTAATGGTTGACCGGCCTTTGCGTTCCGCCGGTGCCTATCCGTCGTTGCCTCTGCTCAAAGGCGCTCTCGATAGCAGCGGCACGCTTGTTCCTTCTTCCACAGACCCGAGATCCTTGAGAGCCGCCGGCATCGACTTCATCGCTGGCCCCACCCCCGTGCATTTTGTTGCCCTCGTAGGAATGGACCGCGATGCCCTGATTCACCGGGCGCAAGAGCTCCTGTCAAGCGCCACCATCGACTCCACGCTGGCAGACAAGGCCACAGCCTATGAGAAGCGCCGTCCGTCCGTAACCGGCCTCTTCGAAGGTGCACCCGAGCCCATCGGGAACACGCTGTTTTGGAACACCATTTACGCTCCTTCAGTCGGCAGCACCTGGCCTACCCTCAGCCGCGTCGCCGCCCTCGATTGGAACGGTTGGCTCGGTGCGGCATGGGACAGTTTCTTCACGTCGCTGCTTGCCGCGGGTGAAGACCAGGCGCAGTCCGCCACCGCCATCCGGGTCATGCTGGGCGCGCAAACGAAGAACGGTCTCGTGCCGAATATCGCAGCTCCCGACGGCGTTACACCGGATCGCTCTCAGCCTCCCGTAGCAGCGTACTTTGTCTGGAAGGTCTATGAGAAATTCCTGGATCGCGACCTTCTCGAATGGGCATACCCTCGCTTGAAGGCTTATCACGAGTGGTGGCTTGCGGACCGCGGAGATGGGCAACCCCGCCGCGATGGAGACGGGAGCGGCCTGTTGGAGCCCGGCAGTGATGCGGGCATCGCCCCCTCGTCCGGCGGGCGGGGCACTCTTCAAGCAGCCAAGTTTGAGAGTGGCCTTGACGACAGTCCCATGTACGATGACGTGACCTTCAACGCAAAGACCAGCACCATGCAACTGCATGACATTGGCTTGAATGCTCTCTACGCACTCGACGGCGAGAGCCTGGCCAAAATTGCCGCGATTCTCGGAAAAACCGAGGACAGCGCGAGATTTACCCGCGAGACCGATCGAATGAAACAACTCATCCGGCAGGGTCTATGGAATAAAGACGACAACATCTATGAGAACCGCTACGAAGACGGGAAGTTCTCTCCGCGCCTCTCGCCGTTTAACTTCGCCCCGATGACCGCCGGCATCGCCACGAGCGAGCAGGCGCAAACCATGGTCGAGCAGCATCTGCTCAACCCTAAAGAGTTCTGGGGCGAATATGTAATCCCCAGCATCGCCCGTAACGATCCTGCGTTCAACGATCAGTTCTTTGTCCGCGGCACGATCTGGCCGGAGATGAATTACGTCGTCTATGAGGGCATGAATCGCTACGGGTACGACCGCGAGGCTCTCGAGTTTGCTCAAAAGAACTACAACCTCTTCATGGCGGATTGGAAGACTAACCAGCAGAGCGACGAACAGTATTACGCGCGGGGTGGCAGTGGTGGCGGCAATACGCACTATCATTGGGGACCCTTGCTCTGTCTGATCGCGCTCGAGCAGTACATCGACATGAATCCATGGGACGGGTTGCGCTTTGGCGCCCTCGATCCTCCTGCAAATGGGGAGTACCACGGTGCGGTCTGGCAGCGCCATGTCTTTGACGTCGCCATTGGCCCCAGCCAAACGGCTCTCACCCGCGATGGCAAGCTGGTTTTTAAGGCGGATGCCGGAGTTGTGGTTCGGGACTACGATTCGCAGCCCGCGAGTCTTTCCTTTAGTCTGCACGCTTCAAGAAACGTGCGCATCACGGCATCGGCGCCCCAATCGGGACCGTTCCAATTGATAGTGGATCAACGACCGGTGGGTAAATTACAAGGCGACCATGGCCAAATCAGCTTTGCGGTGCCGGAAGGGAGACACACTGTACAGGTCGTCTCCGAGAAGACGCACTGATATTTCTGATTCACTTTGCCATGCAGCAAATGTTCGCGTTGAGAGCGGATGCCCGGTACCGATGACTGAAAGCCGGTACAGAAACTGTCTTCACAGCGCAGAACGGACAGGTTTCTTCTGTTGTGGATCGGCCTCGGCAGCCTGCAGATCGGACTGCCGATCCATCCACTCGTCCAGCCGCGAGCGCTTGAAGCGCCACCGGTTGCCCAGCTTGAAGGCAGGCACAAAGCCGTCCGACGCATACTTGTAGAGCGTATCCGGCGAGATGCCGAGGTAATCCGAGGCCTGGCGAATATCCATGACCTCGCGTACCTCGGGAACCAGCAGATTGGAACGGGCCGCGGCGTTGCGCATAATTGCCTCCAGACGGGGGACATGCCTCAAAGCGGATTCCGGCAAATCTGCCGGTAGTCTTGTATATAGCGCGGTTTCACCCGTCAATTCAAGGGTTTTCAGGGAGTTGCAGGAAATTCATCGGCTTTCGAGTTCCCGATCGTGGAGCTTTTATGACCGAACATTGACTGCATACCCAGCCGGTTGGGCTCAAGTATATTAGGAGCCCAAGCAATTGTGCTGTTAGGACGGATGGTGCGTTCTGCAGAGAATTGGCCCCTGTCTCCACCCAACGTGCCTTTGTCGTCAGGGTACCCTGCCCAAAGTCCCGGCGCGTCCTCGTCCGTCTGGCCTTGTCTCCGTGCCGCGCCTGCCTGGTCTGCTAGTTCTGGTCGTCGCGCCGGTGCAGCGTGGGCTTGTCGTCAGAGTTTGAGTTGCTGTCGTCGCTGGATGTGCCCGAAGAGCCGGAAGAGTCGCCGGTTCCCGTGCTGGCGCGGCGCAACGACGGCTTGTTCTTATCCTTCGAGTCGACCAGCCGGCGCTTGTTTTCAATGCGCGCCAGCCGCGCCTTCACGTCGTCGAACTCCGAGGTGGTCACCGTGTACTCGTCTCTCGGAGGCAGGATGCGCGCGATCTCTTCCTGTGAATGCAGGATGCGCTCGGGCGTCTGCGGATGGTCGGCGAAGACCTTGGCCACGGCGCCGGGCTTGCGCTTTTCAAGAGCCTGAATCTTCTCAAAGAAGCTGATGAACGCCTGCGGATCGTAGCCGGCCCGATACATGTACTGCACACCCAGGTAGTCGGCCTGCGCCTCGAAATCGCGGGAGAAGTGCAGGAACGTAATTGGCACGGCCAGCGACGCAGCCTCATAGATGCCATATCCTGTCCAGCCGCCAATAAAGATCAGCGGGATAGTGCCCAATTGGGCGTAGTTCATGCGTGTTTGTTCGCGAACCGCGTGATGTGCGCAAACGTGAGCCGTCTCATGGGCCATCACCCCGGCCAGTTCAGCCTCCTCGTCGGCGTTCAGAATCAGACCCGAATTGACGTAGAAGAACCCGCCTGGCAGCGCCATGGCGTTGATCTCGTCGGAATCAATGATCTTGATCGTGAAGGGCACCTTGCAATCGGAATTCTTCACGATGTTCTGGCCTACGCGGTTCACGTATTCCAGCACCACCGGGTCCGTGATGAATTTGGTGCTCTTCTCGATCTCGGAGGCATACATCTTGCCCATCTTGATCTCGGTGTCGACTGAGTACCAGTTCCCCACTCCGCGGCCACCGATATCCCGGTTGCCCACGGCGCTCACGTCGTCGATGCTGCCCGGCTTGACGTTAATCTTCTGGCTCCCAGGCTCGACTACCTTGTCCGGATTGACCGCAGTCGCGGGGACATCCCCTCCCACCGGGGTCGTTCCCGGCGCAGGCTGCTTGGTGGGAGTTGTGGACGGCGTGTCGCCCCCAACCGGAGTTGTTCCGGGTTCAGGCTGCTTCGCCTGAGTCGTGGAAGGTGTGTCGCCGCCAACTGGAGCCGTTCCGGGCGCCGATTGGGTCGAAGGGGGCGTAGACGGCGTGTTGGCCGTGGCAGGAGCCGTTCCTGTCGCTGGTTGGGCCGTAGGGGCGTTGGTCGGAGTCGTAGTCGATGGCGTGGACTGTGCCCAGAGTCCGGCGCACAGTGCCAACGCCAATCCAGCCAGCGTCACTGCTCTCGAACCTTTCAAATTTGCCCTCATGACCTTACCTCCGGCACGAAGCCAGGCATCAGGGGGCTGCGCCGCTTCGCTCCACTATTTAGACGCCAATATCCGCCAGTTTGGCAACAACGAGGAAGAATATTTCCCGTGGTGGCCAAATCCCTTCCACATCCTCAAGAATACATGCAATCCTTTGCATTCCCAGACGGATGCGGTCCTCTTGGAACTCGCATCCGTCTGAATTACAGTGGAGACCACGAGCATCGGGGAGGAGTCTTGCGCCGAGCCATCTTTGGAGTAGCTGTCGTGATCGTCTGCTGGGCATGCCAACTCGTTGCCCAACAGCCACATCCGCATTCCAATTCTCCGCTTGAGAGTCTCTTGAGACCCCACGGTCATCCCCGTCCCTCACCGGCGAATGCCCCGCACACCCCCGACGTGATCTTCGACGCCGGCAGCCTCGGGTCGCCGCTTGTGCTGGACAAAGGCTGGCGCGTCGGCATAACCGCCAATCCAGCGGCGGCGACGCCCGATTTCGACGACTCCACATGGGCTCTTCGCGACGCCCAGCCGTCCTTTGCCGATGTTCCCGACGAAGACCATCACACCAACGGCCCCGCCGGCCCGGACCAGCCCAGACCGGAAAGCCATTCAGGCCCGCCCAGGGGACACCAGCGGCCTTTCGTATGGTTCCGGCTTCATGTGAAGCTGGCTCCCAATCACGGCCCGATCTCCCTGCTCATCGAACTCCCTGTCTCACAGAACCTTCCCGCAGCCATCGGCGCGACTGGACCGGGGGTGGATGTCTTCGCCAACGGCAGGCAGGTCCAGCCGGAGGGACCCCACGGAGATGCCACGGATCATTACCAACAAATCTCGCGCATCTACAACCTGAAGCTGGCTCCCTCTGAGACGTCCCTCACGCTTGTGGTGCGGAGCATCTATGTTCCGTTTGGGATTGGAGCCTATACTACCTTTTTTTCCACGCGCACGTTTCGCTTGGGCAACCCGGAAGACCTCGACCGCGTGCTTAAATTATGGTCCGTCCATAACCTGTTTGAGCACCTGCCGCGCCTGATCTATTCCATCCTGCTGGTGGTACTCTCGCTGTTTCTGTTGGCGCTTTACTTCACCCAGAGAGGGCACATTGAGTATCTGTGGCTCGCCCTTCATGAGTTACTCCAGGCTCCCATCGGCTTTGTGGCTCTGGCGGGAAGCTCAGCACGCATGGATCAGTTGTGGTACGCCGCCGTAATTTTAGAGTTATTTTTCATTTCGGCCTATCTCTACTTCGAGTTCCTCGTCGCGTTCCTTTCCTTGCGCCGTCGCTGGTACATTCTGCTTTTGCGCTGGACCGCACCGATTCTGGCCTGTTTCGGCCCAACCTTGCTCCTGGTGGGCCACAGCGAAGCCATTGGGATTGTGCTGGTCCTGGTGGGTTTGGGTAGCCTGTTGTGGATGCTTGGATGGTTGCTCTTTATCTTCCTTACCCTGATTGTGGCCACGCTGCGCCGCAACTTTGAGGCAGGTCTACTCCTCATTCCGCTCGTATTGAGCTTGGTAGGAATGGTCGAACCTGTATTGACGGCGGGCATGACCGACTGGGTGGGCAGCACCTACCAATCGCCCCTCACCCTCCAGACCGGCCCCATTCCCATCCACTTTGCCTCCATCGCCAACTTTACCGGCATCCTGGTGATCGTCATCATCATCTTCGGCCGCTTTCTACGCATCCACCGCGACCAGGAGCGTGTCTCCAGCGAGATGGCCGCAGCCCGCAGCGTTCAGGAACTCATGATCCCCCACGAGAAGCTTGAAACCCCAGGCTTCGAGGTCGATTCGGTTTATAACCCCGCCAACGAGGTAGGCGGCGACTTCTTCCACCTGCAGAGGACGGGAGACGGCGGGCTGCTGGTGGTCATCGGCGACGTGGCCGGCAAAGGGTTGAAGGCGGCCATGAACGTCTCCATGCTGATGGGAGCGTTGCGCCGCACCTCTGAACGAAGCCCCGCCAGGATTCTCGAATCTCTGAACCGTGTGCTGGTCGGCAGTGATAGCTTCACCACCTGCCAGGCCGCCTGGTTTGGAGCCAATGGGGAACTGGTGCTGGCCAACGCAGGCCATCTGCCGCCTTACCTGAACAGCCAGGAAGTCGCAATACCAGGCGGATTGCCGCTCGGGGTTCTGCCCGATGTGAGCTATGAGGAAATCCGTCTTTACATGCACCCCGGCGACCGGATTCTGCTGCTCTCAGATGGAGTTGTCGAGGCCCGCCACTCCTCCGGCGAACTCTTCGGTTTCGACCGTGTCCACAACCTGAGCAACCAGTCCGCTTTCTACATCGCTGACGCCGCCAAGGCCTTTGGCCAGGAAGACGATATCACCGTCCTCACCGTCCGCCGACTGGCCCAGGCGGCAGCGGCGTAAATTCACCAACCGGCCGGGTGCTCAGATCCCGCCTTTGAGACCTGGAATCACAGCCAGTTCTGTTCCCAGAGAATTCCCTGCCTTGACACACAAAGGCCCCACCCTTGCGGATGGGGCCTTTGTGCTTTTCTCTTGCGACCAACGGGATCATCCGTCTCGGCAGTCCGTCCTAGTCGTAGTATTCGAGGCCGAGGTGCGTGATCAGGTCCGCGCCCATGATGTGGCGCAGCGTGTTCTTGAGCTTCATCGACTGGATGAACAGGTCGTGCTCTGGATAAAGGCCCGCCGCGGTCTGCGGGGATTTGAGATAGAAGCTCAGCCACTCCTGAATGCCGATGGAGCGCAGCGACGGTGTGCGCTTGGCCAGATCCAGGAACAGCACCAGGTCGAGCGCAATCGGTGCGGCCAAGATCGAATCGCGGCACTGAAAGTTCACCTTGATCTGCATCGGATAGCCTAGCCAGCCGAAGATGTCGATGTTGTCCCAGGCTTCCTTGTCATCGCCGCGAGGAGGATAGTAGTTGATGCGAATCTTGTGGTAGATGTCCTTGTACAGGTCGGGATAAAGTTCCGGCTGGAAAATATAGTCGAGCGAACCCAGCTTGGACTCTTCTTTGGTCTTGAACGATTGCGGATCGTCCAGGACCTCGCCGTCGCGGTTGCCCAGGATATTCGTCGAGAACCAGCCGGAGACGCCCAACATGCGCGCCTTGAAAGCCGGAGCCAGAACCGTCTTCATCATGGTCTGGCCGGTCTTGAAGTCCTTGCCGCAGATCGGAGCCGCGTTCTGCTTTGAGAGCTCAATCAGCGCCGGTGTGTCCACCGTCAGGTTCGGCGCGCCGTTGGCGAAGGGCACGCCTTCCGACAACGCTGCATAAGCATAAATCTGCGAAGGCGCAATGCCGATATCGTTGTTTTCCAGGCCCTTCTCGAAAGCCTCAATCGACTGGTGCACTGCCGTCGGCTCCAGGAATATCTCTGTCGAGCCGGCCCAGATCACCACCACGCGGTCCACGGTCTTTTTGAAGGCCCGAATATCTGCCCTCACCTGATCGGCCAGGTCGCGCTTATTCTTGCCCGTCTTCACGTGGGTCCCGTGCAGGCGCTTCACGTAGTACTGGTCGAAGACCGCGGGCAGCGGCTTGATGGTTTCCAGGTACGGCTTCAGTTGCTCCAGCAAATCCTTGTCCAGCACCTTGGCATGGGCGGCGGATTCGTACACGTTGTCCTCGAAGATGTCCCAGCCGGTAAAAAC
The DNA here is from genome assembly GCA_964571165.1 of uncultured Occallatibacter sp. Taxonomy (GTDB): domain Bacteria; phylum Acidobacteriota; class Terriglobia; order Terriglobales; family Acidobacteriaceae; genus Telmatobacter. Next base: position 46,234 of record CAZNAW010000018.1, on the reverse strand, counting down.
TACGTCGTTCAAATCAGCCAATGGAACGAATTCTTTGATCAGCGGGGACTTGTTGTCAGTGCGCTTGCCCAGGCGAATGGTGCCCATTTGTGTCAGCGAGCCGATGGGCTTGGACAATCCGCGGCGAACTGCCTCTACTCCGGCGATTAATGTGGTGGCCACGGCGCCCAGGCCGACCACCATCACGCCCAGTTTGCCCGTTGCGGGCGCAATCTTCGACGCATCAGCGGTCTTCTGGCCGCCTTGCTGTTCAGTTGACATAGCTTCTCCTAGCATTCCCTTGATTGCTGCTGGTTTCCAATCGGTTCATATTCTTGTTCCGGCAGACGGAACAGTGTACGCCTTGCGACGAGTATCCATCCTCAAACCGGATTTCAGGCCGCATTCGCCTCTCTTCCGCGGTTCAGGTGCGACCAAACAAACCACACGATCCCGGCCACCAGCGCAATCTCGATAACCAGATGAAAGCGGTGGAAAGCCTGGTAAAAACGAGGGTCCGTGTGCCATGCCTCGCCCAGTTTCATGCCTGCATAGGCCAAAGCGAAGCACCACGGCCAGGAACCCACAAATGTATAGATGTGAAAACGAGACTGCGGCATCTTGGCAATTCCCGCCGGGAACGCAATAAACGTGCGCACCACCGGCAGCAACCTCGCCAGCAACACCGTAATCGAGCCGTACTTCGAGAAAAACTCCGTCATGCGGTCCAGATCGTGGTGGCTCATCAGCACCCATTTGCCGTAACGCTCCACCAGCGGCCGCCCGCCCTTGGCTCCGATCCAATACGCAATCGCCGAGCCCAGATTACAGCCCACAGCCCCCGCGGTAGCCGCCCAGAACAGGCTGAAGTGGCCCAGATAAACCAGATAGCCCGCAAACGGCATGATGATCTCGGATGGTAGCGGAATGCAGGCCGATTCAATGCCCATCAACGCAACGATGCCGGCGTAACCCCCGGCGGCGATCACGTGGGTTACGAATTGAACAAGGACGGCCAGAATTTTTTCACTCATCAGAGCTTCCAGTATATAAGCCCGATGTGGGTCTGCGTCGTGTCCCGTGATCCGGAACGAACCCGCGGCACTCTCAAGTCCCCGCGCAGACTTTCTTTGTTACGATGAGGGGTGATGCAAGGAAGGCTTGAGGTGGTGCAGTTGGCTGATTCCTCCGCAGTGTTTCCTCCCGTCCCCCTCACACTTGAAGGCTCGTGCCTGCTCCACCAGTTCTTCCGCTTCGACTGGAAGGCGTGGCGCGCAACTCCAATGCCCGAACGTGAACGCATCGCGGTCGACGCGGTCGAGGCCCTTAAAGGCTTGGAACGCGTAAACAGCGATTCCCCCATTCGGACCGCACTCTTCTCAGAACTCGGCCATAAGGGCGACCTGATCCTCGTCCACTTCCGTGACTCGCTGGAGGCGCTGAACCAGGTCGAGCTGAACCTGGCCCAGACCGAACTCTACGACTTCCTGGATCAGCGCCATTCCTATGTCTCGGTCGTCGAACTCGGCCTCTACGAGTCCAGCCGCAAGACCTACGAAGCCGCCTCCGCCAAGGGCTTTGAAACCCACTCGCCCGAGTGGCAGGCTGAAGTCGCCGCCACGCTGGAGCGCCAATCCACCGCCATGTCTCCGCGTCTCTTTCCGGCCATCCCTGACGCCAAATACCTCTGCTTTTATCCCATGGACCGCAAACGCGGCGAGCAGGTGAATTGGTACACCGTCCCCTTCGCCGACCGCCAGCGCATGATGCACGAGCACGGCCTCATCGGCCGCCGCTACGCCGACCAGGTCAAGCAAATCATCTCCGGCTCCATCGGCATGGATGACTGGGAGTGGGGCGTCGACCTCTTCGCCGACGACCCCGTCGTCTTCAAGAAGCTGATCTACGAGATGCGCTTCGACGAAGTCAGTGCCGTCTACGCCCTCTTCGGCCAGTTCTATATCGGGGTAAGGCTTCCAGTGGAAAAGCTAGGTGGATGGCTGGCCGGTAGTTTGTAGCATGGAAGGAATCTCTGCGGACTTCACACCATGTCAGAAGCAACGCTAACCCGTAAGTTCGCCGCGAAGAATCAACCCCGAGCGCCACGCGGCGACCTCGCCCCTGACCGCGTAGCCGCCATCCTCAAAACCCTCGACGAAGCCTATCCCGAAGCCGTCTGCGCCCTCACTCACCGCTCGCCCTGGGAACTTCTGGTCGCCACCATCCTTTCCGCCCAATGCACCGACGTTCGCGTCAACATGGTCACTCCAGAATTGTTCCGCCAATTCCCTACCCCAGACACCATGGCTAACGCAACCCTCCCCGAACTGGAAGCCCTCATCCGCACCACCGGCTTCTTTCGCAACAAGGCCAAATCCATCCAGGGCGCGGCCCGCAAAATCGTCGCAGACTTCGGCGGCCAGGTCCCTCAAACCCTCGCCGAGCTCATCACCATACCCGGCGCGGCCCGCAAAACCGCAAACGTAGTCCTCGGTGTCTGCTTCGGTAAAGCCGAAGGCGTTGTAGTGGACACTCACGTCTTTCGCATCGCCCGCCGTCTAGGTCTTGCCAAAGGCGACAATCCGCAAAAAGTCGAGCTGGAACTGATGCAGGTTATCCCGCAGGACCGCTGGATCGCCTTCTCCCACCAGCTCATCCACCACGGACGCCAAATCTGCGAGGCGCGCAAGCCCAAATGCGACCGCTGCAACCTGGAGCAGCTTTGCCACTCCAAAGATAAGACCTGGCACTCGTGAGGGCGCGGATTGCGGAAAATAACCTTCCGCCGGCGCAAAATTGAAATAGAGAAACGGATGAAAATCCATTCCAGTGCGCCCTGCGTTGCAGTGTCAGGAATGTCCCCGGTCCGTACCCCCCTCCCCCCCCTACAATAGTTTGTATTTGACGTAAAAAATTTGCAGATATTTTTAACCGTCATGGAATCAACACTTTCCGAAGGTCATTCTGAGGAAGTCTATAAATTATGAAAATTGTGGACCTAACGCGCGGCTGCTCGCGGCAGCCAAAGCCCTGTTCGCGCAAAAAGATTGACTAGCGGCGAAACAGATCGGCTGCTGCGGAGATCAGCCCAGGAATATCGGAAGGATTCGCTTCACCGGCGGGCGGCCATCCCAGGTCCCTCAGCGTTTCGCTGGTAATTGGTCCGATCGAAACCGCCGGAATCCCCGCTAACGGCCACGGAACCCCAGCCAGCCGAGCCGCCTCGGCCAAATGGGTCACGCTCGACGAACTGGTGAACGTCGCAGCATCGATCCCGCCCGCCAGCGCCCGCCGAAGCTGCTCCGGCGCGCCGTCCGGCAGAACGTTCCGGTAAGCGTCCACAACATCGATCGCAGCGCCTGCCTCACGCAGCGCATCCGGAATCACGTCCCGTGCAACCGCAGCCCGCGCCAGCAGAATTCTTAGTCCGGAGGTACGAAACTGGATGCCTTCCAGCAGCCCAACCACCAGACTCTCAGCTACATAGGATTCAGGGACAAAAGCAACCTGCAAGCCCGCTTTTCGCGCCGCCGTAGCCGTCGCTTCTCCCACTGCGGCCACCTTCAACCGAGTGGGTTGAACCAGCCCGATCCCCAACTCCGCCGCACGTTCGGCAACCGCCCGGACCGTATTGGCGCTCGTCAAAATCAGCCAATCGTAGCCACCGAACTGGCGCAGAGCCACATCCAGGGGCTCAAAGCTTTCCGGCGGGCGAATCTCCAGCACAGGAACCTCGACCGGCTCAGCCCCCAGCGCCCGCAACCCCTCGCTGAGCTTCCCAGCCTGATGCAAAGCGCGCGTCACCAGCACGCGTCGCCCCGCCAACGGCAGCAGACTCACCGCGAAACCTCGGCTGCAGCCGCAAGCAACGGTCCCGCTCCCGCCTCGATCAGTTTTCTAGCCGCCAGCCGCCCCAGCTCCGTCGGGTCCGAACCGCCCCGAGGTGCGCGATGAACGATGCGCACCGCCTTACCGGACAACGGGTCGGCGACCACGGCGAAAACCTCGTTCCATTCCCTATCTGCGCTCTCACCGGCCCAATCAGCCCGCACCCGGCAATAAATCCCGATAGGCACCTGACAACCGCCGCCCAGAGCAGCCAAAGCAGCCCGCTCGGCCGTCACCGCAAAACGCGTTACCGCATCGTCAAGAAACGCAACCGCTCCAATCGTCGCCGCGTCGTCCTTTCGCGTCTCGATGCCCAGCGATCCCTGCCCGGCGGCCGGGCAAAAATCCTTCGGGTCCAGCCGCTCGCGTACCCACTCGGTCTTTTCCAACCGGTCCAGCCCCGCGGCGGCCAGCAGAATTGCATCCACCTGCCCCTCAGCCAACTTGCGCAACCGCGTATCCACGTTGCCGCGGAACTCCACAGCTTCAATGTCCGGCCTCAGCGCCTTCAACTGCGCCCGCCGCCGCTGGCTGCTGGTGCCCACGCGCGCCCCCTGCGGCAACGCTGCCAGATTCGCATAATCCACTGACACAAACACGTCTCTCGGGTCGACCCGCGACGGTGTGGCAGCCAGCGCAAACGGCTCTGGAAGTTCCGTGGGCAGGTCCTTGAGCGAGTGCACAGCCAGGTCCACGCGACCGGCAGCCAGCGCTTCCTCTATTTCCTTGGTAAACATTCCCTTGGAGCCAACTTGGGCGAAGGTGACTTCTTGCAGCCGATCTCCGGTCGTCTTGATAATCTCGATTGCGACAGTGTGGCCATGACCACGCATCAGGGCGGCAATGTGATTAGCCTGCCACAGGGCCAGTTGGGAGCCGCGGCTTCCAATGCGCAGATTCATCGGCCGATCTCCAGGCTGGCTTCGCTCACAGGTGCATCGTCGGCTTTGTTCGCTTCTGAAGGGCTTGCGCTGGCTGTGGTCCCCGGAACCTCGGGTTCGGCTTCTCTGCCGGAGGTGGCGGGCAGCGACCATGTGTCGCAAAGAGCATCAAGCCGGGTCGAGTCACCCTCGCGAGCAGCCTGCTTGAGGGCCTGCATCGGCGGGTGAAGAAACTTGTTCACCAGACCACGCGTGAGAGCTTCCACGGCGGCAATCTGCTCCGCGCTCAGCGAACCCAACCGGGCCTGCGCACGCTTGAGTTCCGCCTGGCGAATCTCCTCGGCTTGCTGTTGCAGCGCCACGATAGCCGGCGCCACGTTGACGGTGCGCTGGCGCTGGTGGAACCGCTCCACCTCGCCGGCAATCAACGTCTCGGCGTCGCTGGCGATCCTGCTGCGCTCGGCCATATGCGCCGCGGCAACCGCCTGAAGGTCGTCGATGTCGTAGACAAAGATGCCTTCCAGCTTGTTCATCGCCGGATCAACGTCGCGGGGTACGGCTATGTCAATGAAAAACATGGGCCGATTCCTGCGGCGATGCAGAAAGGCCTGCCCATGCTCACGGAGGAAGATGGGATGCGGTGCTCCCGTCGAGCTGATGACGATATCCGCATTGCCGGCCGCCTCATAGAGCCGCTCGAACGGGATCACCTGTGGAGCGACGCGGCCCTGAAATGCTTCGGCCATACGGCTGGCGCGTCCCTGGGTCCGATTGGTCACGAGAATCGTGTCCGCCCCCTGCTGAAGCAGATGACGGGCGGCCAGTTCGCTCATCTTGCCCGCGCCCACCAGGAACACAGTCTTTCCTTGCAGTGATCCGAAGATCTTGCGCGCAAGGTCCACGGCCACCGACGCAATGGAGACGGAGTTCGAGCCAATCTCAGTCTCGGAGCGAACCTTCTTCGCCACCGCGAATGCGCTTTGCAACAGGTGTTCCAGTTGTCCGGCCACCGTACCCGAAGCCCGCGCCACGGCGAAGGCCTCTTTCACCTGGCCCAGAATTTGCGGCTCGCCCACCACCATCGAGTCCAGGCTGGCGGCTACGCGAAAGAGATGGCGCACCGCGTCCCGGTCATGCTCTTCATAGATGTGAGCCGCGAGCAGCGACGGGTCCAGGCCAAAGTGCTGGTGCAGAAAGCCTTTCAAATCAGCGTCCGGTGACTCCACCGCTGCCAGCAGTTCCACGCGGTTGCAAGTGGAGACGATCATGCATTCACTCACGCCCGGAACGGCGGCCAGGGCGCGCGTGGTTTCAGGAAGGTCCTCACGGGAGATGGCAATCCGCTCGCGCAACTCGATGGGCGCTGTCTTGTAATTCACTCCAACCAGGGCCAGCGTCATTGGGCACCGTACCTGTGGACGTGGCTCAACATGTTGGCCGCCCAGACCGCCATCATCACCACAAAGACGGCGCCGGAAAGATAAGCGGCTCTGCGGCCGCGGAGCCCGGCGCTGCGCCGGACAAAGAGCAATGAGACGTAGGCAAACCAACTGATGAAAGAAAGGATAACCTTGGGATCGGCAAAATAGGCTGCGCCGAGTGAGGTTTCCTGGACCAGGACGGAGCCGATCACCAAGCCGACGGTCATGCAGGGAAATCCGAATTCGAGGGTGGAGTGAGCGATGCGCTCCAGCGTATCGAGGGGCGGGAGCCAGTCAAAGGGCGCCCACCAGGAATCCCGGCCCGCTCCAGGTTTGCTCTTGATGCGGCGTTCCTGGATGAGATAAAGCACACTGGCCAGCATGCTGAAGGCCAGTGCAGCGTAGGCCATCAGGAGTGCGACGATGTGGGCCACCAGCCAGCTCACCCGTACTCCTTCCGATGGGAATGTGTAGCGGCCGGGGCCCAGCGCGGGGACGAAAACCAGAAAGAAAGTAGCCGGTAAGGCGAAGATACCGAGAGAGATAGCGTCGTAGAGCCACCAGACGAGGAAAAACAGCCCGGCTACCGCAAAGCCCAGCAGCGACTCGACTTCGCGCCCGCCCACAGGCATCCAGCGATGGGCCTGGACCAGCATTTCGACCACCGAGACGAAGTGAAAGAAGAAGCCCAGGCCAGCCAGATGGACGCAGATCTTGCGCCAGCGCACAACGCTGTAAAGCACGGCCGGGAAGACCGCGACACTCGCCGCCGCATAGAGAATCGTCGCGACTCGGAGCCAGAGAAGATACATTTCGATGTTTACCTTAAGTCGTAACCCATCAGTATACTGTGACGCAAATCACCAAAACAGGGATCAGAGATCAGGCGTCAGGGCCGCTGCTTACCCGTCAGTCAACTTTTGCTTTCAGCGCGTCATAAAGATAGCGGCCTCCGGCTCATCGCTTTGCAAGGGCCTATGAGTCTCAGGCTGTCAATTTTGTGGTCAGAACCTACAGGGCGCCTTTCAGAACCTCCAGGCCGGAGCGGGAGACCTGGAGGTCGTCCTCGGATTTGCCGCCGCTGAAGGCCACAATCACGTAGCCGGTCTTCACTCGGGCAATGACGCCGCCTTCCCAGCCAAATTCGCCGGTCATGGGCGGGCGTTTGGAGGTCCCGCTGTCCTGCAAGGTGTCGGCCATCTCGGCAGCCTTGGCGTAGGCGATCCCGAGCAGATTATTGCCCTTCTCGGTTGCCGAGGGAGCATCCTTCATCCGGCCCACCACCGCCATCTTTGAAGTCCAGCCTTGGATGGTATCGCCCTGGGCGTAGGAAACCACCGCCACTCCGCCAATCTTGAGCTCGGCGGCGCGGTTTTTCATGGCCGTGAGCGCCGCATTGGCCAGAGCATCGAATTTCTTGGCGCTGACGGGTTTGGGCGCGCTCGCCGCGCGGACGTTTCCCTCGCTGGCGGCCAGGCTCACCGCGATCATCATTCCTATTGCAAGCAGGCGGGTCTTCATTGCTTTCCTCTCGGACGGGCAACCTGCGCCGAATGATGCGCGCAGTTCGTCCTCGGAGAATTCTACTCTGCGGCGGCCTGCTGGCTGGGCAACTATCGGGGAAAAGGGTGCCCGCGCAGACCAGAAGAAGCGTCCGTGGTGCGTCGCGGGCCGGTGGATGGGGCTGAGCTGGACACCGAATCGTGCGCCTTCGCGAAAAAGCGAACGCAGGCCATTCGACCTCGCTCAGCAAGACAAGTCTTTTCGAGACTGGCCGTATTCCAGGTCTCGATTTAGAGACCTGGAATACGCGGCACTGCTGTTCGCCTACTGTTTCTCCGCGATGTAGGTGGATGTGCGGTCGGTCAGCTTATTGGTTGCGACCACCGTCATCTTCTTTCCATCCGAGGAAACGGTCAGTTTGGATACTTCAATTACCGTGCCATCCCGCTTGTCTGTCTCCTCGATCGTGTGCGCATCCATGCGCTTCAGAGAGACAGTGTTGTAGGTATACGCTCCCTTTACCGGGTAGTCATTGCCGTCGAGCTTCGCGGTGTAGCTCTCCCCGGTGGGTTCTGACATGGTCAGCTCATCGCCACTGGTCTTGTAGGTGGTCAGCAGGCCATTGTCACTTTGCTGAATTTTGTTGAGCCGCCACGAGCCTGAGGTCGCATGGACCCCGGAAGGCGCAATTCCGACCAGCGTGGCCGTAACTGTGGTAACTACCGCCTGATCGCTGTTCATCGGATGGGATGTAGTCTTGACGGTCAGAGTTTTACCGTTGGCGGAAACGGTCCGAGTCTGCTCGAATACGGTTTTGCCGCCTTTTCTGGTAGTGATGGCAATCGATTTGGGATCGACTTCGCGAACACTGATGGTGTCATACGACTGGCCGGTGACGGCCTGATCCTGGCCATCCGCCTGGACGTCGATCTGCGGGTTGCAACTGGTACAGTGATACCAGCCTTGGCTCAGATAAAAGACGTTAGGCTTGGGTGACAGCTTGGATTGGGCCATGTTGGTGCGCCAGGTGCCGTCGAACGGGCTTTGCGCAAACGAGGATGCGGGAGCCCACAACGCCGACGTAAGAAACAGCGCGCAAGCAACGAACCGCTCTATTTTGTTCATCTGGGGTTCTCCTCCAAGGGGAATTGGATTGGCCGCTCCGCCCAGGACGGCAAGGGGGGATTTGCTCCTGGCCGGGTGGCCGCTGCGATTGTACATGCGGCCACCGATGTTTGAGAGCTTTTCTTTCATGGACTGACTCGAACTGACTGCGGCGGCTGTGACTGTGGCGGCTGATGGAGATGTTCGGTGAGACGCCGGCAGCGCAGCGCACCTCGCGCCTGCCGGGTCAGGCTACCCCTCCGCCGTCCGGTCACGATACTCTTGAAGGCAACGTGATCAGCGAAGGCAAGCAATCCGGCGCTCAGCAGTTTCCCCCTTCGGACGAGGGTTCTGTAAACCTGACGCCGTCTTTGGGCCCTGCCGATCAGGGCCCGTCCGCACCCTATCTGCACTCCCCTTCTCTGGAAAAGTCCTCAGCCCATTTGACCCCGTTCATGCGCCAGTGGACGGCGGCGAAGCGCCAGAATCCGGATGCCCTGCTGTTTTTCAGAATGGGAGATTTCTACGAGCTTTTCTACGACGATGCGGTGACGGTCAGCCGTGAGTTGCAACTGACGCTCACGGCGCGGGACCGCGAACGCTCCCAGCCCATGTGCGGGGTTCCTTATCACGCTGTCGAGACCTACCTGACGCGGCTGTTAAGGAAGGGATACCGCATCGCCATCTGCGACCAGATGGAAGATCCGAAGCTCACGAAAAAGATCGTCCGGCGTGAGGTGACGCGGGTGCTTTCGCCAGGCACGGCTCTGGATGCGGCGCTGGGACAGGAACAGAACAACTTTTTGGCCGCGCTATTTGAGAGCGCACCCAAAGACAGGCGCGATGGCAGTCTGGTGTGCGCGGTGGCCCTCCTCGACGTCTCTACCGGGGAGTTTCGCACCGCGGAGTTCACCGGAGCGACTGCGCGGCAGCAGGCGGTGGACGAGATTGTGAAGGCGGGTGCGAGCGAGGTGCTGCTGGCGGCGAGCGCGGAGTTACCGGCGCTGCTCGAACGGGTTCCGGCGCGGACGCGGGTCGAGGACTGGGTATGGACGCGGGACTTTGCCGTGCCCTTGGTGGAACGGCAACTGAATGTGCGCTCGCTGGAGGGATTTGGGCTGGACCGGCATCCGGCGGCGGCCATTGCGGCGGGTGCGGTGCTGCACTATGTGCATACGACGCAGAAAATCGAAGCTCTGCACATCGATTCACTGCGGTTCGAGGAGCACTCGACAGCGCTGGAACTGGACCACGTGACCGTGCGGAATCTGGAACTGCTGGAGCCATTGTTTCCAGTGTTTGCGGGGCAGGATAGCGGCGCTACGCTCTTCCACACGATGGACGCCTGCCAGACGCCGATGGGCAAGCGGCTGCTGCGAGCCACGATTCTGCGGCCGCTTGCGGATGCCAGGGTGCTGGAGGCGCGGTATGAGGCGGTGGGCGAGGCGCACGGGGACCTGTTGAGGCGGGAGGAAATTCGTCGGGCGTTTGCCGGAATTCTGGATTTGGAGCGGTTGCTGGCGCGGCTCAGTCTGGACTCGGCGGGGCCAAGGGATGTGAGGGCGCTTGCCAGCAGTCTGGCTCGGCTGCCGGGGTTGAAGGTTGCGCTCGAGGCCATGGACGCGGCGCGTTGGCGGGAACTGGCTGTGCACCTAGATGCTCTGGCCGACGTGACCGCGCGGATTTGCGCCACCCTGGTGGAGGAGCCTCCGCTGACGCTGGTGGATGGAGGCGCAATCGCGTCCGGTGTGGATGCGGAGCTTGATGAGTTGCGGACGATTTCGTCCACGGGAAGACAGGCCATTGCAGCCATCGAAGAGAGGGAGCGGACGCGGACCGGAATAGGTTCGCTGAAGGTTCGGTATAACTCGGTCTTTGGATATTACATCGAAATTACCAAGGCTAACATGGCTTTGGCTCCCGCGGACTATGAGCGCAAGCAGACGCTGGTGAATGCGGAGCGATTTACGACGCCGGAGCTGAAGGAGCTTGAGCGGAAGATACTGACCGCGCACGACCGTTGCATCGAAATCGAGAAGCGGATTTTTGCCGAGCTGCGCGCCTCGGTGCTGAAGGCGGCGGGGCGGATTCGACAGACATCGGCAGCCGTAGCCGAGTCGGACCTGCTGGCCAACTTTGCACACATTGCGGCGCTCAGGCGATATGTGCGGCCCTCCATTGTGGATGAGCCGGTGATTGAGGCTGTGGCCGGCAGACATCCGGTAATCGAACAATGGATGGAGGAGACGCGCGAGGGACGGTTCATTGCCAATGACTTATATCTGAATGCGGCTGGCGACGGGCCGAGTCTGTTGTTGATCACCGGCCCGAACATGGGCGGCAAAAGTACTTATTTGCGGCAGGCTGCGATGCTGGTGCTGCTGGCCCAGATGGGGAGCTTTGTGCCGGCGGAGAGCTTGCGCTTCGGGCTGGTGGACCGCATTTATACACGCATCGGAGCCAGCGATAACGTGGCGCGGGGCCGCTCGACCTTCATGGTGGAGATGACGGAGACGGCGACGATTTTGAATACCGCCACCAGGAAGTCGCTGATTCTGCTGGATGAAATGGGGCGCGGGACGGCGACGTTCGATGGCCTGAGTCTGGCCTGGGCGACGGTGGAATTTCTACATGCGGAGACAGGGGCCAGGACGCTGTTTGCCACGCACTACCATGAACTGACCATGCTGGCCGAGAAGCTGCCGCGGGTGCGCAACCTGCGCGTGGGCGTGAAAGAGTCGGCCAGCGGGATTGTATTTCTGCATAACATTGAACCGGGTGCGGCAAGCAAGAGTTATGGGATTGAAGTGGCGCGGCTGGCGGGGCTGCCTGCTGCGGTAATCGAGCGGGCCAAGCGGGTGTTGCGGCAACACGAGAAACAGGAGCGGTTCGCCGCGGCAAATGTGCAGGCGGAGACAGTGGAGCCGGTGCAGTTGACCATATTTACTCCCTTGTCGCAGCGGATTGTGGACCGGATTGAAGCGACCGATGTGAACCAACTGACGCCGCTGCAGGCGTTGAATCTGCTGGAAGAGTTGCAGCAGGAGTTGAAGGAAAAGGGATGAAGCGCAGAGATCCGATATCAGGCGTCAGAGGTCAGAGCTGGAGCTGAAGGAGTTGGTATGACTGCGAGTTTGCGCCGGGCCGCGGGAAGTTCGCTGGTGGTGGGCCTTGGGAGCACCGAGCTGACCGGGCTAGAGCGCGCATGGCTCAGGCTGGTTAGGCCCGCGGGGGTCATTCTTTTCCGGCGGAATATTGCCGACGCCCAGCAGACGCGTGCGCTGCTGGACGAAGCGACGGGGTTGGCTGCGGCGCACGGATTTCGCTGCGTAGACGTTGAAGGCGGGATGGTGGACAGGCTGCGGGACGCGTTGGCGCCGATGCCTTCGGCGCAGGCCGTAGCGCGGGCGGCCCGGCTTAAGGGCAAAGTTGGGCTGACACGCGAGCATGGTGAACTGGTGGCGCGGGCGGTGAAGGCCTTCGGGTTCAATACCACGCTGGCGCCTGTGTTGGACCTGGCGTTGCCGCCTTCGGCTCAGGTGATGGGGACGCGGGCCGTGGCGGAAACGGCGGCGGGAGTGATTGAGTATGCGCGCGGGTTCCTGGCCGGGCTGGCGGCGCACGGGGTGGCGGGCTGCGGGAAGCATTTTCCGGGGCTTGGGGGCGGCTCGCTGGATTCGCATGTAGAGACGCCGGAGATCCGGCGCAGTTGGCGCTCGCTATGGCAAGAGGATCTGGTTCCCTACCGCGAAATGCGCGAGGAGTTGCCGATGGTGATGGTGAACCACGCGGCGTATCCAGATTCGCTGGGCAAGGATCGCCCTGCCAGCGTGTCGCCTTACTGGATTGCGACCGTACTGCGCAAGCGAATCGGGTATCGAGGAATTGTCTTCTCAGACGACTTGGAGATGGGCGGAATTCTGAAATTCATGCCGATTGAAGAAGCCGCGGTTGCGGCAATCCGGGCGGGAATGGATCTGCTTGAAGTTTGCCACAGCTCGGAGCTGATTCTTCGCGTCTACGAGGCGCTGCTTGGCGAGGGCGAGAGGTCGGCGGCGTTCCGCAGGCTCCTTCTGGCGCGGGCTGCGCAGGGGGCGCGGATGCGGGCAAAGCTGTTTGCGCAAGGCCTTCCGGCACCGCTTCCGGTGCGGCAGTACGAGGCGCTGCGCTCTCGCATTGTTCGCTTCAATGAGGCAATTGCCAATGCCCGGCAAACCCAGGAGACGCAACTGGCATGAGCGCAAAGAGCATGACCGTGGCCGGCATCATGAGCGGTACTTCGGCTGATGGAATCGATGTAACCGTGGTGCGGATCGCGGCGGGAACGCTGCGGCCGAAACTCACGCTACTGGCGCACGAGGGTTTTGCGTTTCCAGCTGCGCTCCGGCGCAAGGTGCTGGCGGCGATGAACGCGGCCTCCACATCAACGGCGGAGTTGGCGCGACTCAACTGGCGGCTGGGCATTGCCTACGCCGAGGCAGTGAATGCCACGCTTGAGCGTCACAAGGTAAAGCTGGACCTGATCGGTTGCCACGGCCAAACGCTCTATCATCAGCCGCGCGCGGCGGCCTACGCGGGCCGCAGCTTTGCTTGTACCTGGCAGCCTGGGGAAGCGGCGGTGATTGCCGCTGCGTTGGGTGTCCCGGTGGTCTCAAACTTCCGTCCCGCTGACATGCTTGCCGGCGGGCAGGGCGCGCCGCTGGTTCCGTTGCTCGACTATGCGCTGTTTGCCCATGCGAAGCGGGGGCGCGTGCTACAGAACATTGGTGGCATCGCCAACCTGACGGCCATTCCAGCCAGGGCCACGGCCGATGCAGTGACCGCGTTCGACACCGGGCCGGGGAACATGGTGATCGACGCGCTGGCCCAGGAGCTTTTCAGCAAACCGTTCGACTGCAATGGAGCCTTTGCCGCGGAGGGCAAGGTGCTTGCGCCGGTGCTGGCAACGGCCTTACGCAATCCCTACTTTCAGCTCAAGCCGCCTCGCACTGCTGGACGGGAGCAGTTTGGCCGCGAGTATGCCACGAAGTTTCTGGCGGCCTGCCAACGGCACAGCGCCAGGCGCGAAGATGCCCTGGCCACAGCAACGGCGCTGACCGCCGAGACCATTGCGCAAAGTTATAAACGGTTCGTGATGGCGAAGATGAAGGGCGAGGGGGGCGAGGTGGATTACATTGTGTCCGGAGGTGGCGCGCGCAACCATACGCTGATGGCCATGCTGACGCAACGGCTGAAACCGCTGGGTTGCGAACTGGCTGCGAGCGAGGAATTTGGCTTGCCCGCGGAGGCCAAGGAGGCTGCCGCGTTCGCGCTGCTGGCTTGGCAAACCTGGCATCATCGGGCGGGAAACGTGCCGGCAGCCACAGGTGCGGCACGGGGCGCAATTCTGGGCCAGGTGACGTATGCGTAGGGTACTCGCGCTGGCCGTGCTGCTTGCCCTTGCCGGCTGCCGCTCGATGCCAAGGGATCCCGGCACGGTGGTATTTTTGATCGAAAGCAGCCCTGCGAATCTCGATCCGCGCATTGGGACCGACGCGCAGTCGCAGCGGATCGACGCACTCTTGTTTGACGGCCTGGTGGCCCGCAATGCGAGCTTTCAATTCACTCCGGCATTGGCTGAGCGTTGGGAACAGCCCAACCCGCTAACGCTCGTCTTTCATCTCCGTAATGGAGTGCGCTTCCACGACGGACGCACGCTGACAGCGCGCGATGTGCTGTGGACCATCAACTCCATGATGGGTTCGGGACGGATCGACTCGGGCCGCCCGGGCGCGGTGATCTCGCCCAAGGCCGCGGCTTACGCCTCGGTGAGCACAATGGAAGCTCCCGACGAAAGAACGGTCGTTCTTCATTTGAAACATGCAGACAACTTTCTGTTGACCAACCTTTCCACGGGCGCAATCGGTATTGTTCCCGAGGGCAGCGGAAAAGACTTCTGGCAGCATCCGGTAGGCACCGGACCATTCCGGTTTGTGAGCCAGCAGATCGATCAGGATGTGGTAGTGGAGCGCAACCCGCTAAGTTGGTCGGTCACGCCCAAGTTGGAGCGGGTGCGCTTCGCGGTGGTGCCTGACGCCATTACGGAGTCGCTGGAACTGGAAAAAGGCTCTGGCGACGTGGCCATCAATTCCCTGCCCATGGATTCGCTTCCGGTCCTGGCCGCGCGGCGGGATCTGCGGGTAGAGGAGACGGGCGGCACGGAAATCCAGTACCTCGGCTTCAACCTGCGTGACCCGCTGCTGAAAGATGTGCGCGTGCGCCAGGCAATCGCCTGCGCCATCGATCGGGAGCTCATTATTCACACGCTCATGCGCGGCCATGCACAGGCGGCGTTGAGCTTGTTGCCCGCCGGCCATTGGGCCTGGACCGGCGATGTGGCGCGGTACGATTACGACCCGGTCCGGGCTATGCGGCTGCTGGATGAGGCCGGACATGCACCCGGCGCTGCCGGAGTTCGCTTCCGCCTGACGATGAAGACCAGCAATGACGAGGGGACGCGGCTGCTGGCCGCGGTGTTGCAGCAACAGTTGAGCGCGGTTGGCATCGCGCTGGATCTACGCAGCTACGAGACCGCGACCTTCCTGTCTGACGTGCGCCGGGGCGCCTTCCAGATGTATTCCTTGCGCTGGATCGGCGGCAATGAACAGCCTGACATCTTTACCTTTGTATTTTCGACAGCGAGTTTTTCGCCCCAGGGCGCCAATCGCAGCCACTACTCGAATGCCAGACTGGACGCGCTACTGGACGACGCGGCGGAGAGTGAAGACACCGCCCGGCGGCGCGAGGAATACGTTGCGGCGCAGCAGATTCTGGCCCGTGACCTGCCGGCCATCAACCTCTGGTACCCGGATACGGTTCTGGTGCATAACCGGCGGCTGACGCACGTGATTCCTTCGCCGTCAGGAAGTTATACGTTTCTCGAAACCGCTGAGCTGACAAATTGAGCACCATCCCATTCAGCTTCTTTTAGAGTCCGGCGGTCTATAGGAAAGAAACAATAGACTCTTGCACTCATATTTGAAGATTCTTTCCCAACCCGGCACAGTGTGAACAAGTTTGGTCAACCTTTTGGCGCACTGGTTCGTCTACGCAATAGAAACAACATTCCCGCCCAGGACTGCAACAGGGTTTGTCCCGTGGAGAAGTAGCTTATGAAGAGCAAGATCAAGAGTCGGGCTCCAGTTTCGATGGTCCACATGGCGCTGTTGGTCGCACTGCTGGTTTCCGCGCCGTTATGGTCAACCGTCGCCGGGGCGCAGGCGCCTTCCCGCTTTGTGGGCGCGATTACTGCCATCACTGGCAGCACCCTGACCGTGAAAACCGATGCAGGCGATGTCCACCAGGTGAACGTACCGCCGACCGCGGTACTCAAGCGCATCGAGCCGGGACAGAAGGACCTGAGCACCGCGGCGGCCATGGAGTTTGCCGATCTGGCCACCGGCGATCGCGTGCTGGTGAAGCTTGATCCGGACGCGCCCGCCGGCACTTTGCAGGCTCTGCAGATTATCGCCGTGAAGGCGGCGGACGTGGCCCTCAAACAGCAGAAAGACCGCGAAGACTGGCAGCGGCGGGGCGTGGGCGGACTGGTAAAGAGTGTAGACAACGCGGCCAGCGTCATAGTGCTGACCAGCGGGGTCGGGGCCACGGCCAAGACGATCACCGTTCACACGACCAAGGCAACCATGCTCAAGCGGTACGCTCCTGCCTCAGTGCGGTTCGATGAGGCACAACCGGCGCCGATTGACGCGATCCATGCGGGCGACCAATTGCGGGCTCGCGGAACCAAGAGCGAGGATGGGACGGAGATTACGGCCGAAGAGGTAGTCTCGGGCACATTCCGCAACATCTCCGGAATCATTGCGTCCCTGGATTCGAGCAGTTCGACGTTCGCGGTGAAAGACCTTGCGACCAAGAAGCCCGTGACCATCCATATCACGGCAGAGGCTCAGATACGCCGGCTTCCGGACCGCATGGCACAGATGCTGGCAGCAAGGCTTAAAGGAACGGTGAGCAGTTCCAACGGAGCCGGCAGTGGCAACGCTCAGCCTCAGAATGCCGCAGGCGCACAACGCGCCGGTGGTCAATGGAGTGGTCAGGGCGGCGGCCAGGGTGGGGGCGACCCGGAGCAGATGCTGAACCGCTTGCCCGCCATTCAACTTGCCGATTTGAAGAAGGGCGATGCCGTGATGCTGGTTTCGACGGGCGGCACAACGGACGTAACAGCCATCACGCTGCTAGCGGGCGTTGAGCCGCTGCTTGAAGCTCCCGCGGCCAGCCAAAACCTGCTCAACAACTGGAGCATGGGCTCTGGCGCACCGGAAGCGGCAGTCCAGTAGGCGCACAAAGATTGATCGGAACATAGCGAGGGACTCGTGTATTCAAAATTGCATGGCTTTCATTCATTCCTAATTGCCTTGGCGCTCGCCGCCTTGGCTGGCGCGCCGACTGCGCAA
Source organism: uncultured Occallatibacter sp. (assembly GCA_964571165.1). Classification (GTDB taxonomy): domain Bacteria; phylum Acidobacteriota; class Terriglobia; order Terriglobales; family Acidobacteriaceae; genus Telmatobacter. The sequence goes on along the minus strand of CAZNAW010000018.1, from coordinate 29,005 downwards.
GGGCAAATGCCGACGCCACCGGTACAGACTCCCACGCCAGCCGCGCCTGTTTCGACTACGGCCACTATGCGCGGGCACATCGCCGACCCCACCGGGGCGCTGATTCCCGGCGCGACAATTACCATCCTCAGCTCGACGGGAACCACCGTGAAAACCGCGACCGCGGATGCCTCAGGCGGTTATGTGGTCAACGGGTTGGCGCCGGGCGGCTACATTGTGCGAGCCACCTTTGCGGGCTTCGCTCGTTTTACTTCGCCAGTCATTCAGCTCACCGCTGGTCAGATGAAGCGCGTCGACATTTCGATGGCTCTCGAAGTCGCGCAGCAGAGCGTGACCGTCACCGACGAGTCGCCCACGGTGAATGTGGAAGCCAGCGGCAACTCGAACGCCATTGTCCTCAAGGGCAAGGATCTGGAGGCACTGTCGGACGATCCGGACGAGCTATCAAATGAACTGACGGCTCTGGCAGGGCCCTCGGCCGGACCGAACGGCGGACAGATTTACATTGACGGCTTCACCGGCGGACAACTTCCTCCCAAGTCGGCGATCCGCGAAATCCGCATCAATCAGAACCCCTTTTCAGCGGAGTTCGACAGGCTGGGGTATGGGCGCATCGAGATTCTGACCAAACCAGGCACGGACAAGCTGCACGGCCGTTTCTTCGGGCAGGGCAACGATGATGTCTTCAATACCGGCAACCCATTTACCGGCGCTCTTCCCTCGTATCACAGCTACCAGGTCAACGGCACGCTGAACGGTTCGCTGTCAAAGACGGCCTCCTTCTTTATCAGTGTGGAGCAGCGCAACAACCAGAACGACAGCGTTTACAGCCTGAATCAGGCTCCCATTCTGGATGCGGCCACAAACACCTATTCGATTGGACCGCTTTCAGGCGGGCTTTTCAGTCCACAGACGCACACCAATATCTCGCCGCGCATCGATCTGCAACTGGGACAGAAGAATACGCTGACGCTGCGCTATCAGTTTTTCCGCAACACCCAGAGCGGGCAGATCGGATCAACCTCACTGCCCTCGCTGGCAAGCTCTTCGACCTCGATCGAAAACACCATCCAACTGAGCGATTCACAGATTATCAACGACCACATCGTCAACGAGACGCGCTTCCAGTATTTGCGCGACACCTCTTCGACGACGCCGGTGAGCACGGCTCCGCTGATCTCGGTGCCGGGATCGTTCACCGGCGGCGGCTCTTCGAGCCAGCAGTCGAACGACCATCAGGATCACCTGGAATTGCAGAACCTGACCACCATGTCCGTGGGGAGGCACGCAATCAAGTTCGGGACGCGGCTGCGCGACAACCGCGACGCTAACGCGACCAACGCTGGGTTCAATGGCAGCTTTACCTTCAACAGCATGGCAGACTATGTGGGCGCGCTGAACCTTCTGAACGGCGTTGCTTGCCCGTCTGGCACGGACTGTGCGCCTGCCAAGCTGAACTACACGACGGGGGTTCAAGGAGCTTCGGCCAATGTGTTTGACGCTGCGGTCTTTGTGCAGGACGACTGGAAGTTCAATCCTTTCCTGACGCTGTCGGGTGGCCTGCGGTGGGAGTCGCAGAATCATATCTCCGACCACAGTGACTTTGCTCCGCGCTTTGCTTTTGCTTATGCCCTGGACGGGCACAAAGACAAGAAGCAGGCGAAAACCGTGTTGCGCGGCGGCTATGGATTCTTTTATGACCGGCTGGGAGTGGGCAATGTGCTTTCGGCCGAGCGTTTCAGCGGCGCGGCTGACAGCCAGATGCAGTTCACCATCAACACCCCGGCCTGCTTCAATGCCGCAAGTCTGAGCACCATCCTCGCTAACCCCTCCCAATGTGGCACGGCCACATCCACCACCAGCACGATCGTGCAAATCGCGCCGAGCTACCATTCGCCCACCACTGAGCAGCTGGGAATCGGGGTCGAGCGGCAGTTGACCAAAACTACGACCCTCACGCTCACCTACCTGCACTCGTTTGGCGTACACCAGGTGGTGACGCGCGACTCGAATGCCTATGAGCCGGGAACATTCGAGTACGGCAGTTCGACCTTGACCGGCGTTCGGCCTGACACCAATGCAACATGCTTAGCTGCGAATGACTGTCCGGGCATCGTGAACGAGTATTATCCCGAGGCAGTCTTCAAGCAGAACCAGTTGATCGCGAACATCAACGCAAAGCTGACGCCCAAATTCGGCTTGATGGGGTTCTATAACCTGACCTCGGCCAACTCGGACGGCGCCGGTGGGACAGCCTCGAACTCGTACAACATCAGCCAGGATTACGGACGGGCGCCATTCGCCGCGCGGCAGATGCTCTTCCTGATGGCCAACTACACGGGCCCCTGGGGCATCAGCTTCAACCCGTTTTTGATTGCACAGGCCGGAAGGCCGTTCAATATCGTTACGCCGTACGACCTGAGCGGCGACAACTTCTTCAATAATCGTCCGTCGTACACAAGCGCGGCATCGGATCCTGCCAATGTGGTTCAGACCAGTTACGGCAGTTTCGACACCGTGCCTCAGGCTGGTGAGGCCATCGCCCCGGCGAACATGGCCACCGGTCCCGCCGCGATAGCTGTGAATCTGCGTGTCAGCCGCACATTCGGGATAGGGCCGAAGCTGGTGGCGGCTGGCCAGAACAATGCGGGTGGATCGCCTCAAGGTGGACCGCCCCCAGGCGGGGGTGGTGGACGCGGCGGTCCGGGTGGCGGCGGACCGGGCGGCGGTCTGGGTCCAGGTGGGCTTGGCGGAGGTGGCCGTGGCGGACCGGGCGGCATGTTCGGGTCAACAAGTACCGACCGCAAGTATTCGCTGAACTTCAGTGTGCAGGCGTTGAACCTCTTCAACGATATCGATTACGGGACACCGGGCGGCACCCTGACCATGCCGAACTTCAACAAGTCGACGAGCCTGGCGGGCGGCATATTCTCTTCCGGTGCGGCGGCCCGGCGGGTATTCGTACAGGCGGCTTTCTCGTTCTGAGCGAAAGACGGCAAGAAGTACAGCGGGCCGGGGCGCAATGCCCCGGCCCGTCTGCGTTGCATTACCGGGACGCGCCCATCACGGCTGGCTGTCCGTCCCCCGCGAAGGCATCGGCAAGAGAAACAACTTTCAATTGGGCCTTGATCGCATCGAGGGAAACCCCGCTGCTGGCGGCAATCTCGATGGTCTCTCCCGGCAGTAGATTGAAGTAGTTGTCGGAGAGCTTTACGTCGAGGTTGCCGAAGGAGAGATAGACGCTGCGCGCCAACACCGGAGATGTGACGTGGATCTTGTAGCTTCCGTTTGCACCGGTAGTTTCCACTTTGAGCGCGGCTGGCTTGAGATGAACTTCCTTGACAGGGGCAAGATAAATAAGGTTGCTCGAAGTGATATGAGTGTCCTGGATCAGCTCAGCCTCCACAAAGACCCGCGAAGTGTCCGTAGCGCCCGCATCCGTGAGCTTCTTCAGCGACCAGTCGAGATAGACGTTGCTGGCGAGGGGCGCAACGTCCACGGCACGCGAATCCTCCAGCAATACCTTGCCGTCGAAATCCATCAGGCGTACGCGTAAGGTGACTGACCGTGCGCTCGTCTCGTCAGAAACGATATAAATCTTCACCGAGCCTCCTTCGATATGCGGTGAAACCAGGATCGGCGCATAGAAGCGTCGCGCATAGTATTGAAGGGCCTTCCAGCGGCCGTAGTAGTCGATGGAGGACCACGAGGCAACTGGCCAGCAATCGTTCAACTGCCAGAAGATGGAACCCATTGTTTCCGGACGGCTGCGGCGGAAGTGCTCGGCCCCGATCTTGATGCCCTCAGCCTGCAAGACCTGGCTGACATAGAGAAAGCTGGGGAAATCCTTCGGCTCGGGATAATCCTTGAGCAGATAATCGTGAATGATGGAATTGCCTTCGTTGTTCTTCTGGTGACTGAGCATTACAGGCGTAAAGATGCCGGTGCGATCTTCAGGTTGCGTGAAAGATTCGATTGTCCTCATCTCGGGAAACGACTGGAACCCATATTCCGTGACGAAGCGCGAATGATGGGTTTCGTAAGTTGAGAACGGCACACGTCCGTGCCATACGTCCCATATGTGGTCGTCTCCGGTATGAAAGGCCGGTGACACCGCCTCGTAATCCGCGCTGGGCGAACTGGGCCAATACGGCGTCTCGGCGTCGAGCCGCGCCACTACTCTGGGCAGAATGCCGCTGAATTCGGTGAGATAGTCCTCGCCCATCTGGTATCTCACGTCTGCTGGCAGCGTTGACCGCTCGCCCCAGCTCATCGCGCTTTCCCCTTCGTTGTTGCCGCACCAGACCACGATGCTGGGGTGGTTGCGCAGGCGGCGCACCTGATCTTCGGCTTCGGCTTCGATATTGAGCTTGAAGGCATAGGTGCCGGGCTGCCAGTCGTTGCCGAACATGAAGTCCTGCCAGACCATGAGGCCAAGTTCGTCGCAGATCGAGTAAAACTCGTCGGCTTCGTAGTAGCCGCCGCCCCAGTGACGAATCATGTTCATGTTGGCATCGCGCGCCGACTCAAGAATCCGCCTGTAATACGCCGTGGTCACGCGATTGGGAAAGCTATCGAAAGGAATCACGTCCGCGCCCTTGGCGAAAACCGGAATGCCATTCACAACCAACTCGAAGGAACGGCCCCACTTGTCCAATTGCCGGCGAAGAACGATGGAACGCAGGCCAGCCCTGGTCTTGCGCGTTTCCGCTGGTTGGCTGCCCGTGCCCACCTGCGCGGTGAACTCGTAGAGAGGCTGGTCGCCATAGCCCGCCGGATACCAGAGCTTCGGTTCGCGAATCTCTAGAGGGAGATCGATAACGTTGCGCCCGGCGTGGAAGCTCACAGTCTCAATCACCTTCACCGGCTTTCCATCGTCACTGAACTGTACGCTCACCTTGCCTGAGCCGGCGACTGTGGCCTCAACCTCGACCTCTGCGTCCAGGTGAGCCACTTCCCTGCTTACGTCGCGCTGGTGGACGGCGAAATCGGCGATGCGAACCTTGTCCCATGCCTCAAGCCGCACCGGACGCCAGATGCCGCTGGTGACGAATTTGGGTCCCCAGTCCCAGCCGTACTCATAAGCGGCCTTGCGAATGTAGGTCTTGGCGGCGGTCTTCGTCTTCGGTTGCCACGGGTCGCCCGCTGCCACTTCTTCCGCGGCCTTGATGGGCGAGGGAAACACGACGCGCAACAGATTTTTCCCCGCGTGCAAACGGCCCTTTACAGGGACGCGCCAGGTGCGGAACATGTTGTCAGCATTCAACACCTGAACGCCGTTCAGATAAACCTGGGCGGCCGCATCAAGCCCGTCGAAGACAAGATCAACGTTGGAGCGCGTCAGCAAAGCGGGAGTCGCGTCAAAATTGAGCCGATACTCCCAACTCTCATTTTCAATCCATGGCAGCTTGGACTCGTTGTCGCGGAAGAACGGGTCGGGAATCTTCTTGTTGGCCAGCAGATCCAGATGAACGTCGCCGGGAACAGTGGCCGGGAGCCAGCCGTTTGCCGCTTCCTGCGCACCGGCGGAGACCTGCCGGAATTGCCAGCCGCCATCGAGTTCCAGCACCATATTCTGCGCAGGTTTCCCCTGTGCCTGCGCTACTCCGGTTCCGCTACCCACCGCCACGGCTACGAAGGCGCAGCACACCAGTCCGCAAGCAATTGATTCTCGCATCGCACTCCTCTGGCCGCACTTCATGAACCGCTTGCACGGTCCGGCGCGGCACTCTTGATTGGTCGCCGTTAAGGGTAACACTCCGGGATTGGCGAGGCCGCAGGTTGCAGATTGAGGATGAGCGAAGCGCCAAGGCGATATGCGATCAGCAGCGGCGGGACCTGCCGCCCGGCTCCGCCCATGCCGAGCTAGTTGAGCACGCAAACGATGCGCATTCCGCCACGTTCCACGAAAGGATCAGCGTTTGTTCTGAGGAACCAGCCGACAGCCAATGAGCGTATCGACCGCGATCCAGCCGGGACCAAGAATTAGGATCAGTAGCGCCGCAAACCAGTAGGTGTAGGGGGTTGCACCGTAGAAATCGTCAGGTTTTGAGAGGATATGAAAGAAGTTGACGCGGTCGTCGGGCACGCTGAGGTAGGCCATGGTCATGTTGACGAAAAGAACAAGAGAGACAAGCCGGGAAGCAACGCCGAATGTGAACAAGATGCCGCCGGCAAGTTCGACGAGCGCGACCGCGAGGGCGGTCATGCTTGGAGCGGGAAGGTTCAAACTGGCAAAGAACTGAGCGACGCGGTCAAGATGCGTGAGCTTGCCCCAGCCGTCCTGCGTAAACTGCCAACCCCAGTAAAGACGGATTGCCAGGAGCAACGGACTTTGCAGCCAGCTCAAGAGTGTGCAGGCATGCATGTACGCGGCGCGCATGAGATTGACGATCGATTGCATGTCGTTCCTCCCTAATCCTGCATCAGTGAATCGAGATCAGGCGCGCAGATCCAGCCCAATTCGGACCAGGTGGCAAACCACTCCCGCACCCGCTTCGAACGGTTGTTCTGCGGTGTACGCGACTCTGCAAAACCCGCCTCGATGGCCTCATTTAGGGTAAGTCCCTTTCGGATGGCCGCAAGGGTCTGGAACTCTTCCCGCCGGAGTCGGCGGTAATAGACCGAGAGGTCTACGCGATGCGCGGCGAGCCATGTGGAGCGTCGGCGGAGTTTGGGCAGCTTTGCGGGCGCGGCGGAGCCGTCATCGTGCTTAACGCCTGCCTCGCTGATGTCGCTCTTCTGGCGGTCGTGCAGGCCCAGCACTAGATCGTCGGCAGGATAATCCAGTGCGATAAGTTGCAGATGCGGCTGGAGAGCCAGCCGGGAACCTGCGTCGAAAGTTGCGATCTGGTCGAGGGTGAGTGGAGCGCGCTCGGCATTATCGAACGCCTCGACAAAGGCCCACTCGATGCGGACCACGTCGATGGCCAGGCGGTAACGGCGGCCCGCCCACTGGGGATTGGCGGTCAGCCAATCGGCAAGTTTCGATCCCAGATTGCGCAGGGTAAACGAACGGCTGGGATGGGCGGTGAGGTAGGCAATGGACAACGCCTCGAATGCGCGTGCCCCAATGACGGCGCGGAGAGCGGGAAAGTCCTCGGCAAGCGCAGCGAGCACACGGTACCAGTACTGGCGGTTGTAGATCTCAAGGCGTTCGAAGGCGGAGAGACGGCTATTGGGAACGATAAAGGACTCGGCCACTACTGTCATGGCGCGGCCGTCGGGGGCCTCGGCGCGCATCTCCTCATCGGGAGTGAGCGGCAGCATGACGGCTGCGGCCATCTCGCGCTGCAACTGGGCAAGGCCCATTCCCTCACGGCTCATGGCGTGGCCTCCGCCAGTTGGTCTGCGTAACGGTAGAGATAGCGTTCCGCCTTCTTTGCCTCGTTATGAACCTCGTCGAAGCTGGGGATATGGTCGTCCCACTCAAGGAGCGTGGGTGTGGGTCCGCAGCGCTCGATAGCTCTCGCATAGAGATCCCAGACGGAGTCGATAACGGGGTGGTCGTGCGTGTCCAGAATGTATTTCTCATAGCGGGAGTGCCCGGCAATATGAATCTGCGCCACGCGGTGGGCGGGGACGGCATTCACATAGTCCATAGGTGCGAACTCGTGGTTCATCGCGGAGACGTAGATGTTGTTCACGTCGAGGAGAATGCCACAGTCAGCGCGTTCGACGACTTCCGTTAAAAACTCCCACTCGGTCATTTGGGAGCAGGTGAAAGCGGCATAGCTGCTGACATTTTCGACGGCGACGGGTATTTCGAGGTAATCCTGCACAGTGCGAATGCGCTCGGCGGTGCGCTCGACAGCCTCCCAGGTGTAGGGCAGCGGCAGCAGGTCATGGGTGTAGGTTCCGTCCACGCTGCCCCAGCATAGATGGTCACTGAGCCATGGAGTTTTGGTGCGACGGACCAATTGCTTGAGGCGGCGCAGATGCTCGGGATCAGGCGCTGTGACCGAACCGAAGTACATCGAGACGCCGTGCTGGACAACGCGATATTGCTCCAGTATCCGATCCAGCGTGGCCAGCGGGCGACCCGCGTCAATCATGAAGTTTTCTGAAATGATCTCGAACCAGTCCACGACCGGCTTGCGCGAAAAGATGTGCTGATAGTGCGGAATGCGGAGGCCGATTCCGACGCCGTAATCCTGAAACGCATTGAAGCGATTGCCGGGCATGAGTGTCCTTGCAGATAGAGAGATCGAGGTTCAAAGTGTGCGATTCGAGGGAATGAAGGTCGATGGCGCGGCAGAGGGATTGCATTGAAAAATCGTCTGCCGCGCCACCTGTGGAAGTACAGTCTAGACGAACTGCGAAGGCGCTGGGGCTGGCGCGGGAGCCTTGGAGCCGTCGGTAGCGCAGCCGCCCTTGCCCTTGCAACTGTTCTTGCCCTTGCAGCCGTTGTCGCTGGACTTGCAGCCGCCTGTGCCCTTGCAATCATTCTTGCCTTTACAGGAGTGCTTGGCGGGGGGTGTGTCCTGGCCGGTGTAGCGCAGGCCGGCTTTGGCCGTGGTAACCTTCGCCGTACCCTGGGTGGCCGCCTGGGCCGCTGCTGCGGTTCCGCCGACCAGGCCCGAAAGAGCCGCCGTCAGAAGCAGTGCATTCAGTTGGTTCTTCATAATCCTTTGACCTCGCTTGGGGTTGGGGCGGAAGGGGTCCGCCGGTTGTAGCCACGCAGAACTTGCTCTTGGCAAATCCCGCACAATCCAAGTCACGCACCTTAGGAGTGACGATCTGCCGCAAAGGTTACAGGGAAAGTGATTCGCGTGAAAATGAATGCTTCCGGCCTCTCTCACTCTGGGGGTACGCGCCAATCCGCCAATTGAATTGGCTCTCGTTCCCTGCTTGCGCTACCCTGATTCTGCCCGGACGCATGCGCGGGCCCATCCCCGCGACGAAGACCTTTCGCCGGGGACCCTGGGCGGGGGGCGCGGCGGTCGAGCCGGGAGGCCGTTCGATGGGTTCAGGGTTCCTTGGGAATCTCAAGCAGTTACGAACTGTGGGTCGCGCCAGCCTGGTTATGGCGCTGCTGCAGAGCGCGTGTACCGCCGTGCTGACCATCAGCGGCATTCGCGTAGCCATCGGGTTGACTGCCCTGGCAGCGGCAAGCGGCATCTACGCCCCGGCGCGGGGATTTCATCAGGACGCCATCCGCATCCCCATGCTTACGCTGGCCGCGGCTGGCGCAATTGTGAACCTGGCGGTACTGGCCTGGATCTGGCGGTTGCGCGCGCAGCCCTCCGCACAGTGGCGACGCCGCGAAATCAGTCCAAAGGAGCGGCGCTCTGAGCGGTTCCAGGTGGCGCTCGCCATTCTGACACTGATCTTGGTGGGATTGGAAACATGGACCCATCCGATGATTCACCGCACGGGACCACCACCGGCTGCAACTTCACACCTTCGCGTATCTTTGAGGAACGTTCCGCATGGACAAAGAACCGCTTGAATTCGATTCGGCTATTGCAGGGTACTACCAGCAATGGCCTGAGGAGCGCAGGCTCGAAGAAGGGCCATTTCTGCTTGAGGCCCTGCGCACCCGGGAACTGATTGAGCGCCACGCACCAGCCCCTCCAGCCACGGTTCTGGACATTGGGGGCGCTGCCGGGGCCTACGCTCTCTGGTTGGCAGAAAAGGGATACTCCGTTCATCTCGTCGACCCGATTCCGCGTCTTGTGGCCGAGGCCGAGCAGCGCAGCGCCGTCAACGCGCGGCCACTTGAGTCATGCCGCGTGGGCGATGCGCGAAACCTGAGTTTTCCTAATGAGACGGCTGACGTGGTTCTTCTCCTTGGTCCGCTGTATCACCTGACTTCCGCGCATGATCGGGCCGGCGCCCTTGACGAAGCAGCGCGCGTTCTAAAGCCCGGGGGCCATCTGTTTGCTGCGGCGGTATCCCGCTGGGGTTCGGCTATGGACGGTTTGGCGCGCGATCTCTTCAAGGATCCGCAATACGTGGCCATGGTGGAACAGGACACCCGCGATGGACAGCATCGAAACCCCTCCGGGCGGCTCGACTACTTCACCTCGGCTTACTTTCACCGTCCCGAAGACCTTCGCGAGGAAACCCTCGCGGCAGGTCTTCTCATCGATGGGTTGTATGGGATTGAGGGGCCAGGATGGATTCTTCCGGATGTCCCCGAGCGGCTGGCCGACAATCGCCAGCGAGAAGATTTGCTTCGCGTTGCTCGCCTGCTCGAATCGGAGCCTTCTGTCATGGGCGCCAGCGCGCACCTGCTTGTTGTGGCGTGCAAGCCGGCATAGAGGTTCAGCGCTTGGGTCCGGCCAGTTCCAATTCCTTATCCAGGCGCGCATGAAGCCGCTGGCTGAAGCCGGCCGGGAGTTCGAAGACTCGGCCGTCGGCAACCAGCACCACCACGTTCCGCGTCGAATCCAGGACAGCCGAGCAGATCTCGCAGGTCTCCAGATGACGGTCGATTTCGGCGCGCAGTTCCGCGTTCACCTCGCCGTCGATGTAGGCCGAGATATGTTCCCAGACGTGATTGCAGTCGATCCTCATTTGCCCCACCCAAACAGTCTGCCTCGTTTGGGCGCAAACCCCTTCAAACGCGGAGCCAGATCCCGTTGCAACAGAGCGCGAGCCCGGTGCAGCCTCACCTTGACCGCTCCCTCGGTAATGTCCAACGCGGCGGCCGTCTCCCGCACGTCCATTTCTTCGATGTCTCTGAGCAGCACAACGTTACGGTAAATCGCAGGCAACGTGTCGATGGCTTTACGGAGCATCGTGCCTAACTCCTTTCGCTCCAGCGCCTCAGAAGGCACTTCGCGCCAACTGGTGAGGATGGCTGGAGTATAGTCTCCGGTCTGGTCGTCCGTTCCGGCATCCAGCGATTCCTCGCGCCGGGCTCCCGCCTTGCGCAGCCGCCCTAACCCCTCGTTGCGGGCAATGGAGAGCACCCAGGTTCGGAATTGCGAGTCGCCGCGGAACAGATGCAGATTCAGATAGACCTTGATGGCGGTTTCCTGGGCAGCATCCTCCGCCTCGGCCTCGTTGCGCAGCAATGAGAACAGCAGAAAGTAAATGGCGCGCTCGCAAGGGCGGATGAGGTCATGGAACAGGTGTTTCTCGCCGGCCAGGATACGGTGAATCCATTCCGCCTCGAATTCTGGATTGGACGCGGCCATTGAGACAAACTATAGCCTGTCTATCCGCGCCGCGGAACCTTCCAATGGATTAAAAACGCGGTCACAGACGTAAGTTTCCCGGATTCAAAAGAAACCTTGTACGAAAAAACAAATTGGGCTGTACAATCTCCACGAGGAGACCCATGGCCGGAGATATTCAACTTACGTGCAGCGATTGCGGGCAGGACTTCACCTTCACCGCTGCGGATCAGGCGTTCTTTCAGGAACGTGGTTATTCGACCCCAAAACGTTGCAAGAATTGCCGTCAGGCAAAGAAGAACGATCAGGGGGGTTCCGGCTACCGTTCGGCTCCGGCACAGGGAACACCTGTGATTTGTTCGGGTTGCGGACAGCCTACAACAGTGCCTTTTGAGCCGCGTGGCGATCGCCCGGTGTTTTGCCGGGACTGCTACCAGGCGCGCAAGGGCAGCGGCGGTGGGCCGGGCGGCAGCTCGCGCGGCCGCGGCCGTTTCTAGCTTTCAGGCGGTCCGATGCTCGAAGTAAGCATTGGACCAATGTTCTCCCACTCAAGCTCAAGCAAAGCTTCACGGCAAACGCCGACATGGCTGAGTAAGCCTCAGGCGTGTTCCGGTAGCTAGATCCCTGTCTTTTTCTGAATAAGGGCTTTCGACCTTTGAAGCTGAACCTGGGCAGCCACTTTGGCTGCCCTTTTCCTTTCCGGTCTCTTGGCCGACATCCAGTTTGCAAACCCCCGATAAACCACCTGGATTCGAGATCCCTGTTGGACAGTTTTCTTCCTGGCCGCTAGACTGACCCTTTCGGGCGTTTCTCCTGGTCTGAATAGCTGAGGACTCATTCCAACTCATGGACTCCCAATTGTCCTTCGCCGGATTTGCCTGGAAGAATCTCTGGCGCAGGCGCCTCCGGACATTATTGACGCTGGGCGGAATCGCCATGGCGATCGGCGCGTTTGTCGCCTTGGTCGGCTTCTCTCGCGGCTTTGAGCATGAATGGCTGCGCCTCTACTCGAGCAGCGGCACTGACATCGCCGTGGTGCAGGAAACATTCCTCAATACCTCAGTGGAGGAATCGGCTGGGGTGAAGCTCCGCGCACTTCCAGTCGTTGCGCAAGCCCAGCCCATGATCTTCAACATGATGTCCCTTACGCCAGAGGTCAATGCGCTGATCTTTGGCTGGCAGGACGATTCCTACGAGTTCGATCCGCTCACCTTTACATCGGGAACTCGCTTCCATAATGGAAAGCCCGAAGTTATCCTGGGTGACCTATTGGCCAAAAATCTCAACAGAAAAGTGGGCGATTCCCTCGAAATCCAGGGCGGCACTTTCACTGTCGCAGGCATCTACCGCGGCGGCACGGCCCTTGAGGCCGGTGCCGTGATCATGCCGCTGGATCAACTGCAGCAGCTCACCAGCCTGGTTGGAAAGGTTTCAGGCTTTCATGTGCGGCTTCGACCGGCACCGGCCGGGGAAGCGCCAGACCACTACCTGAAGCGCGCACAGGCCCAGATCGAAGACGCCCTGCCCGGTCTGCTCGCCCAACCGGCGGTTGAACGCGCCAGCAGCAATCAGCTCGTGCAGCTTGCTCAGGCGGTCGCCTGGGGCACCTCTTCCATCGCCTTGATTGTGGGTATTCTGGGCATCGCCAATACGATGGCCATGTCGGTTTTCGAACGCACACGCGAAATCGGGATTCTACGTGCGCTCGGCTGGAAGGCGGGTCGCGTGTTGATGCTTATCCAGGCGGAAGCTGCGGTGCTCGGTCTGGCGGGCGGCATTGTCGGCATTGGCGTAGGATGGGGAGCCCTTGGCCTGCTCTCTCGGTTGCCGCAAACGGCCAGCATCGTTTCCGCTTCCGTCGATCCCCTCCATCTGGTGGAGGCGCTTGGCATTGCCGTGCTTTCAGGTCTCATCGCCGGGGCCTACCCCGCGTGGCGTGGCGCGCACCTCTCGCCGGTGGAGGCGATACGGCATGATTAGTCCTTTGCTTGAGGCGCGCGACCTGCGCATGAGCTACGATGAAGGGCGCATTGAAGCCTTGCGCGGAGTGGATCTTTCCATCACCGCCGGAGAATACGTGGCCATCAGCGGGCCCAGCGGCAGCGGCAAGTCCACCTTGCTGCAACTGCTGGGAGGACTTGAGACCCCAACTAGCGGCCAGGTTTTCTTCCGGAACGCCCCGCTTGGATCTCAAATTGACCTCGACACCTACCGCTCCCTCCACGTCGGATTTGTCTTCCAGGCGTTTTATCTGCTGCCCACCCTGCGCGCCATTGAGAACGTGCAAGCGCCGATGCTCGCGGTAAAGCACCGCGGACACAGCCGTGTGCAACGGGCTAAGGCGCTGCTGGTCGAAATGGGACTCAAAGACCGTTTGAACCAGTATCCGAACGAACTCTCGGCCGGAGAGCGCCAGCGCGTGGCCATTGCACGAGCCCTGGCCAACGCTCCTGAAATCCTGCTGGCAGACGAGCCCACTGGCAACCTGGACAGCGTGAACTCCGAACGCATCATGGAGATGCTCATCGGCATTCAGAAGAAACGTGGCATGACGCTGATCGTGGTAACGCACGAGAACGAGATCGCCCGCTCGGCTCCTCGCCACATTCGCATGAGGGACGGCCTCCGCGACGGTCGAGACGAAGGAGGACCCGGAGCATGAAACGGCATTCCTTCGTGCTGGCTGCAACGCTGGCCTGCGCAATCCCTGCCAGCGCAACGGATGCGCACACGGTGCTGGTGGCCCCAAGGCAGCACGTGCAGTCAGCCGACTTTCGCGCCTCTGGACACCTTGTCCGGGTGGATGCGAACGGCAACCGCATCAGTGTTCCCATCACCATCAAGGCGCACTGGTTTCCCGGTGTGCTGCGCGTGCTGGCAGAGGTCGGCACGGCCCAAAAATCGGACGGGAATGCATCGGCGAGCGGCCACATCCCTGTCCATATCCTGCTGGAGATGCGGCCCAATGGCCAAAATGTGATCCGAATTGCTCATCCCGGCGATGCGGCGCCGGTTATTCTGCCCTTCGACAAGTGGGGCGATGGCCCGCTCGGCAGCGGATTCAGTTATGAAGATTTTCTTGAGCCGCAGTATTTCTGGGCGAACCAGTCAGCGATGGAAGAAACCAAGTATGGAGCACGGGACTGCGATGTTTTGAAGAGCGCGCCGGGCGCGACGGACAAGACGCATTACTCCGAGATCAAATCATGGCTCGACCACAGTATCGGGTTTCCTGTCTATGTGGAGAAAACGCTGAAAGGAACAGGGACTGTGAAAGAATTCACCTACTTTGGCCTGCGCCAGAACGGTGGAATCTGGTCGGCCAGCCAGATTGAGGTAAAAATACGCGGGCAAGCCGGCTCGACGCTGCTCATCATCGACCGCGGCAGCCCGAAGGCAAATCTTGGTCCCGGGGAGTTCAGCCCCGAGCAACTTACCCGTTTCTAGGATCATTTATGTATGTAGCTCTCTGGATTCTCTCCATTTCCGCAAGCCTGATCACGGCTGGGTTTCTCTACCAGTTGATCGGTGCGCGGCGCGACCGGCGGCTTTATGCCGGCCTGGGGCGCTGGATCGACATCGGAGGACGGTGCAGGCTCTATGTCCTCGAAAAAGGAGCGGGCGGCCCAACCGTACTCTTTGAAGCCGGAATCGCTGCCACCAATCTGAACTGGTTTCATATCCAGGAAACGGTCTCCCGCTTCACTTACACCGCATCCTACGATCGCGGCGGACTGGGCTGGAGCAGCCCGTGCCGCACCACCCGCACCCCCGGCAACATTGCCATGGAGTTGCACACCATGTTGCTGGGCGCGTGTATCAAACCACCCTACATTCTGGTCGGTCATTCTTTCGGCGGGCTGGTGATGCGACGCTATGCGCTGCTCTATCCCGAAGACGTGGCCAGCGTGCTGCTGCTTGATCCCATGCGGTGTGAGGAATGGCCGCCGCTGGACCCGGCCAAGCAATCCGCCGTCGATCTTGGCAAGAGGTTAACCCGTTACGCAATCCCGTTTGCGCGATTCGGGCTCGTCCGCTTGGCTTTGACCTCGTTGCTTTGCCGCACAGGCCGCCTCTCGGGCCGCCTGGCCGGTGCCGCCGGAGTCGGCGGCCGCCATGTGCTGGCGAGGGTCACCCAGGAGGTAGGCAAGATGCCCAAGGAAGTTTGGCCCATCGTCGCCGCACACTGGTCGCGCCCCAGCTACTATGCAGGCATGTGCAACCATGTAGGAGCCATTCCCGACACCGTGAGGGAGATGCATGACGCCGAGCCTATCCATGGCATCCCCGTGGTCGTGCTCACACCGGGAAAATCGACGCCGCTCTCAGCCGAGGATCTTGGCCGCATCGGCGACAACACGCAGCAGGTCATCGCCCCTGCGAGCGCGCACTGGATTCATCTCGACGAACCTGATCTGGTGATCAATTCGATTCGAGAAATGGTACTGGCGGCAACCCAGGAGACTGTTGCGGCTGCGGTCTGACCTTTACTGCTTCTCTCCGGCCATAAACGTGGTCCAGGGACCGGATTTCATGTCTTTGAGAATAGGCTTGAGGTAGTTGTATTCCGGATGGGCGGCCAGGAACGGCGCGGCAAAAAAATCTTCTCCGCAAGGATGCCCGGCATGGGCGATCAGCGATAACTGTGCCGCCAGATTGGAATCCGTTACCTTCCCGGTCACTGCTCCAGCGGGGTAATATGGCCCCCAGTCCCATTCAGGAACCCCCCGCTTCACTCTGTCTATGTGGCCGCATAGCGAGCGGTCGCCCGGATCCTCCTTGCCGGTGTAGCTGTCCGCATGGTCTGAGAGGAACTGCTCGGCCAATTCAATATCGATGCGCCCCTTGGACTCGGCCATCTTCTTTTCCCATGTCACGCGGCGGGCGTTGGGCGAGAAGGAAAGATTGTCCGGATCGAAGCCAGCGGTCTCGTTCTTGATCAGTTGCGGATCGCGAGCAAAGTTCGAACTCACGAAGTAGCCGTCCTTCGTCCGCCACAGCGGCGTATTCTTCAGCCCCAGTTCCAGATAGGCAATTTCCCCGGTCTTGCGGTCGCCGATGAGCCAGTCGTTGGCGTAGCCGCCATTGTTGCCTTCCTTGATGATGCGCACATACTCGTCGATGGAGCCGCCATACTGAAGCGCCTTGCGCGAGCGCACAAACTCAGGCTTGCCATCCGGGTCCCAGCCCTCGAATTCAGTAATGGTCGTCTCGGTAATCAGCAACCCGGCATCGTTGATGCCGAAATCGTCCTGGCTGGTAATCACACCCGGTTCGCCATCCATCAGGATGCGGTGTCCATGTTCCGGCTGAATATCGAAGATCACCGTCCAGCGCGACCCCTCGGCATAGCTGGACCAGTTGTTGTGCGCAATCACAATCTTGCCGCCTTTGGTATAGCTGCCGGTAGCGATGAAGGCTGAACAGCGGCCCTCGGGCGCGACGTGCGGCGCATTGGCGGCGTGTTCTCGCTTGTCGAGCCACGGAAGGTAGTACTGAGGCAATTCGATTCCCCCGTTCAAGGCCACGATGTCCCAGACGTCGAGCTTGACGCCTTTGGACTGAACGCCCCTCGCAATGCCCTCCAGTTCCTCTCGGTATTCTGCGTCGATGTGCGGCCAGAGCATCCTGCGGCCGGCCTCTCGGAAAAACTGCCAATCCCGCTTGGTCGCATGGGTGCTTTCGAGCCGGATCACCCGGACCATGTCCTCAATTTCGGTCGAAAGTAACTGGCCGTGCTCAAACCCGATCTGGGCAGGGCTGCCCTCAAGGTGAACGTAGGTCCAGCCGCCTTTTTCAAAGCGGTAGCTTGGATGAGCCTTCGCTTGCGCGTCTTCGAGGGCTGGCTGGCCAGCCGCGCGAAGTGGAAAGGTGGCTGAAAATGCACACAAAGAGATCAGACAAAATGAGAGCGCTCGGGCAAGCTGACGAACCATCGAACATCCTCCGGAATCTCCTCACAATATCACGAAGGATTGAGGCTATCGCAATGTGTCAGCGCTTTTTGCCGCCTTTGGGCGCGGGCTTTTTGGGCGCTGGTTTCGTGGGTTTTGCTGCATGAGAAACCTTGCCTGCCTTGGAACTCGCGCTGGGAGCCGGCTTTCGGCTTGCCGGCACTGACTTGGCCGGTGCGGCCTTCTTTTGAGGAGCGCTCACCTTGGGCTTGACTGGAGCCTTGGCTGGGATTTTGCCCGCCGTCTTGGCTGGGGTCTTGGCCGGAGGCTTGACAGGGGCTTTGACTGGCACCTTGGCATGAGCTTCTTTGGGTGCGGTCGATGGCGCGACCGAAGGCTTGGCTACCTTGCTTCCCTTAACCGCAACCTGCGCAACCTTCTTCACCGGTGGTGCAGGCACGCTCTTGGCTGGGGGTGGTGCGGGCGAGGGCTTGGCCTTCACCGTGGTTGCCTGAGGTTTCGCAACAACCCCAGTTGGCTTGGCCACAGAAGCGGGCTTGGGGGCCAGTGCATGCTTGGCCGTTGCCGCGGGCTTAGACGCCGGTGCGGGCTTGGCTACAGCTACGGGCTTGGGCGCTGGCGTCGGCTTGGCTGTTGGTTCGGGTTTGGGCGCCGGCCGAAGCTTCTCTTTCTTCTCCGGCTTGGGCGCAATTGATTTGGGGGCCGGAACTGCGGCAACCTGGCTCTCAGCAATTACGGGAGCAGGTGCCGGTGCGGGGGGCGGGGGTTCCTTTACCACCTTCGGCGGCGCAGGCTTCTTCGAGGCGCGCTTCACTGGTGCGGGACCCGGCTCTTCTGCCTCCTCCAGTTCATCCTCAACAGGTTCAGCCTCCTCTGCGATCTCCGAGTCCAACTCGACCTTGGGAAGGGTGAGTCCCAGGTCGATCTCGTCCTCGTCGCCGATATCGTCCAGATCCTCCTCCTCGCCTAGGCCGTCCTCAGGCTCCTCGTCCTCATCGTAAGAGCGCTCCTTGAGTTTCACATCGGCGCCACGCTTGGCGCGAGGCCTCTTGATGGTCACCTGCGGTGGCGGGGCAGGTGGCGAATGCGGCTCCAGGAAGGCGCGAATCTCTTCCGGCGTGTTCAAGCGGCCGTCGATCAACTCCAGGAACACGGCCTGCACAACATCGTGGTAAGTAGACAACTCGGGCGTGACGCGCATTTCCTGCATCAGGGCGTGCGGAATGCGCTGACGGGCCTCAGGCCAAACCTTCAGGAACAGGTCAAATCGTTCGCGGATGGCTGCATCCTTGCTCGTAAACCCCAGCCACAGAACTGCTTCCGGGTCATAGCTTGTAAATAACTTGAAGCTCGCGGATGGGGTGGCATTCTCCTTTGCCATCAGCACCTTGGCAAACCCAGCCGCCAGCGAATCCAGGCTATTCCACTCGCCCACAAATCCTGGACGAAGCATCAATTTCTTCAGCGCTGACAGATCCTTGGCTCCAAGTCTGGACGTCAGCAGTTGCATTTGAGCTGCGGAAATGTCCGCATGAACTCCCTGTAACTGTAGCTCGACCGCTAGATCGTGCAGCGTCTTCAACTTTTCTTCGTCGGCCTTGGCTGAGGTCCACGCTGGGAACAGGAACTTCATCCAGCCCTCGGCCTCCAGCGTCCGCAATATCTTCAGTCCTTCTTCTTCGTGGCCGATCTGCTCCAGTTCCTGGCTGCGCGCAAAGGCGGACAAATATTCGATTACCCCTTCAACCTTGGCATTCTCATAACGAGCCTGCGTCTTGGGGTCGAACTCCCAGCCCAACCGGGCTAGATAGCGGGTGGCGCGAATCAGAAGCGAAGGCTCCTCAAGAAAGCCATAGTTCGATACCAGGCGAAGCGTCCTGGCCTCGATATCCGCAGCCCCGTTCAGGGGGTCCATCAATAGCCCGAACGAGCCTTCGTTGAGCGAAATGGCCATGGCGTTGACAGTAAAGTCGCGCCGCCGCAGATCTTCCTGAATGGAAGCCGGGTGAAAAACAGGCTTGCCCGGCTTTGGATATTCAGCGCGGTGTGTACTGATCACGTCCACGCGAACTGTTCCGGGAAAACAGAGATAAAGGCTCCGGGAAGCCTCGTTCTCGCCCCACACCGTGCCCCCAAGTCTCTCGCAAATCTTCTTCAGGTTGAGGGCATTTCCATAAACTGACACCTCAAGATCGCGGACAGAGTGTCCGCTTGTCAGGTCTCGAACCGCGTCGCCGGTGAGGAAGAGAATCATTCCCGCTTCGCGTGCTGCCTCGCGCAGCTGGCGCAGAGCATGCTGTTGGTCCGCCGAGAGTCGGTTTTCCAAAAGATAGATGTAGTCGGGCATTCCGTTCCCTGCTTCCGCCGTCTCTGAGCGGTTTTCCCATCAACGCGGCCATGCTTGCCTGCAATAAGGGTGAACTTTCCTTGGGAGAAAGGCCCTTGCGATCTCGATTTCAGTCCGCGGTAATTCGAAAACCGCTGAAGTCCCTGCCAAGTGTTTGATGCTGTTGTTGTTACGGCACAATCGGCAGAGGCGGCAAACCAGTACATTAACACAAACCAAGCCGCTTGGCTAGGGCCTGTTGCACCGGGTCCGCGGCTTTTTCCGTCCGGGAGCCCGCCTGGCACGCCACCTTAGGAACGAGGAACCGTTCCGTCGGTCCACGGAGCAAGAATCAATCGATCCGGCCCCGTATCCGACGGGGCTCCGAAACGCCGTTCCACGGACAAAGACCTCTCGCAGGACCGCTGCCACGTGCGACAATCCAGAGCGATGGCTTCTTTGCGCAAACCTGTGATTGTACGCAAGTTCTCACGGGACTGGTGCGCAGGCTATGCGGGAGCCAGTTTTGATCAGGATGCGGCTGAGTTGGAGGTACTGGATCTGACCGGCAAAGTGCTGCGCATCGGCTGGGACCAGGTGAAGTGGGTCTGCTACGTGCGCGACTTCCCCACAGGTGAGCAGGCTAACCCGGAGCGACTGTTGCACAAGCGCTTCGCCATTCGCCCCCGGACCGCGGGCCTTTGGCTGCGCATGACGCTCAACGACGGAGAAGAACTGGAGGGCTTGGCCGCCAATGACCGTTCGCTGATCGACGGCGCGGGGCTGTTGCTGACGCCGCCCGACAAGCGCTCCAATACGCAAAGGATTTATGTGCCCCGGCAGGCCATCCAATCGCTGGAAGTGGTGAGCCTGATCGGCAAAGGTACTGCAGGCCAAGCCGTCGATCGGACCAGGGAGCAGCCGGAACTGTTTCCCCGTGAGCCAGAAGTGGAGTAGAAAAGAGCTTCACTACGGCTGTGGTTTTCGGCGCCGGTCCTCGACCGCTGGCGCTTTCAACTAACTCGCGTAGCTTGGCTTGCCGGGATGAAATGGTAGGCTGTGCTTAAATTGCATTCACCGCTCAAAAGTGATCCGGGGGTAAGGAACGGAAGATGAAAGTGCTGCGCTCCATTGCTTTTTTCATAACCAGTGTGCTTTTTTGTTTACCTGTTTTCGCATCGACATGCGAGAGTCTTGCAAGTTTATCCGTGGCTAACGTAGCCATCACCATGGCCAAGTCGATTCCCCTGGGGACCTTCGTTGCAGAGGGAACCCAGCCGATCCACGACCTCCCTGCATTTTGCCGCGTAGCGGCTACTTTGACGCCCTCACATGACTCCGACATCAAGATAGAAGTCTGGATGCCCGCCCTCGGCTGGAATGGCAAGTATGAAGGAACCGGCAACGGCGGATACGCCGGACAAATTGGATATGGCGGATTGGCTGCTGGAATTCGTGGCGGCTATGCGGTGGCAAACACGGATATGGGAACCGGGCACTTGTCCGCAGTGAACGGCGATGACCTGATTGGGCACCCTGAAAAATGGGCCGATTGGGGGTGGCGCGCAACCCATGAGATGACGGTCGCCGCCAAACAAATCATCCGTGCATATTACGGTCGGGAGCCGGAACGCTCCTATTTTATTGGCTGTTCTACGGGCGGCGAGCAGGCGATGATGGAAGCCGAGCGCTTTCCAGACGACTACGATGGCATTCTTGCCGGCGCGCCAGCCAATAACCGAACCCGGCTGCATATGGGCATCCTTTGGAACTATGCGGTTGGAGAAAAGAACCCGGCAGACTATATACCCGCAGCCAAATTGCCCATCATCACAGAAGCAGTGCTGAATGCATGCGGCGCTGCTAAAGCGGCTGCGTCGGACACATTCCTCTCCAGCCCTGAGAACTGCCATTGGGATCCACAGGCCTTGCTTTGCAAGTCCGGGGATGCCCCCGACTGCCTCACTGCCGAACAGGTGACGACCGTGAGAAACCTTTACAGCGGCCCGCGGAATCCGGTCACGCATGAGTCCATCTATCCAGGCGTACCGCGCGGCAGTGAGTTCGGCTGGAGCGACCTTATGCCGCAAACGGGAAGGCCGCCTTACGATTCCTTGTTCAAATGGGTGTTCGGGCCCGACTGGAAGTGGCGCGAGTTTGACTACAACCATGATGTGGCAACTGTCGATGCCAGGCTGGCTCCAATGATCAATGCTACAAATTTTGACCTGAGCGCGTTCAAGGCACACGGACACAAGCTCCTTGGATATCACGGCTGGGCGGACTGGCTCGTCCCTTCTCAAGGCTCGATCACAAATTACAGGAGCGTACTGGATACCCAGGCGAGGGCGGCCGCAAGCCACAACCTCAGTGCGGACCAGGAGACGCAGACGTTTTACAGGCTCTTCATGGTCCCCGGCATGGCGCATTGCGGCGGCGGTCCGGGTCTGAATTCGTTCGATGCGCTCTCACCTCTTGAACTTTGGGTGGAAAAGGGTATCGCACCCGAGAAGATCATTGCCAGCCGCATAGTGGGAGGCACTTCTGTAATGAACAGACCTCTGTGCCCATACCCGCAGACCGCGCGCTATAAAGGAGCCGGCGATACCAACGATGCAGCGAACTTCTTCTGCTCCAACCCTGATCCGCACAGCGATCGATAGTGCGATTTCGTCTGCTCGCCCGGCGCCAGGTCCACTCGCATCCAACTGGCGCCGGACTCTGAGCAGGCCGAAGCCCATTCCGGTACAATTTCATCGATGAAGTTAGGCGAATTGGCAATCCGGCTGGGCGCGGAGCTGCGCGGCGACGCGGAGCTGGAAGTGACAGGAGTAAAAGGGATTGAGGAGGCTGGACCCACGGAAGTAACCTTCGTGGCCAATCCCCGCTACGCAGGACTGGCACGCAAAACAAAGGCCGCCGCCGTTCTGGTGGATCCCGGGTTTCAGGAAATTTCCGCGGCAACCCTCCGCCTCAAGAACCCTTATTTGGCCTTTTCCCGCGCGTTGGGCCTCTTCTACCAGCCTCCAACTTACGCTCCCGGCATTCATCCCACAGCCGTGATTGACTCTACTGCCGAGATTGGTGAAGAGTCGCACATCGGAGCGTATGTGGTGATCGGCGCGGGTGTTCGGCTGGGCGCGCATGCCACGCTGCTGCCCCATGTGGTGCTCTACCCCGGGGTGCGGGCCGGCAGCCACTTCTTTGCCCATGCCCATGCTGTGGTGCGCGAAAACTGTGTCCTGGGCGACCACGTGACGCTGGAGAATGGCGCAATCGTGGGAGGCGACGGCTTCGGATTCGCTAAAAATGAGTCAGGCCACTGGGAGAAGATTCCGCAGTCCGGGCCGGTACGGGTTGGCAGCTGGGTTGACATTCAGTCCAACGCCTGCATCGACCGGGCCACCGTGGGCGCCACGGAGATTGGCGACGGAACCAAGGTGGATAACTTGGTTCAGGTCGGGCACGGCTCCAAAGTTGGCGATAACACCCTGCTTTGTGCCCAAACGGGCCTTGCCGGCTCATCGGTTGTCGGCAACAATGTGATTCTCGCCGGCCAGACCGGCATAGCCGGCCATTGTGCCGTTGGCGACGGCGTGATCCTGACCGCACAATCGGCGGTGTCACACGATGTGCCACCAGGAAAGATGATATCCGGCTCGCCGGGGTTCGATAACCGCGTCTGGCTGCGTGCAGTCACTATTTTCCAACGGCTGCCGGAACTGCTCAAGCGCCTGGATCGCGTAGAGAAAAGGCTTGCGGCCCAGGAATCAAGTGAAGGCGTGGCGAACCGGAATGTGAGCCCGCAACAATGATCCGCTGCGTGGTAAGAGGAGGGATTTTAGCCGCCATTGTGCTGCCGGTTCTGGTGGCCTCGGCCGGGTGCCGCTCCTACCACGTTGAAACCACGGTGGAGAACCGCACTGGAGCAACGATTCAGTTGCTGGAGGTTGACTATCCGAGCGCCAGCTACGGGGCCGACAGCGTGGCTCCGGGCGGAGTGTACCACTATCGCATCCAGTTACGCGGGAGCGGTCCGCTCAAGTTGCAGTACACGGCGGGCGACGGCCGCCAGATTCAAATAGACGGACCCATGCTCGCCGAGCGCCAGCAGGGCAAGCTGGAGATCGTGCTGCTTCCTGGAGGTAAGGCGGAGTTTCATCCCGAGCTGACTCAGCCCTGATGCGGCGCGGGGACGACCCCAGCCGGGAATCGCCCCCACGTGCGGTGATCCGCGATGGAAAGAACCCTCAGTGCACCATGCTCTGGAAGAGCGGCGAGTGCAGAAGACTATTGAACTCCGAGTCGGAAGCCGCAAAGTGAATCGACATCAGCCCGGCATCGGATCCAACGGTGGTCGAGCTCAGCGCCTGTTTTTCGGCGTCCGAGCCGCTCATCTTGCGAAGGGTCACGGCCGCGCTCAAGAGCGAGGAAATGGTGGCCGCGGCAAAGGTGTCGCCCGTTGAGATGGTGAGGTCAAATTTGACGCCGTGCTGGAAGTCCATCCCGTACCAGGATGCCTGCAGACGCTTCTGCACGGTCTCGAAGTCGGTGAGCGATCCAGCCTCGCCCAGCACCTGCCTCATCATGGTCCGGGTGCCCTTGTCGTCGAGAACGCTCCACAGCGCCTCATAGTCCACACTCTTCATCGCGTCCATCATCGAAGCGTTGGTCAGCATGCTCGGACCAACTCCATCGCGGGCATCAAGAGCCTTCTCGACCGCATCCTTATCGCCAAAAACCATGGTGGACGGATCGACAAAGCAAAGCACCATGCCCGTCTTGGCCAGCGGATAGATCTTGTTTGTGCGCAGCAGTATGGGTTTGACTTTTTCCTTGCGGAAGTTGGCCACAATATCCTGCGTGGGGAATTGTCCCTGGGCAATGCCCACGGTTACCACGGAGTCGTGCGATCCGGACGGACGGAACAAGGCAAAGGCCAGTTGGTCCACATCGTGGTTCTCGTTCAGTCCGGACTTGCTCAACGCCTCGTCGAACTGCTTCAGTTCGGGAGGCATCACGCGTTCGCGAAGATCCATGGCGGCGACTGAGTTCTGCATGGCCCGGTAGTCGATTACGACCAACTGCTGCACATCATGCGGAATGGCCGTGCGAGCATCCGTGGACAACTGCGCCGCAGGAGCCAAAGTGGCCGCCGCCAGCAGCATGGGAACAATCGAGACTTTCAAAAGAGCTTTCAACAATTTCATCCTCCGCGAACCAAGTCGCTTTTCGAATCGAGGCGTTGGCGATGGCCCGCCATTCAAGGGCGATTCTCTCGCCGGAAACTCGAAAAAACATTCGCAATCGTGTGTTTATTGTACTGCCGGGCGTTTTGCTGGCGCCGGTCATCTCCCACGCCGTCGGTTACTTCTCTCCCGGCCCTTGTCCCGGCCAAGCCAGCGGAACTCCGAGGCGGCGCTCCAGAATCTTGGTCATAGGATCGAACCCAGTTAATTGACGCATCCACTCGCTGTCCCGCTCACAGGCCGCCTCGGGAAGTAGGCCGATGATCTCGCCGTCGACCAGGGCGGCCTTATGCCGCAGGGCCAGGCTCGAAACCACGCGAAAGACCTGGGAAATCGGCGTCACCTGAAAGTCAGTGATATTCATGGAGAGCTGTGCCCGCCGATGGGCAAGAACCCCCATGGCCTTCACACCCTTGAGTCCACCGGAAGCGGCACGAATCTCGCGGGCAATGGCGCGCACCATGGACACGTCGGAGGAATCGAAATTGATGTTGTAGGTCACCAGGAATTTGCGCGCTCCCACGGCGCAAGCCCCGGCGGTGGGATGCAGGCCGGGACCGCCCAAATCCGGCCGGCGAGCCGAATCGTTGCGAACCGCGTCCTTCAACCCTTCGAACTGACCGCTGCGCACCTCTTCCAGGTTGGCACGGTCGGGACGTGCCGCCGCTGCTTCATAAAAAAACACCGGCACGTTGTAGCGCCGCCAGATTTCGAGGCCGGCCTGGCGGGCCAGCAAGACGCATTGCTCCAGCTTGATGCCGGAGATAGGCACGAAAGGAATGACATCGGCTGCGCCGATGCGCGGATGAGCACCTTCCTGACGGGTCAGATCGATCAACTCGGCAGCTTTGCCTGCGCCACGAACCGCCGCCTCAACCACCGCGGCAGGCTCTCCGGCAATGGTTACGATGGAGCGGTTGTGGTCGCCATCCATTGACCAGTCGAGCAAACGCACGCCCTCAACGCGCATCGCGGCTACAATCGCCTCGACCCGCCGGACATCTCTGCCCTCAGAGAAGTTGGGAACGCACTCGACAACCGGACCACTCATTACCACTCCACCTCAGCGACAAGGACCAGTTGCTGGGGACCGGGATCATTTCCAAAAGGTGTAACCCACCTGTACCTGAACGCTGGCGTTCACGCCGGGATTCCGGTCGCCGAGAGAAGCCGACGAAATATGGACGCCGTTCACGCCCACATCGATTGACCGCTTTTCGCTGATAAAGTAGTGGAACCCGCCGCCACCCTGGGGCGAAAAGTTCCAGACCGAAGTTCCACCCGCGTCTCCGTGCGGAACCAGCAGGTCCGGCGGAAACTTGTGCGTAGTGTAGATGAGCCCGCCCGCGCCCTGGAACCAGGGCTGAAAACGCCGTGAGCGGGTAAGGAAGTTCCAGCGGAAGATCACCGGCGTTAAGCTGGCGCCGGTGTAGGTGCCGCCACCATCCGGTCCCACAAAAGACCCGCCGCCCGGATAGAAGAAAGTCTGTTCATGCGGAGCCGGGGTATAAGCCTGCCAAAACGGCATGATGTTGGCGCCCAGTTCGAACTGTCCGCTGAATATGCCGGCTCGCACCACGGGCGTAACCGCCTTGCCGCCCTGGAAACCGACCGAGAGGAACTGAAAATTCGATCGGTCGCCCACACCGGAACCGGCGTTCACGAACGGCCCAAAATTCCAACTCCGTGCGTTACGTACCTCAGTAACAGGATTCCCGGCCGCTTCATGACCAGCTACCGCGGATGCACCTGGCGTTTCAGCGGAAGCATGCAAAGCTCCTGCCATCTGTGCCCCCGCCACTAAAACAAGAAAAAGAAACCTTGCAATTGGGGTCAACGTTCTTCCCTTCCAAGGATTAAAGATTTTGAATCTTCACAAAAAGGCCGCCACAACCGGGCGGCCTCTTGAATGCCTGCCTGGAACCGGGTTAGCCGGCCGCCTGTTCCATCTGCTCGGCGTCCATATCAAAGTTCGAGTAGACGTTTTGCGTGTCGTCGCAGTCTTCCAGGGCTTCGAGCAAACGAATCATCTGGCTCGCAGCTGTGCCCTCGAGCTTGGTGTATGTGGAAGCAACCATGGTTACTTCGCTCATCACCGTAGGAATGCCCGCGGCCTTCACTGCCCCGGCAACCTCTTCATAGGAGGCCGGATCGGTAATGATCTCCCAGGTGTCGCCCTCGTCGTTCAGGTCCTCGCCGCCATGTTCCAGCACAATATCCATCAACTGGTCTTCAGTGGCTGCGGATTTCTCGACGGCGATGAGGCCTTTCTTCGAGAACAGGAACCGGACCGATCCCGACTCGCCCAGATTTCCGCCGTGTTTCGAAAAAGCGTGGCGAATTTCGCTCACCGCGCGGTTACGGTTGTCGGTCAGAACATCCACAATAATGGCGACACCGCCCGGCCCGTAACCCTCAAATTTGATCTCTTCGTAATTGACGCCTTCCAGTTCGCCGGTGCCGCGTTGGATGGCCCGCTTGATGTTCTCCTGCGGCATGTTTTCCGCTTTGGCAGCCAGAATCGCAGTGCGCAGGCGAGGGTTGCCATCAGGGTCTCCGCCGCCTTTGGCAGCGACGGTGATTTCCTTGATGATGCTGGTGAATATCTTGCCGCGCTTTGCATCCAGCGCGCCCTTCTTGTGCTTGATTGTGGCCCACTTCGAATGGCCGGACATGGGAACCTCAGGGTAACAAAGAATGCTGGCGCGGGCACGCGCCTGACCTTGTGAGTATACCACCGGAGACTTTCTGGCCATAGCCAATCCGCACCCGGTTGCGGTTCCACGTTTCTTGTGGCGATCGCGGGCGTTACAGGGGGCAGTTCGCCCCCTGCCCCGCCCTCCTTTATTGCCTCGAAATGCCAAGCAGGATAAAGCGCTGGACGTTGCACACGCAGGCCGCCGAGTAGGCGTTTTATCGACATTTGTGGGTTCTGAAACGGCCATCCCGCTCTGGCGGCCGTGCAGACCTTGCTTTCCTTAGCACGAGCACGGAATAAGGGTTGAGATTCCACGCGCCTTGAGGTAGTCCGCATCTTTCGAGCGGCTTTCCAGGACGATGGCAGGCGTTTCCCCCCGGGCAATCAGGTTCATGTAAGGCGTCGCGTACCTCCAATCCGCTGGCCACGGTTTCGTGGAAAGTCCGTGGTCCGGTATGACCAGCGCAACCTTCCGCGGAGCTTTCACCGGCGAGGTGCGCCTGGACTCCGCCGCAAGTTCCGCGAACTTGCGCCCCATGGGCTTCGGCTTGTTTTTGAGATCGAGAAGCCCCATGACGTATTCCGCACTATCGAACCCTTTGACCGCCGGATCGATGTCGTGGGAACACCACCACGTAATGCCCCATGCTTTGTCCGTGGACAGGATGTTGCGAACGGAATGTTCCATGAACTCCGGCTTGTAGCTCTCCGGCATCTCGGTTGACCCTACGCCGGTCTCTTCCACCCATACGCGCCGGCTGAGATCGGTGTGATAGGCGTAGGCAAGTTCAATCTCATACTCGGCCAGATGGAGCGACGCAGGATCGGAGTATTTGTAGTGATCGAGCACGCCGTCAAAGTAAATGTATGAGTGGACAACCGACGCATGGCCGGTAGTGGCAATCTCCTCCCTGCTGAATCCTACGTCTCCGAACCAGTGTGCATGGTCGATCCCGTTGACGTGAAACTTCTTGGGAGCGATCTCATCGCAGTACCGCAGCATTTCCGTTGCCCATACGTCGGCATTCTTTGTGGAAACCGGGTTGTTGTTGGGGTTCTGCAAAACACCGAGTTCATTGCCCAGATCGAAACCGAGAAAGCGTCTGTGCCCTCCTACGGTCTCTGCAATCCTGCGCAACAACAGCTTCTCGGCTTCGATGATCGCAGAAGATGTGAAGATATTCCCAACCGTCGTGTCTCCGGGATTAACAAGGGGGGCCACCCAGGCAGGCAAAAAGGAGAGTCCGCTCATCCATCCATCCAGCACCGTCACTTCCACGTCGAGACCCGCCTTGTCGGCGGCGTCCAGCAGCGAATGCAGGTTGGCCAAAGCTCGATCACTCACAGTGCCGATGCCGGGCTGGAAGAAGGGCCATAGGCATTGAATGCGGATGTGGTCCATGCCGAGTTCGGCAACCCCGCTCAGGTCGTCCTCAATGGCCTGCTGATCCCAATCCAGCCAGCAATACCACCAGCGCTTCCGTGGCACAAAATTCACGCCAAAACGGGTGCTCCTGGCTTCTGCAGGTTGAGGAATTGCACTGTTGAGCAACGGTGTACGCGATGCAATCGCCGCAGCCGATCCCAGCACGGATGTCTTAACGAAACTACGACGCGATATCATTTCGTTTTCCCTTACCCCACCACCGGCCGAGACTCGACCTGTTTCGTTGTGATCGTCAGCTTGGCCG
>CAZNAW010000017.1:0-73819 GCA_964571165.1 uncultured Occallatibacter sp. | reverse complement strand
AGTATCCTTTTGATAGTCGAGGACGATGGAATCGGATTTCATGATTCGGGCATTTTCAATTCTCTTGGCTCCCTAGGGCTGCTGGGAATGAAAGAACGATCTCAGTTCTGCGGAGGCGACGTGCAGATCTCCACATCCCCCGGCCACGGAACGACGGTCACGGTCCGCGTTCCCATGGACCTTCCCCGTTCCGAGAGGAGCGAATCATGCGCATCCTGATCGCGGACGACCATGCGGTTGTTCGCCGCGGACTTAAAGAGATACTGGCAGATGCTCTTCCCGGCGCGGAGTTTTCCGAAGCCGGCAACGGGGATGAAGTACTCAGCCACCTGGGTAAATCCACCATCAGCCTGCTGGTGCTGGACATCAGTATGCCGGGGCGCAGCGGGATGGACGTGCTGCGCGAGGTCAAGCACAGCTACCCGCGCTTGCCAGTCATTATCTTGAGCTGCCAACCGGAGGAGCAATACGCCATGCGCTGCCTGCGGGCTGGGGCGGCTGCTTACATCAACAAGGAAAGCGCCCCTGAAGAGCTGGCCTTGGCCACCAGGAAGATCCTGAGCGGAGGCCGCTACGTCAGCGCAAGCCTTGCCGAAAAGCTGATCGACAACCTGGATGAAGACGCCAGCAAGCCATTGCATGAGCTGCTCTCGGACCGAGAGTTTGAAGTGATGAAGATGATTGCAGCCGGTGTTCCCCTAACAGAGATAGGCGACCGGCTTCATGTCAGCGTAAAAACCATCAGCACCTATCGCGCCCGCATCATGGAGAAGATGCAGATGAAAAGCAACGCCGAAGTAACCCGCTACGCCATGACGCAAAGCCTGATCGATTAGGCTGGCAGCGTAGGAATATCCCTACAGAAATGCCGGAATGAATCTTACATCAATCACGGTATTTGCTGATAGGATTCGCTCTTTGCCTTCGATATATTCAATTCAGGCCAATAGAACAGCAAGGCTAGCGGGCGCAACGATGAAAATTCTGATCACCGATGATCACGCAAATGTGCGGCGCGGCCTTCGGGAGATTCTGACCGACGCATTTTCCGGCACTCGCTTTTCCGAGGCCGCCAACGGAGTTGAAACGCTGGCCCAATTGGTCATCTCTATGCCTGACTTATTGCTGCTCGACATTAATATGCCCGGACGCAGCGGCTTTGAGGTGCTGAAGGACGTCAAGCATATCTACCCTCTGCTCCCGGTGATCATGGTGAGCGTTCAGCCGGAGAATCAATACGCGTCGCGCTGCCTGGGAGCTGGTGCGTCTGCTTATGTGAGCAAGGACAGCGCCTCTGAGGATCTGGCACCGGCAATTCAGAAGATAATGGATAACTGCGGGAAAACCGCTCTGAGTTTTGGCGAAAAGTAGTTATAGAATCCGAGGCATCTATCGGCCTGGCTCATTACACATAGTTAGATCGATGACAGGAATCATGAGATACCGATCACAACGACCAATCCGGTCGCTGTGATCGCGTGATTTTATCAATGATAACGCTGGTTTCACGCAAGGAAAACACCTACATGCTCGGCAGGGAAAAGACTACAACAATCCCAGCATTCGCCGATATTCATTCACTTTCATACTTTGTACCTTGAATATATCGATGTTGCAACGGATGACTGTAATTCATCCTCTTGCATCCTCTCTCAAAATCGAAAGGTTTTAACCATGGCTACTTGCTACGCACCAATAACGAACTCGGCTCCCAGGATTCCGCTCGGACGCTCCTATCCATTGCCTTCGATTGCGCAACCTGGATTGAATCTGGTTTCGAAGCAAGCTGAAGCCACGCAAAAACAACTTCCCCCACTAGACCTTCGGAGTCCGATGAACAGATTTATGGCTGGAAAATCGCGGCGGGAATACCAGGCCGGAGAATCCGTCTTTTCTCAAGGCGATCCGTCCAACGCCGTCTTTTATATTCAGAGCGGCAAGGTCAAGCTCACCGTAGTATCCATGAGTGGCAAAGAAGCCGTCATCGCCCATCTTGCCGCCGCCAGCTTTTTCGGTGAAGCATCCCTGACCGGCGAGACGCAGCACACCTCCTCCGCAAACGCGCTGGAAGCCAGCACGATCGTTCGCATCGACAAGCGGGCCATGCAGGACTTGCTCCATCGCGAACCGGAGTTTGCCAAGCAATTCCTCGCCTGCCTGCTCGCTCGCAACAATCGCATGCAAGCCGATCTCGTCGATCATTTGTTCAATTCCAGCGAAAAGCGCTTGGCCCGTTTGCTCATGATGATGGCTAACTTCGGCCAGGAGACGAAACCGATTCCCGTTATCGCCAAGATCAGTCAGGAGACTCTGGCGGAGATGATCGGAACCACCCGCTCCCGCGTCAGCTTCTTCCTCAATCGCTTCCGCGACCTCGGCTACATCGATTACAACAGCACCGGAATGTTGATCAACAGTTCTCTGGTCAACGTTGTGCTGCACGACTAAAAGCATTCTGGCGTCTTTGTTTGTGTGGCCGCCACCGTTTCCATCCACTAACGAGTGCGCATGACATATCAGCGAGCAAGAATGACCATTCATCACTAATTGGCTATCTTGGGTCTGCAAGCGATGGGCCTCCGGAGTCATTTCGCCAGCAGCTTTTTGATCGAATGCAATTCGAGGCGGCGCTTTTCGGTGGTTTTTGGATAGGCCAAGCTTCTCTATACTCATTCTCGTCGCCGATCAGAAAGACCTTCTTGCTGTCCATCAATGATTGCAGAAAGTGGTTGCCCTCGTGAAGCCGCTTCTTCAAATCCTCGCGGGAATAGATGGTCGGATTAACAGGCCGCCGAAACTGCTTTTCGAGCGGCCCTACGGCATCGAGCACATCGTCAAGAGAGACCGCGCCAATCACCATCAGATCGATGTCGCTCGTCGCCTTGTCCTCGCCGCGCGCGACCGAACCGTACACGAAAGCAAAATCGATGCGGGATTTGAGGGAAGCCAGAGCGCTTTTGAGCAACTGGAAGACGCCGAGGGTTTTGGCCAGCAGCGCGCGCAACTCCGGGTAGTCCGGGTGCTCCTGGTTGACCTGATAGAAAACCTGATTGCCCCGTTGCGAGCGATTTACGAGCCCTACCCCGGCCAGCAGCGTAAGCTCCCGCTGCACGGTGCCCACACTCGTTTCGATCTGGCGGGCAATCTCACGAATATAGAAGGATTCGTCCGGCGCGCCAAACAGCAGCGACAAAACCCTGCCTCTGGTCTGGCCAAAGAGCAAATCGCCGGTCGACATGGAGATAGTTCTCACAATAAGAACAATTGTACTCTAAATGAGAACACTCAACAGCGCTGAATTCAAAATATTGATCGGTATTCTGCTCGAAGCGTCCAATAAATAACCCTATACATAGGTATTTTATATTTTAAACAACCTTTTTATGGGTATAATTATGACATGGCGAGAACCAGCCGAGCCTATCAGGCATTACCCGCAGCCGCACAAGACCAGCTTTTCAAGCTGGGGAAGGATATTGCTGTCGCGCGCAAGCGTAGGCGCATGTCCATGGCTGAAATGGCCGAGCGGATGATGGTCAATCTGAAGACCGTGCAGCGTTTGGAAAAGGGCGACCCGGCGGTGGGAGTGGGAATCATCGCCTCGGCGTTGTGGGTCTTGGGTATGCACCGACGCATCGGCGATCTCGTCGCGCCGGAAAGCGATATTACCGGCCTTCAGGCCGACATTCAAAATCTGCCGCGCGATTTCCGCAGAACCAAAAAGCAAGCCGACAAATTCGACTTCTGAGTGAGCTATGTCCACTGCCTACGTTTATGTCTATCTCGATGAAGGCCCCGTACCGGCAGGAATTCTGGAGACGGTCGGCACTGGGCGCGAAGCGGGAGCGCGTTTCCGCTATGGCCGGCGATACCTTGAGCGCAAAGACCGGCTGCCTATCGATCCGGTGCAGTTGCCATTGCCCGATCCAGGCATTGAACGCGAGTACAGCACAGAGGAAGGTTTTGTCCTCTTCAATGGCATTCGCGACGCCGCGCCCGATGGATGGGGGCGGCATCTCATGGAGCGCGCCGCTGGCGCACGTGCGCTCTCCGAATTTGACTACCTTGTCGCGACTGGTGAATCGCGTGTTGGCGCTCTGGCCTTCGGCGCAGACTTGTCCGGACCTCGCCGCATGGTTCCCTGGACAGAGAGCGAGTTGCCAGGCGAGAACCTCGATCTGGCCGAGATGATTGACGCAGTGCGGGAGTTGGATGCCGCCGAAGAGTTGCCCATCAAGCATCGCCGCTTCCTCGTTCGCGGCTCCTCGCTAGGCGGAGCCAGACCGAAGTCCTCCTGCGAATTCGAGAGCAAACAGTGGATCGCAAAATTTGGGCGGGCCGATGATCGCACTCCGATGTGCCGCGTCGAATACATCACCATGACGCTGGCAGCGATGGCTGGAATCAACGTTCCGCCCGTGCGGCTCGAAAAGGTGTTGGGGCAGGATATTTATCTCGTTGAACGCTTCGACCGGGTGCCAAACGAAGCCGGATACCGCCGTCTCCCATTTATCTCGGGGCTGACGATTCTCGGTGCGCACGAGAGCGAATCGTCGCGGCAGAGCTATCGCCGACTGGCGGAGCAGATGCGGCGCTTTGGTTCCGAACCTGCGGCGGATGCGAAAGAGTTGTGGCGAAGAATGGTCTTCAATATTCTCTGCAACAACAACGACGACCATCTGCGCAATCACGGTTTCTTATGGGATGGACGCGGATGGCGGCTCTCCCCTGGCTACGATATAGTTTCCTTCCCGCAGGTGGGAACGGAACGCGACCTCGCCATCGGAGTCGGGCAATATGGACGGCGGGCGACTCTGCATAACGCGCTGAGTGAGGTTGCCAGCTTCGGCCTCTCGCGCAGCGAGGGCGTGGCCATCGCGCAAACGATGCAGCAGGTAGTGAAAACAAACTGGGAACCACTGTGCGTTCAGAATGGTTTCAGCACGCTTGAAATCGAGCGTCTGCGCAACTGCTTTCTGGCTTGCGATGAGTCGCTCGGCGATCTCGCTTAGAACCATCGCTTGCCGAGCAGCCACTTTCGGCCTGTGAATGGCATAGCTATTCAATAACTTCGGGGGCGCAAAATAAATTTGCACAAGACACTGGCCTGTCTATCAGTAAGAATCGAGGATTCCGAGGTATGATCAGACTGATTCACAGCAATGGTTAACGCGTATGAGATTTGGTGGAATTGACCTTCCGAACGCGCTCTTGGACGCTCAGGCTAAAGGTGAGCTCGTCATTTTTGCTGGAGCTGGTGTGTCGATGTCCCCGCCATCGAACCTTCCTGATTTCCCAACACTGGCCAATGAACTCGCAAATGGGACCGCGACGCTGGGGAAAGGGG
This sequence comes from uncultured Occallatibacter sp., assembly GCA_964571165.1. Lineage (GTDB taxonomy): Bacteria > Acidobacteriota > Terriglobia > Terriglobales > Acidobacteriaceae > Telmatobacter. Next base: position 68,472 of record CAZNAW010000017.1, on the reverse strand, counting down.
AAGATATTGATCGATTCTTAGGAAAGTTGCCCGACAATCTCAACATTTACGAGCGCACGCGACGGCGGCTCTCCGATCCATATTCCAAGCCAAATTCGTTGCATCGCGACCTACTGAGAATCTTCCCTGACCATTCATCGGTGCGTCTCGTGACGACGAATTTTGATGACCATTTTGCTACTGCAGCGATTGAAGTGTTCTCCGGAAAGTGCCCTGAGCTCTTCTTTGCTCCGGCATTGCCCGTTGGGAGCGATTTCACTGGTATAGTTCACGTGCACGGAAGCGTTCAAAGAGATCCTCGGAGAATGGTGCTTACCGACAAGGACTTTGGTAGAGCTTATCTTACAGAAGGATGGGCCCGCCGATTCATACAGGATCTATTCTTGGGCTTCACCGTTCTGTTTGTTGGATATAAACACAACGACCCAGTGATGCATTACCTCGCTCGTGGACTCCCTCCCTCAGAATTCGGAAGACGACGTTTCGCGCTAGCACCCGAAGAGCCTGGGTCGAGATCTTCTTGGGAAAACCGTGGAATTCACCAAGTCTCTTATTTCGATGCCGACGGGCACGTGCAGCTTCGTGAAGCTTGCGCGAAGTGGGCAGAATTGGTAATAGCAACGCCACTTGAAAAGAGGGAGAGAATCAGGAGGATCGTCTCACAGCCACCTCAGCCAGCCGGCGAGGACATTGGCCTGATCGAAAAAGCGCTGACGGACATCGTCCTTCTTCGATTCTTTAAAGAGCACGCTTCAAGCTTGGAGTGGCTCGAATGGGTGTCAGGTCGGGACACGTTCAAAGAACTCTTCAATCATGAATTAAGGGCAACCAAGTGTCATCAAGAGCTAGCCCATTGGTTTGCGCATAGGTTTTGTGTCGCACATGCCAGTATCGCCTTGGATATAGTCAGAAGAAACGGCTCTACATTACCCCAGATCCTATGGAACGAAGTAGCGCGGCAAGTGTGGAGCGGCATGAAAGCAGGCGATTCAGCAGGCTGCTTGGATAGGTGGGTACCGCTCCTAATTGCTACCCAACCTTCTCAGGGACACGATTTTCTTGAATACATCCTTTCAGAATGCCGCCTCCCGGATGATTCTGCATCCGCGATTCTCCTATTCAGCCATCTCGTTCGACCAGTAGCCAAACTTGAGAGCGGAATTCCCATCGAAAAGCTTGGCCCGGATGGAACCACAACGATGGAAGAGCCGAGAGTAGTTATTGAGTGTGAAACGCGAGGAGAGCACACTTTCCTGGAGACGGCGTGGCAGCGTTTCTTAGACGATGATTTTCCGAAATATGTTCATCAGCTCCTCTCGATCGCTGTAGCGCACATCGAGGAAGCTACGCGCCTTTTCGCAGCGTACGGATTGGAACATGGATCGTGGGATCCAATCTCAATTCATCTGCCAAATCTGGAGACGCCTAACATCGTACTTTCGCATAGTGGCCTCTCTGTTTTAGTTAGGGCTGCACTCGATAGCTTCAAGTGGCTCGTCGAGAACGAACCGAGTTGCGGAATTGGTCTGATTCAAAGCTGGTCCAAAGGGCAGAGCATTACCCTCCGGCGAATAGCACTCCTCGGGGTCGCGCTCACTAGCGAATGGACAGCAGACGCCAAGCTCGCTTGGCTTCTCGCGAGTGACCTGATTTACCAGCCCGGTTTATACGCTGAGATACCGCAGGTTTTGGAAGTGGCTTTTCCCGTCGCTTCGACTGAAGCGCAAGAGCGCATCGTGCGCCGCATTGTGGAAGGACCGCCTCAGAAAACGGAGCCACCTTACAGAGAGCACCGAATCTACAGCCTGCTCTCAAAGCTGAACGCTTGTTGCCCAAATCATTCAGGCGTCGAAGATGCGCTCGCCACTATCGCGCGAGAACATCCGGAATTCAGGCCGCCTGAGGCACAGATTGAGCCCAAAGGAGGAGCCTATCTTCGGGGAGAACCACCGTGGGCGACCCCACCGTTTAGTACCGGCTCTCTGCTAGCTTTACCGGCAGCTGAAGCATTGGAACAGCTGCTTGCGTTCGAGCCCGACGAAGCGAGGGATATCGGCGAGGATGACGTAGTATCGATTCTCCAGCGGGCCACAGGAGAAAAGCCCGATTGGGGCGTCGAGATCGCAAGGCTCCTTGAGGGCCGCGGAATTTTCGATACGTACCTCTGGCGGGGCATTATTGCAGGTCTCACTCAGACCGAAATCAGCGCGGGAAATTGGTCCGTCGTTCTAAACCTCTTGCTAAATCACCCACGAATCACAGAGGTCGCGATCTATGAAGGTGCATACCTTCTCGAACAGGGTGTCTCACGGGAAAGTGGTGGGATACCCCAGGAAGATTTGCCGCTCGCGGCAACTGTCGGCCAACAAGTTTGGAGTGGCCTGATCCCGCGCACTTGGCCCAAGGAGCAATCTGACGAGTGGCTGTTCACTGCGATCAATGATCCGGCAGGTATTGTGATGCAATTCGAACTTCGCGCACTGAACCGGCTATGGAAGAATGCCGGTGATGCTTGGAGCGGTATCCCGGCCGATTGGCGTACTCATTGGCAAAACGTGATTCACGATGCTTCCTGGACCTCCGCAATGGGGCGTACTCTCCTTGCATCGCAAGTCCACGTTCTATTTGCAATGGATCAAGAGTGGACATCTGCTGAGATGCCCCAAGTATTTGCATGGGACGGTAGGTTGGTAGCAGCCGAGCAAGCTTGGCACGGGTATTTGGCTTGGGGAAAATGGAACGACGAATTCTTGAAGTGTTTTCTCAGCTACTATACGGCTTCGTTTCCCTATGTGCGCTCGAACCTTGGTAAACATCGCGCACGGTTTTGTGAACATATTGCCTGGATCGCAGTATTTGGAGCCAAGAATCCTCTTGCAGATGGCTGGCTTTCCGAGTTTATCAGAACGGTCGATGACGAAGATCGAGCATCGTGGGCGTCCTCGGTTGAAATGGCGCTACGACAAGTGCCAAGCGAAAAGAAGCAGGTTGTCTGGGATAAATGGATGAAAACCTATTGGGCAATGCGGAATCAAGGCCAACCGTCATTGCCCTCTGGCCTCGAAGTTTCGCTGATGGCACACTGGTTACTTCATCTCGGGAGCGCAATGCCAGAAGCTTTAGAGCTATTAATGCAAGGGCCAAGGGCAGTTGCTCGGAACAACTTTAGCAACACATCCATTTATATGCAACTTAATGAATTGCGAATCGACGCGCAATACCCGCAGGAGGTCGCACTCTTTCTCCGCTATTTACTCAACACAGAGACAGGAATTCCGTACTTCGACCCAATCAATGCGGTCATACGGCGCTTGGTTTCGAGCGCCGCGGAGCGGACAGTCCTGATCCAAGTCTGCGAGCAGCTAAGCGTCCTAGGGTATCCGACCGAAGCTTCGGAATTGAGGCACCTTATCGAACCGCCAACACAGGATGAGTAATCGAAAGTCGGTTCTGGTTTACTCATGCACGCTTTCAAACTGATTCATTCCGTTGATGCCAAGACGCTCACGGACGGAATTCGAAGCGCGGTCTATTTTGCAAATCAAAGTTGCTGCTTCGACGCAGGCAAATATCGCACTGATTCTCAGGAGACGGAATTTGTAAGAAAATTGCAGCAAATTTCTTACAGATAATGCCGTGCCAAGACTGTACCAACCCTGCGGCGAGGTGTACCAAAATCACCTTTGCTGAAGGCGAGCAGGACGCCCGCCGCCTCCCGCATTCGGAAGAAAAGGCGAAGATTGGCATGGAAAAACGCCTGAAAACTGTACCAAGACTGTACCAATAAACGGGCATTTTGGGCATTTTGGCAGTTTTGTAAGCAATTGATAACATGTATGTTATTGATTTTATGCTATGGAAAAATCGTTCGACTCCCGCCGCCTCCACCAAACTTACCTGCATCAAGGAACGGCTAGATACAGAAATACAATTTGAAACTGCGGCCACACTGTGTGTGCATTTTGCTCTGATTTGGCTGCGTTTGCGCGTTCGGCCTTAAGGAAACTCGTTCCACCCGATCAGGCAATCGCCTCGGGAGGAGCCGCATCCGGCAGACTTCCCCAAGCCTTGTTTGGCTCGGGTCCCATCTGCAGTGTCAGGGTTCCTCCGCGGATGAGAGTAGAGTGGTCGAACCATGGTTTGTCCAGCGGTTCGCCATTCAACCTTGCGGACTGAATGTACTTGTTGATCGCGGATACGTCGCGCGCAACGATGCGAAATATCTTCCCGCTTCCAACCTCGATCTCGCATTCTTCAAAGATTGGACTGCCGAGAACGTAGTGCGGCCGCCCGGGGCAGACCGGGTAGAAACCCATCGCGCTGAGCACATACCACGCGCTCGTAGCGCCGTTATCGTCATCGCCGGGAAGACCCAGCGGCTGGTCCTGGTACCACGTCCGCATAATTTGCCGCACGAACTTCTGCGTCTTCCACGGAGCCCCCGCATAGTTATACAGATAAGGAATGTGGAAGGCGGGTTCGTTTCCCTGCGGGTATTGGCCAATCAGTCCCGTCGAGTCGGGAAATTGAGCCAGAAAACCATACTTGTGTTCCGTACCATATCCTTCGGCAAACAAGGCGTCCAGTTTCTGAATGAACCGTTGCCGTCCGCCTATCAGTTCAATCAACCCGCCGACGTCATGCTGGACAAGAAACGTGTTGACCCACCCGTTGCATTCCGTGGTGTAATCCCGGCCAGCCTGACCACCTGACCACTTTGGATCATAGCCTTCAATAAACTCCCCAGAAGCGGCCCGTGGCGCCATGAACCCAATGGATTGGTTGAATAAGTTACGGTAGTTCTTACCCCGCTTGGCAAAGTATTCGGCGTCGTCCGACTTGCCCAGAGCCCGGGCAAGCCTGGAGAGACACCAGTCATCATAGGCAGCATCGAGAGTTACAGATACGGATTGCCGCCTCATCTGCCGATTCACTCCCTCTACGATTTCCGCTTCGCCCTGACGCAGGCCTGGATAGAATCCATGCTTGTAGTAGAAGCGATCCAAATCCGTGGCCGGGCCGCGTGTGTCAGGAAGCACCGTCTCGGCGGTCGCCACTTTGCGCAATCCCTCGTAGGCCTTGGCCAGATCATAGTCACGCTGGCCCTTCACATAGCCATCAAGAAACATCGAGGCGGCGTGATTTCCGTTCATATAATGCAGGTCGCCGCGCATAAATGGAAACTGCGGCATATTTCCCGACTCCTCGTACATGCGTACATACGATGCAAGCATGTCGCTATGGCACTGGGGATCCAGAATGATCTGCAACGGATGGCGGGTGCGATATGTGTCCCAAAGGTTGTCTTCAATGTAGAAGTTATGGCCCTCGGCGGCATGAATCGACCGGTCGAATGGGCCACTATAGTGGCCTTCCTCGGTGATGTCGAGCATGAACTGGCATGAGCGGTAGAGGCAGGTATAGAACAGCCGACGTTCCCGATCCGTCCCGCCCTTCACGCGTATCTTGCTATAGAGAGAGTTACATATGTTTCGCGCCTTGGCCTTCACAGTATCAAACGCGCTGCCGTCTAGTTCTCGATCCAGATTGCGCTTAGCCTGTGCGACGCTGATGTAAGAAAGGCCGGCACGGACTTCCACAACGTCGCCCTCGTCACTGTATTCGAGCATGAGCGCGCCGCCGTTCGCCGTTGCGTGATCCGAGACAGCACCTTGCGGCGCTACGGGAACCACCCGTGCAGGACGGGTCGTCTCTATATACAGATAACTTCGGACCCCTTCCTGTTGTTCTTCTGCGCTAAAGGAAGACGAGCCGACTGCCTTGTAAGTCCCTGACTCCATCGGGCTGAGAGCCACAACTCCGGGAAATCCCTGCGGAAAAGTGAAGTGGAAGATCGCGGCATGCGCTGCTACCGTGTACTCCGCACGAATGCCGTAGCTTTCCAGGCGATAAGACCCATAGTACGGGCTTACTGTATCGTGATCGTGATCCCAATCGGAAAGAATAGGCAAGGATAGGTCGCGCGCGGCGCCGGTAGCCGCCATCACGACAGAAGCACCCAGCGAAAATCCCTGCATCGTTGTTGCCAAATAGATATCGGTAATATCCTGTGCAACCACAGGGGAGATGATTGCTACGCCATGAGGGACCTGAACATCAGGAGCCACCGAGGTGAGCAGATGCCCGATGCCTCCAATGTCAGGATCAACCCAGTCGACGGGTTCAAGCAGTGTACTGGATTCTGCTTCCTTCTTCTTACTACTTATATTTTTGGTTGCAGACAATGCCCTCGCGTTAGGCGCGACACCAAGAAAGCCGGCAGTCAAAAGCAGTTTGAGAATGTTCCGCCTTTCGCGCAAACCTGCACCCGCCTGCCAGCCGACGAAGTAGCGCACCCAACTATTCAGACTTTTCATAGGCAATGTCTCCACGACTTACTGGGAGTTTTCAGCTTACTTACATGGCTACGAGACAACATGCCGACAGTCGCCCCGCTCGCGATCTCTTTGATCCATTCCAAGTCCACATCGCATCAGGCAGTCTTCAAAAGGTAAATTCCCATCTTCTTCGCTGACAACCTCTCCGTGGCTTGGAGGCTGCTGAAATGTACAGCGTCCATCACTTCCGTGTTACTCTTCAGCGGAAACTCGAAATCCTTATAAGCGAACAGAACATCTGCATGGGGCCCCTTCCAGAGCATCCCCCGCCCATCTTCGAGTACCCACATCTCGTCCATGTATTCTTCCACTCGGGCGAAGGCCTGATTCAGCGGCGTCATCGTTGCCGGATTCCACCATTGAGATACGGCATGAGGCTCAGGAAAGTGATCGGGGTCGATCTCAATCTGAAACATCAGGCGCGCCGATAAGGCCCGGAAATAGGCCATTGTCATCTCATCGCCAAGTTGCTTTGCGTCTTCATCATCCAGCCCCGACGCCATATTGCTATAAATGAATTCATTGCCACGGATATCTGAGTAGCCGGGCCCAGTCATCGAAGTCCCCAGAGACCCTTGAGACTCCACATAATAGAAAAGACCTATCTCGTTCTGTAATCGGCGCTGCAGCTCGAGTGCCGTGTCATGCATAGTAAGGATCTGATCGTCGGGTTGGTCTTCTGAGGGCGCATAGAACACACCTGGCCGCGGCTTGAATGCGGGATTCTCCTTCAGATAGTCCACATGCAAAAAGTTGATGGTATCGGTGGCGAGATTGAAGTGGCTGTCGTGGAAGATACCGCTCAACCCACACTCTTTGGCCTTGCGCATGTGTTCCAACAGATATTGCTGATAATGCGGACTGCGCTGGTTAACCGTCATTAGCACGTGACCGTAATTATTGTGGTTGAACTGGCCGCTCATCTCGCGGCAGAACAAATCCGGAATATCGCGAAGCAGCGGCGTCATCGAGGAATAGTGCGTGGCATACCACATGAAGGTTTCAAGGTTCAGCGCTGCGGCTTGCTGCATGAGTTTGCGAAAGCCTTCCCATCCGCCATAGCAGTCCGCGATGTCAAGCTCCAGCGGACAACACATGTTGCCAAATATTCCGAACCGTTCCTTGTCATTCTTGAAGCGAGGATTGATGTCGGTTTCTGTGCTGCGCCAGAGCGGCATCAGGAAGGTGCGGTTGAAGCCCCATTTCTTTAGCTGCTCAAAGACAGGCTCAAAACTTGCCATATTCGCGATGTTCCAGGTCTCAACGCTTGCACTGGGTCGCGTCTTGTCGTAGTGCAGCCCGTAGTGTTTGCGATGTCGATCCTGGAATACATCCCGCACGCGCAAGTAATGATTCACTAATGCCGTAGCGTTTTGGCTTTTGCGTTCCCCCACCAGAATCCTGCGCGGTGGAGTGGCTTTCTCCTTGGTCAGGTCAAAGCAAAACTGATTGAAGTGCAGCAACATAGGCTGCCCATTTCGCCGCTGAAACAGAGAGCGCACATGCGATGGCTTCTCGTGGACGGTGAGTAGCACGTGAGCAGCATCATACTGGAAGGTAAAGCCCTGCATCTGGGTGTAGAGCGGCTTGTGTTGAAAAATGTGCGGATTGGCGATGCCGGGATAATCCCAACCCGAGTAGTACGTCGTTTCAGGCGCGAATTGGACGTGGGGAGCACCGCCACCGCGCATAATAAAGCCGTTGTTGACAATACTCCCGCCCAACTCCCATGTTGCCTTATCTTCGATCTGATAAATCGGGTGTTGTGGCCCAAGGTAACGGAACCCATACGAGAATCCAGCGTAGTCTACCCCGTCGAGTTGCTCATTCACTTCCTTAACTATCCAGTCGACGCGGCTTCCTTCCGGGCTGTATGCATCCCTCGTCCAGGAGTTGGTGTTAATAAGTGGATGCAAGGCGTGCTCGGTCCATTCCATACGATGGATTAGGGAGTAGTAAGGTCGTGTAGAGACGATAACTGAGTCATCTTCATGGCGCACATCCAGGAGTTCCAGATAGCTCACCGCGACTCCGTATGGCGTCGCGATCTCCGGCCAGATGAATTCCGACGGGTTCCGCAGCGGCTTGCCGTGAAAGGTCACAGAGCTAATTCCGCGCAGTCGGCTGCCCTGTAAAACAAAGTCGAGTCCAATGCCGTTATTCGCATTCAGACGAATCCTGTCGTTCAAGTGAACGAAAGTAAAGCCTTTGCCATTCTGTTCCGCTGTATCCGTTGCTGTAAGTACTGGAGGCAACGCGGCAACCGTAGCGACAGTAGCACCCGCCTTTAGAAAATTACGTCTTGAGATCGTCATACGCCTCTGTGTAGTCCCTTCTCGGCTAGTTTTTCTGCATTCCCGCCTTCCTCGTCATGAATGCTGTGACGTTGCGTGGGAACGTTTTCATCTGTTTCCGATTACTATAAAAGAATACTCGCAAGTTGTGCAAGGATTATTCTGGATTTCTTTGAACCAACACCGGATCGTTCGCTGAACTTAAAAAGATTCTATCTAACTCGGCAATCGTTTGCCTGTGCTAATAAATTACTGCGGCGCTTCATACCAATAGAACTTTACTATCTCATGCGCAAAGAAGGATAGGTTGGTATTTTAAGCGGCTTCAGTCAGGTGAGCAATGCCATGGATACCTTCATCCTCTGGCTTGAAGAAGCAGCCGGTCCTGCGATAGATGTCTCGACTGCTGGTAATGGCCGGATTGTAAGTGCGTTCCCCCGTATCTGACAACAGACGCGTCTTAGAGCCATCGTGAGAGCTGAAGAGAATATCCAAGGTAGAGGAGTCCGTCTTTATTTGCGATGCCGAAAAATGCTTAGAGCGTGTTTTTCTCACTGATGAGGTCTGTTGACCATTCTTTTTTTGACACCTATAATTTGGGGCCATGATAACGTTTTCGTTCAGGCCAAGCAACTATTCCCGTCGGCTATTTTGGCGGGGCTTTTCCTCCTCTCACGAACAAGATCATGAAGGGCGAGTTTCAGCCCGGAGCCGCAAGGTCAACTTGCGATTTCTCGCATGTTCGATTGTAGTCTTGCTCTGCGCTGGGGCTGGCTCAAGCGCACAGATGGTCTCTGGGGCAGATATGCCGGGTTTTGCTACCGCATTCGGCCTTGAGCATCCGGCAACTGACTATTCCGTACAGGAGATTGCTGTCCGTGTGGAAAAGCACACGATGGTGAACCTCGTGGAGCCGGGAGAAACGGCCGAACTGACGCTTCATTTCACCAATAAGACAAACACACCGATTCAGGGCCAAGGCAATATAGAAGTTATCCAGTACCGCACCAAGGTTCCGGTGGGCGATGTCTGGATTCCGCACGTATTCAAGACGGCCGACATTGCGAAACAGCCAATTACCGTGATGATTCCGGCCGGCGGCGTCCAGGATGTCACGGTGCGCCCTCGCATTGGAGACGCGCTTGGCGGATATGTTGTCATCGTCGACCTTCCAAGCCACGGACGCGCGTTTGCCGCGGCCTTTATCCGCTCCCTGCGACCCGACGAGGGCAGGGTGCAATTCCCGACCTATGCGTTGGATGCCACCCACTCCCCCTTTATGAATGAGGGCATCTTCGCCATGTTTCAGCGGCTCGGTGTGAAAGGGATGCGCCTGGAATATCAATTCGGTGATAAGCAGTCGCCTGGCTACAGCGATGTGGAAAAGCGGTATCACCAATACCTTGACTGGGCTAAAGAGTACGACATCACGGTGATGCTGACCATCGAAAACGCCATCTTCGAGAACCAGCCGCTCGGCGAGCCGCGCCCATGGCTGGACAGTGACGGCGTGATGCAGAAGACCAAAGACGATCGGACGTGGCTGCCTTCTTATGACGGCGAGTTTCAGGAGTGGATCCATCAACTTGCGAAGGACTACGGTTGGCCCCGCGGCAATGTTAACGCGATGGAACTCTGGAACGAACCGTGGGAGAGCATTTCGATCTCCGGATGGGGCGCCGACATTCCGCGGTACCAGGAAATGTTCACGCACATGGCGCAAGGCATTGAAGAGGCCCGCGCGCAGGACGGAACGAAGGTCCTGGTCGGCGGCCTCTGCTCCTCCGCAAACGCTCGCGACAAGTTGTTCTCAGACGGTTCAGACCACTTTCTCAAGTGGTTGGATTTCATTAGCGTTCATTACCAGGCACTCGGCGCTGATCCCTCGCTTGTCCCCGAATGGATCCATCGCAAGAGCGATTATGGCCCGGTTCGTGTCTGGGACACCGAGAGCTGGATCGCAAACTCTGAAGACCGCGTTGCAGGCGTGATTGCTTCCATGCGCGCCCAGGGCCAGAGCCGGACGAACGGCGTGTTCGACGGAAACGTGTATGACAGCGAGGATATTACCGTCGATGGGCACGTTTACCCGATCGTGCAGATGTGGGCGCCGGGCGCTGCCGTGTCAGCTATGCAAAAGTTCATTGGGCAGCGGGATTTTGACCATATCTTGTTCCAGAATGGTCTGCCCTGGGTCTTCCTGTTCAAGGGAACGGAAAGCGCCCCGGAGGGTGGCACGGCAGTTGTCGTTGGCGATATGAAAAAGATCTATGATCCGGGCCGAACCCTTTTCCGCTCGGTCAATGTGTCGAACGATGCTTCGCTGACACTCTCAGACCCCGACGCAGTTCTGAGGTTGTTCGATTTTTATGGGAATCCCATTCCAGAGAACGGCCACACAGCCCACATTCCCTTGAATGGTCTCGGCTACTTTGTCCGGTCCAACGGCAAACCCGGTTCTTTTGCGAAGGCCATTGAAATTCTGCGCAACGGCAGAATCGAGGGTTTGGATCCGGTGGAGATTGTCACTCGCGACCTGATCGCACCCGTCGCAGAACATCCCGCTCTGTCCATCACACTAACCAATGTCCTGAATCGTCCTGTTGAGGGCCGGCTGACTGCGAAGCTTGGCAGTTTGAATCTGGCCGACGCCAACCCGACGATCCATCTGGCGCCAAACGAGACTAAGACCATTTCAATGAGGGTGGCGTCAGGCACCGCCGCAGCGAACAATATCTATGCAGCCCATGTTCAGTTCGACGCGGGGAAGGACGGCAAAGCGACGCACGAAGAATTTCTGCACGTGAATCAGATCGCCCACAGAACGATCCACATTGACGGCGATCTCTCTGATTGGAACGGCGTGCTTCCTGAGATTCTTCCGGTTGAAGGCATCGGCTCCAGCTTTACGGAGCAGGTCTACCATCCGTACAGTAACTTCGATACGCAGACGGTAAAAGGTTCTTCAACCGTCTACCTTGCCTATGATGAGAAGAACTTCTACTTTGCCGCCCAGGTTGCGGAGTCAACGCCCGACGATGGCATGATCCGCTTCGAGACCCGCAATGACGACAAATACTTTTATCCCGATACAGTAAAGGACCAGGACGGCAAGGAGAAGACTTGGCCGCAGGGCGTTCGTCACTTCTCTTATAAGGAGGGATTTGAAATCCCTTCCGGCGCCGACCGCGGGGCCACAGGTAAGGATCCGCACGATAATATTCAGATCGCGTTCAACGTAATCGACAAAAAGCCCTGGCTGCCCAATCCTCCAGGCACTCTGCCGCACTTCATCACTTATTGGGACACGGACTATGAGTTTGCCCTGAATAAAGTGGCTCCTGCATACGGTGGCGGCTACGAGGTATGGCGGCTGAGTGCTCCGGGCGTTCCTATCAAACACTTCTTTCCGCGTGAGCCAAAGGCACCGATAGACGGCGGTCCGGTTCACGATGCCCAACTTGCCGTTGTCTATCAGGATGGAGTGCGATACGTTGAGGCAGCTATCCCGTGGCACGAGATCCCCGAGGTGCATGAGCGCATTCTTGCGGGCAAGACTGTCAAGTTCAGTTGCCGCATAAACAAGAACAAGGGCCAGGCGCGCGAACTTGCAACAGAGCGGAGCGTCTCAAAGGAAAACAGCTTCACCTTCCATAACAACTGGGAGACACACTGGTCGAATGAAATCGAGTTTGGTGCGGAAACTTCAACGGCCAACCCGATGCAATAGACGCAAGCCTTTTTGCGCAATCATCGCCCCACCAGAACGCGCTGCGGCGCCGGTCGCGAAGACCGGCACCGCAGCTTTGTTCAGTCCCAAAGCTTAACCTACAGACCCCGGGCCGGTATGACGATACAATTTTACTCGCCGGATGACTAACTCATTGTCTGGAAGTGAAAACCGCCTTAGTGAAGGTCCCTCGTCTCCATTCAAGCGGCGTCCCGGCACCCAGCGTCCGTCAAGGAAGTTACCTTCTTCGAGATCGTACGTCACCCAATCGTTGGGTTCGTTCGCGGGCCGGTTGAAGGTAAGCGCAAGGCCGCGGCCAAGGATGTAGAACTCATCTTCTCCAGAAGCGATTACTAAGCCATAACCCATTTGTCCCGATGAAAGAGCCTCCTGGGTAAGCACCACTTCCGGAGCGGGGCCGTGTTTGGCCTTTGATCGCTGTCCAGTCGGTTCGGCGGCAGGAGGCGGGGTATTGCCGGCGCGGGTAACTACATACTTCGCTTCGATGTCAAAACCACCCAGGTGAATGACGGCCTGGCCCGTATTGCGCGGTGCGAATGCTGCAACCCTGCCTTGTTGCTGCGCGGAAAGCAGCAGAGGCAGGATACCGGACAGCTTTCCGTAGACCTCGCCCAGAGGATCATCCTCGCTAAGTCCGTCAACGCCAAAAGGCGAAACGCCAATGGCATTCTTACTTCCAACGGCCCAGATGTAATTGCCTGGAATTGGGCGGCTCTCAGGAAAGAACAAAGGATTGTCTTCTCGTGTGTAGCTGTTGCATACGCCTTCAAAATCGTCGATGTAGATATCCGGTGAGAGCAAGCTGAGACTTGGCGCGGCCGCATGCCAGATGTCCATCATGCGCGAGACCGGCCCCCCGCTTGGGTAGTCTCCCGGTACTTGCTTGTCGTCTTGCACGAGCCACGCATTGGTATACATAGGAAGATCCAGTTCCTGTTTGCCGGCGCTCGTAACCGTCTCGACATAACGGCCGATATACCATGCGCTAAATATCTCGTCGGCAAACCGGTCGGTTCCAAACACCTCCGCCCAGGTTCCGTGAGTAAGCGAACCGTTGCGCCCCCAGACTTCGGCTAGCTCAGGCAAGAGGTGGGCGCGGTTTGCCGAAAGGTACGTCAGGAGTTCATGCGGTACAGGCCCATTCCATGCAGCCTGTGCGCCTGCCGAATAGTCACGTCCTTCGCCAAGAATGCCGGTCTCGTTTTCGATTTGCATCATGAGCACGGTATGTTGTGGGTCCACTTCGCGAATATGATGCATGAGCGCGCGAAAGGCGCGCGCGTCCGCTTCCGCGGCGTTCTTGCAGAAGGGAGAAAGTGCATACAATCCGCGCTTCGGATGTTCGGGCGTGGGTGGCTCGTTCTGGGCCGCCCATTGAAATCGCTGCTTGTCCCGTAATACCCAGATGGGAACGTACGTCGACGAGGTGTTCTTCCACGACCCGAACCATATCAGGACCAACCGCATAGAGTGTTTGCGAGCCTGTTCTATCTGATCGTCCACTAGAGAAAAGTCAAAGTGTCCTTCCTCCGGTTCCATCAATTCCCAGGAAACGGTGCCGATGACGGTATTCAGATGCAATGCCTGGAGCCGAGGCCAGATTGGTTGCATGTATGTCTCTGACGAGGCGCTCGAATTGTGCAACTCACCGGCCAGCATCAGGTACGGCTTGCCGTCGACGATAAGCTGTTTCGCAGCGCCTCTCTGCACAATGACGGGGAGTGGCGATGATTGCTGCGCGGCCAGATTTGCCGCGGCGAAGACAAGAAGACAGAATTTGACAGTGAATAACAGCGGGCGTCGCATGCGTGACATCCTTTCAGAAATATATCCATCGTATTGCACCGCCGCACCGGCGAACAACCGGCCTCCGCACAATCAAGCGAGTTCCCCTCGGCGTCAGAATGCCGGGAACAGGCATATTGAGGCCCAAATCCTCGATGTCATTGCCTGAATATCATTGCCCCCGGTTCTTGGTCGAGCCGTTCCGCCATCGCCGGCATGGGATTACGCACACTCTGTTGCCTGGCTGGATCGCCAATGGGCGATAATTCATTCATAGGAATATTTGTTTGAAAGGAAGGTCCAATCTTATGCGCAGACGGGATTTCTTCTCACTCCCGGCAGTTGCACTGGGCTTCTCTCCAGTCGCAAGCGCCAGTGGCTCTGTTCTTCAACCCGTCTTCAACAGCATTCTCGATTATGGGGCTCGGCCGGATGGGAAGACCAAGAATACCGAAGCCATTCAGCGCGCCATTGAGGCCGCGTTCCGCAACGGCGGAGGCCTGGTCTATGTGCCCCCCGGCGTCTTTCTCACCGGCGGAATTGTCCTGCGCAGCGGGGTAACGTTGCACCTTGAAGCCGGAGCCATTCTGCGAGCCAGCACGGATTTTGGGGATTACACAGCGCAGCCTGGACCTCCGTGGGAAGGGGACGCCAATGGCCATCATCTGATCTTTGCCCGAGATGCCGCGAATGTGGCGATCACCGGCCTGGGCGTAATAGACGGCCAGGGACAGGCATTCTGGACAAGAACAAACCGTAACCAGACCGCTCCAGAAGACCTATGGAGGGATGTGATCGCCTATGACTGGAAACCCAATCAGCGAAGGCCTTCGCCTCTCCTCGAATTTGCTTATTGCAAGAACCTGCGCATCGAAGGCGTCACGCTAACCAATGCTCCAGGCTGGACCCTTCGCCCTGTGGCATGCGATTCCGTATTCATTCATGGTATCCGCGTGCGCAATCCCGTGTATGGGCCTAACAGCGATGGCATCGACATCACCTCTTCAAGAAACGTGTTTGTCTCCGATTGCGATATAGACTGCGGCGACGATGCCATCTGTCTCAAAAGCGAGAACCCCTATGGCGAAAATTTGCCCAACAAGAACATCACCATCACCAACTGTGTGCTAACTTCCTGTTGCAATGGATTCAAGATGGGTACCGCAACCCATGGTGCTTTCGAGAATATCGTCTTCAGCAACTCGGTGATCTACAACAATGACGTGCCGCTCAACGAGCGCGTCATCGCCGGCATCGCCGTGGAGATGGTGGACGGGGGAAGTGTGGACGGAGTGGTGATTTCGAATATCCGCATGCAGAATGTGCGCACGCCGATTTTTGTGCGCCTGGGCAGACGAAGTGGCGGAGCCGAGACATCTCTGCGCAACGTCATGATCGAGGGTCTGGATGCATCCGGCTCGATCCTGACGAGTTCAATTACCGGCGTGCCAGGGAGCCGCGTGAAAGATGTGACATTACGGGATGTGCGAATTCGCACTGCGGAAGGTGGCGATGCCAATTGGGTCAACCTTCCGATTCCGGAAAACGAGAAAGACTATCCGGAAGCACGCATGTTCGGCCGGTTGCCCTCGTATGGCCTGTATGTTCGCCATGCGGACCAGATCCGGCTGCACAACCTGGAACTGATAGCCGAGAAACCGGACGGACGTCCCGCACTGCTCTGCGACGATGTGCGCAACGTCAACATCTCCGGATTGGAGGCGAGTGCGCCTATGGGGGCGGAATCCGTTATTTCTTTGCGGAACACCATTCAAGCATTCATCCACGGCTCGCGAGCACCACAGCACTCCGCATTGTTCTTGCGGGTACATGGCGGTGAATCCGCTGAGATCGCACTCGCAGGGAACGACTTGAGCGAGGCCACAGAAGCCATTCAGTTCGCAGACGGGGCAAGCCAAGCGAGCGTCCGGGGCAAACATTAACAAGCCCCCCGCCGAAACTGCTATGGCAAGGGTTCAGAGTTGGCCCATGTCTCTGCCCATCCGTGGGCCAGAAAGTGCATGGGCTCGCTTAACCTGTCGCTGCTGGAGAATTGAGATAATGATGTTGTGATGGGTTCGCGTGATTCTTTGATAGTGGGGAAAACGCGACGATTTGACTCGGTCTCGCGAAGAATCCCCTCTCTTTCAGTGTATTGCCGTACTTCACTTCCGTTTCTGGACATGATCGTGGATTCAAGTAGCGTTGGCGCACGGTTTTCCGTAGTTATCGTGAACTACAATGGCGGGGCAATGTTGCTCGATTGCGCCCGTTCAGCAGTGCAAGAGGGCGTTCCGGCATCACAAATCATCATTGTGGACAACGGAAGCCGAGACGACTCCATCCAAACTCTGCAGAAAAAAGTCGCCGGCACGCTCGTGATTCGAAACACTTGCAATGCCGGGTTTGCCCGGGCTGTGAACCAGGGAATTGCGCTGACATCGGCTGAGTTTATTCTGCTGCTCAACAATGATGCTCAGTTGGAAGCCGGCGCTTTGCAAGCATTCGCCGATGGTTTCGATCGACTTCCCAACCTGGCGATCGCCGGCGGGCAACTCCGTTATCCCGATGGACGATTACAAAGCGCGTTCGCGCCTCTTCCATCCCTCGCCGAGGAGATTCTGCCAACCATCCTGCTCAAATTGATCTCTCCTGGTCGGTTTAGAAGGAAAGCGCTTGAAGAGAATCCCATGGTTGCCGAGTGTGTTCTAGGTGCCTGCCTGTGTGTGCGCAGTTCTGTTTTGCCCAAGCTGGGCCTTCTTGACGAGCACTACTTCTTTTTCTTTGAAGAGATTGATTGGTGCCGCCGTGCCTGGCAAATAGGCGCGGAAGTGTACTATCTACCGAAGGCCGGCGCTCGCCATTGGCAAGGGCACACTGCCAACCGCTTTCGGGGACCATCGAGAGTCGAGTATCAGCGCTCCAAGCTGATCTACTTCCGGAAATCTCAGAAGCCGGTGGCGTATCTTGTGCTGTCAGTATTCCTTGTTCTCAGAACCTTGATCAACGCCGCATCCGGCACAGTGATGTGCGCGGCAACGCTCTGTCTTAACCGGCGTTTGCGATTGAAGACATGGACCTATTGGTTTGTTTTTTGCTGGCATGCATTGGGCAGGCCGGCCAACTGGGGGCTGCCGGGGAAGTGCGCAGGCCGGCATGGCGCGAACTGACATGGCCTGCTGTGCGGCCTGCAAGCTTGAGCGCCTGCAACGCGACCGGGAGCAAATTCCTGCAAATTGACCGGATTCGCGGTTTGACGATAGAATTATAGAGTTTGGCGATGCACCCCTTTGAGGATGTGCAGGGCTATGCTGGGTTCACCGCTGCGATCGTGGCTTACGTGCGGCCCGCTTCCCGATGCAGTCACTCTCTAGTATGCGCCCCAACAGCGTTTTCACCTCTGCTCTTTTCAGCAGCCGAGCAGCCGAGTGTTTTCTCCTTGAGAAAAAACACCCTGTATGCCAAACCAAGGGCAGGACGTGAAGTGAAAATGCTCGAATGCAGCTGACGGTATTTGGTTTTCGACGCGCCTGGTTTTTTGAGACCAGAGCGCTGGAGGGTTTGTTATGTATGCAGTGATTCGCACCGGTGGCAAGCAATACCGGGTCGCTCCGGGTGACGTGGTAAAGATTGAAAGTGTGGTCTCTGAAGAACAGACCATCGAGTTCAGCGACGTGCTGGCAGTTTCCGGCGAGCCGGGAACCGTGGCCAAGCCGTCCACCGCCAAGGTGACCGCAGAAGTGCTCGGCGAGGGCCGCGGCGACAAGATTCTGGTCTTCCACCTCAAACGGAAAAAGCAGTACAAGAAGCTACAGGGACACCGGCAGAACTTCACAGAGATCCGCATCAAGGCCATCGAGGCCGATGGCGTGACCTATACCGCAGCCGTCTAGGCAGCGCGAGAAACTTCAGAAAGGGATTCGGCAATGGCACATAAGAAGGGTGGAGGCAGCTCCACAAACGGACGCGACTCGAATGCACAGCGGCTAGGCGTAAAGGCCTTTGCCGGTGAACTCATTACCGGCGGATCGATCATCATCCGCCAGCGCGGCACCCGCATCAAGCCGGGCGTAAACGTAGGCGTCGGCTCTGACGATACGCTCTTCGCCAAGGTTACCGGCCGGGTGAAGTTTCAGGACCGCGGCAACCGCGGGCGTTTCGCCTCGATAGATCCAGTTGCAGCCGAGTAAGACGGCTCGCATTCATCAGGAAACGCCACGCTCTTGCGATGGCTTTTTCTGATGCGTTAGAGTCGTGATTGAATGTACGCACGATCGATAAAAAGGCCGAACCCTATGGGTCCGGCCTTTTTACTTTTCACCAATGTGCGCGTCAGCTTAGGTCTCCGATTCGTTGCCCTTCAGGTTCCGGCTAAGCACTTTTTCAACGACCCTCTCGACATCCGTCAAGAAGAAGCTGTTGGCGGGCTGCGGCACGGCAACCTGGGTCCCGGTGTGGCCCAAGGCTGAGGCAATCTCGTTCCAGCGGTAGATGGTCGAGTTGGCCGGCATGACCACGGGCTTGCGAGCCGGCTCAGGCAGGGCGACGTAGGACAACCATGTCCCCAGCGAGACCAATACCAGCGACTGGTAGACGAACTGCAATGGGGCGGTCAGCGCAGTGTAGTGGGATATGAACAGAGCAATCACAAGGTCATTGGTTGACAAGAGGCCAAAGCCCAAGGCTATGCCGAAGGCCACATCGCGAACCGAGAGGCGCAACGCGTTCATGCTCAGACAAAGGAAGGCCAACAGACACAACTCAAGGATGCTCACTGAGCGCATGAGCCCGAAAGCAATATCCGGGATAAGCATCAGCCCCTTATGCGCAAAGGAGATTGTGGAGAGCGTCACGATCAAGGAGGCGAGCACCGCCCAACGGAATACCACGATTCCAAACTTCATCAACCCTGAGAATGCCGAGAGCGCGGACTGGAAAACCTCCATGCAGATGAAGAACAACAGCACAGCGCTGGCGATGTACACCGCCCAATAGACGAAGAAGTAAATCGCAAAGCAGATGTCACGGGAACCGAGCAGGTCGCCGGAAAGCAGGAGAAACAGCACCGGCGTAGAAGCCACGCGCAATGCTAAATAGGCTCCCATCGCCGGAAAACGGCGATGCAGCTTCTTCCTCCAAAACAGGAATCCGAGAACGGCCGACAGAACGAATTCTGTCCCACCCATCACCGACATTGCGAGATCTGAAGACATAACGGGCCGATCGCCATCCTGAGAACTCTCACAGAATAGCCCCAAATGCCCTATACGCTCAACCGCAAAGCGTTATTGTCTCTGATACTTTCGTGCTATTACCTACACATAGCGGGTTTAGCCACTACTTCGCGCCTGTGCTGGGAGGACAAATGTATGGGCCACAGGCCGGAACTGGCATGCTCGCGGTCGCCGACTGGTGGCTGGGAATGGCATGTGTGGTGGAGGACGAGACGGTAGCAGCAGCGGCACCGGTGAAAACAACAGACAGAGCAAAAATACGGATGGCGAGTTTCATGATTGGTAACCCCTCTCGGATTTGATTTGACAGGGAAGTTGTCTCCCCTAACACTAAAATCGTAGAGCAAAATTGCCTGCAAGTCCATCTATTTCAGATAAATAAACAACTAGTAACTATATAGATTACTAACGTCATATCCTTCATTCGTAATCTATTTTATGGTTACCGGATTTGTGGTCATGCCAGGCCCCCCTTGTTCCCTCTCCGCATGCTAAAATAGGACTAGGTAATTTCGCGTAAAGCCCCCGTCTTTCAAGCGGTTAGTCCGAGAATCACAGCCTTGAATCGCAGGCCCGGACCATAATAGCGGGACCGCCTCAGACTGGGGCCAAAAAGCGAATACCTGGCGAACGGAATCCTATGGCGACAAAACCTATGGCGACTGAAGTACCGGACGAGACGCCTCTCCCGGGCGATAACGGCAGCTACACCGGCGAAAATATTCGGATTTTGGAGGGCCTGGAGGCGGTGCGGCTGCGTCCGGCCATGTACATTGGCTCAACCGGCGAGATGGGACTCCACCATCTGGTATATGAGGTGGTAGACAACTCCGTAGATGAGGCCCTGGCCGGATACGCGAAGAAGATTGACGTTGTTATCCATGTGGACAACTCAATCACCGTGGTCGACGACGGACGCGGAATTCCGGTGGACATGATGCCGCTACCCAACGGCGAGATGATGCCTGCCGTGCAGGTAGTACTGACCAAACTGCACGCCGGCGGCAAGTTCGACGCCTCAACATACAAAGTCTCCGGAGGTCTGCACGGCGTGGGCGTGAGCTGCGTAAACGCGCTCTCGCAGGAGTTCAACGTCGAGATCTGGCGCGACGGCCACACCTGGGAGATGGACTTCAGTTGCGGACTGCCAACGAGCGAACTGCGCCAGGCGGGGACAAGCAAGCGGCGTGGGACCAAAGTTCACTTCCTGCCCGACAAGAGCATCTTTACCACTACCGAATTCAATTACGACACGCTAGCCCAGCGGCTTCGCGAGATGGCCTTCCTGAATAAAGGCCTTGAGATCACCCTCACCGACGAGCGCACTGCGGACCCCAAGACCGGTGAAGCCCGGCGCACCGAGTTCCGCTACGCCGGCGGCATCGCCGAGTTCGTCAAGCATTTGAACCGTGGCAAACAGGTGCTGCACGAGAAGCCGATCGTGATGGAGGCACCGCGCGACGGGGTCGAAATCGAGATCGCCTTGCAATACAACGACAGCTACTCCGAGACCGTGTTCAGCTTTGCCAACAATATCAACACGGTGGACGGCGGCTCGCATCTATCCGGCTTCCGCACCGCGCTCACCCGCACCATCAACGCCATCGGCCAACAGTTGGGTCTCTTCAAGGATCTGAAAGATAACCTGAGCGGCGACGACGTGCGCGAGGGGCTGGTGGCGGTGGTCAGCGTCAAGCTTCCGCAGCCGCAGTTCGAGGGCCAGACCAAGGGCAAGCTCAACTCCGACATCGCCGGCACCGTGCAGGCCTTCGTCAACGAGCGCCTGGGCGGTTATCTGGAGCAGAACCCGCAGGTCGCCAAGAAGATCATCAATAAATCCATCGACGCCCTGCGCGCCCGGGAAGCCGCCCGCAAGGCCCGCGATCTGACCCGCCGCAAGGGCGCGTTGGACGGCGCCGGTTTGCCCGGTAAGCTGGCCGACTGCTCGGAACGCAACCCGGAGCGTTGCGAAGTTTATCTGGTCGAGGGTGAGAGCGCCGGCGGCACCGCCAAGCAGGGCCGCGATCGCCGTTTCCAGGCGATTCTTCCCCTGCGCGGCAAGATCCTCAACGTCGAAAAGGCCCGCTACGACAAGATGCTGGGCCACGAAGAAATCCGCGCCATGATTACCGCGCTTGGCTGCGGCATCGGCAAGGACGACTTCGATGCAACCAAAATCCGCTACGGCAAGATCATCCTCATGACCGACGCCGATGTGGACGGCTCGCACATCCGCACCCTGCTGCTCACCTTCTTCTTCCGCCACATGACCGAACTGATCAAGCGCGACAACATCTACATCGCGCAGCCGCCGCTCTTCAAAATCAAGAAGGGCCGCTTCGAACAGTACATCAAGGACGAGCGTTCGTTTGTGAAGGTGATGGTCAACCGCGCCTCGGAGGGCATGATCGTCCGCCACGGCGAGTCAGCCAGCCGCATCGAAGGCGCCGACCTCACCCGCTTCATGGGGATCCTGGATGAGTACCTGGGCTTTGTCGAAAGGGTTGACAAGCGTATCCGCAACGAAAAACTGACTGAGCTTCTGGCCCGCGCCGAACTCCTGCACCGCGCCGATTTCGCATCGAAGAACGGTGGCGATGTACCTGAGAAGCTAGCCCTGCTCCATGCTCAACTGACCGAGCTGGCAGACGAGTTCCAGTTCAAGCTGCACGATCCGGTTGAAGACGAAGAGCACCACACGTGGTCAATCTGCTTTACCGATGCCCAGGGCGCCACACGCTGCATTGACTGGAACCTGGCCGCCAGCCCCGAGTTCCGCCAGATGATGGCCAAATACACCCAGATCAAGGAGTTTCTCGAGCCGCCCTTCCTCATTGAGTACGCGAGCAAGGCCGCAGCCGCCGAGCCAAGCCCGGAGGAAGCCGAGCCAACCGATTCGGACACCGCTGAAGCCCAGGCCGAAGCCAAACAAGCCCGACGCACCGCCCGCATGTCTCGCGAGCCGGTCGAAAAGCAGACTGCCCGCGAGCTCTTTGCCCACATCGTCGAGCAGGGCAAGAAGGACTACCAGGTCCAGCGCTACAAGGGCCTTGGCGAGATGACTTCCACGCAGCTCTGGGAGACTACCATGGACCCCGAGCGCCGCACTCTGCTCCAGGTAAAGCTCGAAGACATAGCCGAAACCGAAGCCATCTTCACTACCCTTATGGGCGAAGACGTTGAAGCACGCAGAAAGTTCATCGAAGACAACGCGCTCGACGTAAAGAACCTCGACATTTAAGTTCTGGTCCGGGAGATTCGCATCCTTCGCGATCTCCCGGACAGGGGCTATCCACGCTTGGAATACTCCCTCCTTCTCCATGGCGCTTTGTGCGTATTTGGCGTAAAGTGTCGCCATGTCATTCGATGAAATCGATATTCATCGGGCATTTGACGAGGAAGAGTTTTACCCCTTCTTCCAGCCCTTAGTGGATCTGCGCACCGGTCAACTGGCCGGCTTTGAACTTCTTGCGCGATGGAAACATCCGCGGCTGGGAATCATTTGCCCAGACGATTTCATCCCTGCGCTGGAGAAGATCGGATCCATCGATGAGTTAACTCGTCAGATATTGCAAAAGGCATTTGCCGCGAGCCACGTATTACCTAACTCTTGCACGCTGGCCGTGAACCTTTCTCCACATCAGTTGCTCGATCTCACGCTGCCCGCCAAGATTGCGGCATCTGCCGAGCGGGGCGGCTTCTCTCTCGACCGGTTGACCATCGAGACTACCGAGAGCGCGCTATTGGTTGATCTGCCGCGCTCCCAATCTGTCGCTCGGGAATTGAAGGCTTTGCAATGCAGGCTGGCCCTCGACGACTTCGGCACCGGCTATTCCAGCCTGAAGCACCTGCAGGCATTGCCATTCGATGAGTTGAAAGTCGACAGAAGTTTTGTCAGTTCCATGACGGAGTCGCGAGAGAGCAGAAAAATCGTCGCCACCGTCGTCGGTCTGGGACGCAGCCTGGGACTCATCACTGTGGCGGAAGGAGTCGAGACCGAGGAACAGGCCGCCATGCTCCTCTGGCTCGGATGCGACTTCGGCCAGGGTTATCTCTACAGCAAGCCCGTTCCGGCTGAAGATCTTCCGTCCATCGTTTCCCGCAAACCGCGACCTTATTCAACCCTATTGTCTGCGCCTGCGGATGTAGATCCGATTACTAGCCTGGAGGCATTGCCCGGCCAAAGGTTTGCGCAGTTGCAGGCCATTTACGATAGCGTGCCCGTGGGCCTCGCCTTGCTCGATCGCAATCTGCGCTATGTGAGTCTCAACCGGCGTCTTGCCCAAATGAACGGTGCGCCTGTCGCAGCGCATCTGGGCAGACCGATCACCGAGCTTGTCCCCGATTTGTACCCCCTGTTCGAGGACAATCTTCGCCGCGCTCTTGCGGGAGAATCGATTCCCAACTTTGAAGTGCAAAGGCCAGACTTCGAGGCGGGCAGCGGTTATCGCACGCTCATGCTCTCGTATCAACCGGTCCGGGATGAGGCTGGTGAGGTGATGGGCGTATCCATCGCCGTCAATGACATCTCGGAGCGGAAACGCTTTGAGCAGGCACTCCGCGAAAGCGAAGAGCAATACCGGAGCATCGTGGAGCTGAATCCGCAGACGCCCTGGGTCATGGATACGCAAGGAAGAACGCTCGAGGTAAGCTCTCGCTGGGAAGAACTGACGGGCTTCACAACCGAGCAGGCGCTAGGCCTTGGATGGCTGGATGCGCTCCATCCGGACGACGTGGAGCCGGTGAAGCGAGCCATACATGAGGCGATCGCCAGCAAACGGCCCACCGATGTCCAGTATCGAATCCGGTGCCCGGATGGCGGTTGGAGATGGATGCGGTCCCGCGGTTATCCGCGCTTTGATCCCTCCGGAAAAGTCCTTTGCTGGTACGGTGGTCTCGAAGATATTCAGGAACTAAAGCAGACTGACGAGGCATTGCAAAGATGCCGTGCGGAGTTGCGGGCTGTCTCGGATGCCGTTCCGGTTGGAATTGTTATTGCCCATGCGCCGGATGGTGACATCGTTCTGGTCAACCCTGCGGCGGAGAGAATCTTTCGCGATGCAATCGTGCCCGGTCAAGCGATCGCCGACTACGATCGGTGGGGCGCGATGCACGTAGATGGACAGCCGCTGACACCGGAAGAGTATCCGCTTGCTCGCGCAATTCTCTGCGGCGAAATGACACATGCGCTAGAGGTTCTTTGCAACCGCGAGGATGGTACGCAGGCTAGGGCTTCTTTATGCAGCAAGCCCATCTACGGACAAGACGGCCACGTGCTTGGCGCAGTAATGCTTGTTCAGGAAATGGTTTCAACGGCGGAGCAAAATCAGACCGCAGCGGCGAAATAAAACGATCTCGCCGCCGTGAGGCGCCGCTTCCGGGACGCTCTGCGGCCTCTTCTTGTCCCGGCACTTATATAGGATGCATATTCTTCCCGTGAATTCATGACTGTGCTACCCTTGGCGGCCATCGCGCTGCGCCTTTCTGGCTGCCGGTGATAACCTTCCCGTGGAGAAATGTTGGAGGAAATTGTGCATATTTTCTTGCATCGCTTTGCCGCAATCGGACTCGCGATCGGACTCGGTCTTGGATTCACAGCGCAGACGTTAGGACAAGCCGCGAGGCAGACAGCGGTCGCAACTTCGACGCCAGTGACTCAGCCGAAAGCGGACGAGGGCATTACAGATCCTGTAGCGGATCAAAAAGCCGTGGTCACGCTGGGCAATGCGCGGTTTACCGTACTCACGCCGGAATTGATCCGCATGGAGTGGGCGGCGGACGGCAAGTTTGAGGACCATGCTTCGTTCGTGTTTCTCAACCGCCGTTTACCGGTGCCGAAGTTTGAAAAGGAATTAACCGGCAACGGCCAGCTGTTGACCATTAAAACCAACGCGCTGGCGCTCACCTATACGCCCTCGGCCGATGGACGATTTACGCCCGAGGACCTATCTATTGAATTGACGGTAGACGGCAAGCAGGTGGTATGGAATCCCGGATTGGCTGACCCCGACAACCTGCATGGAACAACGCGGACGCTCGACGGCGCGCTGGGTGACAAGACCAAGGAGCCGATCGGCGAGGGGCTGGTTTCGCGCTCCGGCTGGGCGCTGGTGGACGACTCGACGCGGCCGCTGTTCGACTCGGCGGACTTCCGCTTTCTTGAGGGAGAAAAGAGCCCATGGCCGTGGGTGATGGAGCGGCCGGCCGGCGAGCGGCAGGACTGGTACTTCTTCGGCTATGGCCACGACTACCGCAAGGCGCTCGGCGATTACGTGCGCGTGGCCGGGCGCATCCCGCTGCCGCCGCGCTTCGCCTTCGGGGCCTGGTGGTCGCGCTACTGGGACTACAGCGACCAGGAGATTGATGAAATCGTCCGCGGCTTCCATGAGAACGATACCCCGCTCGACGTGTTTGTCATTGACATGGGCTGGCATATCAGCCGCGAGCAGCTCCAGGCCGCCGGTGAGGTGGACCAGTCGCACGAGGGGCTGGGATGGACCGGCTACTCGTGGAACAAGCTGTTGTTCCCCGATCCGGCCCAGTTTCTGGCCAAGCTGCACGCCAACGGCCTGAAAACCAGCCTGAACCTGCACCCGGCCTCAGGCATCCAGCCCTGGGAAGATCACTACCCTGAAATGGCGCGCGCCATGGGCATCGATCCGGCCACGAAGCAGTATGTTCCCTTCGACATTACCGACAAGCATTGGGCTACCAATTACATGAATCTGATTCTCCATCCGCTTGAGAAGCAGGGCATCGACTTCTGGTGGCTGGACTGGCAGCAGGAATCGACCACGAAAATGGCCGGCGTAAACCCCACCTGGTGGCTCAACTATGTGCACTTCACTGATCAGCAGCGTGAGGGCAAGCGGCCGCTGCTCTTCCATCGTTGGGGTGGCCTGGGCAACCATCGCTACCAGATCGGGTTCTCCGGCGACACAATTTCGGTGTGGAATTCGCTGGCCTTTCAGCCATGGTTTACGGCCACCGCTGCCAATGTGGGCTACGCCTATTGGAGCCACGACATCGGCGGCCACATGCCGGGCGCCGTGGAGCCAGAGCTCTTTACCCGCTGGGTGCAGTTTGGCGCTTTCAGCCCCATTTTGCGCACCCACACCACCAAGAATCCTGAGAGCGAGCGGCGCATTTGGGCCTATCCGGAGCCGTACTCCTCCGTTCTTCG
This sequence comes from uncultured Occallatibacter sp., assembly GCA_964571165.1. Taxonomy (GTDB): domain Bacteria; phylum Acidobacteriota; class Terriglobia; order Terriglobales; family Acidobacteriaceae; genus Telmatobacter. Next base: position 41,827 of record CAZNAW010000017.1, on the reverse strand, counting down.
TTCCACATTCCAGATGCGCTACGCGCTGGAGCCGTATATCTACACTGAAGCTCGACGAACCTACGACACCGGCGTGGCGTTCTTCCGCCCGCTCTACTATGACTGGCCGGAAGACGCAGAAGCTTACGAGCGCAAAGGTGAGTACCTGTTTGGCGATCAGATGCTGGCCGCGCCGGTGACCGCGCCCGAAGACAAGACGACCGGCCTGGCCACGGAGAATATATGGCTGCCCAAGGGCGAATGGATCGAGTGGCCAACGGGCAAGCACCTCACCGGACCGGTCACGGTGGAGCGCAGTTTCTCCATTGAGCAGACGCCGGTTTACCTGCGCGCCGGGGCCATTGTGCCCATGCAGCCCCCGATGCGCTACTCCGGAGAGAAGTCAGTCGATCCGCTGATTGTGAACGTATGGCCGCTCGCTCCCGGCGCCAGTTCCACCTATCAGATCTATGAGGACTCTGGCGCGTCGGTCGAGTACCAGCGCGGGGTGTTTGCCCGCACGCCGGTCAAAGCCACGCAAACCGGCGACACGCTGCGGGTGGAGATTGGGCCGGTTGTGGGCAGCTATCCGGGGATGCCGAAGGCGCGTGGATTGGAGCTGCGCCTGCCCGCCGACTGGCCGCCCGCTTCGGTAACAGTGAATGGCGCGCCCGTGAAACACGCAGGGCCGACAGACAAGGGAGGGTGGTCCTTCGAGGGGAACACGCTGACGACGGTGATTCCCGTGCCGGGCGGGAGCGTTGCGGCCAAGGTCACTGTGGAAGTGCGCCGTGCCGCAGGACTGACCGCGCGTCGTGGCGAGTTGGATGGCTTTGCCGGGGCCATGACGCGGTTGCGCGGCACGTATGACGCTATATACCAGACTTCCATCGCCGCTCCGCCAGATCTCCTTATCGACGCGATGCAGGCTGGTGACCGGTTGGGTTACCACCCCGAACGCGCCACCGCGGAAATTGCCCATTTCCACGATGTGCTGCCCAAGGCGCAGGCGGCCGTAGCCGCTATCAGCGCGGACTTTGCGCAGCGGCTGGAGGACATTGCCAAGCGCCAGATGGCAAGCAACCACCGGCCCGCAGGCGTAGATTTTGAGGCCCAGAAGCAGCATCGGCTGGACGCCATGGCCAGAGCCCAGCAGCAGATGACGGAGGCGGGAAAATAAACTGCGCCGTGAGGCGCCCGAAACAATCAACGGGGAGCCATGCCTCGTGCTATGCTCCCCGTCATGAATGTTCTGTCTGTTGCTGCTCTGTTTCTGGCGGTCGGCTGCGCCTTTGGGCCAGCGCGTCCGCTTGCCGCTCAATCTGCCCCGGTCAGCCAAGCCTCCAAGGTGCCCGCGAAGAAGACCTGGTTTATCCGGCTGATTCCGCCCCGGCCCACCTTCGACAAGGACATGACCGGAGCCGAAGAGAAGCTCATGGACCAGCACTTCCTTTACTGGAAGGACTTGTTTGAAAAGGGAGTCTGCGTGTTCGGAGGGCCGGTGCTCGACCCCAAAGGGGTCTACGGTGTTCTGGTCATAACCGCCGCGAGCGAGGACGAAGCACGCGCGATCGCCGACGACGACCCCAGCGTCAAAGCCGGAGTGAACCGGATCGAAGTAGCGGAGATACGGGTCGCCTTCCCGCCCAAGACGCATTAACTCCCAAGAAGCAAAAAAGGAACAGGATGAACCCCATGCACCTTGATCGTCGAGGCTTTCTTGCCGCTTGCAGCAGCGCAGGCATTACGTCCGCGCTGCTGCCAGGCATCTTGTACACGCTGGCCGCGCAGGCGCAGGAGCCGGGCGCCTCAGGCAAGCCTGCGGAACTGCCCAAGATTACGCCGGAGATGCTGGACCAGGCTGCCGCGCTGGCGGGAGTTGGTCCGTTTCCCGTCGAGCAGAAAAAGATGATGCTTGAAGGGCTGAACGACCAGCGCGGTTCCTATGAGCCGATCCGGGCACTGAAGCTGGCTAACTCTGTCCCACCGGCGTATGTGTTTCATCCGCTGCCGCCTGATGTGAAGCCGCCCGAAAAAGACTGTTCGATGCCCTGCGTCGATTGCCGCGTAGCAATCCCCGATGAGAATCCTCTAAGCATTCCGGAAGCGCCCGCAAGGCTGGAAGATCTCGCATTTGCAACTATCGGCCAGCTGGGCAAATTGCTGGAACATCGCAAGGTGACCTCACTGGCGCTTACGAAGATGTATCTAGAACGCCTGAAGCGTTACGACTCCAAGCTGCACTTCGTCATCACGCTCACTGAAGAGCGAGCGCTGGCGCAGGCCCGGGCTGCCGACGCGGAGATTGCCGCCGGCAACTATAACTATCGTGGCCCGCTGCTCGGGATTCCCTGGGGCGCGAAAGATTTGCTGGCCGTGAAAGGCTATCCCACGACCTGGGGCGCGGGCGGGTTTGAGCACCAGTCCTTTGACGAGGACGCGACAGTGGTCCAGCGGCTGGATGCGGCGGGAGCCGTTTTGGTGGCCAAGTTCACACTGGGCGCGCTGGCCATGGGCGACAAATGGTTTGGCGGGCGCACGCGCAATCCGTGGAATATGGAGCAGGGTTCGAGCGGGTCTTCTGCTGGCTCGGCGAGCGCGGTGGCTGCGGGTTGCGTGGCCTTTGCCATCGGCTCTGAGACGCTGGGTTCCATCTCCTCGCCTTCCACGCGCTGCGGAACCACCGGCCTGCGGCCTACCTTCGGGTTTGTACCGCGTACCGGCGCGATGGCGCTGAGTTGGACGATGGACAAATTGGGTCCGATTACACGGTCGGCTGAGGACTGCGCCATGGTTCTCGAAGCGATTCATGGACCCGACGGCAAAGATGCCTCCGTTGTAGCGGCCAACTTTCACTGGAATCCTGGGTTGGATTGGAAGAAGTTGCGCATCGGCTATCTGAAAAGCGAGTTTGACCCTCCGGCCCCGCTCAAGCTTCAGGAGCCCGCAGCCAATGAGACCGCAGAAGAAAAGACCAGGCGCGAGGAGCACAACACCCAGATGAAGGCGGCCCGCGCGAGGCGCGATTATGACCGGCGCTACGAACTCGCCGCGCTGGACAAGCTGCGGGCCATGGGCGTTAATCTCATTCCGGTGGAGCTGCCCAAACTACCTTATGACGCGATGGTGCCGCTCTTGACCGCCGAGGCCGCGGCGGCATTTGACGACTTGACGATGTCAGGCCGGGACCGGCTCCTGACCGAGCAGGGAGTGGAGGATTGGCCGAACGACTTCCGCATTGCGCGCTTTTATCCGGCGGTCGAGTACATCCAGGCCAACCGGGCGCGGACATTGGCAATCCAGCAGGTTTCGGCGCTGTTCGAGCAGGTGGATGTGATTGTGACGCCCTCAACCGATACGCAGTTGATGGCCACCAATCTGACGGGGCACCCCGCGCTGATTCTGCCCAACGGGCTGCGCGGCTCAGACGCTCCCAAGCCGCCCGCGATCGACGACGGCAACCACGACGACATAGGCGGGCCGGGGACGCCAGTCTCGCTCACTTTCCTGGCCGGCCACTATCAGGACGCCAAGCTGGCGGCGTTTGCCAGCGCCTACCAGGAGGCTACCGGGTTCCACAAGCTGCATCCGAAGCTGGACTGAAGCTGCCGGATACATTCTTGAAGCAGTGCGGGCCCGATCATCGAACCGTCTGCCAAGCCGCCTTGGCCTGGGAGTACCAGTCCTGGCCCAGTTCCCGGCCGAGGTCTCCGTTCATCCGGATGGGCTGATTGCGAACCTTATCTTGCAACCAGAGGCTGGCGAAGTTCTGGATCGCCAGCACCTGGTCCTGATCCACGGCGTCCATGGCAAGATTTGCCAGCGTGCCGAAGGCATTCTCATCGAGGCCCTGGGGCAGGGTCCAGTTGCCGTCAGCATCGCGCACGGGCGAAAGCATCGGACTCATCCGCACAATGCGGCTATCGACCGGGGCAGGCAGACGGGGCGAGCCTCCGGTGAGGACGTGAGCCAGGAAGCTGGCGGCGTCCGGCGGATCATCGATGATGGCAGTGGCCATTTTTTCCACATCGTGTAAAACACCGGGATCCTCCGGCGGCGCGTAGAGAGCTGAGTCTGAGGCGTCTGCCGGCGCTGGCGGGCGGCACACGGTTCCGGTGCCAATAGCCAGGGCAACAATCGAATCCGGCGTCTGACCGAGTACAACGGCTTCGGCAACCCCGGCCAGTACCGGGTTGTTGCATCCTGTAATGGCTCCGTCCCAATAACGCTTACCGGGCTCGCTGGGAAATTCGGCCGGCTTGTCAAAGAACAGGACCGGGGCATTCGTTGAGGCGTGAATCGCCTCGGCCACGCGCACCTGCGCCGGGTCGCCGTCTCCCCATGCAGGGCCACTGGCTGGTGCGGAGCGAAAGAAGCGGCTGCGGCTGCGATCGTAGTCGAATCCCACAATGAGCAGGTGCACTGCCTTGCCGGTTTGGCTGGGAATGTCGGCAGCGGCGTCGCGGAGCAACCAACCGCCGCGCTGCGGCAAGGCGGCCTGCAAACCCTTGAGCTTGTCTTCTGTCTTGTACTTGGGCGTATCCGGCAGGTGCAGCTTTTCCACGAAGACGCTCTTGCGCTTCTCTTCGCTGAGGAAGAAATTCAGCAGGGTGGTCAGCGACATATCTTCCACCAGCCCGCCTAGGACAATGCTTCCGCCGGAGTTGGCCGCAGCAAGATCGAAGTCTTGCAGCACATCATGGCCGGTTGCGCTGCCACCATACAAATCGATCAGGGCCATTACCTGGATCAAGGCCCAGGAACCCCCGCCATCCAAGGAGAGAATTCGAAACTTTGCCATTGCGCCTCCCTGCCCTCATCGAGAGCTACCGTCATCCGCAAAGAGCCTTGCCTGCTTTTGTATCACCAAACCGCACTCGGTTGGCGAAATCCTTTCCCGTCCTTGAGGCGGAGGAGATGCGATAGCATGCGATCATGGCGCTGGTTGAGGTGGATGCGGTATGGAAGAGCTATCCCCATCGAAGGGGGCTGCAGACAGAACTGCGGCACGTAGTCGAGGAGGTTTCGCTCACCATCCAGGCTGGGGAAACACTGGGTTTGGTGGGCGAGTCGGGTTCGGGCAAAACTACGCTGGCGCGGATGATTCTGGGATTGGCGGAGCCGAGCCGGGGCGCGGTGCGCGTGCAGGGCATCGACGTGGCCCGGGCTTCCCGGGCGGAGTTGCACCGGCTGCGGCGGCAGATGCAGCCGGTGTTTCAGGATCCCTACGCCGCTCTGAATCCCAGGATGACGGTGCTGCAGATTGTCACTGAGCCGCTGGAGATTCATGAGATGCAGAGGCCAGATGGAGCGGCGATCAGGACCGGCCGCGCCGCGTTGCGCATCAAGGCCACGGAGTTGCTGGACGAGGTTGGGCTGGACGAGTCGGCGCTGGCAAGGCATCCGCACGAGTTCTCCGGCGGGCAGCGGCAGCGGATCAACATAGCCCGCGCACTGGCGCTCAGGCCGAGACTCCTGATACTGGATGAACCGGTTTCAGCGCTGGATGTAAGCGTGGGCGCGCAGATCGTGAACCTGCTGCGGCGGTTGCAGCGCGAACACGGGCTGACCTACCTATTCATCTCGCACTCCATGCCATTGGTACGCTATTTAAGCACACGCATTGCGGTCATGGAACGCGGACGGCTGGTGGAGACGGGCGAAGCCCTGGCGTTATGCGCCAACCCCAAGGAGGAGTACACCCGCCGGCTAATCGCGGCCACGCCGGAGTTGCCTCTCGGCGTGGCCTGAAGAAACAATGCAAAACCTGTTCTACTTCGGTTGCGGTTGGGCCTGAGTTGCAGGAGCCGCTGGGGCCGTTTGAGCCGGCTGCGCCGCCTGGGCAGGAGCAGCGTTAGGGGCTGCGGGAGCCGCTGGTGTTGGCGGTTGCGCTGGCGCTGAAGGAGCGGCTGTTACGGGGCTGGCCTGCTTTGGTGCTGCTCCAGGTGTCGAAGGTGTTGCCGTCGCGCCGGGCTGCGCCGGAGTCGCGGGCGTTCCTGGAGCACCGGGGTGAGCCGGGCCGCCGGGAGTTGGCCGGGCACCGGGCATTCCGCCGATATTGGGATGATTGGGCGGCATCGGCAAGTCGGCTACATCCACGAGCTCGACGTCGAAGATCAGGTCGGATTTCGAAGGAATCCCCGGATGAGGCGTACCGCCTGGATGGTCCGCAGGACGATCCGGAATGTTGCGAGTTCCATAAGCCAGTTGCCAGGGAATGAACAGGCGGCGCTTGCCCCCAATCTTCATTCCAGCAAAGCCCTGGTCAAAGCCGGGAATCAGGCGACCCATGCCCTGAGGAAAGGTCATGGGCTGCGGATCGCCCAGTTTGGGTTTGCCGTCGTCGCCCAGCACCGGCTTGCCGTCCTTGTCTTTCAGTGGCTGTCCGGGGTGGTCAAACGAGGAGTCGAACTTGACGCCATCGGCCGCGCGCCAGCCGGTGTAGTGGACTTTGTACATCTTATTGGGTTCGGCGTCAGCGCCGGTGCCGATCTTGATGTCCTGATAGCGCAGAGTGAATGCGGTCTTTAAAACACCCTTGACCGGCGGCACACCGGGAGGCAGCTTGACGCCGGGAACTGTGGATTTCTGGGCTGTGACGGCCGGTTTGGCAGGGGTGACGGCGGGTTTGGCAGGAGACTGGGCGCTTGCGGCCACTGTGGTTGCCGCCAGCAAAAGAAGCAAAACAGTTCGTTTCATTGTGCAGTTGCGCTCCGTTAGGTTCTTGACCGGAGTGTATCAGGCGCCCCCTGACGGAAACATCTACGAGGGCGCGGCAATTCATGAATAAACCGAGAAAGGGATTACAGACCTTACACCTCTTTATGCACATTGCCATTACATTGGTGTGTGGATCTCTTCATTTTTCCTGCGCTTCGCATTCTCTGGCTCCCGGTGGCTTCGTTTTTGGCCGGGGTGCTGAACTCGATTGCCGGCGGGGGATCGTTTCTTTCGCTACCGGCGCTGCTGGCCGGCACCACCGCTGCCGGGGTGGGAGCCGTCACCGCACAGACCACCAACACAGTCGCCCTTTGGCCGGGACAGTTAACCTCTCTGGTGGCCTTTCGCGCGCAACTGCGTTCCTATGGTTGGAAGCTGCTGCCGCTGGGGATAGCGTCAGCCGTGGGAGGCGAGATCGGCGGTTGGTTGTTGCTCCATACGGGCAACAAGCAATTCCGCGAGCTGCTGCCGTGGCTGCTGTTGTTTGCCGCAGTCATGTTCGTGCTCAGCTTTCCATTGGGGCGCTGGCTGGCCAGCCTGTCGGGCGGGCGGCGCTACAACACCTCGCTCCTTGTCGGCATGGTCGCGGTTAGCGTCTATGTTGGCTATTTTGGCGCAGGCGGCGGTTTTCTTGCCATGGCGCTGTTCGGCTTCTGCGGCGTCCACGACATTCACGAGATGAATGCCCTGAAGGTGCTCACTGCGGCCGTTTCCATCGGGATTCCAGCGGTTACATTCATGCTGGCGGGACGGGTGGCGTGGCAATTCTGCCTGGCGATGGCGATTCTGGCCGGACTGGGCGGCTACCTGGGCGCGCACTATAGCCGCAAGGTAAATCAGCGGGCCATGCGCTGGATGGTCGCGGTCATCGGCTTCGTGACCGCGGGTTACTTCTTTCTTCAGAATCTCTTGTATCCGTAAGATTGTGTTCATGACCGGAGCGGGCCGGGCGCCCATCAAGGCGCCAACATTCCTGCCAGCAGAGCCGTCCTGAGTGCGAGATGCTCTACCACGATGGATTCGTGGCGAGCGTGCGCGCCTTCGCCAACGCCGCCCATGCCGTCGAGCGTGGGAATGCCGAGCGCGGAGGTAAAGTTGCCGTCGGAGGCGCCGCCTGTTGCAGCTTCTTCCAGCGGGAAACCCAACTCCCCGGCCAGAACCCTGGCCCGACGATAGAGCCGGACAGTTCCTCGTGTACGCTCCATCGGCGGACGGTTGATGCCGCCGGCGACGGCAAGGGTGCAGCGTTTGTCCACGGGCTTGAGCACGGCAAACTTGCGCTCGATGCGTGGGCCGTCGGTCTTTCGCGCAATTCTGACGTCCACCTCGGCCCATGCGCCGCTGGGAATCACGTTGGTCTTGGAGCCGCCACCGGCAAGGCCAACACTCACCGTCAGGCCGCGCCTGAGATCGGTCCAGCCGCTCACCGTCTCCACAACACGGGCCAGCTCGCGGATAGCGCTCGCCCCCTTTTCGAAGTCCACGCCGGCGTGGGCCGCGACTCCGGTAATGTCGATTCGCCAGTTGCCGGTTCCTTTGCGGGCAGTTTTATAGGCCAGCCCCTGGGCTGGCTCCAGCACATAGACGGCGTCGCACTCGGCTGCCAGCCGTTCGGTGATGGGTCTCGAAACGGGACTGCCTACCTCCTCGTCGCTGTTGAGAAGCAGCACGATTTCGCTCTGCAACAGGCCAGCTTCCGTCAGCATCTCGATAGCCGTAAAGGCCATGGCCACGCCGGCCTTCATGTCCAGCGTTCCAGGCCCCCACAGCCGGCCTTCGCCCAACCGGCAGGGCATGGTCCTGATCGTACCGAGCGGCCACACCGTGTCCAGATGGCCGAGAAGAAGAATGCGCTCCGCGCCTTGATCGCTGGCCGCAACCTTGCCAGCCCTGGTCTTGGACAGCTTTGGCCCGAAGCGCGCCTCCAACACATCTCCAAACCCGCGCTGGCGGTGCAACTTGACGCGCCCGCCCAAACCTTTGGCGTGAGCGGCAGCCAGTGCAACGCAAGCATCCACAGAGGCCTTGTCGTCTGAGGGCGACTCCAACCGCACGAGTTGCCGGATAAGGTCGAGCAGCGCAGACTCCTTGCGCCGGGCCCCGGCCAGCAGGGCGCGCATGGGAATGGAACCATTGTTGACAGCAAGCATCCGTAAGCCTTTCAGGGGATGATCGAAGCAGCTAAGCTCGGAAATACCCGATTCTACGACGGCTAAAGCAAGTTTGGACATCAGATTCTGGCCTTGGAGGTGGTCTAACACGCGCAGAGTGTGGCTAAAATGCCACAGGACGGACTTGCTGCTTTGCGTCTACTCTAACCATTGCCCAGTTTTGCACAGTTGGAGAGGGGTATTTTGGGACATCCGGCACACCTGGAACAGACGATTGCAGAACCCCTGGAATTTACCGGGGTGGGACTTCATTCGGGTGCGCCGGTGACCATGCGGCTGTTGCCCGCTCCGGCCGGGTCGGGAATCGTCTTCCGTCGCACCGACCTGGATAACTTTGAGATTCCCGCGACCGGCCGAAACGTGGCCAAGGTCAGCTACGCCACGAGTCTGATGCGCCAAGGTGTGCTGATCTCCACCACTGAGCATCTGCTCTCCGCGCTGATCGGCATGGGCGTGGACAATGTGATTGTGGAGCTGGACAACCTGGAACTGCCCATCCTGGATGGCAGCGCGCGGCCCTATGTGCAGGCTTTCCTCAGCGGCGGCATCCGTAGCCAACGCCGCCGCCGTGAGACCATCCGCGTGCTGCACCCCGTGGAAGTGCGTGAGGGCGAGAAGTTTATCGGCGTCTATCCCGGCTCCGGATACAAGATTGAATACGCCATCGACTTTCCGGCGCCCATCGGCCACCAGAGAGCCTGCGTGGACTTGGCAGCCGAGACCTACGGTACGTTTATCGCCCCGGCACGCACCTTCGGCTACAAGGCCGATGAGAAGCGGCTACGCGATATGGGACTGATTCGCGGCGCCAGCCCTGAGAACGCGATTGTCCTGGGAGCCCGGGGACCGGAAAACGGCCCTCTGCGCTTCGCCGACGAGTATGTGCGCCACAAGGTGCTAGACCTGATCGGCGATCTGGCCCTGGCCGGGCGCCGCATCGAGGGCCATGTGGTGGCTGAGCGCGCCGGCCACGCCATGCACACCGCTCTCGTTTCGCGCTTGCTGAAAGACCGCTCGGCCTGGGAGCTGGCCCATGTGCCGGTGACCGCGGCGACCATGGAAGAAACGGTGCCCGCGGCCGTTACCGATGACGTTCTTCCCACCCCGGCCCTGATGGGCGTATAGCTAGACTGATTCGAACAAATCTGATTTCTAAGCGAAAAGAATGCACATCGGCGTGGGGGCCGCGAAGCTCTTCCCTTCCTCAGCCACCGCCCCGGTCTCGGGGCTGCGCGCGAAGACGCTGATCAGGCTCGAACCCTGGTTAGCCACCAGCATCCAGCGCTCCGTTGGATCGAGGACAAAGTTGCGCGGAGTCTTTCCACCGCAGCTAGTGCGGCCGACCCGCGTCAGGCTGCCGGTCTTCGGGTCGGCACGGAAGAAGTAAATCGAGTTGTCGCCGCGATTGGCGAAATAGACTGACTTGCCGTCTCTGGCAATGATCGTGTCGCAGCCATGAGTGGGACTGCCCGCCGGCACCAGATTGATACTCGTTTGCAAAGCCAGGCTCCCGTTGGCCTTGCTCCACTCCAGTACGTCGACCGTCGAGGCCATCTCATTGATGGAGTAAGCGGTGTGGCCGTTGGGGTGAAAATGCAGCGTGCGCGGCCCTGCTCCTGGCGCGGAATGGTAAGTGCCAGCGGGCGTGAGCGCCGCCGTGGCTGCGTTCACGCTGTAAATGTGGATGCAGTCTCCGCCGAGGTCGTTGATGTAGGCGAAGCGGTTATCGGGCGAATAAGACGCAAAGTGGGCATGGGCACTTTGCTGGCGGTGGACGTCGGGGCCGTGCGCGGTGTAGTGCTCGGTCCAGACGGCGGGGCTGAGGCTGCCGGCGGTCACAAGAAAGCTGGCCGCGCTGCCGCCGCCGTAGTCGGCAGAAAGCAGCACACGGCCGGTGTGGTCCAGGGCAACGTGGCAGGTGCCCACGCTGGCCGAGTTCCGGGTAGAGAGAGGAAGCAGTCCGCCATTCTTGACGCTGAAGCTGGCCACTTCGCCAGTAGGCTTGCCGTTGAACGATTCGACCTCAGAGGCTGCGTAAAGAAATTCGCGGCCGGGCGAGAAAGTGATCCAATCCACGTTGGCGAGTTTGGCGGCCACCCCGGCAGGCGTCAATTCGGCGGTTGCAGGGTCCCAGTCGTAGGCCAGTATGCCGTCGGGCGTATTGGAACCAACGAAAACACGCTGACGGCCGGATGCGGCGAAGCTCGGAGCTGTGGCGGCTAGTGTGGCAGCGGAAGCGGTCATAAGAAAGTCACGGCGAGAGAGATTTTTCATGGCAGAAGAGATTGTCGCCGATGAGGCAGGGAGCGCGCCAGTGGGCAGCAGGTCAGTTTGAGGGATGTGGACTGGCAGGTCGGTGCATTAGCCCTGAGAGATAGCTCTTTCAAGCTGACCCATTCCTCTCCAGTGGCGCGTGTGCGGTTGTGGGATTCCCTGCGCCGAGATCACAGGCCACAGTCGCCCCGTCCTCTACACTGGAGCTGAAGAGCCCACTCGAGGGAAAAGCTTGTCGCACTTCATCAGCTTTGTCCGCATTCCGGCGTTGGCGTCCGCCAGCATCTGCGGCCGCTGGCGCCGCTGGGAGTTTTAGACGAGGACCGGCTGCGGATGCACGTCTTGCCCAACGATATTGACCTCAACCTGCACCTGAACAACGCCCGCTATCTCAGCATCATGGACTACGCGCGCACCCATCTGCTGGCTCGCACCCGGCTGCTGGAGCACATTATCCACTCGCGGTGGCAGCCTTTGGTGGGCGCGGTTTGGATCACCTACCGGAGGTCCCTGCCGCTGTTCTCGTCCTTCTGGCTCACCTCCCGGCTGGTGTGCTGGGACGAGCGATGGTTTTACATCGAGCAGACCTTCACCGGGCGCGAGGGGCTGGCCGCTGTGGGATGGGTAAAAGGCGCGCTGCGCAACGCCCGCGGCACTGTGGAACCACAAGCGGTCATTGAAGGAGTGGCGCCCGGCGCGGTCAGCCCGCCCATGCCGGAAACCATCACCACATGGAACGAGCTGACTCGCGAAAAGCTTGCAGGCGGGTAGTTCCCTGCTAGGGCCGAGAATCGGCCCGCCTCACCGGCCGAGGGTGAATATCACGTTGACGGTGGTTTCCACCTCCACAGGCTGGCCATCGAGCAGATAGGGCCGGTAAACCCAGGTCTTCACGGCATCCAGAGCCGCCTGTTGCAGCTTCGCTGGACCGCTGACCACATGCAGGTGCTCAATCGTTCCGGCTTTGGAGATGGTGGCCTGCAAGACGACCGTCCCTTCCACGCGCGCTGCGAGTGCGATAAGGGGATAGCGCGGAACCGTCTTATCCAACAGCAGTCCTTCCACGACAGAACCGGAAACGCGCATGGGATGGTTCGGCGCCGGATGGACAACGGGCAGGGGCGTCCTGCCTTGAAAGATTGCTCCGGTGCCGCCAGGAACTCCGGAATCCGGAGCCCAGGTGGAGATGCTGATTGGAGACGCCGGTTCTGGGCCGCTCGGTATGAAAGGTTGGCGTGGAATCTGCCTCGGCGCTGTAAGCTCCATGCCTTGCATTTCGGACAAACCTCGGACTGCGCGAACCGGCTGTTGCGGCGGTGGTTGTGGTGGGGCTGGTGGCGCAGGCGCTTCCATCAGGAAGGCGATGGCCTGGCGGGGAAGCGCCTCGGGGTAGATGAGCGGAATCAGGATCAGCGCCAGCAGAATCAAACTGTTGAAGGTGAAGGCCGCGATCATCCAGCCGCGGCTGCGAGTGCGGATTCTGCCCGTGGATTCGAAGGTGGAGTCTTCAAACATGGCCTGCCTCCCGTGAGGAACAATTCAGCCGCGCCGGCCGGGAGTCAGGAAGCCTTTCGCAGACGCAGGAGGATTGACCGCTCTGCGCGCGACGCTGGCGCGGGGAGCGGAGCTCAAGGCACTCCGTTCATCCCAATCGGAACCACTGTGCTTGTGTAGACACCAGAGGAGCAGGAACTGTTCCCGAATCCAGCGAAACGTGCATCGGGTGAGTTAAACTCCAGAAGATTCGCAGCGGTTCCCGTTGGAGTTGGCATGAAACGGTTCTCCTTGCTTCTTCTTGCAGCAGCCGCAATCGGGAATTTGAATGTCCCGGCACAAGACGTTGGCTCCAATCCCACGCCGGCTCCCAACCCCGAGGCGACGCTCCAATACATTCACGGCACGTGGAACAACCTCACCCGTTCGATGACCGAATGTTCTTCGCTGGTAGACCTGAAGGTCACAACCACCCCGGTGCTTTATCTGCCCGCGGAGATGCCGGCGCTGCCGGAGGTCGCCGCAGCAGCGCATACGTGCCATGTGAAAGCCGTTGCGCTGCCGCACCGTATTGAAAAGCTGGGAGATGTGCGCCCAGAGCAACTTTCCGCAGCCGGACTGCTCTATTTGCCCAACCCCTATGTCGTTCCCGGCGGGCGATTCAATGAGATGTACGGCTGGGATAGTTACTTCATTGTTCTCGGCCTCGAAGCCGATCACCGCGAGACACTGGCCAAGGGCATGGTTGATAACTTTCTGTTCGAGATCGAGCATTACGGAGCCGTGCTCAACGCCAACCGCACGTACTACCTGACGCGATCGCAACCCCCGTTCCTGACTTCGATGATCCGCGCGGTTTACGAGAACCCCGCCAGTTTCCCTGCGACCCCCGCGGGCCGTGCAGAAGCCAGGACTTGGCTTGAACGCGCCTATGCGCTGGCTGAAAAAGACTATTCCACATGGACACGGCCCGAGCACGCGGCGAGCAAGACCGGACTGGCGCGTTACTTCGACTATGGTTCAGGCCCGGTGCCGGAGATGGCCGATGACAGCGCGTACTATCCGGATGTGATCCGCTGGCTGGTGGCGCATCCGCACGAGGGCAGCGAAGGCTTTCTGGTGAAAGGGTCTGAGCACCCCGATGCTGCAGAGGCGGCGAGACTTATGCAGACCAGTTGCGACGTGCGCGCAAGCGTGGTGTGTGAGCGCGCCTGGGCTGCGGGCTATCGGCTTAGCCGGGATTTTTATTTGGGCGATCGCGCGATGCGCGAGTCCGGCTTTGACCCCAGCTTTCGCTTTGGGCCGTTCGATGGAGCTACGCATCATTACGCGCCGGTTTGCCTGAACAGCCTGCTCTACCGCTATGAACGGGACATGGAGCACTTCGCCCATCTGCTTGCCAAGCCTGAGGACGCCGCTCGCTGGGATCATCGCGCCAAGGCGCGCGACGCGGCGATCCAGCGCTATCTCTGGCGGCCGAAGGAGGGCGATTTTGCGGACTATGACTTTGTGCGCGCCAGGCCATCGAGTTATGCCTATATCACGTCGCTCTACCCTTTGTGGGCCGGGGTCGCAACGCGAGAGGAAGCAAAGCAGATGGTGGACAAACTCAGTCTCTTCGAGCGCCCCGGCGGGTTGTCCATGAGCGACTTCAACTCCGGGATGCAATGGGATGAACCCTACGGCTGGGCGCCGACGAACTGGATGGTGGTAGCCGGATTGGAGGCAACCGGTTTTCACGAAGATGCCGCACGCAATGCCCGCAATTTCGACTTCACCGTAGATAAGGGCTTCGCCCAGGATGGGACTATCCGCGAAAAGTACAACGTCGTCTCCGGCAGTTCCAACGTCGGGGTAAGTGCCGGCTACAAGACCAACGAAATTGGCTTTGGCTGGACCAACGCGGTGTATCTCAAGATGATCGAAGTAATGCGGAAGCCGATAGCGAACTCTGCAAGATAGATCCTTGTTAGTGAGCATGGAAAGGGGCGCTTCTCCAATGAGAAAGCGCCCCTTGTTGTTGCAGATTGCTGGTTGTTATTCCGGCAGCGTCAGCTTGCCCGTGATGTTGATGTTCCGAGTCAACACTTGTGCGCTGGTGTGCGGCTGGCCGCCGCCCACCGAGATTGCGTACTTGCCCTCGGCAACAATCGGATCTCCAGCTTCGGTCACCATGCTCAGATCGCGCGGCTGCAGTATAAACCGCACTTTCTTTGCGTCGCCGGCCTCCAGGTGAACCCGTTGGAAGCCCCGAAGCGCCCGCAACGGTGCGCCAGGCACGTCAGGGAAACCGAGATAGAGCTGGACCACTTCGTCGCCTGCCATGAGGCCGGTATTGCTCACCGTTACCTCAACGTCCACTGGGTCGCCCGCCGTCACCGGACCGGTGGGAACATTAAGTTTGCTGTAGGAGAAGGTGGTGTAACTCAGGCCATATCCGAAAGGAAAGAGTGGCGTTCCCTCAAAGTACCGGTAGGTGCGTCCTTTCATCGAATAATCTTCGAAAGGCGGCAATTGACTTACATCCTTGTAGAAGGTTACCGGCAAGCGGCCCGCGGGGTTGTTGCGGCCTGAGAGCGTCTCCGCCACTGCCGCTCCGCCCTCTTCGCCGGGATACCACGCATCAATAATCGCATTGGCGTGGTCCCTGGCCCAGTTCACGCCCAGGGCGCTGCCGTTGGTCAGCACCACAACCAGAGGCTTGCCAGCAGTGGCCAGCGCTTCCAGCAGATCCTCTTCCGGTTTGGGCAGGTCGATGCTGGTGCGGTCACCGCCGTTGAAGCCCGGCTCACTCACCTGCATCTCTTCCCCTTCGAGTTCGCTGGTGATACCTACAACGGCCACCACCACGTCGGCGGCCTTGGCAGCGGCAATCGCCTCCGGCTGGGGTCTGAGATCAACCTTCGACCACACCAGCCGCGCCATGGGCAGAGGTCTTCCGAGCTGTCCGTAATCCACCAGCAGCGAATACGGCTTGCCCGCCTCAAGGTGCACGCGGCCCAGCTTGGTCTCAATCCCGCTGGTGTCCCAGGCGGAAGTTATTTCCTTCCCGTCGAGCGAAAGACGGAGAAAACCGTTCACTTGGGCGCCCAGGTTGTAATCGCCTGTCTCCTTCGGCGTAAGGGTGGCTTCCCAGCGGATGAATAGCTCCTTGATGCCGGTCACCGCGCTGGGCAGAGTAGCTGCCGAGGCGTCGATGCCCGGATCCACGCGGGTGGCCAGGATTGCGGGCTTCTCACCCGGGCCCGAAGTCATTGCCTGTCCACTGTACGTGACCTTGGCTCCCGGGTTGCCGTCCGTGGTCAGCAATCCCGCGGGCACGGGCGATGCCTGCTTGCCCAGAAACTGTGTTCCCGGAACATAGGTGATAGTGGCTGAGGAAAACTCGTTCTGCAGACCCTCCAGGATGGAGACCGTGTGGCTAGGAATCCCGTTGTAGTTACCCAGCAGCACCCGCGTCTGGTTGGCCAGTGGGCCGATCACGGCGATTTTGACGTTCGGGTTCTTCAGCGGCAACACTCCATCATTCTTCAATAGCACCATGGCCTCATCGGCCATTTTGCGCGCCATGGCGCGATGCTCGGTGCTATCGAGTTCGCTCTCGTCGATCTTCGAATACGGCACCATCTCCGGCGGATCGAACATTCCCAGCTTCATGCGCGCCGTGAAGTCCCGCGTCAAGGCTACGTCAATGTCGCTCTCGTTCAGGAAGCCCTGCTTCACAGCATCGAGAAAGGGTTTGTAATCGTCGCCGATGCATTCGTTATCCATGCCTCGTTTCAGGCTGATAGCCGACGCTTCCGGCTGACTGGGCTTGTAGTGGTGGCCACTGAAGATGTCGCGGACCGCGCCGCAGTCCGAGACCACATAGCCCTTGAAACCCCACTTGCCGCGCAACTGGTCCTGGAGAAGGAACTCGTTGGCGCAGCCTGGCTCGCCGTTGATGCTGTTGTAGGAGCACATGACGGAATCGGCCTTGGCCTCTGTCACCGTGGCGCGAAAGGCGGGAAGATACGTGTCCAGCTCATCGTGCTTGCTTACCTTTACATCGGCCGTGTGGCGCGTGGACTCCGGCCCGCTGTGTACGGCAAAATGCTTGGGGGTCGCGATAACTTTGTAATAGTGCGGATCGTCACCCTGCATGCCGGTCACAAAGGCCACGCCCATGCGCGCAGTCAGGAATGGATCCTCGCCATAAGTCTCCTGGCCGCGTCCCCAGCGGGGATCGCGAAAGATGTTGATGTTGGGCGCCCAGAAGTCCAGCCCTTTGATGTTGCCATACCCGATTCTCGCCGCCTGTGCGTGCTTGATGCGTGCTTCGTCACCAATGGCAACGGCCATCTCGTGGATTCCCGGAGCATCGAACGTAGCCGCCAAGCCGATCGGCTCAGGAAACTCCGTGGTTCCGTCGCTTAACACACCGTGCAGCGCCTCGCTCCACCAGTCATATACCGGCACATTCAGCCGCGGGATGGCCCGCGCCTGGTTCACCAACTGTGTGGCCTTCTCCTCGAGCGTCATCCGATGCACCAGGTCTGCCGCTCTCTGCTCTGCCGGAAGGCTGGTGTCAAGGTACGCGGGCTTTGGGGTATCCTGCGCCCCGGCCAGCCACGTCCCTGCGCAAAACGCCAATCCTGCTGCTACTATCCGCAATTCAAGGCTTTTCATCGTCCCTCACAGGCGGGCGGAGCCGTTCAGGAATCTTTGTCACCATAAAATGTTCGTCCGCCCTCCGGTTGCCAACCCTAATGCGCCCAGGAGACCGCTGTCAAGCTGTCTCGAAATCCGCGTTTTCATATTGGAAAATCGCTTTATTTAGGCTGAAGCCATTCGCCCGGGGGAGACCTTTCAAGGCCGCCTTTCTGTGCGCCTCGCACCCGTCCGGGCAGGCTGCCGCATGCCGTATGTGCTGATCGGACCTGGGTTTCCAGCAGCTGGCGGGCTACTACCTGGTCTGGAAGCACGTTGTGGGCTTTATAAACCGGGCACTGGGGATTGCATAAAACATCTGGGGAAACGTTCTACGCGCCGGTCGGGAAAAAGTCGTCGAGGCCCGCCCGATGGGCATGGGCTGCCATGGCGGCCTGAATTTCAAGGGCCAGTGCCAGCGCATTGCGTCCCTGGCAGGCGGTGACGCGCGGCTCGCGGCGCGTACGCACTGAATCCAGAAACGATTCAACCTCCAGCCGCAGAGGCTCGCCGGGCGTGACCGAAGGCTTGACGAAGGACAGGCCGGGCGCAGGGCCGGCAACTCCGGCGGCGGCAAGTTTGGCCAGGAGTGCCGGATCGACCTTGCCGGCGGCGATGGCCGCGGCGATTTCGGGAGGGAGACCGGCGGCGGTTCCGGAACCGGTGCCGGCATCCATGCGAATCACCAGCAGGTCCTGGCGGGCGTAGTCGACGGAGACGTACTGGCGCGGTTCGAAGAAGCGCAGTTTGCGCACCCGCTCCGTGGAGACGCGCGAGGCTGTGAAGTTGGCCACGCAACCGGATTCAAACTCGACGCGGACATTGGCGATGTCCACCTTGGGCGAGAGAATCGGCAGGCCCACGGCGCGCAACTCGCGCACCGGCGAGTTGGCAAAGGTAAGCACAATGTCCAGATCGTGGATCATCAGGTCAAGTACCACGTCCACATCCAGCGAGCGGGGCGTGAAAACTGAAAGCCTGTGGGACTCAAAGAACATGGGCCGGCGCAGTTGCGGCTGCACGGCCAGGACCGCGGGGTTGAAGCGCTCCAGGTGACCGGGTTGCAGGATACGCCGGTTCTTGCCGGTACGATCCATGAGGTCGTCGGCCTCTGAAAGGCTCGCGGCCAGCGGCTTTTCCACCAGCAGATCGAGTCCCGCGTCCAGCAAGATCGAGGCTACGGCGTGATGATGCACGGTGGGTACGGCGACAGTGGCTGCGTCGAGACGGAGATCCGCGGCCAGCAACTCTTCGACCGTGGAGAAGACAGGGACTGCGTATTTGGCCGCGGTATCGGCAGCGCGGGCTTGGTCCGGCTCAACGGCCGCGACCAATGCAACGCCCAACCCGGCTGTTTCCAACTCGCGGTAGACGCGGAGGTGATTGCGGCCAAAGGCGCCGGCCCCGGCAACAGCAACGCGCAGAATGGGTAAGCCGGCTATTTCGCGGCCTCTGTTTCCGGCCCTTTGCCTTCCACAGCTCTGAGGCAGCGGCTATAGAGATCGAGCAACTGGCTCACGTGCTCCTCTGGTTTGGGAACAGCGGCTCCGCTGAAACCTGTCGAGGGCACGGCGGGACGGCCCACGCCAGCCGTGACGGCTACAAACTTGAGCAGATCCAAAGCGATATCTTCATTTCGGCGGGCGCCAAGGCCCGCGCTGGTGAGAGCGTCCATCCTGAAAAATTCTCCAACGAGGATGCTACCAGAAACCGCACCGCTCAATCTCCTGCCCGGACACATCCTACCCAGACACGATCCCCCTGATAGCATGTGACCGCTGTGTGCAGGCGGATGCCGGACGCTTTGAATTCCCGATGGTCGAGCGCGACTTCAGGGTTTTCAGTGCAAATCCTTACTCCGGTCCCGACTGCGCCGGAAGTCAAGGACGCAAGAAAGGTGGCTTTGTGAGAATTCCAAGAAGACGTTTGTTCAAGGAACTGGCGGCCTCATTCGGGCTGATGGCGGCCGGGAAAGTTACTGCTGCCGCTGAGCCCGAAGCGGCTTCGCCAAAACCCTCAGGCGTCGGCCAGGAAACTGGCCCCGATCCACTCTATGTAAAGCCCGAGCCGATCAAGATCGCCAACATCGACGCCCGGGCTTTTCCCGGAGTCTCAGCCGTGGAAGTGAGCGATTACGATATCTGCGGCTACGAGGGCGAACTCAAGCCCAGTCCTCCACATGCGGATATGAATCCGAACCACGCCGTCGTCATTGCGTGGCAAGGCAAACCGCACCAAGTTGTCTTCAGCCATGAGGCCAGTTACGACCCATGGATGCAGCTGCCCAATGGAGTTGGTCTTTGCAATCAGTTCTTCGAGGGCAATAACGGCTATGCCGAGCTGTTTAACAATAACGGCCGCAAGACACACAACAGCTTCGTCGATATCATCCAAAACGGTCCTGGCCGCGCATGGGTTCGTTGGAATTATTTTTGCGTCAACAAGGACGACGATTCTCATCCGGCCCTGCGCGGCACCGAGGACTATATCGCCTATCCCAATGGCCTCATGTGGCGCCGCCTGACCTACGAAACCATGATGCCCGACAAGCCCGAGGGTTATAGTTGGCAGCCGATCGACTTCTTTGCCTGCGCACCGAATGGAACCGAGTGGAGAGACCTATTCCCTCGCGATGAGGAACACAAGGACTATCTCGTCGCCACGGCCCTGGACGCTTTCTCTGAAAAACGCTACGACGTGTTCTGGGACGACAACGGCAAACCGCGTCGCGTCGGCGATGCGGCATTGCTCCTGGAAATTTCACACTCGCCAGGTTTTGCCATGGTCATGCCGTTCAAGTCTGGCTATCTATTCACCATCCTTGGCGCCGCGTCCGGATTCCCATCAGAGAAGAGCCAGATCGTGGACCATTCGTTCAACGATACAGGCGGCTGGGGCTGGGGTGCGGCGCGCTGGGACCACTGGCCTGTGGGTTGGCTGAACGCGCAGGAAAACGACTACAAGCCTGGCGCCTCAAAATACCCCTACAGCTTTGGCCCCTTTTCCCATTACATCGTCAATCATCCGTTGAAAGATGGCTCGAAGGATTACGCTCGCGAAGCCAGCGACATGGACCTCAACCGTTGGTCGGAGCGGCATGTTTACTACACCCTGACTGGCGTAGCTCAAAATATGGAGTCCATACGAAGACTTGCCCGGCGCTGGCTGGAACAAGGACTGGCCTGCGCCAAGCCGGAGAGCATCGCCAGGCTGTAGCAAGGTCAAGCCCTGCCCGCTCTTTGCAGCCCACGACCATGCCCATCTTCTCCGCTTTTTTCTGCGGCAAGGATGGAAAGCCGCGAACCTCACCCCTCCACCGCCATCTCTAGGGATACCCTGAACTATATGCGGACGGCGTACATCGGAATGGGCGCGAATCTCGCCAGTTGGGCTGGGCCGCCGGAGGCTACCCTGGCCGCTGCGGTCTTGCGGCTCGAATCCCTTGGACGCGTGGCCTGTCGATCCTCGCTCTACAGCACCGAACCGGTAGGGTTTGCCGAGCAGCCGCGGTTTTTGAATGCCGTTGTAGCGCTGGAGACGGAACTGGGGCCGCGGGAACTCCTGAAGGGACTGCTCGCGATCGAGCTGGAGTTTGGACGGGATCGCGAGGCGGGATTCGTGAACGGTCCCAGGACGCTGGATTTGGATATTCTGCTTTTCGACGACCTGAAAATCGACGAACCGGGTCTGGAGATTCCTCACCCGCGCCTGTCGGAACGCGCCTTCGTCCTGATACCTCTGCGCGAAATTGCGCCACAGTTTTCTGACGCCCGCCGTGGAAATGCCGTGTCACAATTGCTCCATAGCCTCTTCCCCAGCTCTGAGAGTGCAACCGATGCGGTGGTTCAAGTGCAAAGCGATGCCTGGCGCGCTGGCGCTTACCGGGATGTTGCTGACTCCGGCGAGCCCCCATGCGCAAACCGTCGCGTCGATGACGGTGACCGTCGAGGATAGCCGTGGCGCAGCACTTGCTGGAGCAACGGTGAAAGATTTTGCGGGGAAGTTGCTGGGGCGCACCGATGCGGACGGCAGGCTCACCGTGGAGTGCGCCGCTCCCTGCCGCGTGGTCGTGTCCGCCCAGGGATTCTCAGAAAGAGCACTACAACTGACCGCAGAAACGACCATCCGCCTTGAACCGGCCGCCAACACCGAACAAGTGACAGTGACTGCTTATCGCACCCCGCTGGGTTCGCTGGAAAGCCCGGCAACCACGCGGACCCTCTCCCAGACTTCTCTCAGCACCACGGCAGCGATAACCATGGATGGCGAACTGCGGCAGCTTCCCGGCGTTGAGCTGTTTCGCCGGTCGAGCTCCCTTGTGGCCAACCCCTCGTCGCAGGGAATCAGCCTCCGCGCCCTCGGTTCCACTTCGGCCAGCCGCACATTGATTACCGAGGACGACGTGCCGCTGAACGACGCCTTTGCCGGATGGATTCACTGGCAGGAGCAGCCGGAACTGGCGGTGAAGAGCATTGAGCTGTTGCGCGGAGGCGCCAGCGACCTCTACGGATCGAGCGCCATCGGCGGCGTGGTCGCCGTGGTCCCGTTGCGGCCCGCCGTCGATTTGGCTGAGTTGCGGTCGAGCTACGGTGCGGAAGGCACGTATGACGACAGCCTGATGCTCCAGGGCAAGCGTGGACCCTGGGGTATGTTGGCCGCGGGTGGCGTTCTGGGCACGGATGGGTATATCCAGGAAGCTCCCGCGCAGCGCGGGCCGGTGGACATTGACAGCAACGTCCACAGCCAGAACGGCGTCCTGCTGGCCGAGCGCGATCGCGGTCCACTCAGGTTGTTTGCGCGCGGCAGCGGCTTCAACGAAGCGCGCGACAACGGCACACCCTACCAGACCAACAGAACACGGCTGTGGCGCTACGCGACGGGCGGAGACTGGCAGGGTCCGCACAACGGTTCACTCGCAATGCGACTCTACGGCTCAACCGAGCACTACCGCCAGACGTTTTCGAGCATCTCCAATCTGCCGGTCTTCGGGGATTCCGATTGCTCCTACCGCTGCGGCGAGATTCCAACCAAGTTCTCGCTCACGCCAGACAATGAGCTGGGCGCGATGGCCCGTTGGAGCCAGCCGCTTGGCGCCGGGCTGCTGGTCATGGCCGGAGCCGACGCCCATGACGTACGCGTGTGGGACCGCGAACAGACATACGGGAAAGCCCCAGCGCTGACCAACCTGCACGACCACCAGCGGGACTCAGCCGCCTATGCCGAGTTGATGTGGGTGCGCAAGAGTTGGACGCTGATCGCGGCCAGCCGCATGGATTGGTTTCAGAACTACGACGGCCATGAAGTCCTCTGGAACGGAACCGGCTGGGGACCATACCCCACCCAGCCCGCACAGGGCGACCAGATGTTGTTCGATCCCCGCGTCGGCCTTTCACGCAAGCTCTGGAATCATTGGGCGCTTTCGGCAACGGGCTTCCGCGCCTTTCGCGAACCCACCCCCAATGAGCTCTATCGCTCCACCCAGGTGGGCAACGAACTCACCACCTCCAACGGCCATCTGCTCAGCGAGCGCGCCTCCGGCTGGGAGACGGGCCTGGCCACCGAGGGTCGTTGGGGCAGCATCCGCTCCAGCTACTTCCTCACCCAGGTCAACCGGCCCATCACGGCGGTCACCATCAATGGCTCTTCCTCGCCGATCCTGCTCATGCGAGAGAATCTGGGCCAGATCGAGAGCCGCGGCGTCTCCGTGGACTACCAGCTTGCGCCGCTGCGCTGGCTGGCGGTCGATGGCGGCTACCAATACGCCCACGCAACTGTGACTAAGAACAGCCAGGAGACGGCGCTGGTGGGCAACTGGATTCCCGAGGTGGCCCGCAACCTGGCCACGATAAATCTGCGCGCCTTTCGCCCTGCGCTGGGAATCCTGAGCCTGCAAGGCCGGCTGAGCGGAAGGCAGTACGATGACGACGCCAATGTCTACCTGCTGCACGGGTACTTCCGCCTGGACGCCTATGCCTCGCACGACTTCGGCAAGAGGTTCCAACTGTTTGCCGCTGGAGAAAACCTGCTCAACCGCCAGATCGAAGATTCCAAGACACCCACCACGACACTGGGCATGCCGCGCGTGGGGCGGGTTGGCTTCCTGGTCCGGTTGGGTAATGTCGGGAAATAGCCGGCAACCGGGTACCTTCCAGCGCTCGCATTTGATAACTAGGAAGAGCACGAGAATCCATTGGCCCTCGGCCCGCTAGAATCGTTTGGTGGATCTTGACTTCAGAATCATCGCGGAAACCGCTCCCGGCGGGCGGCGTGGACAAATGCTTTTGCCCCACCAGACCGTCGAGACGCCTGTCTTTATGCCGGTGGGCACCGCGGGAACGGTCAAGGCCGTTCCCCAGGACGTGCTCGAATCCCTGGGCGCAGAGATTATTCTGGGCAACACGTACCATCTTTATCTGCGCCCCGGCCACGAGGCCATCCGTCGTATGGGCGGGTTGCACCGGTTCATCAGTTGGCCGCGAGCCCTGCTCACTGACTCCGGCGGATTTCAGGTTTTCAGCCTCAGCGCGCTGCGCAAGGTCACGGATGAAGGCGTCAGTTTCCGGTCCCATTTGGACGGCAGCAGCCACTTCTTTACTCCTGAACATTCCATGGACGTGCAGATCGCCCTCGGCGCGGACATCGCCATGGCCTTCGACGAGTGCACCGAATACCCGGCTGACCGCAACCGTGCGCAAGAGAGCCTGCGTCTCACCATGGCCTGGGCGCGGCGGTCACTGGATCATCATCGCGCTCACCGCGGCGAGGTTCCGTGGCACAACGAAGTGGAAGGTCACGCCCAGAGCCTTTTTGGCATTGTTCAAGGTGGCACTTATAAAGATTTGCGACGCCAAAGCGCGGAGCGCCTGGTGGAGATGGACTTCGACGGCTACGCCATCGGCGGCTTGAGCGTGGGAGAGCCGCGCGAGCTGACCCTGGAGATGATTGCCGAAGTCCTGCCGCTGCTGCCTGCGGACAAGCCCCGCTACCTGATGGGCGTGGGTTACCCCGACGAGATCGAAATGTATGCCCGCATGGGCGTGGACATGATGGATTGTGTGCTACCCACGCGCGCCGCGCGTCATGGGCTGCTGTTCACCAGCGAGGGGCGGCTGAACATCAAGAGCAAGAGATATGCCGAAGATCTGAGCCCGCCCGATCCGGCTTGCAACTGCATGGTCTGCCGGCGTTATTCGCGTGCCTACCTGCGCCACCTGATGCAGGTAGGCGAGGCACTGTCCGGGACACTGAATACCATCCACAACCTCGCTTATTACCTGGGAATCATGCAACGCGTCCGTGAGCACTTGCAGACAGGAGACGCGGCGGGATTTTCCGGGGCCGCGGAGGCCGGGGAAACACGCGCAGTGCCGGAATAACCCGCTCGAGCACTTCGGCCCAATCGCCGGGCACGCTTTGGCGGAAGAGCCTGGCTGTTGGATACCAGGGGGTGGTCTCAGTCTTCTCCATCCAGCGCCAATCCCCAAGATGGGGCAGCAGAATCCAGACTGGTTTGGCCATGGCGCCGGCCAGGTGAGCGATGCAGGTGTCCGTGGTGACCACCAGATCGAGCGTGGCCACCAGAGCTGCTGTTTCGGCAAGGTCGCGGTCGCGGCTGGAGCCATCCCAGACAAAGACATCGCCGGGCAGACCGGTCAACTGCTCCGCGGCCCGCCCTTTTTGCAGTGAGATCCAGGTCACGCCGGGGTTGCGCAACAAAGGGAGAAGCGTCGCGAGATGCATGGACCGCCAGCGGTCCGCTTTGTATCGGGGATTGCCTGCCCAAGTAAGGCCCACGCGCAAAGTGCGCTCGTTCGGCAGCAGGTCGGGAAACTGCATCCACTTTTCAATTGCGAGTTCCGGGTCGGCCCCCAGGTAAGCGCCCTGCCAGGGAACAGTCTCCACAGTGGTTCCGAGGACGGCAGGCAGACTCAGGAGCGGGCATTCCAGTTCGAATCTTGTATCGAAGTCCGGCGCATTTGCCCCGAGCAGCATAGTCTCCGCTCGCCCGGCACACACCACGGGAAGCGTTCCCATAAGTCGCTTCATCGGCTCCTGCACTTGCAGGATGGGTACGCCGCCGCGCGCGGCGACCAGGGTGGCATAGCGGCAGAACTGGATGGTGTCGCCCAGTCCCTGCTCAGCGTGAAGCAGCACCCGGCGGCCATCCAGCGGTTCCCCCTGCCACCGGCTCTGGCGGAAAACCCTGGGACTGCGGTGGACCTCACGGAAACGCCAGCGCGCTTCATACCCTGCCCAGCCGCGCTCCCAGTCGCCCAGCCGCAACCGGGTCAGGGCAAGGTTATAGAGCGCGCCGGGATGGGATGGATCGCGATCGACCGCCGACTCGTGCGCCTGCAAGGCCTCGTCCATCCGGCCCATGTCTAGCAGGGAGTTTCCGCGGTTGGAGGTTGCCGGGAGATTGCCCAGACATTCAGCCCGCTCAAAGGCCTCGATCGCTTCGGCAAACCGGCCTTCTGTATGCAACAGGATGCCCTGCATATTTACGGCCTCGGCGTGGGTCGGATCACGCGCGAGAGCCCAGCGAAGCCACGCCCAGGCTCCGGCCAGGTCTTTCTCCGCCGCTCGGAACTGGCACCAGGCCACGTGCGTCTCCACTTGACACGGGTTCAGCGCGAAGGCCATGCGCAGATGCGCCTCCGCTTCAGCCGGGCAGAGACGTTCCCGCTCCAGAATGGCCAAATTGATCCATCCCGCAACCAGATCCGGGCGCAGCTCGACGGCCCGCTGCAATGCCGCCTCGGCAAAGACCTCGCGCCCCTGCTCGCGCAGCAGGCTTCCCAGATTCATCCAGGCCGCCGCAAAGTCCGGCCGCTCGACCAGCGCCCGCCGGTAGCGGATTTCGGCCTCCTTGAGCCTTCCCAACCTTGCCAGAACAAAGCCGGCGGCAAACTCGGCCTCGGGTAGCCGTGGCCGCAGTGCAATCGCTTGTTTATAGTGTTCCAGCGCCTCTTCATTCCGCCCCATCAAGGCCAGCGCATTGCCTAGCCCCAGATGTGCGGCCACCAGCGCCGGTCGGCGCCGGAGTGCCAGCTTGAACTCCCGTGCCGCTTCCTCGGGACGCCCCGTAGCGATCTTCAGCTCACCCAGCCCCAAGCGAACCAATGTGTTCGTCCCGTCGAGCTGGATGGCCTGTCCATAGGCCTGCTCAGACTCTTCGCTGCGGGCGGCAGCTTTCAGCGCCTGACCCAGCGCAACCCAGGCAGTCACCATCTCTGGGGCGGCATCCACGGCGGCAGAGGCCATCTTCACCGCAGCCTCGGGCTGGCCGCTGGCCAGCGCAACCAGGCTGATGCCTACCAGCGCATCCGGCCGGCGCGGATTCACGTTCAGCATTCGCTGGTAGCCGACGGCGACCTCGACCAACCGGCCAGTCAAGCCTCTTGCGCCTTTTGTGCGGCTCTTTTCTTTTGCCGGAGTCTCCAACGTATCCACAACCACAGGCCTGCCTCACCGCAAGGATGGTCTTCCATGCGATTCATTCATCCTGGAAGCTAGAGCCTGAAAGATTGAAGCTCAACCGAAATGTTCTTGAAATGCACGAGCGCGGGTCAGGATTTTCCCGTTTCCCCGGCTGGTTCAGAATTGGGACAAGGACGTGCACTTTCTCGTGGCATTTGCAACGGCGGGAAACGCGTCAAGGAGTAAGTATCCCCGGCAGAGAAGAGGCGTCCTCAGAGACAGCGCAACTATATTCGTGTCTGACGGCATTCGTGTCTGACGGCGAGAGCCGGGAGTTCTAGCGGGATCTGGACTTTAACTCACCCACCAAACGAAATGCGGCACTGATCGTTTCTTTGTCCCGATTCGCCCCTTGTTTTCCCAGTCGGTGCTGATCGATTGACCACCAGAGGGCCGCCTTGGACTTTGCGTCATAAATCGTGAGCATAAGCTGCGGGTCCGCAAGTTCATTGCTCACAACCTGCGTCTGCTTAGCATCGATATTCGTGTAACTGGATGGGTCAGTCGCAAGGAGATCGTCAGAATATTTCAGCTCAATAATCAAATCGGCATCATCAAGCGACCCTGCGACCTTGTATTTTGCCCACATTTTCATTTCTGAGTTGAGAACATTGTATGCAAGGTCACTGCTACCGCCTTTCGCTAGAAACACACTCTTTGCGTTGAGGACTGCAGCCGGTAGAGGCGGTGCCGGAATCGCCTTCTTTTTCCCAAACGCCACCATGGGAAGCAACAGCATGAGCAGAATGGCGATATTCTTCATGGCTTTCATGACTCCAATCCTCCGAATCGATTATTGACGCGCCAGCCTATCACACTTCCACGCGCATGGTCTGTGACTGCTTCCCAGACAAGGATGGCGTACCAGCGGACCACGCGGCCATGTGGACACTCCCTAACTTCCCTGACGGCAGTGCGGCGACTCCCCCATCGGTGAGTTTCGGCCCGCGCCCTGCATCCTTCGCAGTCCTCCCAAACTGCCGCGCGGTTTCACACCTCCCCTACCCTTCGCCAGGCCATGGAGCCAACAGGTAGCCGCTCTCGAAATCATGGCATTTAGAATGACAGAGTTACATAATTCTGCGGGTGCACTTGCACCGGGAAAACCCATTGTTTGCCGCCCATGTTTTTTGCGCTGCGAGCCGATGGACATGGACTCTTCGTCAAGACGGCCATGGCCCTTTCGGCGAAACTCGGGTACTGTCTTAAATCTGCGTTGATGGTCTTGGGGGTGCGGCATGAATAGCGCCTCCGCTCTAGCACTTGCAGTGCTATTAGGTTTCCAGTCGATAAACTCCAGGACCACTCATGTCGATATTTGTTTCCAATTTCGCATCAACCGCAGCCTCGTAACAGAATCGCGTTTCCCTTTGATGAGACGAGATTCCATCCATGTAGACAATCCGCCCGTACGTCCAAAGAGTCTTTTGCTTGTCTCTGATCGCCGCACAGAGATCAGGATCACGAAGGTTCATCATGAAGTCGTTTCCACTTCCGTCCATAGGTGCGATGGATTCGTTCGGCGGAACGGATTCAAGGAAATCTCTGAGCGTATCTGGTTCGGAGAGATATGGTGGAACTGCCGGAAGTGGCTTCCCGCGCGGGAGAACGAGCGAATAGCCGACCGCCAATTTAACCTGTGCAACCGCCTTTCCAGTATTCTTTCCTCTTATATAGAAGGATCGACCGGAATCAACAATATACATGGTTATTTTGGCGCGTTCAGCGTTGACAAAAAGATCAACTTGCTTTTCGGTTGCTTCGGCACTTTTCTTTGCAACGGCAACGGATTTACCCAATATCTTCGTTTGCCAGCCAACTACTATCAGAGTTCCGAATCCGACGATAACCAGCCACCACTCCGAGCTACACCACCAATGGGGCCGTTCGACGGATGCATTCCCGGCTGGCGGGCCGCTACTGGTTGCGTCCTTATATGCTGCGGGTTTGTCCTTCTCTTTTGGAGGGGTTTGCGCAGCGAGAGAATGTACTGGTTCTGTCTTTCCTATTTGTTGATTGGGATCGGGAGCCTTATCTGGCTGACCGGACACACAGATTGCCATGAATGCGGCAATTGCGAATATCGCCAAACGTTTCAACATGATGGCGAAAAGGTATCACGCCAAGCCATCGACGCGGCACAGAATCAGGTGAGACGATTGCTGTGAGCGGAGGCAATATGACGCAATTGGAATTCTGGATGCTCTTTGGGTTGATCGTAATAGGCATATTCGGAATTGGGCGAGCGGTCAATGATGCCGCAGATTCAATCACGCGGAAACTGGGCAATCTGGAATCTGAATTGAAAGAGATTAAATCGAAACTCGACAGGCCGTGACAAGCCACATCATGCGATGAGTTCCGCAATCGTCCAGATGTGATTTTCGATTCCAGCTTCCATGCAGGGTGTCACGCGGAGGCTAGAGTGTACGCGGCACCAGTTGTAATAAGCAAACCAAAGCGCATAGGCGGCTTCTAGATTCTCCCATTTCTTTGAAAATCCATTAGTTAGCCGCGTCATGCGGCGCATTCCCATGCGGATTGATAAATTTTGTCTTTCAATATGGCTAGTGCAGATGCGATTCCGTTTCGGTAGGCCCATGATGGGAACTGGAACAGCCTCCACAACGTCGCCGGGGCTGTACCGCTGTTCGCCCTCACGCGGCGTTGAATAGATTTTGACCAACTGCGCAAAGTCAACAATTCCCTTGAGATACATCTTGACGGCGCTGATATACGGCTTGAACCCGTCCGTGCTCAACTGATAGCGGCTATCCGAAGTGGCATAGCGTAACCTCCCAATAAACGCATCCGTGGAACGCTGATCCCGCCTGCCAAGGTGCCACGCAAGAATCAATTTATTGTGCCGTTCAATTCCGATAAAACAATAAGCATCACCAATTCCCGGCGCGTCCTTTTCCTGATCCCGCTTGTGTCCTTCTTTCTTTTGGACGAATCCCCAAATCTCATCTGCCTGCACATCCTGAACGGGAAGATTAACGATCTTGGAAATCATGAGCGTCTTGCACCGTTCGCCAGCCTTTAACAGCAGGCTCATGATCGTGTTCCGGTCCATGCCAGTGATTCGCTCGGTGGACCTGATGCTGTTGCCTTCCAAGAGAAGTTGCAAGGCGAGTACAGCGCGGTCCTGAGAGACGTACATCGTGTCCAGCGTCCGCGTGTGCGGCTCCGTGTAGGTCTTGCGGCACTGCGGGCAGCGGAACCTGCGGAGGCCGTTCCTGTGCCGCCCGAAGCGCTGGCAATCGACTTTGCAAGCATCGCAGGCCATGCTTGCTACGGGTTGGGATTGGTTAATCATTGGTCAAATAATACAGCAAGCGCTTGTTGTTTGTCAACGCATATTTTATCCTCGGGTTCCGTACAGGCGGGAGCGTCGAACCCCCGCAGGGGGCGCGGGCTGTGGTGGCCCACGCGGTCGGAACGTGCTTACCGTCTTCATGCTTTCCATCATGCCCGCGTCCAGAAAACGGCGAACTGCTCATGACCGGCAATGTTGCGGAAGATGAACGGAAGATAAGCGGAATTTCGGAACTTAAACAGAAGTAAAACGGAACTTAAACGGAAGATTTTGTTGTATCTTATAGATACTTATAAGCTTAATAATTCGTCAATTGAAGTCTTCATCGCCTTAGCTATATCGGCTAGGATTGACCGTTTGACCTTTCCGGTTTGCCTGAATTTGCGGATTGTTTTGTCTGTAGTGTTGGCCTGAATCCCGAACTGTGTTTGATCCAGTCCCTTGGCGAACATATATGCTTCCATCTTGCGTGCGGCGGATGGGCTGTAAATAGATGCCGGAAAGCGAGGGTACTTTGGAGGTGCTTTTTCAGCAGCGGCATCTTGAGATTTAGATGGTGGAATAGCTGGTGAGGCACGAACGTCCGGGGCTTTATTCTCTTCTTTCTCTATACGCCCAATGAGCATAATGGATTCTTCGGCGAGGATGGCCTGCTTGGTAGCGTGAAAAGAATACTTCACACCATTCCAGGCAACCCATTTTGCGAACGTTGGCACATTCACAATCATCGCTGACGGCAAATACATTTGCTCTTTTCCGAGACGGGCGAGCAGCGGAGTCCCTACACCGCCGATTCCGTGAATGCTCACAGTAAGTCCATCGGGGGATATTAGAGCGTAGCCGGAGATCGCCGCGCGTGGAAGAATCTTTGCAGTGGATGATTTCTGTTGTTTAGGCATCTTTCACAATCGGGAATTGATAATGCCCAATTCTATGACCTAGACGCAGGTTAGGATTCTTTTTTCGGCCTTCCCCCTGCACGGGTCTTCCGCTTGGCCGCAAGCTGGCGGAAGTAGTCGCTGCCCCGCTTGGCCGTCTGTGAGCCTCCCTTGCGCCCCAGAACCGCCGCAGCAGGCATCTTGGCTGTGCCTATCAAATCCCCAGTGAGAGCCAAAGCGGATCGCAGCAACTCGCGGCACCTTACAGCCCTGCCTTCCGGTAAATCTGTTGTAGAGAGAATCAAATCCGCTTCTGTGAGCAGGTTTTTCAGCGTGGTGAGTTCCGTTTTAGTTGAGGCCATATATCGACGATACGAGCGGTTCTAAACTATTGCAAGCGTTCGCTGTTTCGCGTCAACGCACTTTTAAGACAGTACCGAAACTCGTGGTCTTTGAGCGCCGGCCTTTATACTGGGATGTTTGCTGGAGACTGCGCGCGGGCCGCTCAATGACCCGCAAGATGAGGAGCGGGCATTGGCTGAGGCGGAGATTGGAATCATTGGCGGCAGCGGGCTCTACTCGATGCCGGGATTTACCAACGTGCGCGAGAAGAATGTGGAGACGCCGTTTGGCGAGCCTTCCGACGCCTTCGTGCTGGGCGAACTGGAAGGCCGCAAGGTAGCTTTTCTGGCGCGGCATGGACGCGTGCACCGCATTCTGCCTTCTGAGTTGAACTTCCGAGCCAATATTTACGCCTTCAAAAAGCTCGGCGTGGAGCGCATCCTGTCAGTCTCGGCTGTCGGCTCGCTCAAGGAAGAGCACAAGCCCACCGACTTTGTTATACCGGACCAGTTCATCGACCGGACTTTCCATCGCATCTCAACCTTCTTTGGCGAGGGAATTGTGGGCCACGTGGCCTTTGGCGATCCGGTGTGCGCTACGGTGGCCAAGGCTGCGGCCCAGGCCTGCGCCACGGTGGGCGTGATAGGCAAACTGGGCGGCACCTACGTCTGCATGGAGGGTCCGCAGTTCTCGACCAAGGCGGAGTCGCGCATGTATCGCAGTTGGGGCGCGGACGTGATCGGCATGACCAACCTGCAGGAGGCCAAGCTGGCCCGCGAGGCGGAGATATGCTACGCCACTGTGGCGATGATCACCGATTACGACTGCTGGCGCGAGGGGCATGACTCCGTTACCATCGAGGAGATTGTGGCCGTGATGCACCAGAACGCAGAAAACGCCGCCAAGGTGGTAAAGGCTGCGGTCGCGGCCATACCCGCCGAGCGCACCTGCGCCTGCGCCACGGCTGCCCGCTTTGCCGTACTTACACAACCGGATGCGATTCCGGCCGCGGCGAAGGAAAAAGTGGGTCTGCTGTTTGGGAAGTATCTGGGTTGGTAGCGAGTCAGTGAGTTAGCGCAGTTGCGTGGCGAAATGAGTTAACAAACTAAAACTACCGAGGAATAACAATGGCAATCACCGTGGTAGGCAGCGTAGCCTTCGATTCAATTGAGACTCCAGCAGGACGGCAGGAGCGCTGCCTGGGCGGCGCGGCAACCTACTTTTCGCTGGCCGCCAGTTTTTTTACCGATGTGCGCGTGATCGCCGTTGTGGGCGAGGATTTTGGCCCGGAACAGGAGGCGGTTTTCAAGGCCCGCGGCATCGATACGCGCGGCATTGAGCGGGCCGCGGGCAAGAGCTTCTTCTGGGAGGGCTCCTATCTGGAGAACCTGAATGAGGCCAAGACCCATACCACCGATCTGAACGTCTTTGCGGCCTTTGAGCCCAAGATTCCCGAGGCTTATCGGAACTCGGAGTTTCTATTTCTGGCCAACATCGATCCGGTGCTGCAGCGGCGGGTGCGCGAGGCCATGCCGCAAGCGCGGATGGTGGCCGGCGACACGATGAATTACTGGATCAAGGATCACCAAGCCGCGCTGCTGGAAGTGCTCAAGGGACTCGACGTGCTGCTTATCAACGAGACCGAGACCAAAATGCTGGCCGGCAACAACAACCTGGTGCAGGCGGCGCGCGCAGTGCTGGCGCTGGGACCGCGCACACTGGTGGTGAAGCACGGCGAATATGGCGCCACGGCTTTCTTCAGTGACCACAGTTTTTCCGCAAATGGCGGACGCGTGGAGCACCCGTTTCGGGCGCCAGCTCTGCCTCTGGAAGAAGTGGTCGACCCCACCGGCGCGGGCGACAGCTTTGCCGGCGGATTCTTCGGTTATCTGGCCTCCCAGCGCGAACTCACTCCCGCTACGTTCCGCCGCGCGATGTTCTATGCCAGCGTGATGGGTTCGTTTGCAGTGGAGCGCTTTGGCACCGAACGGCTGCAAGCCCTCACCCGGAAAGAAATCGACGACCGTTTTATCCTCTTTCGCGAGTTGACCCACCTTGACTAAGAGTCCAAACGCACGCGTGAACCTATCGCGCGTGGAATGGCTGGCGGTGCTGGTCTCTTGCGCGGCAGGCTCGATGGGAGCGGTGGCATGGAGTTGGCGCCACGGAGCCATGCTGAACTACGGCGATGCCGTAGCCCACCTCCACATTGCGCGCCGCGTCTTCGATTCGCACCAGCCGCGGCTCACGCAACTGGGCTCAGTGTGGCTGCCGCTGCCGCACATCCTTCTGATTCCCTTTGTCCAGGTCTATAGCTGGTGGGCCAACGGGATTGCAGGGCTGATTCCGTCGGTACTGGCTTACCTGGCCGGCTGCGCCGGAATCTACCGGCTGGCGCGCCGCTGGATGAGCCCGACCGCTGCCGCACTGGCGCTGGCCTTCTTCGCCACCAACCCCAATCTGCTCTACCTTCAGACCACGGCGATGACCGAACCGCTGTTTGTTTGCGAAATGATCTGGGTTGCGGTCTGGCTGGTGGAGTGGCGCGCCAGCCTGGAGGACGCCCCGGAACGCGCTTGCCGTCTGCTCTGGTGCATCACGGGAGCCCTGGTGGCGTCGGTGTTTACTCGCTATGACGGCTGGGTCATGGCGTTCCTGGCATGGGTGGGCATTGGGCTGGTGCTGGCCCGTCGCGGCGGGCTGCGCTCGCGCGCTTTCTGGCTAGCAAGCGCGGTGATCGTCGCCGCGCCTGTGGTTTGGTTGGTTTATAACGCCGTGGCTTTCGGCGACTGGCTCGAATTCCTGCGCGGGCCTTATTCGGCCAAGGCGATTGAACTGCGCACCGCCACGCCGGGAGCAGGTCCGCCGCATCCGGGCTGGCACAATCCGTGGGTCTCGCTGATCTTCTTCGTCAAGGCGGCGGAGATGGACGCAGCCGCTGCTGCGTGGGGCAATGTGCTGCTGGCGCTGAGCCTCTTTGGCACTGGTTGGGCCTGGCTCATCGCCCGCCGTCGCGCCTTTGCGTGGGCATTGCTGCTGTGGCTCCCGGTTCCCTTCTACGCATACTCGGTGTCCTATGGGTCGGTGCCCATCTTTCTGCCCGTTTGGTGGCCTCACTCCTGGTATAACCTGCGCTATGGGATGGAGCTGTTGCCCGCCCTTGCGCTGGGCCTGGGATTTGCCGCGCACTTCTGGCTGGGCGCTGTGCGCGAATTCAAGCCGCGATGGGCAAGTTACGCAGCCGCCGGGCTCTTCGCGCTGGTCGCCCTCAATGCGTATCAAGTGGTGCGCGAGCGGCCGCTCGTCTACGTCGAAGGCACAAAGAACATCGAGGCGCGGCGGCCCTTTGAGATCCAGATTCCGCCTGTTTTACGTGCTCTGGTTGCCGAGCGGCCGGGCGGCACGGTTCTGATGATCACGTCGGTCTATCCAGAGGTCGTGGCACTCACCGGGATTCGCCTGCGCCAGACCATCAACGAGAGCGACCTTGAAATTTATCGCGACGCATTGTCTGCGCCTGCCGCTCATGCGGCCATCGTTGTGGCCTTCGACGGCGACGAGATTGACCGCGCCGTGCGCGCCAATCCGGCCGGCCTGACCGCTCTGCGCCGCTTCACCGCCCCCGGCCAACCCTCGGCCACAATTTACGTCTCCGGTACCCCTGGCTCATCAAGTCTCAACAAACCAACAAGCTCGGTGGTAGCATCGCTCAAGGAAACTCCATGAGCACGGCCCTGGCACAGTTCGCGCAACCGCTCAGCTTCGACAGGCTACAGCAGATGGTCGTGGTGAATGGTGCCATTGGCCGTCTGCTCGTGGCGTGCCTTCTGGGCGCGCTCGTCGGCCTGGAGCGGGAATTCAGCCGCAAGGCCGCGGGCGTCCGCACCAACTTGCTCATCTGCATGGGCAGCGCGTTCTTTACGCTCCTGTCCGCGGTGCTGGCCGGCGACGCCAATCCGGACAAGGGCCGCGTAGCCTCGAACATTGTGCAAGGCATCGGTTTTCTGGGCGCGGGTCTCATCTTGCACAACCGCAGCCGCGTCAGCGGACTCACCAGCGCGGCCGCCGTCTTTGTTGTCGCCTCGATCGGCATGGCCTGCGGCGCGGGCCTCTACGGAGCGGCTGTGGTGGCCGCGATCATTGTCATCGTGGCGCTTGAGGCGGTCGGTCTTCTTGAGCGTCGCGCCAATCTGAAGATCTACCCGCTCATCTACGAGGCGCGCGGCCTAGAACAAACCAGGATGCTTCAGTCCATTCTGGACGCCATGGACGCCGCGGGCGAGCGCCTCACCGGCATGGAAACCGACTCAATTGGCGAACTCCAGCGCGTCACCTTTCCCTTGACCGCAACAAAAAAACAGCATGATCGGCTGCGCGGAGCACTGCTCGCCGAGCCCGCCATCGGCGCATTGTTCACCTTCCGCGATCCGGAGGAAGATTGATTCCCTTCACCAAGGCCCACGCCTGCGGCAACGACTTTCTGATCGTCACCGAAGACGCGGCGGCAGCCTACGACTGGGCGAATCTCACGCGCCGCCTGTGCGCGCGCAACACCGGCATCGGCGCCGACGGCATAGAGTTCTTTGCCTGGACCGGGCCAAAATCGGGCCGCATTCGCCTGCACAACGCCGACGGCTCAATCGCCGAGATCAGCGGAAATGGCACGCGCTGCGTGGCCGCCTGGATGGCTCTGGAACACGGCTTCCAGCCGGGCGATGCAGTGGAGATTGCGACAGATGCGGGACTGCGCGTGTGCCGCGTGAATGCGCTGAATACGGACGGCGAATTCACAGTGGAAGTAACTACAGGGATGGGCATTCCCACCTTCGCGCCGAAAACCGTTACGCTTGCGAACGGGGTTGTGGTGGCTGGCGTCGCCGTCTCCACCGGCAATCCGCACTTCGTCATCGTTGTGGACAATTCGGAATTTGCGGTCGCCGGTCAGTCCTGGCGGGCCATCGGCGCACAGATTTGCGTGCACTCGGACTTCCCGCACCAGACGAATGTCGAGTTCGTGCGCATCGTAGGCTCTTCAGAGATCGAGATTCGCATCTTCGAGCGGGGTGTAGGGCCGACCACTTCTTCCGGCACGGGCAGTTCCGCTTCCGCCACTGCGGCGCTGGCAGTTTCTGGCTGCCTCTCGCCCCTCACCGTCGCGGCCCCCGGCGGCAAACAGATCGTAGCCTGGGACGGCCCTGGCACTGAGCTGAAGCTCACCGGTCCGGCGGCTCTGATTGCCCGTGGCGAGGCCTGGTAGAGTGACCTCCCTTCTAAAGCCATCCGCCGTCCCCGGCGACGCCATTGTGGCCGTGTTGTCTCCCTCTTCCACACCCCAGCCTGAGCGAGTGGAGCGAGGCTTGCAGGCTTTGCGCTCGCTTGGGTTTGCGCCGCAAGCAAGCGAACACTTTCTCGCCCGCGGACCGCTCTATTTTGCGGGATCTCCGCAGATGCGGCTCAGCGATCTGCATCACGCGTATGCCGACGATGACGTCCGAGCCATCTTCACGACGCGCGGCGGCTACGGTTCCAACTCCCTTCTCGACGGACTGGACCTGGACCTGATTGCCGAAAGCGCCAAGCCGCTGATCGGCTATAGCGACCTGACCGCTTTACATCTCTGGCTTCTGGATCAGATTCAACTGCCGGCCTTTCATGGTCCTATGCTCTCAGCGGATTTCGCGCGTGAGGATGGCGTGCATCTGCCCAGCCTCCGCGCGGCTCTCTCTGGGCAGGCCTACAGGATCGGCGCCGGAGAAGGATTGCGGACCTTACAACCCGGCAGAGCGAGAGGCGCGATCTATGGCGGCTGCCTCAGCATCCTGGTTTCGCTGTTGGGTACACCTTATGAGCCGCAGACCGAGGGGAAGCTGCTGTTCCTGGAGGATGTGAACACCAAGCCATATCAGATTGACCGCATGCTGTGGCAACTGCGTCAGGCGGGCAAACTGGAGGGCGTGCGCGGCATCGTTTTCGGCGAGATGCTCGATTGCGTCTCACCGGGCGCGCCTCCGGATTTGCTCGAAGAAGTGATTCTGAGCGTGCTTGAGGATTTTGACGGACCCATCGCCATCGGCCTGCGCAGCGGGCATGTTTCGCACCACAATGTAACCCTGACCTTTGGCGTAGAAGCCGAGTTGCGCACCGCCAATGAAGCCGAACTGTATCTGTTGGAGCCCGCGGTGAACAAGCTGGGATCAGGGAATAGCCACCCCAGCGAGCAAAGACCGCTCGCCGGGGACTCCGGCAGGGAATAGGGAATAGTGGATAGAACAGAGAGAACGGGCACGCATTGGAATGAACCGGGGGAGGCGCGGTGACTCAATTGCCTCGGCATATTCACCTGAGCGGCATCTGCGGCACAGCAATGGCCTCGCTGGCCGGACTGCTGCAGTTGCAAGGACACCGTATTACCGGCTCTGACAAGGCAGCTTATCCGCCCATGAGCGATTTACTCGGCGAGCTGGGCATTCCTGTTCTGGAGCCCTACGCAGAGACCAATCTGGAACCGGCGCCAGACCTGGTAGTGATCGGCAATGCGCTCTCGCGCGGCAACCCTGAGGTGGAGCGCGTACTCGACGACCGCATCCCTTTCACCTCAATGGCCGCTCTTTTGCACGAGGAGTTCCTCGCAGGCCGCGAGTCGCTGGTTGTTGCCGGTACCCACGGCAAGACCACAACCACCAGCATGCTGGCCTGGATCTACCAGGTTGCCGCGCGAGAAAACCCGGCGCTGGAGCCCTCGTTCCTCATCGGCGGGGTAGCGGAGAACTTTGCGACCAGCTTCCAGCTTCGTCCCACGCGCACCTTCATCGTCGAAGGCGACGAGTACGACACCGCTTTCTTTGATAAAGGCCCCAAATTCCTGCACTACTTTCCCGACGCTCTGATCCTCACCCACGTTGAATTTGATCACGCTGATATCTACGCCGATCTTGAAGCGGTGAAGACAGCCTTCAAGCGGCTGGTAAACCTGGTGCCGCGGCGCGGCCTGATTGTGGCCTTCGACGGCAGCACGAATGTGAGCGAGTGCGTGGAGCGAGCGTTGTGCCGCGTGGAGCGCTATGGATTCTCAGAAGGCACGGACTGGCGCATCCGGAATCTGCGCCATGAAGATGGAATGACGCGCTGGGAAGTTTGGCACAACGGCGCCTTGTGGACCGAATTCGAAATGCGCCTAGCCGGCGAGCACAACGCCCTCAATGCCACCGCCGCCGCCGCACTGGCCTTTGGACAGGGCGTAAGCAAAGAGGCGATTCAAGAGTCGTTTGCGACCTTCAAGAGTGTGAAGCGACGGCTGGAGGTACGCGCGGAGATCGCGGGCATCACGATCATCGAAGACTTTGCCCACCACCCCACCGCCATCCGCGAGACGCTGCGCGCTTTGCGCTCCGTCTATCCGCAATCCCGCCTGTGGGCCGTGCTGGAGCCGCGCTCGAACACCCTTCGCCGCAAGGTGCTCGAATCGGATCTGGTAGCCAGCCTGCGCTTCGCCGACCATGTCATCCTGGCCGGCGTCTATCAGCAGCAGCGCATTCCCGAGGCCGAGCGGCTGCACCCTGAAGACGTGGTACGGGCGCTCGATGCGCAGGGAACTCCGGCCGAACTGTGTCCCGATGCCGATTCGATTGTGGATAGAATCGCGCCCCACCTCCGCTCCGGCGATGTGGTTGCTATCCTATCGAATGGTGGTTTTGATGGTATTTACGAGAAACTTCCGGCACGGCTATTACAAAACCGGGGATGACGCATCCCGGAACCTCAACATTCCAGCCGACTTGACCACCAGGGCGCGGCAACCCTGAATGGAACTGGAAGACATGGAATTCCTGGTTTTGTCGTGAAAGCCCACCAAGACTGATCGCGAAGGATATGGATGATTTCTTCTCTTCTATTGCTTGGCACGATTCTTCTTCTCGGTATCCCCGGGGCGCTGATATTCATTCCCTGGGCCATGATCACCGGCAACGCGACGCCGCTCTATAACGCTGCGCAAATGATCGTGCGCATCGGTTACAAGTTGAGTGGAATCCGCGTCGAGACTGAGGGTCTGGAAAACGTGCCGGCACACACCGCGTGCATCTTCATGGCCAACCACGTCTCCAATCTCGACCCGCCGGCCCTCATTCCACACATTCCCGGCCGCACCTCGGCCTTCAGCAAGCGCTCAATCATGAACATTCCGGCCCTGGGTTACGGCATGAAACTCGGCGAGTTCATTCCCGTCGACCGCGACGGCAGCGTGACAGGTGCGCGGGAGAGCGTAGCCGCGGCCCGGCGCGTTCTGGCGAAGGGCCTGCACATTACCACGTTTGTTGAGGGCACACGCTCCAAAGACGGCCGCATGCTGCCCTTCAAGAAAGGCCCGTTTTACCTGGCGATGGAGGCCGACGCGCCGTGCATTCCGGTCTCCATCTGGGGCACTGAAACCATGATGGCCAAAGGCAGCCTGCGCATCCACCCCGGCACGGCGCACATCGTCTTCCACCCGCCCGTCTATCCCGCAGACTTTACCTCCCGCGAGGACCTGCTTGAAGCAGTGCGCGCATCCATCGCCACAGGCCTGCCGGAATGGATGCGCGGCGAAAATCCTGAGAAAAAAGAATAAAGCGCGACGTTCAACGGACGAGTTTCTCTCGCACCTATATTGGAAGCTTTTCCCGCCAGTTTGGTCGTCTGACAAAAAAGACAATCTCTCCGGGTTTGGCCACTGCGAGTCTCTTATTGCAGTGATTGGGTGCCACAATTCCTAACTTAAGAATCTCGGCAACCGAATAACTGGGCAACTGGGAGGGGCGAAACCGCGAACAATCGCAAAATACATACCCCCACCCACCCGGACCAGCCGGAGTGTCAATTTGTACCTTTTCGATCTCCTGCGCAAGGTGCAGTTCCCACAAACCATCCTTGTTTACGCGCGCCGTCAAGTGAGGATTGACATTGCTCTCATTTACCGTGACGCTTATTCCGTTATCCCCGGCTATCGGAACGATGGGATTCCCGGTCTGGCTATCGAGCAGCCGGATGATGATGGCGCTTTCTGTTTGTGCTGATAGAGAACAACACGCCACTGCGATCCAAACCAGCAGAAGGAACAGACAGGCGATTTTCCTGATTGAAAAATGAGATTGGACCTTCACGTCTTTCAGTAGTCCTCCTCCGTGCGGAGTTTGCTGAAGCCTATGGCTGCATGATCGCGTTGTAGCCGTCGTTGAGCAGCTTTTGGCGCCACCTGTTGGCCTCGTCGCGGCTGCTGAACGGGCCTATCCGCACGTGGATCAAGCTGTCAGTGGGCTCGCGACGGGCCGTGACCGCATAGCCGCGCTTGCGCAGCGCATTCACCAGCACTTCCGCGTCTTCCACGTTGGTTATGGCAGCAATCTGGACCATCAACATACCCGCCTGCGCGGCGGCCGGCGCCCTTGCTCCCGGCTGCGCCGGCTGAGGCGGGTTTACCGGTGTCGGCAGTGCAGGCCGGACTTGGGCCTGGACCGCGGCAGCAGGATCTGAAGGCGGCTGACCAGGAGCCGGATTCGCGGCTGAATCCGCGGTCGCGGCCGGAGCGGTTGCGTCACTCGGGGCAGGTTGCGCGGCGCTGGGCGTGACCGCTGATGGCTTTTGCCGCGAAGTATCCGTCTGGGCAGTCGTCTGCTCG
This sequence comes from uncultured Occallatibacter sp., assembly GCA_964571165.1. Classification (GTDB taxonomy): domain Bacteria; phylum Acidobacteriota; class Terriglobia; order Terriglobales; family Acidobacteriaceae; genus Telmatobacter. The sequence continues at coordinate 829 of CAZNAW010000017.1, read as the reverse complement.
CTGACTGCTGGCTGCACACCGGTTGCGGCGGACTCCTGCGAACTGTGATGGCCCACCGCATACCCCAAACCGAAGCAGAGGCCACAGATCAGCACCAAGCCAAAAAAAATACCCAACAGCACTCCGGAGCTCAACGTGAGTTCTGTGTCGCGCCGGTGTTGGACCGGCTCCAGTTCCCCGTCGTCAAAGACTCCCCTCATACGTCGTCCCCGGAATTACATCGCTTCAAAAAAACTCACCTCTTCATCCTCGCATTAACCAAGGCCAGCGTCCGCTCATGCGACGTCGCTCCAGCTCATCACTCCGTTCAGAAGGGTTTCTGATCAGCACTACGGCTTCTCGGCAAGTGTTTTCCCAAGCGATCCCATCTTATTTAACAATGTGAGCATCTCCATGGGCAGCGGAAACACGATGGTGGTGTTCTTTTCCACTCCTATTTCAGTCAGCGTTTGCAGGTAGCGCAACTGCAAGGTCATGGGCTGCGTAGCCAGCAGCGCGGCGGCGTCCACCAGCTTTTGCGCGGCGTTGAACTCGCCCTCGGCATGAATGATCTTGGAGCGTTTTTCGCGCTCCGCCTCAGCTTGCTTGGCCATGGCGCGCAGCATCTGCTCCGGCAGATCCACCTGCTTCACTTCCACTGAGATCACCTTCACCCCGAACGGCTCAGTCCGCTGGTCGATGATGGTTTGAATCTTCAGGTTGAGCTTGTCGCGATGGCTCAACAACTCGTCCAGTTCGACCTCGCCCAGCACCGAGCGCAGCGTGGTCTGCGCAAACTGCGAGGTCTGGTAGACATAGTTGGCCACCTTGATGGCGGCGTCGTTGGGGT
>CAZNAW010000016.1:0-82755 GCA_964571165.1 uncultured Occallatibacter sp. | reverse complement strand
GCCGAGTGGTTTAAGGCGCACGCTTGGAAAGCGTGTGTACTTTAACGAGTACCCTGGGTTCGAATCCCAGTCTCTCCGCCATTGATTTTTTTATTCTGATTGAGTTTAAGCATAAGGCACAGACAATAAAAAGCTTAGTTGAATTCCATTCAGTCTGAATCGTCCATATAATCCAGCCAATTTGGTCTTGTAAGAACATTTTGTATGACGACAGACAGAGTGTGTGACAACGCAATCAAGCCTGAATCCTTTACGCCAGGAGCCGAAGCGTGACTCCACCAAGCCCCTCGAACTGCCTTAGGTGGATTTTCGCCTAACATTCTTCCATGCTGGCTTTTTCATGGCGCTTGGAATCCAAGATCGAAAGCAGTTTGTCGTTGAGGCAAGTGGTGCAGACGCGACGTACCTTCTGGGGTGATACAGTTTCTTTTCCAATCCATCGTCCTCACATGCCCACTGCGTGGGGAACAGCGAAGGTATCTGCCTTTTGAGCCGGCGCTAGAGCGGCCCAATCAACTTGTAGAAAAGCGTGCGTGGCCGGGGGTGCGCGAAGATGTTTAACCCTGGCGCCTTTATGCCGCGGGCGCGATGTGGACCGGAAACTATATTTTAAGCAGTCACTGATAAACCTCTCGCAGGTGCGCTGAAGCGGACTGTCCAACGGGCTGCCCAACCAGTGAAAACTGCAAATTGAGCATCCTCTCCAATCAGCATCTAGCGGTTGGCGGGGCAGTGATTTCATGCTAAGCAAACGCGCTCTACATAAAAAGAAGCATGGAATGTGCCCAACAGCTTTCTATTTTTCTCGATTAGCATTGCCTTCCCCCTCTAAGTAAGAGGGCTGAAGCAGGTCCGCAGATTGCTTGTAGTCCCAGGAGGAATGCCAATTCCATCTCTTCTACCGAGCAGATGATTGCATCGATTGACTGAGTCTTGAGCGCCCAGCGCCATGCTTGCGGAAGTCCCCCGCCGCCCGTAATCAGAACTGTACCGCGGAAGACACCAGCTTTCATCCACGGATCAAGGTCCGAAGCGATGCATGCTCCTGCCAGAAATGCCATACGCTGTTCCGCTGTGGTTCCTCCTTGTTGTTCCAGCAAGCGAACACAAAAGAGGGCTCTTGCCAGACCAGATTTTCGCTGCTCGGCCATTCCGGCATCAATCCAATCAAGCTCCGGGTTCTCCAATCTACCTTGGGGCAAAGCGCCGGCCAGAATGGTCTGCGACTGCACTGCGTGGATCAGCTCACCGGACAGTGTTGTGACACTCGAAGCAATCCTGCTCTTTGCGTCGGTTTGGATTGCCTTCCAGTGCGACCCTAAGTTCAACAGAGTTCCCTGAGGCGCTAGTTTGCCTGAAGACAGCAGGCCGACGCACAGCGTTTCTTCCCCGCGCATCACGTCCGCGTGGGCTGTCTTGATCCGATTTGCTCCGGCGGAGACCGTTTTAATGCCAGGAACCAGCAGGATTGGCAGGTTGCTGATATCTGGTCGCTCGATTACTCTCACCTGGGCGGAGAGTTCCTTTTGGCCCGCGGGCGCCAAGATATGAGGCACCTCTTCGAGTCCAGTGGCTGAGGTAATCATGCCGGCGCTCAGTATCAACTGAGGAGACGCCACGCTGTGTTTCGCCTGAGCCGACACATTTTCGAGCAACTTGCGCAGCTCGATGTGCATTTGGGTGGCGTTTCCCCAACTCACCGCATTGCGTACACCAAAGTGTGCCGCTTCCCGCGCTAAGACAGTGCCCTCATGAATCAGCCACACACGCGTATTCGTTGTGCCCATGTCGACACAAAGAAAAATGCCCTTTTCAATTCGATGTTTGATCATGTCGTTCGTGAGAAAAAAGCTGCTTCAATGTTGCGGCCGCATCGGGTTGTCGCATCAACGCTCCCATCTCGGAACCAATCGCAACCGCCCATGCACCAGCCTGCCAATAGGCCGGAGCGTCCCCGGGAGCAACTCCGCCCGTGGGCACGAAACGCACATCTGGGAAAGGCGCCCGCAGCGCCGCGATATAACGTGGGCCGCCTAAATATGCGGGGAAAATTTTGACGGCATCCACTCCTGCTTCGACCGCGCCCGCAACCTCGGTCGGCGTCAGGCAACCAGCGATATACGGTATGCCGTTCCCTATGATGAATTCAGCCAGTCTTTCATTGAAATGGGGCGAGATCAGAAAGCTCGCACCGTTGTCCAATGCGCGCTGCGCCTGCTCTCTTGAGAAAACAGTCCCGGTTCCGATGACGAGTTGGTCGCCATAGCGCTTGACCAATTTCCCGAAACATCCTGCATAATTGTCGGCCGTCAACGATACCTCGATCACTGCGAGTCCCGATTCCATTAGCACTGGAAGATGTTCCTCGACAAATTGCTCGCAGGCATGTCGCAGGATAACAATTACACGACTGTCTTCAATCTTTTGGATTACTTGCACTCGTTCCATCTCTTGGGCCTTTCGGCGCACTCCTGACTCGCTAAAGGATGGCTCGGTAGCCGGCTGTGCCCCGTCTACAACCGCGCCATCAACTCCGGCGCACACGATCTCTTGTACCAGAGGCATTGTCAGTGTAGCGCGGCAGGCAAGAAACAGGAGTTGGCCTTCACTCTGAGAGTTGAGTGGCCTCAACCTCAATGCAACTGGGCAAATTCCTGTTTGGCGTCCCGCAACAGCGACAGGTCAGCACCTGCGTCTTTCCATGCGCCAAAAGAGGCCCGGTCCTCCCGGCACGGGGCCAGGCTGCGGAGCCTCCGCCGTCCCAAGGCGCCATCGCGGCGACAATCGGCAGACGAACGCCAATCTCCCGTGTAAACCGGCCCGGCTGCAAAGACCGTTCAAGAGGACTAAAGTGGTGGGGGTAAGATTGCGCAACCCCGGGTTAAGGGAACCGCAAGGAAGTCGCGCGAGTCAGGCGCTGACAACTCCTGAATCTTGCAACTGGAAGAGACAACCAAGGTGGGTAGAGATTTGCACGAATCCATTGATTGGCCACAAAAGTCACAGCCGGCGCGGCCGCACCGCCGCACTTTCTTTGTCATTTTCGCTATCGCTGCCGTAATCCTCTTCGGAGGCCGGACTGCGCTGTCTTACTGGGTTGACCTGCTCTGGTTCCGATCGCTCGGCTACGGGGACGTCTTCTGGAAGATCCTCGGCTTCAAGTGGGGGATCTTCACGGCGTTTGCCGCGGTCACGTTTGTCATTCTTTATGGGGCATTTTCCGCTCTCAAGCGAGCGCATTCCGCCGACTTGCCCAGCGATCACACGATTTATATCGCGGGAAATGCGGTGAATCTGCCCGTCGCGCCGGTCCTGCATGGGATCGCCATCGGCGCTTCACTGTTGATCGCAGTTGCGACGGGCGGCGCGATGGGGGCGCAATGGCCCACCCTGGCGCTGTTCTGGTATGCGCCACGCCTCGCAGGCAAGGTTGCCGATCCGATTTTTGGCATGCCGCTGAATTTCTACCTGTTCACCCTCCCCGCCTGGCAGCTCCTTGCCGGCTGGCTGTTAACGCTGGCCGTGCTTACATCTGTCATGGCCGTTCTGTTCCTGTTGGTAGCGGGCAGTACCCGCGCGCTTGGCGGTCGTTTCATCAGCAGCGTTCCGTTGCCATGGCGCGGGCTCTCCATCACGGCTGGGTTCCTTCTGCTCGTCCTTGCTCTGCGTGTGTATCTGGGGCGATTTGAGCTCTTGTTTGAGCACCATACAATCTTTGAAGGAGTAACCTACACTGACGCCCATGTGACGCTTACGGGCATGCTCGTGGTGTGTGCGGCGCTCGTGCTCGGAGCCTTCATTGCTCTCACCAGTGGTGTGTTTATGCCGCGAGGGCGCTGGCTGGGTGTAGCGCTTATTCCGGCCGCGCTCTGCTATGCCTTGGTTGGCATGGCTGCCTGGTACGTGAACAGCTTCGTGGTTAAGCCGAACGAACTGGTTCGCGAGCAGCCGTATATCGCCCACAACATCGAGATGACCCGGCAGGCATGGGGCCTCGACCGGTTCTCGCAGCGTGAGTTTCCCGCCGAGACGACCGTCGGAGCAACCGATCCAGCCAACAACCAGGCCACACTTGAGAACATTCGGCTGTGGGACGTGCAGGCGCTCAAAGACACTCTGCGCCAGATTCAGGAGATTCGCACCTACTACGACTTTCCCGAAATCGACATCGATCGCTACGAAATCGACGGCACGATGCGCGAAGTGATGCTGGCCGCCCGCGAACTGAACGTAGACAAACTTCCGGAGAGCAGCCGCAACTGGATCAACGACAAGCTTATCTACACCCACGGCTATGGGATTACGATGAACCCCGTAAATGGGTTCACGCCGGAAGGCCTGCCCACGCTGCTGCTGAGTAACATGCCCGTCCAGACTACGGCGCGTGGCCTCAACCTGACGCGCCCCGAGATCTATTTCGGCGAGATGACCAACACCGACGTCTATGTAAAGACGCGGCAGCAGGAGTTCAACTACCCTGAGGGCCAGACCAACAATCTCACGTCCTACGAAGGCGCCGGCGGCATCACTGTAGGCGGCTTCTTTCGCCGCATCCTGCTCGCCTTCGACCGTGGCGATATCGCCAAGTTACCCTTCAGCGATGATGTAAACGAGCAGAGCCGGCTACTGATGCGGCGCAACGTGCGCGATCGCGTAGCTGCCCTGGCACCGTTCCTCACTTATGATCGCGATCCCTACATTGTGGTCGGGGACGATGGCAGGCTCTCCTGGGTCATGGATGCATTCACCTCCTCAGACAGCTATCCATACTCGAGTCATTACCGTCTCGACGGCAACCCCATCAACTACATGCGGAACAGCGTCAAGGTGGTAATCGACGCATACGATGGGACCACGACTTTCTACGTCTTCGACAACGAGGACCCGATACTGGTTGCTTATCGCGGCATTTTCCCGGGACTATTCAAGGATGCATCCGCAATGCCGGGATCGCTGCGCAAGCATGTGCGCTATCCCGAGATGTTGCTCCGGTTGCAGGCCGAGGCCTACGGCCTGTATCACATGACCAACCCGGAAGTGTTCTATAACCGTGAGGATTTGTGGACAGTGGCCACGGAAACCGGCATGGCCGAGGGCGGAGATCAAACGACACAGGCCATGGAGCCGAACTTCGTGCTGATGAAATTGCCGGGAGAAGACGGTCTGGAGTTCGTGGAGATACTTCCCTTCACTCCGGCCAACCGGAACAATTTGATCGGATGGATTGCCGGGCGCAGTGACGGCACGCACTACGGCACAGCCGTTGTCTACGACTTTCCCAAGACCAGACTGGTTGACGGGCCGCAGCAGATCGAGGCGCGCATCGATCAGAATGCGCAGCTTTCAGGACAATTGACGCTGTGGAATCAGCAGGGCTCGCATGTGCGGCGCGGGAGCCTGTTGGTCATCCCATGCGGTCGCGCGTTGTTGTACGCGGAGCCGATTTATTTGCAGGCAGAGCGCAGCCCGATGCCAGAGCTTCGCCTCGTTGTTCTCGCCCTTCAAGACCGGCTCGCCTACGCGCCCACCTTCGAGGCGGCTCTGGCTTCCTTATTCGGATCGGAGGTCTCATCGCTGAGTGCCGCGGAGACACCCCGGCCCGCCGCTGAATCGGGAGGCGCAAATAAACCCGCGGAAGATCTCAACTCGCTCATCGCCCAGGCCGGCAAGGATTTTGCCGATTATCGGCGCCTCACGTCGGAGGGCAAGCTGGGAGAAGCCGGCCAGAAACTCGACGACTTGAAGCACGTCCTCGACGTGCTAAATGCACGTCCAAGGTAGAGCGGATAGAGGATGATCTGCGTATTCTTACTTTCGATCGTGTATATTTGCTGAGATCCATTTTGGAGTCTCGATGAAGCCGCGTGATCGCGTACGTTTGTCTCTTAACCACGAGAAGCCAGATCGCTGCCCCATGCAGATCAGCTTTACCCCGGAGTTTGCTCAGCGTCTGCGTGCAGATATGCATCTGACTGGCCAGTCTGTGCATAATCCTCATGGTGGCGGTAACACCTACGAACTGGAGCGTGCGTTAAACCAGGACCTGCTGCTCACCTCGGTCGGTTGGGCCAACTCGTATTATGCGAATGAAGCTTACTCGGGCGGAGGAAACAGCTACACCGACGAGTGGGGCGTTGGATGGAAGAATGCCCCCTACATGACTCGTTTCGGCCCCGGATTCTATACCGATATCGTCGGCCACCCGCTGGCCGATGACCATGCCCTCGACTCCTACTGCCCGCCAGACCCGCATCGCCCGGAATTGTATCGCGAAGCCGAGCATCTGATCGCCTCTCACAAGGGCGACTACTGGATCGTTGGCGTCACCGTGACTACGATCTTTGAAACCGCGTGGGCTCTGCGTGGGTTAGAGCAGATGCTGATGGATTTCACCCAGGATTCACAACTCGCCAATGCCATTCTTGAAATCCCGTTTCGCTATCACCTGGCAGCCGCCAGGCACCTCGTCGAGATGGGCGTTGACATGATCTGGACCGGAGATGATGTCGGCACCCAACACGGCATGTTGATCTCACCCCGCCTTTGGCAACGTTTCTTCAAACCTCGCATGGCCGAGTTCATCTCCACTCTAAAAAGCATCAATCCGCAGGTGAAAGTTGCCTATCATTCCGACGGCAATATAGAGAAAATCATTCCCGAACTGATTGAGATCGGGCTGGACGTACTCAATCCGGTGCAGCCCGCCAGCATGGATCCAGCCAAACTGAAGCGGCAGTATGGAGACAGGCTTTGCTTCTGGGGTTCGATTGACGAACAGTTCACGCTTCCCTTCGGCACTGCGGAGCAAGTGCGCGAACAGGTTTTGCAACGCTTGGAAACCGTAGGCTATGACGGTGGGCTGGTCCTTGCCCCGACGCACCATGTGCAGTTGGATACGCCCCTTGAGAACTTTTGGGCGATGGTCCATGCCATTGTCGGCGAGCAGGAATTGCGCTCTGAAGTTGACCTTCAGCGTGGGTGAAGCGCCGCTTTACCCACGCAGCTTGGTTAGCAAATCCTGGGGATGGACGGGCTTGGCAAGAATCTCGAACTCGTAGCCTCTGGCGCGCGCTTTTTCAAGCAGATCGGCCGTCGCCGCCTGCCCGGAAAAGAGAAGAATCTTGATCTCCGGCAACAGGGCGCGAACGCGGATAGCCGCATCGATTCCGTTGAGGTCGGCCATGATCACGTCTGAAATGAGCATGTCCGGTTTAAATATCGGGGCCAATTCGAGGGCCTTTTCGCCGGAATAAACAGCCCGCGCCTCAAAGCCGCTCTGGTTCAATATCATGGCCAGCGTGTCGGCGATCACCCGTTCGTCGTCGGCAACCAGCACCTTGGGTTTGGCAGTCTTCTCGGGCATACACTCCTGGTAACATCCTGAGACCGGCATGACGTCGCCTTGCTGCGCAACCCCACCGGGTTTAGATTGACAGTGACCGAATCCGATTCACTTGCCAGGCAAAACTCTTTTTTACAATGATACGCTCGGTCTGGGCGATTCCATTCGACGATCTTCGCATGGCGCGAAGAGAGGCGCGGACGGCGTACCTTAACCCCAATTTGGCCAAATTCCGACGCAGCAGACGCTGATTCATCTGGGAGAAACCAGGGAATCATAAACTTGTAACAATAATCGGCCGCGGCTTTATCCCGCAGACCGTTTAGCATCTTCAAAGATGGTGTAACGCGGGACGCCTGAGGCCGAGACGCCTGGGCCGGTAGAATCAGTGGCCCTCGGCGACTCGGGGGTCCCTGCGAGCGATCCTTGCTCCCGGCGTAAAACGGCAGGTCTTCGTCGTTGGGATGGGGTGAGTGAAGACCCTGCTCGAAGGCAAGAGATTGCACAGTTTGTTTGAGATTGCGGTAATCGGAGAACCACCCATGCAGGAAGCTGTCATTCCCAGCCAAGCCCAAACCCCGGCCCCGCTCACGGACGCGATCATTCGCGCCGAGAAGATTGAAAAGTACTACGCGCAGCCCAGCGAGAACCGTATTCAGGTCATCTCGGCCACAGACCTGTCGATCGTGCCGGGAGAGATTCTTGCCCTGCTCGGACCCTCCGGTTCCGGCAAATCCACCATGCTTCGCATGTTGACCGGGCTCTCGACTCCCTCGGCCGGCCAGGTCTACTGGCACAATCAGCCTATTGCCGACGCTGAGATCAATGTCTCCATCGTCTTCCAGAGCTTTGCGCTCTTCCCCTGGCTCACGGTGCTTGAAAACGTCGAAGCTCCGCTCCAGGCCCGCGGTGTCAGCCCCGCCGAGCGCCGCGACCGCAGCATGAAGATGTTGGACACGGTTGGTCTGGATGGCTTTGAAGGGGCTTATCCCAAGGAGCTTTCCGGTGGAATGAAGCAGCGGGTAGGCTTTGCCCGCGCCCTTGTGGTCGAGCCGGAGGTGCTCTTCATGGACGAGCCTTTCTCCGCGTTGGATGTTCTGACTGCAGAGAACCTGCGCAGCGAACTCCTGGAGTTGTGGGCCAACAAGACCATGCCCACCAAGGCTGTTTTTATCGTCACCCACAACATCGAAGAGGCGGTCCTGCTGGCCGACCGCATCATTGTCCTTGGCCGCAACCCCGGCCACATCCGCACCGACTTCCGAGTGCAGTTGGCGCAGCCGCGCGATCGAAAATCCGAGCCCTTTACGCAGTTGGTCGACTACATCTACAAGGTGCTCACCAAACCCGACGTAGCACCCACCGATGCCCCCGACCAACAATCCGGCACCCGTATCCGCGACCAGCGTCAGATGCACTACCAGATGCTGCCCCACGCCCGTCCCGGCGGCATGGCCGGCCTGCTGGAATTGCTGCTCGACAAGGGAGGCCGTGACGACATCTATCGCCTGGCCGACGATCTGGCCTTCGAAATTGACGACCTGCTGCCCATCGTCGATGCCGCCCAATTGCTTGGATTCCTCAACATCGAGGAAGGCGACGCGGCCATCACCCCGAGCGGAACCGAGTTCGCCAACTCCGAAATTCTCCGCCAGAAGGAACTGTTCCGCGACGCGGCGGTGCATAACGTGCTGCTGCTGCGTCAAATTCGTCGCGCTCTGGAAACCAAGAGCGACCACACCATCCCGGAAGACTTCTTCCTCGACATGCTCGACGAGCAGTTCAGCGAGGAGGAATGTCTGCGCCAGATGGAAACTGCCGTCGCCTGGGGACGCTACGCCGAGCTGTTCGACTTCGACGCCGGCCGTCGTCGCTTTGTTTTGCCTGACGCCCAGGATGAGGAAATTGCTGCCAGCGAGGAAGCCGAGTGAAGCTCCAACATCCTCTTGCGCGCACTCTAGTCACCTCCCGCACCTGGCCGTTTCTCATCGATGTGGGAGTGGCCGCCTTTGCGCTGGCAATCTTCTTTTCCATCATTAGCACGGGCGAATATTGGTTGGGCAAACCCATCCCTGTGGTACCCATTTCGCACTCCATCGGCGCACTGCCGGCCTACGCTTTCTATTCCATGATTCGCATTGGTATCGCGTATCTGCTCAGCCTTGCTTTTGCCATCACCTACGGCTACACCGCTGCGTATACACCCCGGCTCGAGGTTTGGATGATTGCGGTCCTCGATATTCTGCAATCCATTCCCGTACTCAGCTTTCTGCCCCCCGTGGTGCTGGCCATGGTTGCGCTTGTTCCCGGCCACCAGATGGGCATTGAGATGGGCGTCATCCTGCTCATCTTCACCGGCCAGGTCTGGAACCTCGCCTTCAGCTTCTACTCCTCACTCAAAAGCATCCCGCAGGAGATGATCGAAGCTTCGCGCATCTATCGCTACTCAGCCTGGCAGCGCTTCTGGCAACTTGAAATGCCCTACTCTGCCATCGGCCTGGTCTGGAACTCCATCGTCTCCGTCGCCGGTGGATGGTTTGCCCTCATGGCCTGCGAGATGTTCACCATGGGCACACGCAACTTCCAGTTGCCCGGCCTCGGCAGCTACCTGCAGACCGCAGCCGATTCTGGTGACATGCGCGCGCTTGTGGCTGGGTTCCTGGTCGTCATTCTCATTGTCGTCGCCACCGATCAACTTGCCTGGCGCCCGCTCATCGCATGGAGCGACAAGTTCAAGTTCGAGCAGGTCGAGTCCGCCGATCGCGTTACTTCTCCCGTTCTGGAATTGCTTCGGCGCTCAACCCTCTTCAGTTCCATGCCGGCCCGCATCTGGAACGGGATCGAAGAACCCATCTACCGCCATATGGCCCGCACCAAGGACTGCCAAGTCGTCCATTCGCTAGACGAAGGCCAGACCCACGGCAAGGGCTCCGCTGGAATATGGGCCTTGGCTGCGGCGGCAATCCTCGTTGTAGGCTGGGGCGCCACGCAGGCCATTCTCATGCTCAGGACCGTAACCTGGCCGGAGCTGCAACTGCTTTTGGAGGGCGCGGGTGCAACCTTTCTGCGCGTAAACGCAGCCTTGCTCATCTCCGCTGCCTGGACTATCCCCGCCGGCGTGGCCATCGGTTTCAACCCCAGACTCGCCCGGTTCGTGCAGCCAATCGCGCAGATCCTGGCCTCGGTTCCAGCCACGGCTTTCTTCCCCATCCTGCTCATAGGTCTGGTCAAACTTGGCGGCGGACTGGGCATCGGCTCCATCGCCCTCATGCTGCTTGGCACGCAGTGGTACATTCTCTTCAACGTCATCGCTGGCGCCATGTCCATCCCTTCTGACCTGCGGGAAGTGTCTTCGCTCTTCCACTTCAGCCGCTGGCAACGATGGACCAAGCTCATCCTCCCCGGCATCTTTCCCTATCTCATCACCGGCATGGTTACCGCTTCAGGCGGAGCCTGGAACGCTTCAGTTTTTGCCGAGTACTCCCACATGCCGGGTCGCACCTTGCAAACCATTGGGCTCGGCGCACAAATCGATGCCGCAACAGACAGCGGTCGCTTTCCTATCCTGCTCCTCGCCACAATTTTCATCTCTCTCATGGTGGTTACCATGAACCGCCTTGTCTGGCGCCGCCTCTACCGGCTAGCTGAAACCCGGTATAAACTCGAAGGCTGAGCTAGCTCTGCGCAGATATTGTCTTGAAAGGGCACGGCATGAGCCGCTCCCTTTTCAAAGCGAAATCCTGACCGCCGGGCTCCAGGGAGGCACACAATGATTCGAGTGGGTCTGGTAGGTTTTGGCATGTCCGGGCGGGTCTTTCATGCTCCGCTGCTCTCCTCCGTCCAGGGACTCGAACTGGCCGCAGTGGTCGAGCGGCACACTACCAATGCCGCTCAGCGTTATCCGGGCATCACCACCTACCGTTCCCTCGATGCCATGCTGGCCGATTCCACCCTTGGCCTCTTCGTCGTGGCCACCCCCAGCGGGACGCACTTTCAGGTTGCCCGCCAGATCCTGGATGCCGGTAAGAACGTCATCGTTGACAAGCCTGTGGCCCCCACTTCAACCGAAATTGCCCAGCTCATGGAGCTCGCAGAGAATCGGAACGCTCTCTTCATTCCATTCCATAACCGACGCTGGGACAGTGATTTCCAGACAATTCAGAAACTATTACACGAGGATTCTCTGGGTCGTCTGGTTTACTTCGAGTCCCGCTTTGACCGCTGGAGGCCCACTCCCCCAACCGATCGTCTCTGGAAGGAAGACCCCTCACTCGGCGGTGGCGTGCTGTTGGATCTGGGGACCCATCTCGCCGATCAGTCGTTTGTACTTTTCGGCAAACCCGAGTCGGTCTCCGCCGACGTCTTCTGCGAGCGCGACTGGGCTCGCGCCACCGACGCCTTTACCCTCCGGCTGCGCTATCAAAGCTTCTCGGTCGTTCTCGGCGCCAACTGCCTCTCCTCGCCGCCGGGCCCCCGATTCCACCTACGCGGCACAAAGGGCAACTTCTGGAAGTCCGGCTTGGACCCGCAGGAAGCCGCGCTCAACAAAATAACTCGAATCGCCGATGCGGCCTGGGGTCATGAGCCACCCGCCGCTTGGGGCACGCTCCATGTCGACGTGGACGGCGCTATGGTCACTCGCCCCCTCGCCCCGATCCCCGGCGACTACCGTCTGTACTATGCGGGTGTCCGCGATGCCCTTCTTGGCAAGGGATCAGTTCCGGTAACTCCTCTTGAGGCGTGGCGTACAGTCCGCCTGCTGGAGTGGGCTGTAGAAAGCTCCAATCAGCGGCGCGAAATTCCCTGCGACTGGAGCCAGGAACCCAAATCAACGCTCAAATAGGGGGTGCCTCTACTGCGGCTCGTGGCGCTCACGGTTTGGGATCGCGGACGCGTGTTGCGCAGGCGCCCGTATCGAAGAGCGCCGCTGTTCCGCACGGGGAAATCAGCATTTTGTAAGCGTCATTCCCCACACCGGGAACGTACCAGAGTTGCTGCGAAGCTGATTCGTCGGCCAACTCCGGGTGGCGCAATTCAAGGTAGCGGAAGTAGGCCTTGCCCCGGAAGAAGCGGTTGGGACCTTCGTCCTCTCCGGCGCAGCTCGTATCGCCTGAAGTTTCATTTGGGTCAACGGCTTCTGTGCCCAGCAGGTACACGACGTCACGATGAATGTAGCGTTGTTCCAGCGAAGCGAAATCGGCGTCGGCCGCGTAAGGTGGAGGATCAACAACGCCGAATCTCCAGCGGTTATTGTCGCCGGAGCACTCGCGGGGGGGAACGGTAAAGTCGAACTCGCCGTCAGGATCAAGCACCGGGCGCTCAGGAGAGAAATACAGATAAGAAGAGGGATTGGCGACTACGTAACGGAGATGAACGCCGCTATGCACCAGCGCATCGCCTCCGCGTCCAGCCACGGCATAGCGCTGGACCATCAACCCTCCACCGGCATAGCCCACCAGAACCACGCTCTGGAGATTGGGCAGAAGAATGTGGTTTGAAAGCCGTTCGAGAATCGCATCGAGCGCATCGAAGGAGCTGATCGACGAATTGCGCGCATTCTCGCCGTCTACCCACGCCCCGTGCTTCCAGCGCAGATCGTCGTCCGGAAGCTGATTGACCGCTGCGTCAATCTGCTCAAGAAACTCCGGTGCGATCAGCAGCGTATTCCAGTACTTCTCGCCGGCATCATAGGTCGCGTGCTGCGCGACATTGTTATATCCACCGGCATTGCGCTGATTGCCGTGGATGACGACAACGGCGCGCGTAACGACCGGATAGACATGTGACAAATCGGCGCTGACGCCACGAATCGAGGCGTAGAGGGGGAGAAACCCTTTGCTATCTGCTGTAGTAACCAGAAGCTTTTGACTGGGAACGACCAGAACAGGCTTTTTGCTGCTGGACTTGTCGGCGGCGGCCGCAAAGCTTGCAGACAGCAGAGCTGAAGCAAGCATCAGGCAGGCCAACGGACGGGCACCGGACATTTGGACCTCGTTAGGGGCGAGTGGAAACAGCGCCAGTATAGTCGATTTCGTATCGCTGCGGTTATGGGCATCGAACCCTCACCCCTTGCTTTCCGGCTCCTTTTCCACCAGCGGCACCCAGAAGCGAAAACTGGCTCCCTTTGCCGGAACGCTGGAGACTTCGATCGACCCTCCGTGCGCTGCAAGAATCGCACGAGTGATCGCCAGCCCCATGCCCGATCCTTTGCCAACCTTGACGTTCTTCTTGCCCCGGTAAAACTTCTCGAAAATAAGAGGTAAATCGAGTGCGTCGATACCCGGCCCGTTATCCTCCACACAAAACTCCAGGCGATCCCCGGCCCGCCAACTTCGCAAAGTGATTCGGCTCCCCGCCGGCGTATAGGTCCCCGCATTCTCCAAAAGGTGGCGTAATACTCTCCCCAGCAGGTGGGGATCGAACCAGGCAGGCTCATCTGTCTCCTCAACCGCGATCGAAACCCGATGCTTTGCCAATATCGCCCGCGACTCCTCCACAGCCTGCTCCAACAGAGTACGGGGATGTTGCGGTACCAAATGCACCTGCACCACGTTGGCGTCGATCTCGGCCATTTCCACAGCCTCACCGATCAGCAGATCAAGCCGCGCGGCCTCCTCATCCACAATCGCTGCCAGGTCCAGCCGGCTGGCCTCGTCCAACCCTTCGGCTTCAAGCAGCGTAGTCGCCGCCGCCCGAATGGACGTCAGAGGTGTGCGCAGCTCGTGCGTTAGCGAGTCGATCAGCGCCGTCCGTAGCCGTTCTCCCTCGCGCGAAGCCTCCATCCGCGCGGAGGCCTCGATCGCGATGGACCGCGCCAGCACAATCGCCACCTGCGCGCTCACCGCCGTAGCCACCTCGCGGGAAAGTAGTGCTGGTCGCCACGCCAGTGCCCCCACCAGACGCATCCCCAGGGTCAAAGGTGTGGTGTGATAGCCCGAATTCGTTGCCATCGTGGAATTCAGCCCTTGCGTCATCGCCCCCATGCTGGCCTGCACGCTCGGCGGCACCTCGGCCCTCGAGGCATAGAACTGATTCTGATCGCAGACATACAGCACCACACCATCCAAGGCAAAAATGCGGTCGATTAACCGGGGCAGGTCGTGGATAAGCCCTTCCGCGTCCTCGTGCAGCATCATCTCCTGGCTGAGTTCGTAGAGCCGCTCCACGTCCTCCCGCCGCTGCTCGGCCTGCCGGGTTTGGCGCCGCGCCAACTCAGCCACCCGGCCCACTACCAGGCAACTTGCCAAAAACGAAATCATAGCCACCCACTCCTGCCCGCCAGCCAGCCGAAGCGTATGGTATGGAAGCAGAAAAAAGTAGTCGAATGAGAGCGCACAAAGGACCGCCACAAAGAGCGCAAGCCATATCCCGGCCTGCGTTGCCGACCACACCACCAGCGCCAGAAATACCATCCCGGCTGCGGTCGAGTCAGCGCCCAACCAAACGAGCGCGGCCGTGGTCAGCATCGTCATAAGCGCGCCCACAAACCAGTGAACAATCCCACGCGAATCTGATAGCCCTTTCATGATCTTCCTCACCGTGCATGATAACGGCCCGCGCGGATGATGTAATCTGCCATCAAAGAAGAACTTTATGCCCGGCAGAATTTTGGTCATCGACGACGAACCACAAATCACCCGAGTGCTCCGCGCCGCACTGTCCGCGCAGGGCTATGACGTGCGCACCGCAAACGATCCCGAGGAGGGCCTGCAGGTCTTCCGCGATTGGCCGCCCGACCTGGTGGTGACCGATCTTATGATGCCGGGCTTGTCTGGCGTCGAGGTCACCCGCGCCATTCGCACACGTTCCGCAACGCCAGTGCTGGTGCTCTCTGTCCGTGACCACGAACGGTCCAAAGTGGAAGCATTTGATGCCGGCGCGGACGATTACGTCACCAAACCCTTCGGCATTCAGGAGTTGTTGGCCCGCGTGCGCGCTCACCTTCGCCGCGCCCCCGAGCGGACCACCGCCGCCATCGAGGCGGGCGACTTTGTGGTGGACGAAACCGCCCATAGCATTGCCGTTCTCGGCAAGCCCATTCATCTTACCCCCAAGGAATTTGACCTGCTTCTCCACCTGGCCCGCCACGCCGGAAAAATCATGACCCATCGCGCCCTGCTCACCTCCGTCTGGGGGGCGCAATCGGCCCACCAGCCGGAATATCTGCGCGTCTTTGTGGGCCAGTTGCGTAAGAAGCTTGAAACCGAGACCGGCAAGCAATACATCCAGACCGAGCCGTGGGTTGGCTATCGTTTCATCCCCGAGGGATGGAGCGAAAATGAGAATTGACCCTTTCGCCCGGGGCGAACCTGCGTCTGACAATTGAATAAAATCCGGCGTCCATCGACTTTTAAGTACGTTATTTCTTAATTCTTTCTCTTCTTTACGCCATTTTTAGGAATCCTTTTCGATACTCGAATTTGATGTAAGCCAGCATATGCTTAAGTAGGAAGTTGGGCCCATGACGACCCCGTCCTGTCGCCTGGAACTGTGAGACCTGAGATGCATGATTTAACGATGTTGCTATTCACTGTGGTTTTCTTCGCCCTGGCGTTTCTCTACGTCAAGGCTTGCCAGAAGTTGAGGTAGCCTCAATGCACATTGACATCATCACTGTCGTTGCGCTGATTCTTTCTGTCCTGTTGCTGGGTTACCTGACCCTTACCCTGCTTTTTCCGGAGAAGTTCTGACATGTCCGCCAACGGCTGGTTGCAGTTTGCCCTCTTCTCTCTCATCCTTCTTGCAACCGTTCGTCCAGTGGGCATTTATCTGTCCCGCGTGCTGGAGGGGGAACGCACCTGGCTGGATCCAGTGCTTCGCCCTGTCGAACGGCTCATTTACAAGCTGTGCGGCGTCAATTCTGACAAGGAAATGAACTGGCGCGAGTACGCCTATTCCGTGCTGGGCGTCTCCGCCGTGAGCCTCCTGCTTACCTACGGATTTCAGCGCTTACAGGCCCTGCTGCCGTGGAACCCGCAAGGACTGCCCGCCGTGGGGCCAGATCTGGCCTGGAATACCGCCGCCAGCTTCATCACCAATACCAATTGGCAGTCATATGTGCCCGAAACCACCATGAGCTATCTCACACAGATGGCCGGCCTCGCATATCACAACTTCCTCTCGGCTGCGATGGCCATTGCCGTGGCTGTGGCACTCATCCGCGCCATCAAGCGGACTACTTCCGCCACCATCGGTAACTTCTGGGTAGACACCACCCGCACATTGCTCTATGTCCTTCTGCCGGCTTCACTGATCTACGCTCTCCTGCTGGTCGGCCAGGGAGTTCCGCAAAACCTGCACGCCTATACAACAGCCCATCCCCTTGAGCAGCCCGCTCAAACGCAGACCATCGCGCAGGGCCCCGTGGCCTCGCAGGAAGCCATCAAGATGCTGGGCACCAACGGCGGCGGGTTCTTTAACGCCAACAGCGCCCATCCCTTCGAGAACCCCACGCCCTTCTCGAACCTGCTGCAGATGCTCTCCATCTTCATCATCCCCGCCGGGCTCACGTATACGCTCGGCCGTATGACCGGCTCACCCGGCCACGGATGGGCGGTGCTGGCCGCGATGTTCATCCTCTTTGTGTCCGGATTCGTCACCATCTATTGGGCCGAATCCCAACCCCACCCTCTGATTCACGGGGCCGCCCAGACCGGCAGCGCGACCGCGCCCGCCGGCAACATGGAAGGCAAAGAGGTGCGCTTTGGCGTCAGCCAGTCGTCGCTGTTCTCCACCATTACCACCGACGCAAGTTGCGGCGCGGTCAACAACATGCACGACTCGCTCACTCCCCTCGGTGGCATGGTAGTGCTCATCAACCTCATGCTCGGAGAGGTGGTGTTCGGCGGCGTGGGTTCGGGCTTGTACGGCATGCTGATCATGGTGGTGCTTTCGGTCTTCATAGCCGGGCTCATGGTGGGCCGCACACCGGAGTATCTGGGCAAGAAGATCGAGTCCTACGACGTGAAGATGTCCATGCTTTACGTACTCATCTTCCCGCTCATCATTCTCACGTGCACGGCCGTCTTCGTGCTCTCGCCTACCATCGGCTTGAGTAGCCTGTCTAACCAGGGGCCGCACGGGTTCTCGGAGATTTTGTACGCCTTCACTTCCACGGTGGCCAACAACGGTTCAGCCTTTGCCGGCCTCAACGCCAACACCTGGTGGTACAACGTCGTGCTCGGCTGGACCATGCTGTCAGGCCGCTTCCTCATGCTCATTCCAGTGCTGGCTCTGGCCGGCAACCTGGCCATGAAGAAGAGCGTTCCTCCCTCTCCAGGCACCTTCCCGGTCAATACGGCGCTCTTCACCGTGCTGCTGGTCGGCGTCATCGTCATTCTCGGCGCCCTCACCTTTTTCCCAGCCCTCAGCCTGGGGCCCATTCTGGAACACCTGCTGCTCCAGTCGAAGCAGCTTTTCTAACCGCCACTGCAACAGGAAAAGACGAAACGGACTGTCATGGCTGCTAAAAAAAGTCTTTGGAATACGGAAATCCTGGCCCAGGCGCTTTTGGACTCGGTGCGCAAGCTCGATCCCCGCTGGATGGTCAAGAACCCGGTGATGTTTGTGGTGGAGGTGGGCAGCGTGCTCACCACGGCGCTGCTCATCGACAACACCGTCAATCACCGAGTCGGTTTTGGCTTCAACCTCCAGATCACTCTCTGGCTCTGGTTCACGGTGCTGTTCGCCAACTTTGCCGAGGCGATGGCCGAAGGCCGCGGCAAGGCCCAGGCTGACACACTGCGCAAGGCCAAGGGCGAGACCATCGCCCAGCGTTACGCGGCCGACGGCAGCTTTGAAGAGATCGCCAGCGGCCTGCTTCGCGCCGGCGACGTCATTTACGTCGCGGCCAACCACTACATCGCAGGCGACGGCGAGGTCATCGAGGGCGTAGCCTCGGTAGACGAATCGGCCATTACCGGCGAGTCGGCTCCGGTTATCCGCGAAGCCGGAGGCGACCGCTCCGCCGTCACCGGCGGGACTAAAGTGCTGTCAGACTGGATCAAGGTCCGCATCACCTCCAACCCCGGTGAAACTTTCCTCGACCGCATGATTGCCCTGGTCGAAGGCGCCACACGCCAGAAAACCCCCAATGAGATCGCGCTCAGCATTTTGCTCTCCGGTCTCACCATCGTCTTTCTGCTCGCCGTGGTCACCCTGCAACCCTTTGCCATATACTCCAAGGCTCCGCAGACGGTCTTCGTGCTGGTTTCACTTCTGGTCTGCCTCATCCCCACCACCATCGGCGGCTTGTTGTCGGCCATCGGTATTGCCGGCATGGATCGCCTCGTCCAGTACAACGTTCTGGCTATGAGCGGCCGCGCCGTCGAAGCTGCCGGCGACGTCAATACTCTGCTCCTTGACAAGACCGGCACCATCACGCTCGGCAACCGCCAAGCTACCGACTTCTTCCCCGCTCCCGACGTCAGCCAGGAACGCCTTGCCAACGCCGCGCAACTCGCGTCGCTCTCCGACGAAACGCCCGAGGGCCGCTCCATCGTCGTTCTGGCCAAGGAACAATACAATCTCCGCGGACGCGACCTGGGAGGCATTCACGCCGAGTTCGTTCCCTTCACTGCCCAGACCCGCATGAGCGGCGTCAACCTGCCCGGCACGCGCATCCGCAAGGGTTCCGTGGACGCTATCGCCCGCTTCCTCGAAGAGCAGGGCTCGTCCCTGCCCCAGAAGGTCCGCGAACAGGTTGAAGAGGTAGCACGCCTCGGTGGTACACCCCTCGTCGTCGCTGAAAATGCCGCGGCCCTGGGCGTCATTTACCTCAAGGACATCGTCAAGGGCGGCCTCAAGGAGCGGCTTGCCCGGCTGCGCGCCATGGGTATTCGCACCATCATGATCACTGGCGACAACCCGCTGACCGCAGCCGTCATTGCGCGCGAGGCCGGCGTGGACGACTTTCTGGCCGAGGCCAAGCCCAAGGACAAAATGGACCTCATCAAGCGCGAGCAGGGCAAGGGCAAGCTAGTGGCCATGACTGGCGACGGTACCAATGACGCCCCAGCCCTGGCTCAGGCCGACGTGGGCGTGGCCATGAACTCCGGCACGCAAGCGGCCAAGGAAGCCGGCAACATGGTGGATCTCGACTCCAACCCCACCAAACTCATCGAGATCGTTGAAATCGGCAAACAGCTGCTCATGACCCGCGGCGCTCTGACCACCTTTTCCATCGCCAACGACGTGGCCAAGTATTTCGCCATCATCCCCGCCATGTTCGCCGGCGTTTTCCCGGTGCTCAACGCGCTCAACATCATGTACCTGCACTCGCCTCAGTCGGCCATCCTCTCGGCGGTGATTTTCAACGCGCTGATCATCGTGGCCCTGATCCCGCTGGCTCTCAAGGGCGTGAAATATGAGCCCAAACCCGCCGATGCCTTACTCCGCCGCAACCTGCTTGTCTACGGCGTGGGAGGCATCCTCGTACCCTTCTTTGGCATCAAGGCCATCGACGTGTTTCTCGTAGCTCTGCATCTGGCGTAAGCAAGGGGCTTGAGCCCGCAAGGAGATTTGCTGTGCATTCCGTCTGGAAGACATCGATTCGCTTCACCATCGTGACCACCATCCTGCTGGGCATCGGCTACCCCCTCGTCGTCACCGGCATCGCCCGCGTGATGTTTCCCCACAAGTCCGCCGGTAGCCTCATCCTCAAGGATGGCCAGATCATCGGCTCCGAGCTGCTGGCCCAGAGCTTCACTTCTGACAAGTACTTCCATCCCCGCCCCTCGGCTGCTGGCAACGGCTACGACGCCACCGCCTCCAGCGGCTCCAACCTGGCCCAGTCCAACAAGGCGCTGGTTGACCGCATCCAGGGCTCCATCGACAAGCTGGCCAAGGAAAACCCCGGCAATCCCGTTCCCATCGACCTGGTAACCACCTCCGGTTCAGGCCTTGATCCAGACATTACCCCCGACGCCGCAAACTTTCAGGCACCGCGCGTCGCCAAAGCCCGCGGCATCAGTGAAGACCGCATCCGTCAACTCATTGAGCAGAACACGACCGCCCGACAGCTCGGTCTCCTCGGCGAGCCGCGAGTCAACGTCCTCGATCTGAATCTCGCTCTCGATAAGATCTCAGCAAAGTAGCCCTCCCCAGCGCAGCTTCACCAACCACAAGAAGCGGTAAAGGGCCAGTCCCTTTACCGCTTTTTTGCTGCCCTGGACCTATCTACAGCGTCATTCCTGCTCCCGCACAACGGCCAGGTGCAGCATGTCTCATGATCCCCGGCGACATGTCTTCGTTCGCAGGGTTAGGATTCGCTTCAGTGACCTGGGAAATCAGCATCATCCATGCACTCTCCATCCTTCGCCGCCAGTCCCTCCAAAAACACATGGGCCCTTCCCGAAGGAAGGGCCCATGTGCCGTATCTGTTCAACCGTTCTAATTCACGGTGACGGGCACAGTTGCGGTTTGCGTGATTGACCCTGAAACCGCGGTTACAGTAACCGTGTAACTCCCCGTGGTGGTGCCGGAATTCCCTCCTCCGCCTCCCCCGCCGCCGTTGTTGCTGCTGCCGCCTCCGCAACCGATCGCGGCTACTGAGACAAACAGGACCAGCAGACCCAGCATAGCCAGCCAGTTACGCCGCCGCCGGGGAATGCCAAAGAACAACACCAGCGCCAGAGTTGCCCCGCTCGCCGCCGGCCAGAACAGCTTTCTGGTTTGATTCAGGGAGGTTGTAGCCGCCGTGGTGTACACCGTCAGCGTAGCCGTTCCGGGCGTCGAGCTGGTGACCGAAACCGAAGACGGTACCGCGCATGTTGCCGGATCGTTTGCGCCCGTCGGCCCAACCACGCTGCAGCTCAGGCTGACCGTGCCGGCAAACCCGTCCGACGAAGTAAAGGTTAACGTCGAAGTACCTGTCCCGCCCGGGCTGTTGATGGTGATCGAGGACGGGCTGGGGGCCGGGCTAAAGGCGAAACTCGGCGTGCCCACGTTGACCGTTACCGTTGTGGTCTCATTGATGGGGCCCGAAATGCCAGTGACTGTCACCGTATACGTACCGGCGGTGGTTGTTGAGGTTGTACTCACAGTCAACATATCCGTCCCCGACCCTGCCACTGAAAGCGTAGCAAGGGCACACGTCGGGGCACTGGTCGCTCCCTGCGGGCTGGTAACGGAGCAACTCAGGGCAACAGTTCCGGCAAACGCACCCAATGGCGTCACCGTAATCGTTGAGGTGTTGCCGGTTGTGGCGCCGGGAGCCACGGTAAGGTTTCCGCTGTTGGTCAGGGCGAAGCTCGATGAACCCGCTGCTGAGCCACTAACCACCGCCTCGATCCCCAGAGTGTGTATAAATTTCCCCGTTGGGTCGGTACCGGTGACCAACACGTTGTAGCTCAGATTCGGCGTATATTCCTGGGCGCTGAGCGTGAGCGTCGCCGTGGTATTGCCGCCGCTGCTCAGGCCCGCCGTCTGTGGAATCGAGCAGGAAACGCCCGCAGCCGCCTTGCAGGTAAGGCCCACACTTCCGCTGAAGCCATTCACTGAGGCCAGGTTGATTACATCCGTGTTGCTGCTGGCGCCGTTGGCCACATTAATGGGAACGATCGTAGTAGCAGGCACCAGCGAGAAGTCCGAAAGCGGATTCGAGATCGGGCTGCCGCTGTTCAGCGTGATGGCGGAGGGAGCGTAGTTGCTGTC
Organism: uncultured Occallatibacter sp.; assembly: GCA_964571165.1. Lineage (GTDB taxonomy): Bacteria > Acidobacteriota > Terriglobia > Terriglobales > Acidobacteriaceae > Telmatobacter. The sequence goes on along the minus strand of CAZNAW010000016.1, from coordinate 60,761 downwards.
GCCCGAGTATTGGAGCGTGATCAGGTTGGCCCCTTGTGGAAGGGTTTGGCTGTTTAGCGTGAATGAGAAGCTTGAAATATCGCCTGAACTCGACGAAAAATCGACCACGCCAAGGTAGTTATAGTTATTGGAATCCCCTGACACGTAGACTCCGACGCCTGTCCCCTGAGAGGGAGTGCTGGTAGGCGCCGCGTGTCCTGACTGACCGGTTACCGTGCCAGTAACGGTGATAAAGGTAGTGGGTGAGATGCTCCCGGTTACGGTTGCCGCAATGGTGGAGGTCAGGCCGGTAGGCGGCGCAATCGTTATCGCATTAGGAAGGTTACCTGTTCCGCCGACGTAATTCGCATCTCCACTGTAAGTGAGGCTTATAACATAGCTGCCGCCGGCCGTTCCTGCCGGAACCGTGATGTTCGCTACGCCCTCCACGGCCCCGTAGACTGGGTCCACCGCCGGGCTCAGCGTTACGCTGCCGGATATGCCCGCGGGAGTGCTGCTATAGGCGAGAGTGCCCGTCGGCGCCAGCACTCCCACCGGAAAGACACTCCCGTTTGACGGGTTCGCCGCGTTATATTGGGCTGTGTTTTCCACCTGGAAGGAAATCACCGTTGGCTCGCCGGGGCCGTTCGGCAACTGCCCGGAACTGTTTACGAGCGGAAAGTTATACATATACGTTGGCGTATCTTTTACGACGGAAAAGGCGATCGGCGAGGCCGTCGACGCGGTATAGCTGCTGTCTCCGCTATAACTGGCCGTCACCGAGTGCGTGCCGACGGAGAACGGTGCGTTGTATTCCGCGTCGCCCTCGGCATTGAGTGCCGCCGTGTTGAGTGTCGTGGTACCGTCCTTGAAGGCAACCGTGCCTGTGGGGATCGTGAATGCGGGGCAAGTGCCGCCATTGATCACACAGTTCTGCTGTGACGTAGACTGCCCGCCCGCGCTTGGAGCGACCATTGCGCTGAGCTGCGTTTGCGTCCCGTAATCCACCTGACTCGGCGGGTTGCTGGCCGTACTGTATTCCCCTAGCCCGAGTGAGAAGATATTGAAGTTGATGGTGCTTGCTTCCTGGACCACGGTGATCGGAATTGGCGGCGTCGAGCTACTCATGCCATACGTGCCATCGCCGCTGTACTGGGTCCAGATGTCGTAGCTTCCGCCGGGCAGGGTGCTGATCGTGCCGCTGTAGGAGCCGTCGCTCTGCAGGGTGAAGGTGCTCTGCCCCCCATTGAGGTAACCATTGGTGACCAACGCTGGCAGGCCCTGTCCCTGCTGACCTTGCTCAGTGCTATTGGTCATCAAAGCAACATTTCCGCTTGGCGTGCCGCTGCCGGTGACCTTGCCGCTGATGGTGACCGCTGTTCCGTGCGGGATGCTGGTAAGGGGTGCATTGTTAGCCGGAACGGCCGTCAGCGAAGTTTCTGAGGTCTTGAAGGTAACCTTGTTCCAGTCGTTGACCAGAACGTTCGCGTCCACCGTCCCAAGGCCACTGGCCAGATCGTATAATGGCCCGGCGTTGTATTCCGGGGTCGAGTTGATGCCGATCTCACCTTCCGTCACGCCATCTAACAGGACGGTGTTGGCGGAGGAGGCGACGATGCAGTCCGGCGAACCATCAGTCAGGTCGCAGGGCACCGCATTGCTTCCGGCGGTGACGTCATGGAACGCCGCCGGAAACTGCTTGGCCAGCGGATAGAGCACAAAGTCCGCCTGGCCCTGGGGTACTCCATACTTTTGGTTGACCAGCGCCATGATGCCAGCAAACGCCGGAGACGCAACCGAGGTGCCGCCGTAACCGGATATCTGCACATAACCATCCGTCGCACTCGAAGCCGGTTGGCAGTCACCGTCGGCAGCACAGACGGGATAGTAGCTGTCATTCTGCCCGTTCGCGGCAAAGAGCGAGACGTCGGGCAGATCGCGGACGTTATCGCTCGGCACGTTGAGTCCTGTCATTCCGATTGCCGCCGTTTGCCAGGACGGTTTTGGATAGCCTCCTGTGCATGCCGTCGTATCGCCATCGGCGTCATATGTGGCCAGGGCGCAATTGCTGGCGCCGCCTCCGCCGGCGACAATGTCCGTCGTGCCATAGGTTGCATACTGGCTGAAGATATTCAGGCCGAACTGGCTGTCGTTCCAGGGTTGCTCGGGGATCACGCCTAAGATGGAGACAGCGGGCGTGCTATTGCTTGTATTGGCTGTGTTCCAGTAGCCAGCAAGCTGGGCGTCGAGCGTGGCTGCGCTCGCCGCGTAATCGGTGTAATAGAAGTCCGTTCCGCCCACGGCGACATTAAAGGGCGTCGAGGCAAAGCCGTTCACAGCCTGACCGCCCTCCGCATACTCCGAGCCATTGTCGCATGAGGCGGAGCCGCTGTCTCCCGCGGAAACCATTACCGTAATGCCTTGCGCGGCGGCCTGCTCCCAAAGGCTGTACAGGAACTCGTTTTCGATGCCCATGTTCCGTTCGCATGCGCCAAAGCTCACGCTCATGACTGGGGCGACATTACTATAGACAGCGCGCTCGGCGGCCAGCAAAAGGCCGTCTTCCAGAGCCGTGTCAGCCGCGATAACCAGGTCGATGGTGGCATTCGGCGCCACCGCGCCAGACCACTCCACATCGATATAGGCTTCGCCGGAATCGTAGTTGGGGCCATCTGGATTGTTGATCCCGTCCACGCCAGGGTCATTGCCATCGATAATCACCTGCGGCGGGTTAACCGAAAGACCAAACAGAGAGCGGAACTGATTTGCCAAATCAACATTGATATTTGAGTCGTTGACAATGGCGATGGTTTGCCCAGTGCCGCTCGTTCCCGCGGTATACAGCGGATTCAGATCGTACTGAACATAAAAATCCTGGGGCGCAAGCACAAAATTCTCGGTTTCATACTGGGGAGGGCCGCCGGGACCGATAGTCCACTGGGGTTGGGCCTTGTCAGTCTTCGGATTGTATGTGGCTTTGCCGAGATAGTGGTTGTTGTTCTTTAGGCGGAAATTGTTCAGAGAGACGAAGCCGCCCACCACCGGCGCCAGCGCCGCCGGAATCTGCGGATTGTTGGCGTTGGCGTAATGGGTTTCGCCGTTCACCTCATACTTATGGATCTGTGTATGAAAGGCCGAGCGCAACTGGGCCACATTGCCTGAGAACTCGATGGTCTGCTTCCCAGGATTCACCTTGGCCACACTCAATCCGTGCCCGGCCAGCCAGGTCTCAACAGCCGTTATGTCCTCGTCAGAGGGGCCGAATTGCTTACCGAACTGATCAGGCGTGAGCCATTCGTGGTAGCTGGCAGCGCTGGGCGTGTGCATTTGGTTGATCAATTGCCGCAGGGCCGCTTCCTGGCTCGCGCTGCGCGTGAGCACCAGATGCATGCGATCGAGCTGCAAGCTGTCGGGCGCAGCTCCGCGATCGTTCCTTGCGTTCGCCAAGGGGTGCACAGTGCCCTTGATTGTTGTCAGTTGGCTTTCGTCGATTGGATTGACGATCCGCGCGACGGGCGCCGAAGTCTGGGACATTGCCGCCGTCGCGATGAGCAATGCGCTGGGTATTACACACAGCACGAGCGAACGCAGGGGACGCATATTGTTTATCCTGGACCCTTTCTTCGGAGAAAAACCCCCGAACTTACCTAAAGTTGCGGTTTGCATCAAAAATTCCTCAGGCAAGCTACCTAACTGCGGCGCTCAACGATGAGACTGGATGCTATCATAATTCGCCATGCCGTTTCGAGATCGACCCGCAGTCGCTTCGCTCACAAATACGTGCAGAAATTTTGAACTGGTAAAAATCCAGGCGAGAGATCCTGTCAACCCATTCTGGAACCCGTCACATGCAAAACATGAAGCCGCGTGAAGAACCAATCGAAGAATCGGCCCTCCGTCGAGAAGACAGCGGGGGCAGACTACACATTTAGACGCGCGCCGACCGTTGCGGTTGACCTTGGCACGAAAATCCATGGGTGAAAGAGTTGCACAGTCCCCGTCAGCAGCCTCGGCAGAGGTTGGCGCCCTGACGCTTTGAAGCTCAGAATGACCACAAATCCGGTCGGAGTATGATTCGATTCATTAGAAAACGCGATTGCAATAGACAATCCATGTGTCTATCGAATATTATTCGCTTTCCCGGTTGCCCGTTTTTGCGAACCTGGTGCAGTTATGCGCGCGTCGATCTTCATCACCTGCTATAACGATACCCTCTTTCCGGAGACAGGACGTGCAGTGGTGCGTCTGCTGGAAAGGCTCGGCGTCCAGATCGGCTTCCATCCCCAACAAACCTGCTGCGGCCAGATGCATGCCAACACCGGCTTTCGCACAGAAGCCTTCTGTCAGGCAAAGCGTTTCGTCCGTCTCTACCAGGATGCCGAGACCGTTGTTATTCCCTCGTCTTCCTGTGTGGCCATGATCCGCGATCAGTATCCAGGTCTTTTCGACGAGTTGGGCAACGAAGCTTTGCGCCGGGACTTCGCCGCCCTGCTGCCCCGCGTCTTCGAATTGAGTGAGTTCCTCATTGACCGGCTGGGCGTCGAAGACGTGGGCGCTTCCTTCCCCCATCGCGTGGTTTACCACGCCAGTTGCCACGGCGTGCGCGCGCTGCACCTCGGAGACCGTCCCTACCGTCTGCTGGCCAGGGTTCGCGGTCTTGAGCTGGCGCCGCTCCCCAACACGGATCGCTGCTGCGGTTTCGGAGGAACATTCTCCATCAAGAATGCCGAAGTCTCCTCGGCTATGCTGGCCGTCAAACTCCAGGACGTTATTTCTACCGGAGCGGAGTATTGCACCGCGCTCGACAACAGTTGCCTCATGCACTTGGGCGGGGCCATGCACCGCCAATATGCCGGCATGAAGACCATCCACCTTGCCGAAATCCTGGCCAGCACAGAAGCGGAAAAGGCATGCGCATGAGCCCCGCAGCCGCGTCCCATCCCGTGCTTGACCCCATGCTCGCGCCGCCCTTCCCGCAAGCGGCTCTGCCCATGTTGCGCAATCCTCAACTGCGCAAGAATGTGGCCCACGCCATCGACGTTATCCAGGCCAAGCGCGCCAAACTCGTGGCCGAGAAAACTGACTGGCAGGATCTCCGTTCTGCGGCCTCCGCCATCCGCGCCCACACTATCGAAAACCTGGCCTTCTACCTCGAGCAATTCGAAGCCCGCTGCACTGCAGCCGGGGGTACTGTCCACTGGGCTGCCGACGCTTCCCAGGCGCGGCAAATCATTCTTGACCTGCTCCGCGAGGAAAACGCCAGCGAGGTCATCAAGATCAAGACCATGACCTCGGCGGAGATTCAGTTGAATCCGTTCCTCCAGGCCGCCGGCATCAATGTTTTCGAGACCGATCTGGCAGAAATCATTCTGCAACTGGGCGACGAAGAGCCCTCCCACATCGTCGTCCCCGCTCTGCACATCAACCGCAGCCAGGTGCGCGAAATCTTCGCCCGGCGCATGGGTCTCAAGAACCTTTCCGACGACCCGCGCGCCCTCACTGCCGCTGCACGCAACTATCTCCGCCAGAAATTTCTTACTATTCCCACGGCCATCAGCGGGGCGAACTTTCTCATCGCTGAAACCGGCTCGGTGGCTGTCGTCGAGTCGGAGGGCAACGGCCGCATGTGCCTCACCTTGCCGCGCACCATGATTACCCTGGCCGGAATTGAGAAGGTACTGCCCCGCTTCCAAGACCTGGAAGTGATGCTTCAGGTTCTAGCCCGCTCAGCCACCGGCGAGCGAATGAACCCCTACACCTCTCTCTGGACCGGCGTTACTCAGGGCGACGGCCCGCGGCGTTTCCATGTGGTTCTGCTCGACAATCAGCGCTCTTCCATCCTCTTCCATCCCACTGAGCGCCAAACCCTCAAGTGCATCCGTTGCGCCGCCTGCATGAACGCCTGCCCGGTCTATCGCCAGACCGGCGGCCACGCCTATGGGTCGGTCTACCCCGGTCCCATCGGAGCCATTCTCACGCCCCAACTGATGCAGCTTCACCACGCCCAGTCGCTGCCTTATGCCTCATCGCTCTGCGGCTCCTGTTACGAGGTCTGCCCGGTAAAAATCAACATTCCCGAGGTACTCATCGACCTGCGCGCCCGGGTGACCGACCAGGAGCGCCATCAGTTCGCCCGCTTCCTCGACCCCATGTACCTTGGACTGCGCATCGCCAACTTTTTGTTCGCCAGGGCGTGGCTCTTCCATGCGGCACAGTGCCTGGGCCGTATTGGACTCCGTTTCTTTACCCGCAAGGACGGATGGATTCACTCGCTGCCCAGTCTGGGCGCCAAATGGACCCAGACCCGCGACCTGCGCGGCCTGCCCGACCAGACCTTTCACGAATGGTGGGCTGCGCGCGGGCCTTCGTCGCACGACGGCGCGTCGACTGCCCTAAAGTCCGCTGAGGAGGCAAAATGAGCGCGTCTGCCCCATCTCGTCAACAGATACTGGACCGCGTCCGCACTGCGACTCAATCTTCCGCCGCCAGCGGCGACGCTCGCGCCGTGGGCGCCTATACCGCCCTGTCTCGCACCTATATCTGCCGTGGCCAGCTATCCGCTGAAGCTCGCATCGAACTGATGATCGAGCGCCTCCGCGAGTACGACGCCGAAGTCGTCGAGTCCACACCGGATGCGCTGCCGGCTGCTATCACCGCCCAGCTATCCGCCAGCGGGCTGCGCACTTTTGTCGCACCCCCGGGCCTGCCCGTGGAATGGCTCGACCCAGCCTTCAACTTTAAGCTCGACGGCGGCCTTACGACCGCCGAAATCGAACAGTCCGAGGGCGTGGTGACTGCCGCTTTTTGCGGTATTGCCAGCTCCGGAACCATAGTCCTCCACCACTCCGCCACCGAAGGCCGGCGGGTGCTCACTCTGCTGCCTGACTGGCACCTCTGCATTCTTCGAGCCAGCCAGGTGGTGGAAACCCTCCCCGAGTATTTCGCCCGCTGCCAACAGCCGCCACCGTTAGCCACCTTTATCTCCGGACCTAGCGCCACGGCAGACATCGAAATGACACGCATCAAGGGTGTTCATGGACCACGTTTCCTCCATGTGCTTCTCGTGCACGACCAGGATCCGCTCCAGAACCCTCAAACAGGATTAAAGTGAGACTGACCCATACCGTCTCAGTAAGGATTGACCATGAAGAAATCGAAAACCACAGAACCAGATAGACCCGCAGACTTCGACCAGGCACTCCAAGCTCTGGAATCGTTCCAGATCGAGATTCCCTCCTGGGGATTCGCCAACACCGGCACCCGCTTCGGCAAATTTGCGCAGCCTGCCGCCGCTTCCACCATCGAAGAGAAATTCTCTGATGCGGCCGAGGTCCATCGCCTCACCGGCGCGACTCCCACGCTCGCCCTTCACGTACTCTGGGACCTGCCCAATGGCGTGGCGGATGTGCCTGCGGTGTGGGACCTGCAACGCCGCTTCGGCATTCGCGTCGGATCCATCAATCCCAACCTCTTCCAGGATCAGCAGTACAAGTTCGGCTCGCTCTGCAATCCTCTAGAGAGGATTCGCCAGCAGGCGATGGATCATTTGCTCGTTTCCATCGAAATCGCCAAACTCTTTGGCGGCCGCGATCTCTCCCTTTGGCTGCCAGACGGCTCCAACTATCCCGGCACGCAAAGCATCCGCAAGCGCATCGGCTGGCTTGAGGAGGCCCTGCGCACCGTCCACGGCAAACTGGTACAGGGCCAGCGGTTACTCATCGAGTACAAGCCCTTCGAGCCGGCCTTCTACCACACCGATATCGCCGACTGGGGCATGTCCTCCTACCTCGCGCGACAGGCCGGGCCGCAGGCGCGCGTATTGGTCGACACCGGCCACCACTATTCCTCGCAGAACATCGAGCAGATCGTAGCCTGGCTCCTCCATACCGGCCTTCTCGGCGGCTTCCACTTCAACGACCGCCGCTACGCCGACGATGACCTTACCCTGGGTTCTATCGATCCTTACCAGATCTTCCGCATCTTCCATGAAATCCACACGGCAGCCGCTGATGGCCTGGCCCAAAATATCGCCTTCATGATCGACCAGAGCCACAACCTCAAAGGCAAGATGGAAGCCACCGTGCAAACCGTGGCCACGGCGCAGGAACTCTGGCTCAAGGCCGCACTTGTCGATCGCGAGCAGTTGGCGGTCTATCAACAATCCTGTGATCTGGTAGCCGCCGAAGAGCTTTTCCGCGGCGCTTTCTGGCGCGATGTGCGGCCGCTCGTCGCCGCCTGGCGCGAAGCGCGCGGGTTGCCCCGCGACCCACTGGCCGCCCTGCGCTCCAGCGGTTACGTTGAACGCATCGCCCGGGAGCGGGGCACGCGGCATTCAGCCGTCAGCAGCTACGCCTGAGAGGGCTATTCGGGCGCATAACCCTACTGTTTACGGAAACGCATGGAGGAAGAAGAAGACGTGCCCAAGGCAAACATCAAGCGGCTCTATCTGATTCCCATTCTCTCCAAGGCTCTCGACGTACTCGAACTGCTGGAGCAGAATCATGCCCCCGTGACCCTCGAAGATGTTTACCGGGAGACTCGGATCTCCAAAACCAGCGTCTATCGCATTCTCAAGACTCTGGTGCATCGCGGTTATGTGGCCCAGGCGCAGAACGGCCTGTACCGCCTGGTTTCCCGTCCCAGGCGCCTGCGCTTCGGTTTTGCCGCACAGAGCGCTGAGATGCCCTTTTCCATTGCCGTAGCACAAAGCGTCACCGCGGCGGCTGCCGCATCGGGCGTCGAGCTTCTGGTTCTTGACAACCGCTACGACCCCGATGTCGCCGTCCAAAACGCCGAGGAGTTTGTCTCCAAACGCGTCGACTTGGTACTTGAGTTCCAGGTCGAGGAGCACGCAGCCCCGCGCGTGGCCCACATTTTTAAAATGGCCGATATTCCGCTTGTCGCCATCGATGTCCCGCATCCCAATGCCACCTACTTTGGCGTGGATAACTTCGAAGTCGGCTTTGAAGCCGGTTCCCTGCTCGCCCAGCACGCACTCCGCAAATGGAAGGGCAAAGTCGATTGGGTTTTGGGCGTCGGATTCTCTGAGGCTGGCTCTTTTGTCCAGAGCCGCATCACCGGCGCCTTCGATGGAATTCGCGACCGTCTCGCCGATTTGCCCTCCGACAGCTTTATCGCGCTCGAAGGCCGCGGCATGCGCCAACCCAGCCAAATGGCAATCTCCGATTTTCTCCGCGGTCATAGCAAGGGAGAGCACATCCTGGTTGCCACCGCCACCGATTCCAGCGCCCTTGGTGTCCTCGACGCAGCTCGCCAGGCTGACCGGGAACAGGACTTTGCCATCGTCGGACAGGACTGCATTCCAGAGGTCATTGAGGAGATGCGCTCTGGCAAGAGCGCCATCATTGGCTCCATCTCCCACGAGGCCGAAACCTATGGTCCGCGCCTCATCCAGCTCGGCATCGCGCTTCTTCGCGGCTACACCGTCCCCCCGTACAACTACATCCGCCACAAGGCCGTGACACCTGAAAGCCTGGGCGCCGAATAGAAAGCCCGGAAGTCTCTGGACAAGCAACCGTTCTAAAGGGTCGCGGCGCAGCCAGTGCTCAGCGAAACAGGATGCCCCGTCGCCGTGCCTCTGCTGTTGCAACCATCGTGGGGCGCCTTTCCGCCTGCCGCTGAATCCTTCCGCGGAATAGGTTCCCTATTGCTTTTTCGTGTGCTATGTTGACTAGGCTTGTCAATTCCCCCGTACAGTGGTGTATATGACTTTGGCAACTCCCGCTTCCCCTGCCCTCAAATTCCTCGAAGACCGCTGGGACCCCAGCGTAGCCGCCACGCTCGATGAGCCAGAACTCCTGCGCTATCGCTCCAACCTGCTCGGTTCCGACCTCCGCATAACCAACTTCGCCGGAGGCAACACCAGTTCGAAAGTCACTGAGATCGACCCCCTCACCCGTGAACCCGCCGAAGTCTTATGGGTCAAAGGCTCTGGCGGCGACCTCGGCAGCATCAAGCGCACCGGCTTCGCCACGCTCTACCAGCAGAAGCTCCTAGCCCTCGAACGTAGCTACAAGGGCGTCGACGCAGAGGACGACATGGTTGCCCTGTATACCCTCTGCGCCTTCCGCAACAATCCCGTCGCCGCCTCCATTGACACCCCGCTGCACGGTTTTCTTCCCTTCCCTCATGTCGATCATCTCCATCCCGACTGGGGCATCGCTCTGGCTGCCTCCGCCAACGGAAAAGCCAAAATGCACGAGTTCAACATCGAGTTCAAGCACTCCCTCGTCTGGCTGCCCTGGCAGCGACCCGGTTTTGAGTTGGGCCTGATGATGCGCCAGGCCGTCCGCGAGAACCCTGGCTGCGACGGCATCGTCCTCGGCGGCCACGGCCTCTTCACCTGGGGCCAGACCCAGCGCGAGTGTTACCTGAACACCCTCACCGTCATCGACCAGATCGGCCAGTTCATTCAACGCCACGGCATCGCCAAAGGCCCCGTCCGCTTCGGTGGCGAGGCCCTCCCAGCCCGCGCGGATCGCGGCCAACTCGCCGTCCAGATAGCCCCCTACCTGCGCGGCCGCATCAGCTCACAAAACCGCTGGATTTTGAACTTCACTGACGCCCTCGATGTGCTTCAATTCGTCAACTCCGCGCATGCCAGGGAATTGGCCTTCCTCGGCACAAGCTGCCCCGACCACTTCATCCGCACCAAGATCCGCCCGCTCTTCGTTCCTTGGCCCGCCGATGCCGATCTGGCCGCGCTCAAGCACCAGATCGACCTGTCCCTGGTTGAGTACCGTGATCAATATCGCGCTTACTATCACTCCTTCGCCACCCCCGATTCGCCTGCACTCCGCGATTCGAGTCCAACCGTCGTCCTCATCCCCGGCTTGGGCATGTTCAGCTTCGGCAAGAACAAAACCGAAGCCCGCATCGTCGGCGAGTTTTACACCAATGCCATTCACGTGATGGAAGGCGCCAGCCTCCTCGCCGAGGACGAAGTGACTGGCACGTTGCCCCAGGTAGGTGCCGGCATGGACCCGGCCAGCTTCAAGGTCTTCACCAACTACGTGGCTCTGCCGGCCCGTGAAGCCTTCCGCATCGAATACTGGGCCATGGAAGAGGCCAAAATTCGCCGCCAACCTCCGGAAAGAGAGCTCAGCCGCCGCATCGCGTTTATTGTCGGCGGCGGAAGCGGCATCGGCCGCGAAACCGCTCTGCTGGCCGCCACCCGCGGCGCCCATGTTGTTGTAGCCGACCGCGATGAGTCCGCCGCGGCCCGTGTGGCCGCAGAACTCCAATCGGTCACCTCCAAGGAGTTCATACTCAGCATTCCGGTCGACATCCGCAGCCGCGAAGCCATCGCCAAAGCCCTCCACGCGACCGTTGCGACCTTCGGCGGCATCGACATCCTCATCAACACCGCCGCGCTCTTTCCGTCCACGCCCGACGGCGTCATCCCCGACGACCTCTGGGCCACCACCCTCGATGTGAATGTCACTGCCAACTACCTTCTCGCAGATGAAGCCGCCAAGATCTTTGCTGAACAGACGCTTGACGCCTCCATCGCCCTCACCAGCTCGGCCAACGCTGTCGTGGCCAAGCGCGGCTCCGAGGCCTACGACGTCAGTAAAGCCGCTCTCTCGCATTTGGTCCGCGAGCTGGCCGTCTCCCTTGCTCCGCGCGTGCGCGTCAACGGAATCAGCCCTGCCACCGTCGTCAAGGGCTCAACTATGTTTCCCCGCGATCGTGTTCGCGCCTCCCTCGCCAAGTACAATATCCCTTTCGAGGACTCGCTCTCGGACGGCGAGCTGCGCAACCTTCTGGCTGGCTACTATGCTGAACGTACCCTCACCCGTCAACCTATCGATCCGGCCGATTGTGCGGAGGCTATCCTCTTTCTGGCCGGCCCTCGCGCCCGTTGCATCTCAGGCCATCTCATCCCTGTGGACGGCGGTCTAACGGAGGCATTCTTACGTTGAATTCAACCATCTTCACTGTGACTGGAATCCGGTTGCCCATTCTTGAAGCATTGTTTGAGCCACGCGTGGAAATCGAGAATGTCGCTTCCTCATTCTGCTCCCTCTGGAAATGCCCAAGAACGGAGATTCATCTGTCGCCATGCAACAAACTGCACGAATTGCCATCGATTTAGGCGCCGAAAGTTGTCGTGTCTCCCTCCTCCGTTGGAACGGTGGTAAACCTGTAATCGAAGTCATCCATCGCATCCCCAACGGCCCGGTCCATCAAGGATCGTCGATGCACTGGTCCCTCGACACCATCCTCGCCGGACTGGAAGCAGGTCTCCGTAAAGCTGCCGAAGCCGTTCCTCAAGGCATAGCCTCCATCGCCGTTGACTCTTGGGGAGTAGACTACGTTCGGCTGGCCCCCGACGGCCGCCCGCTGCGCGACCCGTTCTGTTACCGTGATGAGCGAACCGTTGCCCCAAAAGAAGCTGCCGACCTCCTCATTCCACCCCTCGAGCTCTACCAACGCACCGGCGTACTTCCCCATCGCATTAATACCGTCTACCAACTGCTTGCCGACCCCGCCGCCGGGATCGACCCGCACACTCCCTGGATCACCATGCCCGAGTTTGTCCTTCACTGGCTCGGCGGCCGCCGTGTGGCCGAGTACACCCACGCCACGCATACCGGTCTTGTCAATCTCACCACCGGCGACTGGGACCGCGAACTTTTCAGCCTGCTCGATCTTCCTTTCGATGCAGCTCCGCCTATCGTCCCCGCCGGAACCATCCTCGGTCGCCTGCAAGGGCCCCTGGCCGCGCTCGATGCCTTCAGCGAAACCCAACTCATCGCGCCCGCTTGCCATGACACCGCCTCCGCCATTGCCGGCATTCCCTCCGACCTTGAATCCACCCTCTACATATGCTCGGGAACCTGGTCGCTGGTTGGCACGCTCATTTCCGAGCCGATCACCACCTGCGAAGCATTCGACGCTCGCTACACCAACCTTGGTGCGGCTACCGGCGACCTTTGCTTCCACACCATCGTCAACGGCATGTGGCTGCTCAAGCAATGCATGGACGCCTGGAGCCTTGAAGGTCGTCCCTGGGATATAGAAGATCTGATTACGCAAGCTGCTTCCTCAAGTTTTCCCGGCGTCATCAACGTTGACGCGGAACCACTGCTACTCGACTCCAACATGCAGGAACGCATCAATCACGAGTTGTGGCGCCGCCGTCTGGAGACCATTCCGGACGTTGCCGGCAACGAACCCGTGTTTGCCCGCGTAATCTTCGAGAGCCTCGCTGCCCGCTATGCCTCTGCCCTTACCAGCCTGGAGAAAATGCTCGGCCGCAAGCTGCAGCGCATCCACATCCTCGGCGGCGCCAGCCGCAACAAGCTCCTCGTTGAACTCACCAGACAGCGTACCGGCCTCCCGGTCGAAGTCGGCCAACCGGAAAGCTCCACCATTGGCAATTTCGCCATCCAGTTAGCCGCCAGCGAAGCCAATGCCCTGCCGCTCACTCCCGGTTCCGTTCGCCAATGGGCCCAGCGCCTCTGCGAGAGTTAGCAGGTCAGTGAAAAAATAAAGAGCCGGTTTTATAAGCTCTGTATCGACCCACGAAGAGCATCAGCGTCGCCTTATTGGCGGGTCTCACAGTTGAAGGAAATGGCCCGCGGTATTTATGAGACCGGGAGTGCAGACTGGGTCCCAGCGAAGGCGATACCGCGTCATTGCCCCGGAAAAGAACACACAGAGAATCGCAAATAGAGGCGGCCGAGGTATATTTGGTCCGTAACCGGGAGGGAAAGACACGTCATGAACGACCGACAATGGAACACGCTCATCTCTATTGTTCGCGGAGATGTGATCCATCCCCTCCCGACAGCTTTCATCATCGATAGTCCCTGGCTTCCGAATTGGGCGCACCACACGATTCTGGATTACTTCACCAGCGAACGTACTTTTCTTGACGACAATCTCAAGGCCATGCGCACGTTTCCGGAAACAATTTTTCTGCCAGGTTTCTGGTCAGAATATGGAATGTGCACGGAACCCTCCGCCTTCGGCTCCGTCTCGATTTGGGGCGAGAACGAATTTCCCTTTGCCAGGAAAGTGCTGCGCTCGCCGTCGGAGGTTGAGCGTCTGGAAAAGCCTGATCCGCGTAAACACGGCTTGCTGCCTTTCGTTATCAAACGGCTCCAGCATTTGCAGCCGGAGATCGAAAACGCGGGCCACAAGATTCGCTTCGCCGTGGCTCGCGGTCCGCTCAATATCGCCTCGTTTCTTATGGGCACACCGGAGTTCATGGAGGCAATCAAAACGGAACCGGCGCGCATGCATTGCCTGCTCGCGATCATCACTGATTTTCTGGTGGACTGGATCGCATATCAGCGCAGTGTATTGCCGTCGATCGACGGCATTTTTCTGCTCGACGATATCGTTGGATTCGTGAGCCGCCGCGATTTCGAAACCTTCGCGCTGCCTTATTTGCAGCGCGCATTCAGCGCCGATGTAACCGTAAAGTTGTTCCACAACGATGCCCCGTCGAAGGCCAGCGCGCCTTTGCTCGAGGAGGCTGGAATCAATCTGCTCAATTTCGGCATTCAGCACACAGTGGCGGAGATGAAGGTCTGGACGAACAACCGGATTGCGCTGATGGGTAACATTCCTCCGCGCGACGTGCTGGCCGAAGGAACGCCTGCGGACGTGACACGCTCGGTCACGGAAATGCTGAACGCACTCGATGACCAGTCCCGCTTAATCGTTTCGTGCGGAGGAGGAATGCCCCCTCATGCGCCCACGGAAAACATTAAAGCTTTGATTTCGACCGTGAATGAATTGACGTGCTAGACCGTGTCCCGATCACCGCCTGCCGCATCCTTCAAGTGCATTCGCGGCAAAGGTGGGTTAGGCATGAATAGAGTTATGGATGGATCTTACAGCTCGCGGCCATCTACCCATACCGCGGTGCCCCAGCAATCGCTATAGCTACACGGGCCCATTCCTTCTGCCATCCCTGATGTGAAAGTTGACACAAAAGAGTCACACTACCTAACCAAAGTGCTATTAAGAAGCAACAAAAGAGGGAATCAAGAGAATCATGTGCTGGGGCTATAGTGGCAGCAGAAATGGGGAATCGAATATGGCAACCATGCTGTCGATTCACGATTACTTCAAGACTGATCTATTTGTTGGGCCGGCGCGAAAACCCCAGTCCATTGAAGAATTGGATGTGCGCCAGACAATCCTCGAGGATCTTGCACTAAAGATTCTCTATCTGTCTGGTTCTCTCTCCGTTCTTGAGCTTGCAGAAAAGACCAAGCTTAGCTTCGAAGTGTCGGACGAACTGTTTCACCGGATGCGTTCGGAACGGTTCTGCCAGGTTACTGGAATGGCTGGTAACATTCCTCATATTTCCATCACCTCTGAGGGCAGAACGCGTGCGATGGATCTGCTCTCTCAGTGTCAGTATGCGGGCACTGCGCCGGTTTCTCTGGCCAGCTACGTTGAGTTGGCTCGCAAACAAAGCGTCCGCGACGTTGAGGTGCATCCCGCGGACGTCGAGCGCGCCTTTGCCCATCTTGTAGTCGACAGCAAGACGCTACGCCAGTTCGGGACCGCTCTTAACTCCGGTTCAGCAATTTTCCTCTATGGTCCGGCAGGAACTGGGAAAACCACGTTCGCCGAGACATTATCGCGCGTACTTGCTGAGGATGAGGTATGGATTCCTTACGCGGTGGAAGTCGACGGACAGATCATCACGGTCTACGATCCACTCGTTCATAAGCGTGTACCGGAATTGGAACCCGAAGACCGGGACGAGCGCTGGGTGCTCTGCCAACGCCCCACAGTGCTCGTCGGTGGAGAGCTGACGGTCGAAATGCTCGACCTGCAGTTCAACCCGCAGACCAAATTCTATGTGGGCCCCGTGCAGATGAAAGCCAACAATGGGGTCCTGATCATCGATGATTTCGGACGGCAGCGCCTTCGCCCTGAAGAATTGCTGAACCGCTGGGTTGTCCCTCTTGATCGCAGGATCGATTTTCTTACTCTGGCCGGAGGAAAGAAAATCGAGATGCCCTTTGAAATGCTCGTCGTCTTTGCGTCCAACATGGATCCGGCAGAGTTGGTAGATGCCGCATTCTTGCGCAGGATTCAAACCAAGATCAAGATTGGTGCGGCATCAGACGACCAGTTCCGCGAGATTTTCCGCCGCGTTGCAACAGCGCAGGGAGTCGAATGGGACGCGGGCATATGCAACGATCTGATCGATTTCATTCGCGGCGTCCTGGGTCAGGAACTGCGATCCTGCTATCCCCGGGATATTGTGAACCAGGTTCGTTGGGCCGCTCAATTCCAGGGCAAAACACCGCATCTTGACAGCGCGGCTCTGATGCAGGCAGTTGAAGCTTACTTTCTGCCAACCGCATAAGGAAATGCAGTAGCAGCGGGGTACCTCATTCTTGACCATGCGGGTACCTCGCTGTTGGCGCATTTTCATAGCGCTTTAGGCGGTATATCTACAAGAACGTTCCTTTTGGCGGCTCTCGCGGGTCGCCCGCAGGCCGAGGCCTGTCAAGCCCAAGCCACAACCCCGCCCACCGCCCGGTCGATCCGTTCCAGCGCTTCCGCAGGGAGCGTTACCCCCACAGCCCGCACATTATCCGTAATCTGTTCCGGCCGCGAAGCCCCGATGATAGCCGAAGCTACCTCCGGCCTCCGCAGCACCCAAGCCAAACCCATCTGCGCCATCGTCAGACCCAGTTCCGCCGCAATTGGCCTGAGTTGCGCGACCGCTTCCAGCAGGTAATCTGACCGGAAATGCCGACCGGCCGACTCCATGAAGACGTTCATCTGCTCGCTAGCTGCCCGGCTGCCCGGCGGCGGTGGCTGCCCCGGTGCATATTTCCCCGTCAGCACACCGTGCGCCAGCGGTGAAAACGCCAGGTTCCCGATCCCGTGCCGCGCACAGGCGGGAAAAGCCTTGGCCTCCGGCTTGCGCCACAGCATCGAATATTGTGGTTGGCTTGAACTGAACGCCGTCAGCCCACTCCCGCTCGTAATCGCCGCCGCAGCCTCGATCTGCTCCGCCGTCCACTCGCTGAACCCGATGGCCCGCACCTTGCCGGATTTGACGGCTCGATCCAGTGCCTCCATCGTTTCTTCGAGTGGCGTCTCCTTATCGTACCGATGGCACTGGTAAAGATCGATCGCGTCCACCCCCAGCCGCTCCAGCGACCGGTTCAACTGCTTCTCGATCTGCGCCGCTGAAAGCCCATGATCAGGCTCATCGCCCACTGGAAAATACAGCTTTGTGGCAACCATGTACCGATCCCGCGGGTAGTCTCGCAGCGCCTCGCCCAGCACCCGCTCCGCCTCGCCCCCTCCATACTGATTCGCCGTATCGAAGAGGGTAATTCCATGGTCCACCGCAGCATGAATGCAGCGGATCGCCTGCTCACGGCCAATCCCACCGGCCACCGTCAGCCAGGTGCCGAAACTCAACTCAGAAACCTCCAGCGGCCCGTGGCCCAGCCGGCGATATTGCATTGCTCCTCCTTGATAAACGTGCTTCAAGACCCTCGGCAGCAACAGCCCTCTACCCCACCGCCTGTACCGCGCCTTTACCCACCAGTTCCTCCACCTCCTCTACCCAGCTGCGGTCCGCCGCCACGCTCATCCCCTCCGGCTCCAGAATGACGGCATACTCGCCCTTCTTTTCCAGGTGCAGCATTACCTTCCCCGGACCCGGCGCGGCATCCGCCGCGCTCTTCAGTCCAGCGAACATCTCCTCCGTAGCCCGATCCAGGTTGATCCTGATTCGAACCCCGGCCGGCAGCTTCACCTGCACTGCTTCCAGCGTCTGAACCGAACTCACCGCAATCTTCGGAGCCGCATCCTCATCGCCCATCAGCACCCCGCGCACCAGCACCGGCGCCTCAATCTTCAACTGCCCGGCCAGCCGCTCATAGTCCCGCGAAAAGCAGATCAGTTCGATCTTCCCTGTTGCATCCTCCAGCGCCGCCTGCGCGTAGAGCTTCTGATCCCGCCTGCTCTTTTGCACCCGCAGTCCCAGAATCATCCCTGCTACCTGAATTTCGTCCGCCGGGTCCGCCTGCGTTCCCCAACGCTTCTCCGGCGGCTTCCGCTCCAGCGCCTCCGCCACCGGGATCACCCCCGTCAAATTGCGCAGCTTCTCCGCGTACTTATCCAGCGGATGCCCTGAGACAAAGAAGCCCAGCACCTCTTTTTCATTGGCCAGCCGCTCGCTCTCCTCCCAGTCGGGCACGTGCGGCAGTTCGTCCACGTCGCGTCCCCGTCCAGGCGCTTCATCGAATAGGCCAAACAAGCCCGTTTGCCCCTGAGCCGCATCCTTTTGTGCCCTTTGCGCCCGTTCCATCGCCTTGTCCACCGCGGCCCACAGTTGTCCACGCTTGCCCAGCGAGTCCAGCGCCCCGGCCTTGATCAGCGACTGAATCACCCGCGAGTTCATCACCCGCAGATCCACCTTCTCGCAAAACTCCCAGAAACTCTTGAAACGGCCACCAACCTCAGCGCGCGCCTTCAAGATCGACTCGATCGCGTTCGCGCCCACATTCTTCACCGCCGCCAGACCGAAGCGTATTGCCTCACCATGCGGTGTAAACTGCGCCCCCGAGACCTGAACGTCTGGCGGCTCCACTGGGATGCCCATCTCCCGGCACTCGCCGATGTACTTCACCACGTTCTCCGGCTTCGAGGTCTCCGACGTCAGCAGCGCCGCCATAAACTCCATCGGATAATGCGTCTTCAGATAGGCCGTCTGGTAAGCCAGCAGCGCATACGCGGCCGAATGTGATTTGTTGAAACCGTACCCGGCAAACTTCTCCATCTGGTCGAAGACTTCGCCCGCCGTCGCCTTGGGATGCCCCAACGCCTCTGCCCCGCTCATAAAGCGTTCGCGCTGCTCGGCCATTGCCTCGGCATTCTTCTTTCCCATCGACCGCCGCAACAGGTCCGCCTCGCCCAGCGAGTAGCTCGCCAGCACGTTGGCAATCTGCATTACCTGCTCCTGGTAGACGATCACCCCCAACGTCTCCTTGAGCACCTTCTCCATCTCCGGCAGCATGTACTCTACCTTGCGCCGCCCCCACTTGCGCTCGATGAAGTCGTCGATCATCCCGCCCTGGATCGGCCCCGGCCTGTACAGCGCATTCAGCGCCGTCAGATCTTCCACCGTCTCCGGCCTGTACCGCCGCAACACGTCGCGCATTCCGCTCGACTCGAACTGAAACACCCCCGATGTGAGCGCCGAGTGAAACACCTTCTTGTATGTTTCCTCGTCGTTCAGAGGAATCGCCTCTATATCCACCTTCTCCCCGCGGTTCGCTTCGATCAGCTTCAGGCAGTCGTCGATCACCGTCAGCGTTGTCAACCCCAGGAAGTCCATCTTCAGCAGGCCCATCTTCTCGACGGCCTTCATGTCGTACGCGGTCACAATTTCGTCGTTCTTTGTCTTGGCCAGCGGCACCAGTTCCGTCAAAGGCCGCGGCGCAATCACCACCGCCGACGCATGAACTCCCGACCCGCGCACCAACCCCTCCAGCTTCTTTGCTGTATCAATCAGCTCGCGAATCGCCTGATCGTTGTCATAGATCTTCCTCAGCTCCGCAACCTCTTCCAGAGCTTTGTCGAGCGTCATCCCGATCGTTGCCGGAACCAGTTTCGCAATGCGGTCCACGTCCCCATATGGCATGTCCAACGCCCGCCCGCAGTCCTTGATCGACGCCTTCGCGGCCATGGTGTTGAACGTGATAATCTGCGCCACTTGTTCGCGCCCATACTTGCGCGTCACGTAGTCGATTACCTCGCCCCGCCGGTTCATACAGAAGTCCACGTCGATATCGGGCATCGAAACCCGCTCAGGATTCAGAAACCTCTCAAACAGCAGCACATTCTGCAACGGGTCCACATTCGTAATCTCCATCGCATACGCCACCAGCGAGCCGGCCGCCGACCCGCGCCCCGGACCAACAGGTATGCCATGGTCCCGCGCGTACTTGATGAAGTCCCACACAATCAGGAAGTACCCTGAGTACTTCATCTGCTTGATGATGCCGATTTCGCGCTCCAGGCGCGCATCGTACTCGGCCCTGGTCGAGCGCAGCAGACCGCGCAGTTCCAGTTGCCGCACCGCCGTTTCCAGCCGCTTCCGGTAACCCTCCCGGCACACCTGCTCGAAATAGCTGTCGATCGTGTGCCCTTCCGGCACCGCAAATTCCGGAAACGGGTTGTCCACCTTGTGCAACTTCAGCCGGCAGCGCTCCGCAATCTCCATCGTCCGCTGCAATACCGTCGGCGAATCAGGGAACAGCCTTCCCATCTCCTCCCCGCTCTTCACAAAAAACTGGTCGCTGTCGAACCGGAACCGCTCCTTTTCATGTACCTTCGACCCCGTCTGCACGCAGAGCATCACGTCGTGCGCGTGCGAGTCCTCGCCGCAAAGGTAGTGCGAGTCGTTGGTCGCCACCAGCGGAATGTTCAGCTCCCGTTCCAGCCGGAACAGCGCTTCATGAATCTTCCGCTCGTCCGTCAGGCCCTGATCCTGAATCTCCAGGTAAAAGTTGCCTTTCCCAAAGATGTCCTCGTACTGTTGCGCCACCGCGCGAGCCTTGTCGTAGTTGCCCGCCACCAGTACCTCGCACAGCTCCCCGCTCAGGCATCCTGAAAACCCGATCAGCCCTTTTGCATGTTCCGCCAGGTAGCGCTTGCTTACCCTGGGCTTGCGATAAAACCCATGCAGCGAAGCCTCCGACGTAATCCGCACCAGGTTTCGGTAACCTTCTTCGTTTTCCGCCAGAACCAGAAGGTGGTTGTTTTCGTCCCCTTCACCCGGCGCCCGATGATCTTCGTGTTTGCAGATATAAAGCTCGCACCCCAGAATCGGGTGGATACCCTTTTCTTCGGCCGCCTTGAAGAAGTGCACCGCGCCATAAATATTCCCGTGGTCCGTCATGGCGACAGACTTTTGCCCCAGCGCCGCCACCCGGTCCACGAGCTTGGTTATGTCGCAAGCCCCATCCAGAAGCGAGTACTCCGTATGCAAATGCAGATGCGTGAATTCAGCCATAGCTACCCTCGATTCTAGCCTCCAGACGTCCTGCCCAAGCGGACTGTCCAGCGGTTGAAATCCCGCTTCCTTGAGGAAAAAGCGGAAGGAATGGGATAGACTTCCTGACAAGTCCCCCAATGGAGGAATTCGCCATGCTTGATGTTGGTCAAAAGGTTTTGGTCATCACGGACAAAGGAATCGCCTACGATGCCACCATCCTTGCCAGAGCCAAAGGCGACGATGGTCCACCAGCCTACAAAGTTGCGCTGAACGATCGTGGCCCCGAACAGCTTGGACAGTGGCATAAAGCGAGCGAAATATTCATTCAGGAAGAAACATGGCAGGAAGCGAAGGATTCCTGGGATAAATTTCTGAAGGAATAGACACCCTCGTACCCCGCCCGGCGGCCCAAATCCCTCCCCCGTTTACAAAGCATCTTCGGACCGCGCTGAATCAGCACACCCGTATTTCCACTCTTGCTCCGCCTCTTTCCGGATCGAAAAGGCCGCTACATTCGCTGGTGCGGCAAGAGGCAAATCGCGATCTGCCCGCCGCCTCGCGCACGAAGCTAGCGCAGATGTCTGAAAATTCAGAAGCTTGGCCTGAGGTTGAACAGCCCGAGCACAACGCGGCATCGGAATCGCGTCAGGCGGCACCGTGATCCGCCGTGGTGCCGGGAACTATAATTGCCTGACTCCAGAGGGAGGATTTGCGATGAATCAAGGGTTGTTGAAGTTGCCCAGGCGCGACTTTCTGAAAGCATGTGCGGCGATGACGGCTGGTTCGGTGGTGCCCGTCTGCGCCCTGATCGAAACAACGGGTCGCGCAGACGCGCAGTCCACAACCTCCGCCCGAAAGGAATCGGGGCAGTACCCAATCCGCGACGTACAACCGGCAATCGGCACGGGCTGGCATGGGCATACGTTTCCCGGACCTACGGCGCCTTTTGGATTGGTGCAACTGAGCCCGGATACGAGCGGCCCGGCAGAACCCCGTTGGGGTCCCTTGGATGACATGAGTTCGTGGGACCATTGTTCGGGCTATCACTATTCCGATAATGTCTTGGTGGGCTTCAGTCATACCCATGTCCAGGGGACTGGCGGCGCCGACCTGGGCGACGTTCTGGTGATGCCGCTTGTCGAAGGGCGCAACTGGAGTTGGGACGCCGGCGTTCCGGGGAAGCAGGCGGAGGCGCAAATTGAGGCCATTGGGCGGAATTCGGGCTGGGTGGTCGGCGCATCAGGACCCGGGTACTGCTCTTATTTCTCCCACGAGAAAGAAGTCTCGCGCGCCGGGTATTACGGGGTGCATCTGCAAACTCCCGATGTGCAGGCGGAAGTTACCGCAACTACCCGCTGCGGCATGCACCGGTATGGTTATCCCAATCTTCCGTCCCAGACGCACCGGGGAGTCATCGTGGATCTGGTCCATGGCCTCGGCTGCACGGTGTATCAGGCGGAGTTGAACATTGAGAGCAATTCCCGCATCAGCGGCATCCGCTGCACCCACGGCTGGGCGGTCGACAGGCAGGTCTACTTTGTCATGGAGTTCTCGCGCCCCGTCGCTTCAGTGCAGGTGAACGTGGATGGCAAGATAAGCTCCGCCTCTGCGGGAGACAAGTTAACAGGCCAGCAAATCAAAGCCATCTTCACCCAGGCGCCTGGCTCGGAACCGCTGGTGATTCGCGTGGGGCTATCCGGCACAAGCGTCGAAGGCGCTGCGAAAAACCTGACCGCGGAAATTCCGCACTGGGATTTCGATGCTCTAGTTCGCCAGGCTGCACAGGTTTGGAGCCGGGAACTCGCCGTCCTGGATGCCGACCTCTTCGATAAGTCGCTCAGTCAGGTCTTTGCTACCGGCGCCTATCATGGCCTGACCTCGCCTGCGACTTACAATGACGTGGATGGAACCTATCGCGGACAGGATCACCGCAATCATTCCAATCCAGGTTTCACGAAATACACTACGCTCTCCATCTGGGACATCTATCGCGGCGAATTTCCTTTCATCATGCTTATGCAGCCGCGGCGCATCAAGGACATCATCCGCACCTTATTGGCCGATTACACGCATCTTGACCAGCACTCGCTTCCCGTGTGGCCGTTGTGGGGCAATGAAACATGGGCCATGACTGGGTTCCATGTTGTAGGCATGATCGCGGCAGCCTACGCGCAGGGATTCCGGGACTTTGATGTTCAAGCCGCCTACGCGGCCATGCGGGATACCGCCCTTGTGGGCGCGACGGCCAACGGCAACAAGGACCTGCAGGAACAATTCCGCCATTACGGCTATGTGCCAGCAGGGCCGAACAAACAATCCGTTTCATGCACCCTGGATTTCGCCTACGACTACTGGTGCGTCGGAGCTATGGCGGAGTTATTGGGAAAGCCGGATGACGCCGCGATGTTCTACAAACTGAGCCAGAACTACAAGAACATCTTTGACCCCGTGACTGGCTTCATGCGGGGCAGGACGGAAGATGGAAAATGGCGGGAACCCTTTCGGCCCAACGAACAATACCATGAAGATTACACAGAATCCGATGCCTGGCAGGCCAGCTTTAACGTCATGCAGGATGTGCAGGGCCTGATTGATCTGTATGGCGGAGATCAGCCGTTCATCGCCAAGCTGGACGCGCTGTTTACCGCTCCTTCAGAGATCTATGAATCGCAGCCCGACGTCACCGGCATGGTGGGGCAGGACGCCCAGGGTAACGAACCAAGCAACCATATTCCCTACCTGTACCCGTTCGCGGGTGCGGCCTGGAAAACGCAGTATTGGGTTCGCAAGGTTGCGGCGCTCTACAATCACACGCCCGCCGGCATTCCGGGCAACGACGATTGCGGGCAGTTGTCGAGCTGGTTTAATTTCGCGGCGCTAGGTTTCTATCCGGTCAACGCGGTGACCGGAGTGTATGTTATCGGCAGTCCGCTGGTGAATCGGGCCACCATCCATAACCCAGCCGCTGGCACCACGTTTACCGTGGTTGCCGAGAATAACTCGCATGAAAACGTGTTTATCCAAGGCGCGGAACTGAACGGTAAAGAGTTGACCCGTTCCTGGTTTACCAATGCCGATATCCTCGCCGGCGGCGAACTGCGGTTCCGCATGGGCAGCAAGCCAAACAAGGAGTGGGCTTCAGCCCCGGCGGACCGTCCTCCGTCCGGACTGATCCACAGCAAGTGAACGTCCCGCTGTGTGGCGGCCCACACATCTGTTGCTTTTCGCACTCCAACCACAGAACCGGGCACCCATCCTTGACGCGTATGTTCGCGGCAAGGATGGGATAGCACGCTACTTCCCCACCAGCCCCGTAAACGGCGCCACATACGCCATCAGGAATACAACCATCCCCACCAGCGCCGCCAGCGCCAAGCTGTGCAGGAAGACGTACCGCAAAATCGTCCCTTCCTGCCCGTAGCTCTGCGTTGCCGTGCTGGCTACCACGACGCTGGGCGCAGCGATCATCTTGCCCATCACTCCAGCGGCAGCGTTGCCTGAGGTCATCAGCACCGGCGACACGCCGATTTGCCGCGCGGTTACCTGTTGCAGGCTGCCGAACACCACATTCGACGCTGTGTCGGAGCCCGTCGTCGCCGTGCCCACCCATCCAATCAACGTTCCGAAAAACGGATACAGTGCACCTGTCCGAGCAAATGCCAGACCCAGCGTCGCGTCCAGTCCGCCATAGCGCATCACGTAGCCCAGCGCCAGCATAGCCGCCATCGTTATCATCGTGAGCCGCACGCTGAACAGCGTCTCCGCAAACGCCTTCGCCAGCGTCTGTGGCCCCAATCCCATCAGAAACCCTGCCAGTACCGCTGCCACCAGAATCCCTGTCCCTGTCGCAGTCAACCAGTTCAGGTTGAACACGGCCGCCTCGGCCGTAGCCTTCACCGCCACCGGCGGGACCCGTTGCACCACGTTGTGCAACCCCACCACTGGAATATTGATTGAGGTTTTCGCGTCCGCCCATTGCGAAAATCGCGGAATTCCCCACACGAAAACCATCACACTCAGCGTCAGCCACGGCAACCAGGCCTTGAAAGTCGCACCGGCGCTCTGTTCATGCCTCACGCGCATCTGTCCGGTCGTCTCCTCACCCTTTGCATTCAGCACCCGCCGCGGCCTCCAGAACCGCAGGAACACGATCAGCGCAACGATCGTCGTCATGGCGGCCGTGATGTCCACCAGCCCTGGTCCGGTATACGCGGCCATCATGTATTGCGTTAGAGCAAAGGGCACACCCGCAACGAGAATCGCCGGCCAAACTTCCACCATGGCGCGAAACCCAGCGTAGGTCCAGACCAGCCAGAACGGCAGCAGCACGCAAAACGGAACTAGTATGATCGCGATCGTCCTGGAAAGCAGCAGCACATCCACCCCGGTCACTGCGTGCAGCGCAATGGTCG
This sequence comes from uncultured Occallatibacter sp., assembly GCA_964571165.1. Taxonomy (GTDB): domain Bacteria; phylum Acidobacteriota; class Terriglobia; order Terriglobales; family Acidobacteriaceae; genus Telmatobacter. The sequence continues at coordinate 35,345 of CAZNAW010000016.1, read as the reverse complement.
GGATGCCCAGCGATCCGAAGGCCACCGGAGCGGTATTGGCAATCAACGACAACCCCGCCGCTTGAATCGGGCGGAATCCGAGACTGATCAGGATGGCGCAGCTCACCGCGACTGGTGCGCCAAAGCCCCCACAGCCCTCAAGAAAAGAGCCTAGTCCGAACGCAATGAGCAGCAGTTGCAAACGCCCATCGTCGGTAATGTTGGCCAGGCTCTGCTGCAGCCCCTCAAACAGCCCCGTCTTCACTGTCAACTGGTGCAGAAAGATCACCGGCACGATGATCCAGCAGATAGGAAAGATTCCGTAGCCAGCGCCGTAGGCAGTCGCGCTCAGCGCCAGCCGGACGGGCATATGAAACACCACGATGGCTACCATCACCGCTGTCGCCAACCCCAAAATCGACGCTACATGCGCCTTCAGACGAAAGACTGCCATGGTCCCCAACAGCACCACTACCGGCAGCGCCGCAACCATCGTCGACACCCACCAGACGCCCGTCGGATCGTAAGCCTGCGCCCATCTGCCTGTCGCCGGATTCGTCTTGAACAGATACACCGCGGCCAAAACCAGGGCCACAATCCCAATACCGAGGAACAAGCGCGCGGAGGCAGAGCCCGGCTTGTTGCCCGTTTTAGGATTCCGGTCCTGAGTTGAAGAGAGAGTTGATCCCATTTCGCCTCGCAAGGATAGGATTCGGCAATTCTAACGGCTTGAGCAGAGCGACAGCGTGGACGTCGAGCTTCATGCACAATCCGTATCAGTTTTCCCGGTTCTGCCGGTATACACTCATCCCAAGCCTATGCGTGCCCGTGCCTCGCTTACTCTTGTGCTCCTCGTCGTCCCAGCCCTTTGCTGCGCCCAAACCCAGTCAAAGCCAACCCCCAAAATGCCCACCCCCGACCAGGTCCATCGCTCTGCCATCGTAATTGACACCCACGCCGACACCCCGCAACGCTTTCTGGATGATCACTTTGATCTGTCCGACCCCCTCGGTGACGGCAACCTCAATCTTGACTCCATTCACAAAGGGAACCTCGGCGCCGAGTTCTTCTCAATCTGGGTTGAGCCCAATCTCTACAAGGGCCAATACGCCCGCCGGACTCTGGAATTGATTGATTCCGTCAAGCAACAAGCCGCCCGGCACCCCGATCAGATCGAGTTTGTCACTACTCCCGCCGGCATCGAGCAAGCCCATAGGGATCATAAGTTTGCGGCCCTCATGGGTATTGAAGGCGGCCACTCCATTGAAGACTCTTTGGCCCTCCTCCGCCAGTATTATGCCCTCGGCGTCCGCTACATGACCCTCACCTGGTCAAACTCCAATCATTGGGCCGACAGTTCCGGCGACATTACGGATACATCCATCCCCCACACCAAAGAAGGCCTCACCGAATTCGGCAAAGACGTGGTCTATGAGATGAACCGCCTGGGCATGATGGTTGATATCTCGCACGTGTCAGACCGCACATTCTACCGAACTTTGGTTATCACTCGGGCACCCGTCATTGCGTCCCACTCCTCTGCTCGCGCTCTTTGCGACGCCCCTCGCAACATGACCGACGACATGCTCCGCGCCGTGGCCAACTCAGGTGGTCCCAACTCCAAAGGTGGGGTTGTCCAGGTGAACTTCTACTCCGGTTTCCTGTCGCAGGCTTACCGAGATGCCCAGAAAGCCATCGAGCCTGAAGCCAGGAAGGCCGTCGAAGATTTGAAAGCCAAGGCCAAAGCCGAAGGCAAGGAAGTCACCTACGACGAAATTGAAAAGATCCAGCGCGCCTACGCCGACCGCATCCCCCGTCCCCCGTTTTCGGTCCTCATCGATCATATCGACCACATCGCCAAGGTGGCCGGGGTGGACCACGTCGGTCTCGGCTCGGACTTTGATGGCGTCAGCGGCCAGTTGCCCGAAGGCCTCGACTCCCCTGCCGACATGCCCAAGATCACCGCGGCGTTGATGGCGCGCGGCTATTCCGCCGAGGACTGCCGCAAGATCCTGGGCGGCAATCTTTTGCGCGTCTTCCGCGAAGTCGAGCAGGTTTCCAGGGAGCTGCAAGCTGAAAACCGCCCCAGAATCACTGAAAAACAGTCCTTTGACAAAGTCCAGAAGTGAGATAGTTCCGAAACCGTATTTGCAAGCTCTCTTCCAAATCAAATTTCCTGTCCGGAGACACTAGAATGCCTGGTTCCCAATCGCTCCCAGTCGCCCTGCTTATGTTTGCGGCACTTTTCTTTGCTCCTGCCCTGCTCCACGCCGACGATGACACGCCCGAAGCCAAACCTGCCGCCAGCGCAGAAAAGACTCCTGAAAAGGCTCCCGCAACCGAAGCCGCGACCCAAGGCACGATCGACGCAGGCGGCCAGCACATCGTCTACACCGCCATCGCAGGCACGCTCACGATAGGAGCCACCGACGCCCAGGATGCGCAGCTCGGCGCGGACGGCAAGCCCCAGCCAGGCAGCCAGCTCGCCCTTTCCGAGCCCAAGGAGCCGAAAGATGCAACTCCTGTAGCACGTATGTTTTATGTTGCTTATTTCAAGAAAGACGCAAAAGCTGAAGACCGCCCCATCACCTTTTTCTACAATGGCGGTCCCGGCAGCTCAACCGTCTGGCTGCACATGGGCTCTCTTGGTCCCAAGCATGTGGTAACCGACGGCGACCAGCATCTGCCCGCTGCGCCCTACAAGCTGGTCGATAACGCCTACTCTCTGCTCGACACGAGCGATCTTGTTTTCATCGACATGCCCGGTACCGGCTTCGGTCGACTCGTCGGCAAGGATGCCGAGAAAGCCTTCTGGGGAGTAGATGAAGACGCCAACGCCTTCGCCCGTTTCATCGCTCGTTTCATCACCAAATACAACCGCTGGAACTCGCCCAAGTACATCTTCGGGGAGAGCTACGGCACCACCCGCTCCGCCGTCCTCGCCAACATCCTCGAAAACCAGAAGAACATCGACCTCAACGGCGTCATTTTGCTCTCACAGATCTTCAACTTTACAACCGATATTGACGGCCCCAGTGGCAACCCCGGCGTGGACCTGCCCTATGTCCTGGCACTGCCCACCTATGCCGCCACGGCCTGGTATCACAAGAAGCTGCCCCAGCAACCGGCGGCGCTCGAGCCTTTCCTAAAAGAGGTGGAAGACTTCGCCATGGGCCCCTACACCCACGCCCTGGCCCTTGGAACCGACCTGACAGCCGAGGAGAAGCAGCAAGTAGCCGAGAAGCTCCACGACTATACTGGCCTGCCCGTGGCCTATCTGCTCAAAGCCAATCTTCGCGTCAGCGGCGGCGAGTTCGAGAAGACCCTGCAGGACGACCAGGACCTCACTACCGGCCGGCTCGATACGCGCTTCTCCGGCCCTAACCTGAACCCCTTGAGTGAAAACGCCGAATACGACCCGCAAAGCTCGGCTATCTCGTCTGCCTACGTTGCGCTCTTCAACGACTATGTGCGCCGCGACCTGAAATATGGCGAAGGCCTGACCTACCTGCCTGAGGCCTTGTTTGGAGGTTTCCACTGGGACCCGGCGCACCGAGGGAACCCGATCAGCCTCAACGTGGCCAACGATCTGGCCGAGGCGCTCAAAACCAATCCTCGCCTCCGGATCATGGTCAATGGCGGCTACTACGACCTGGCAACACCTTTCTTCGCCGCAGCCTACGAAGAGAAGCATCTGCCCATCCCGCAGTCCCTGGCCAAGAATATCGAGTACGCGTGGTACGAGTCCGGACACATGGTCTACGTCCGCGACGAGTCGCTGAAGCAGCTCCATGACCGCGTCGCAGCCTTCATCAAGGGTACCCAGGCTGTCAGCAAATAATTGGAACAACATCCAGCAACCCGGCCAGGTGGCTCGGTCCGTCGCACGTATTGGTTACCGTGGTCTCAGCTCGCCATCGCATCGGGCTGCGCCGTATGAATCTCTTTCGCCCGGTCCAGCGCGGCCTGAATGTTCGGCATGATGTTCTCGCGGCCCACCCGGTCAAGGAACCGCGGCCCGTGCAGCAGCTTCGAGGGCTGTTGCATCGCTCCGCAGAGCAACAGGGTTCTGCCCGATTCGTGCAGACGCTTGCCAAAAGTCTCGATGGCGTGAATGCCGGTGGCATCAATCGCAGTCATGTTGCGCAAGCGCAGGATCACAACCGGGGCAAAGACCTCCAGATTTACCGTCTCCTCCACTAGCTTCTCGGTAGTGCCAAACAGGAATGGTCCGTGAATCCGCAGCAACGTAACATAAGGCGGCAAGATTCGCCCTTGCAGCACATGGGGCAGGCCGTCGCGGATATATTCGTCGGTTACCGGGGACACCGTTGTGGTTTCGGCAACACGATAGATATATAGCAGCGCGGCCAACGTCATTCCAACGCCGACAGCCACGGTGAGATCGGCAAAAACCGTGAGCGCAAAGGTAACTATCCAGACCGATATCGCCGTCACGTCCATCTGCAGAATGGGGCCAATCTCGCGCCATTCGCCCATGTTGTAAGCCACCACAAACAAAATTGCAGCCAACGTAGCCAACGGAATATAGCTCGCCAATGGCGCTGCTATGAGCAGGATGAGCAGCAGAATGACCGCATGCACCATGCCCGAAACCGGTGAGCGCGCTCCCGCACGGATATTCGTCGCGGTGCGCGCAATGGCCCCGGTGGCCGGAATGCCTCCAAACATCGGCGAGACGATGTTGGCGATACCCTGCGCCACCAGTTCCACGTTCGGGTTATGCCGGTCGCCGGTCATCCCGTCGGCCACCACAGCCGAAAGCATGCTCTCCAGTGCTGCCAGCAATGCCACGGTAAACGCCGAAGGGATCAGCGGCAGAATATGTTCGGAGTGGAAGTCGGGTATCGCAAAGGGCGGCAGACCCCGGGGAATCCCACCGAACTTGCTGCCGATAGTCTCCACCGGCAGGTGAAACAGGACGCATACCCCGGTACAGACCAGCACCGCAACGATTGACGCAGGAACACGTTTTGTGAAGCGCGGAAGAAGCAGCAGAATCGAGAGCGTACCCAGGCTCAGCCCAAGAGCCGCTGGATTCAGGCTGGCAAAGTGCTCGACGAGCAGCTTGATGCGTGGCAGAAACTCGCTTGGAACCGCCCCGGTGCGCAAACCGAAAAAATCCTTGATCTGCGTGGACGCAATCAGGATGGCAATGCCGTTGGTGAACCCGATGACGACCATCCTCGGGATAAAGCGGACGGCGCCACCGAGCCCCGTGACGCCCATCAGCAAGAGCAGGAGGCCAGCCATCACCGTGACCATGGCCAGGCCGCTCATGCCAAACCGGGCCACAATGCCGGCCACAATCACCACGAATGCGCCTGTGGGTCCTCCGATCTGGGTGCGCGAACCGCCCAGCGCGGAGATCAGGAATCCGGCAACCACTGCAGTATAAAGGCCTGCTTGCGGAGTAACCCCCGAAGCAATGCCGAAGGCCATTGCAAGGGGCAAAGCAACCAGCCCCACAGTGATCCCCGCCAACAGATCGCGCAGGAACATTTGGGAGTTGTAAGCCCTGAAGGCCAGAATTGACTTGGGGAGATTCGGATTGCTGATTGACATGAATGCTGTCCTTATTTTACGCGCATCGGTAATTGCGAACGGCAACCGATTGGAGCCGTCAGTCGGCGCACTTATTGCCGATCCACTAACTTCCCATCGTGGCGCCCAGCGGCTTCGCGTATATCAGTGCCGCCCGTCCCAGTGGGTAGTAGTTCTCTTCCATGCCCTCGCGGTGAAAGCCATGTGCCTGGTAAATGCGAAGCGCACTGGTGTTCTCTGCATCCACATGAAGCCAGATCACTTGAGCGCCCGCGGCCCGCGCTGAGCCCTCGATGCGGCGCAGCAATTCGCCGCCAATGCCGTAGCCGCGCCGATCTGGAATGACTTCAATGGTCTGAATGTAGGCAATGATTTCGCCCGCATCCACGGTCCACTCAACGATGGCAAAACCGGCCATTTTCCCGTCTTCTGCTGCGATCCAGGTCGCCACATTGGAGAGACCGACAAGCTGTCGCATATATCCGCGGCCAAAACGAAATGGCGGCTCAAAGCAGGCCGCCTCGATCGCATACAGCTCAGCAAAGTCTTCGGGAGTGTAGATGCGATAAAGCACAGCCCAACTTTATAGCAATTTCAGCATCACTGGAATGCAAAGACGATGAGTTGCAGTGGCCCGTTTTCCCAAAGAGAAAGGCCACCCTCGTGATAAGGATGGCCTTCTGTTTACTGATAAGTTGCAGCGAATCTAGACTTTCGCTTCCAGATCTGCGATTACATCAAAGAAGCGCTGATCGAGGCGGCGGTTGGTGGCGATAGCTTCCTTGATGGTGATGTCGGTGATGTCCAAGCCCTTGAGCACCGCGATCCGGCCCCATTTCTTGTCGTGGACCATGTCGATGGCATGCAGGCCGTAGCGCTGGCCCAAGGTGCGATCGTACGCCGTGGGAACACCTCCGCGTTGGGTGTGTCCCAGATTCACTGAGCGGGTCTCGAAGCCGGTCTTTTCCTCGATCAACTCGGCAAGCGCCTCGCCAATGCCGGAAAGCCGCGCATGACCGAACGAGTCCACCTGCGCGGATCCGACCACCTGCCCAACCTCCGGCAGATGGCAACCCTCGGCCACCACAACCACGCCGTAATGCTTGCCGTGATCGTAGTTGTACTTGAGCAGCGCGCACACATGGTCGATATCGATCTCCTTCTCGGGAACCAGGATCACGTGCGCCCCGCCGGCCACGCCAGAGGCATAAGCAATCCAGCCCGCATCGCGGCCCATTACCTCCACCACGACCACGCGGTTGTGGGAGTCGGCGGTGGTGTGGATGCGGTCAACAGCCTCGGTAGCAATAGCAACAGCAGTGTCGAAACCGAAGGTCTGGTCGGTGCCGCTGATGTCGTTGTCGATGGTCTTGGGAACGCCTACGCTCGGCACCCCGTGCTCGCTCAGAAACAGGGTCACCGACTGCGTGTCGTCCCCACCCAGGGCAATCAGAGCGTCGATATTGTTGGCCTTCAGGACTTCCTGAACCTTCTCGATGCCGCCCGGGATCTTCTTCACGTTGGTTCGTGAGGAGTGAAGAATTGTGCCGCCCTTCAACTGGATGCCGTCGGTGTTTTCCAGAGTGAGGGGAATGAAGTTGTTGTCCAGCACTCCGCGCCAGCCATTAAGAAAACCGATAAACTCGTCGCCATAGTGGTTGATGCCCTTTTTCACAGCCGCGTAGATCACCGCATTCAGTCCGGGGCAATCGCCGCCACCGGTCAATAAAGCAACTCGCATCGTAAAATCTCCTCATCGAATTTGCGCGGCCGCCTCGGCCGGGCCGGGAATATCTCCCTGGAACGGTACGCCTCTACCGGGCTATTCACCGGACTTGACGCCTTAACTAGTGTACTCCGCAGTTGTAAAGAAAATTCGTGACCGCGCTCACGCGTTTCCAAACAGGAACTCATGGCCAATTCTTTGTTGGGTTCAGCGTGCCCCAATGGTTCAATAAGGTATGCCCGGAACTGGAGCTTTATTGCTGCTGGTCTTTGCCAGCCTGGTCGTCGCCCTGCTGCTGCTGCTTCTGCAGTTGACCCGGCTGGGATTCCTCATCCGCACCACCATTCCCGACCGGCCGCGGCGACGCATGTTCATCGCCTCGGTTTCCTTCCTGCTCACTTTCCTGGGCGTCCGAATCCTGGTCAGACTGATCATGCACAATGAAGGCCCCTTCGGGTGGGTCATGGTGCGCGGCCTCCATATCCACCACCTGGTGTGGGGCATCCTCATCCTGCTCTTGGTGGGCTACGGCTGGCTGCTCGACCTGGGAAGGTCCCACTCGCCCCTATCCATCTTCTTCAGCCGGCTGATGTCGGTCAGCTATGGCGTCGGCGCGGCGCTCACCCTGGACGAGTTTGCCGTGTGGCTCAATCTGGAACCCGACGTCTACTGGTCGCGCTCTGGGCGGGTCAGCATCGACGCCGTCATCGTGTTTGGCAGCCTGCTGGCGGTGAGCGCCTGGGGCGCGCCGTTCTTCCGCGGTCTGAATCGAATGTGGATCAAGCGCGGACTGTTTCGCAAAGGGCTGGGCAAGGGCCTCAGTTACCCGATTCGCCGCGTGCGGTTGCTTCGTCGGCGTAAAGTTCGGCGATTACCGCCGCATAACGTGCCGTAATCGCGCGGCGCTTGAGCTTCATTGAAGGAGTCAGCTCGCCGGTCTCCTGCGTCCACTCCTCGGCCACGACGCGGAACCGCTTCAGCGTCTCAAAGTTGGCCAAGCTGCCATTGACCTCGCGGACAATGTCCTCATAGAGCGCAAGCACACGCTTATCGGCCACCAGTTCGGCCCGGGATCTTGCCGCGATCCCGCAATGCCGGGCCCACTCCTCCAACGCAGCGAAGTTGGGCGAGAGCAACGCACAGATGAACTTGTGCTTGTCGCCCACCAGCGCGGCCTGTGCCACCAACAGGCTGTTCTTGAGCTTGCTTTCAATGGGCTGGGGCGCCACGAGTTTGCCGCCCGAGGTTTTTAGTAGTTCTTTCTTGCGGTCGGTGATTGTCAGGAACCCGTCCGCGTCAAAATGGCCGATGTCGCCTGTGCGAAACCAGCCCTCCTCGTCGAAACACTCAGCCGTAGCCGCCGGCTTTTGCCAATAGCCCCCAAAGACCGACGGGGCACGAACCAGCAACTCTCCGTCTTCGGCCACTTTACACTCAACGTTACCCATCCGCCGGCCCACGGTACCCAGGCGGTGGGTAAGGGGCGTGTTCAGAGCAATCAGCGGCGAGGTTTCTGTCAGGCCATAACCCTCCCAAAGAGCAATCCCTACGGATGCGAACCAGTTGGCTGTGTCAATGCCCAGCGGCGCCCCGCCGCTGACAAAAGTCTTGACCCTGCCTCCAAACGCCTCGCGCACCTTGGAATAGACCAGCTTGTCAGCCAGTTTCCACGCCAACGACGAGGGCCGATGACCGTCATAAACAATGTCCTTGTAGCCAGCGCCAAGTTGCACCGCCCAGGAAAGCAGACGCTTCTTCAGCGGCGACAGGGCCGCGCGGCGCTCGGCCTCCTGGCGGATCTTTTCAAAGACCCTCGGCACCGCTACGAACACCGTGGGCCTGATCTCGCGCATTGCCTCGGGCAGCTTGTCAAACTTCGAGCAATAGGCCACCTGCACCCCGTAGGAGTACATCACGTAATCCAGCGCGCGAGCCGTCACGTGCGAAAGAGGCAGGAAGGAGATCAACGCATCCGCCGGGCTGAATTCGAACTCCACAGAGGCAAAGTTCTGGTTTGCGGCGATGTTGCCGTGGGTCAGGGCCACACCCTTGGGCTCGCCGGTAGTCCCCGAAGTATAAATAAGCGTGGCCAGGTCGGTCGGCTCCACGGCGCGCACCAGCGCGTCGAAGACCGGGTCGTGCTCGCTGCCGCGCTCATCCGCTCCGGCCATCACAGTGCTGAAAGCGATCGCCCCTTCGGGAGCGGCGGCCGAATCCATGATCAGGACTCGCTCCAGTTGTGTCTTTTCACGTACGGCGTTCAGCTTGTCGAACTGCTGGCGGGTAGAAACCACGGCGATACGGCAACCCGCATCCCGCACCAACTCTGCCACCTGGTCGCCGGTCAGCGTGGGATAGATCGGTACATCGACGGCGCCGATGGCCAGCGTAGCGAAGTCGGTGACAGCCCACTCCCAGCGGTTCTCACTGATCAGGGCGATACGGTCGCCTTTTTGCGCGCCCCAAGCCAAAAAGGCTTCCGCCAGCGCGCGGACCCGTTGGTAGATCTGGTCGGAGGAAATCGGTTGCCATTGCCCGAGTTCGTCCTGGTAGAGAACGGCACGTGGGTTGGCTGCCGCGGACACGCGGCGAAAAAGGTCATTGATGGTGGAAATCTGAGGAATAAGTGTCATTTGATTGAAATAGGGCACACGGACAATCCTGCGCCGAGGCCAGAGGTGAGTGTATCAGCGCAGAGGGATAAAAGGATTGCCCGCCCGCACCGAACCCTGGATTTGCCTCGTAGTGTAAACCCGCAATCCTGCCCCACAAGGGGTCCTGGAAAAATCTCGTGGTGGTTCACACTGTACGCTGGACTCAAGAATACATCTCCCGTTTCGCGGATTGCAGATTTCTGTCCGACCGCTGCCGGCTTTTGACCTTACGGTGTGAAAAACTGCCCTATCGCAGCGGACCAGACGGGGAAGGCCCACGCTTCCAGTCCCAATTATTGGGGCGCCGTGAAATTATCCATAAACACGGCAAAACAGTTTTGCATACTTATGCATTTCAGGTGTATATTTATACATGCGCGGCCGCAGCACTGCGAGCGGCGCTTTCGATTTGGCCCTAATTGGCTGTGACGGAAAGCAGCAATGAAGTTTCAACGACACAACGCGATACGAGATCTGATAGCCAACGCCCCGGTGACCAACCAGGACGAGTTGCGCCGCAAGCTGCGCCGTCGCGGCTTCGAGGTTACACAGGCCACTCTCTCGCGCGACATTCACGAACTGCGCCTCCTCAAGGGCCCGGGCGGTTATTCCCTGCCCAACGGCAACGGCACAGGCGCTACAGTGGAAGACGACAGTCCGCCCTCAGTGGCGGAGATGATCGAGAGCTTTGGTCTGCGCGTGCGCCAGGCAATGAATCAGGTGGTTGTGGTTACGGTGATGGGCGGAGCCCAACCGCTGGCCGCGGCCTTGGACCACGAAGGGTGGCCGGAGGTAGTGGGCACGGTTGCCGGCGACGATACCGTTCTGGTCATTTGTCCCGATCCGCGCCGTGCATCTGAAGTAGAAGCCCGACTGAGGACGATTTTGGAATCATGACCAACACGGTACAAATCGCAGTTGTGGGAGTTACGGGGTACGCGGGCGCGGAGTTGGCCAGATTGCTGTTGCGCCATCCCCGCCTAAAGGCCTCGCCGCCCGTCTTTGCAGGCCGCGTGAGTTCTGAAGACGTTGTTCGCGGCGGCATTCCCCTCGCCGAGATTCATCCGCAATTGGCCGGCAGCCACGGCAGTCACGAGTTGAGAATGCAACCATTCTCGTGGAATCTGCTTTCCGATCTCGACGTGGAAGTTCTCTTCCTCGCCACCCCGCACGAGCAATCTCGCGAATGGGTTCCACAGGCACTCGCGCGCGGCCTGCGTGTCATTGATCTAAGCGGCGCGTGGCGCCTCACCGAATCGGCCAACCGCGCGGTCTATGCCTTCGAGGACGAAGGCTCCGAACAGGCAGCGGCCATCCAGGAGCAAGCCGTTTACGGCATGCCCGAGTTGCATCGTGGACAAATCGCCGGCGCGCGCCTTGTCGCCAACCCCGGTTGTTATGCAACCTCCATCATCCTCGCCCTCCGCCCGCTGGTGGCCGCCGGACTCGTCGACCTCGATCACGGCATTATCGCCGACTCGAAGAGCGGCGTAAGCGGCGCCGGCAAGGCCCCCACCACGAAGACCCATTTCATGAACGCGGCCGACAATCTCTCCGCCTACGGCGTATTTACCCATCGCCACACCGGAGAGCTGCTGGAGCAGATCGGTATCGAAGCAAACCAGATCGTCTTTACGCCCCATCTGCTGCCGATTCCGCGTGGCATTCTCTCCACCATCTACGTCCACTTTCGCGATACGCAGACTGCGGCAAGCATTTCCCGCGTCTACCGCGATTTTTTCGCAGCCAGTCCAATGGTGCGCATCTACGAAAAAACGCTGCCGCAGATTCAATACTCCGTCAGGACCAACTACGCCGACATCGGCTTCCAACTGGCCGCCGACGGCCGCCGCGCGGTCGTCGTCAGTTGCCTGGACAACCTGTTGAAGGGCGCGTCCGGCCAGGCCGTGCAAAATATGAACGTCATGCTGGGTTGGGGCGAAGCGGAGGGGCTCGAATGAAGTATGTCGTCAAATTGGGTGGAGCGGGCCTTGAGACTCCGTTGCTGTTGGAAGGTTGCACTCGCGCCGTCTCCGAGTTGGTGCGCGATGGCAACCAGGTGGCCGTGGTCCACGGTGGGGGGGTGCAGTTGACCCGCATGCTCAAGGCCATCGGCAAGAAGAGCGAGTTTATCGCCGGCCTGCGCGTCACCGACGCGGAAACCCGCGATGTCGCCCTGATGGTCCTCGCCGGCAAGGTAAACAAGAGCCTCGTAGCCGCCCTCGGCGCACTGGGAACGCCAGCAGTTGGTCTTTCCGGCGGCGATGGACTGCTCTTCCGCGCGCGCAAGAAGCGGACCGCACCCGATCTCGGCTATGTTGGCGAAATCGTGGCCAGCGATCCGCGCTGGCTCGATAGCATCTGGCAATTGAACGGTGTCCCCGTGATCTCCCCCATGGCTCTTGGATTCGATGGCGAGTATTACAACATCAACGCCGACGAAATGGCCGCGGCCTGCGCCATTGCATGCCACGCCGACGCACTCGTCTTCCTCACCGATGTTCCCGGCGTCAAGGGTGCGAACGGCGAAGTACTCCGATGGCTCAGCATAGATCAGATCGCCGAGATGGCCAAGAACGCAATCATCTCCGGCGGCATGTTGCCCAAGTTGAGCGCCTGCCGTGAGGCTCTGCTGAACGGCGTCAAGCGCGTAAGGATTTTGCCCGCGGAAGCGGCCGGCTCGTTGCCCGACCTGTGCAGCTCCCGCGTAGCCCACGGCACCGAAGTGATGGTGGCCTGAGGAGAAATGGAATTGACGAAACTCGATCAAATTCGCGCCGCCGAGGCGCGGCTGCTGCTTTCCACCTATGAGCGCAACCCCATCCTGTTTGTCGGAGGCCAGGGTGCGTACATCATCGACGAGGAGGGCACGCGCTATCTCGACCTGCTCAGCGGCATTGGCGTCAATGCCCTCGGCTATGGCAATCCCGTGATTGAGGAAGCCATTGCCCACCAGAGCCACGCGCTCATTCACACCTCGAATCTCTACTTTCATGAGGGGCAGGCCGAGGTAGCACTGCGACTCACCGAGCGCACCGGCCTCGACCGGGCGTTCTTCGCCAACTCCGGCACGGAAGCATGGGAAGGCGCACTGAAGCTGGCCCGCGTTCATGCAGGCATGCTGCGCGGCGAAGGCAAACACATCGGCACAAAGTTTCTCGCTCTCGAACAAAGCTTCCATGGCCGCACCTTTGGCGCCATGTCCACCACCTACAAGGCAAAGTACCGCGAGCCCTTCGGCCCCGTTGTTCCCGGCGTGGAGTTCGTCCGCTTCAACGATGTTGCCGATTTGCGCGCCAAGTTCTCGAATGACGTCTGCGCCATTCTTGTCGAAGCCGTCCAAGGCGAGGGCGGCGTGCGTCCCCTCACGCAGGAATTTTTCGACGCAGCTCGCGCGCTTTGTGACTCCACCGGCGCGCTGCTCATCGCGGATGAGATTCAATGCGGCATGGGCCGTACGGGCAAGTGGTGCGCCTACCAGCACTATGGCATTCAGCCCGATATCACCACGCTGGCCAAGCCTCTTGCGGGGGGAATCCCCATGGGCGCCGTTCTATGCACGGAAGAAGTCTCTCGCGCCTTTCACGCAGGCATGCACGGCACCACCTTTGGCGGAGGTCCACTGGCCTGCGCCGTCGCCATCGCTGTCATCGACTACATGGAAAAGGAAAATCTGCTTCACCATGCGACCGAGGTCGGCGACTACTTTCAGGACCAATTGCGCGTCCTTGCAAAGCGCCATGAGACCATCATCGATGTACGTGGCAAGGGCTTGATGCTTGCCGCCGAGCTCGATTCCGCCGATCTTGCCAAACTCACTGTCGCTGAGATGCTCAAGCGGCACATCCTCATCAACTGCACCAGCGATACGGTGTTGCGCTTCCTGCCGCCGTACATCCTGGAGCGCGCTCACGTGGACAGCGCCATCGCGGCGTTGGACGAAATTTTCACTGAACATGCCGTAGCTCATACCGCAGAAGAGGAGAACCATGGCTAGCAGAGCAACTCTTGAACGCCCGGAGGCTATTCTCGTGCAGAAAGACCCCGATATTCTTGCCGCGGCAGCGCGGCTGGCCGGCGAGGACATGTGCTCCGTCGCCGACTTGTCCAGCGCTGAGGTGCGCGCCATCCTCAAGCTCGGCCACGATGTGAAGCGCAATCCGCGTGAGTACCGCCATGCCCTAGATGCCAAGCAGATGGTACTGATGTTTGAAAAAGCCAGCCTGCGCACGCGCCTGAGCTTTGAAGCCGGTATCAACACCATGGGCGGGAACGCCATCTTTGTCGATCAGACCAACTCGCCTCTGGGCGAGCGCGAGTCCATCGCCGACGTGGCGCGCAACGTGGAACGCTGGGTGGATGTGATTGTGTTGCGTACTTACGCGCACGACACTATCACCGAGATGGCCGCCAACTCGCGCGTTCCGGTCATCAATGCGCTCTCCGACTTCGAACATCCCTGCCAGGCGCTGGCCGATTTCATGACCATCGAGGAGCACTTCGGCACCGCCGCCGGACTCAACTTCACCTATGTGGGCGACGGCAACAACGTGTGTCACTCGCTCATGCTGACCGGCGCGCAACTGGGCGCCAACGTCACCGTGGCCACGCCGCGCGGCTACTCGCCGGACATCGAGATCGTCACCCTGGCCCGCGACATCGCCGCCAACAACAACTGCGAGATTCGCCTCTTGCAGGACCCGCACGCCGCCGCCGAGGGCGCCGACGCCATCTACACCGACGTTTGTGTCAGCATGGGCATGGAGCACGAGTCCACCAAGCGTGAACCCATCTTCCGGCCCTTCCAGGTGAACGAAGCGCTGATGCACAAAGCCAAACCCAGCGCCGTCTTCATGCACTGCCTGCCCGCGCGCCGCAACGCTGAAGTCACCGACGAGGTGCTAGACGGCCCACAATCCATCGTCTTCGATCAGGCCGAAAACCGCTTGCATGCGCAGAAGGCATTGCTGCTTCTGCTGCTGGGCGGCCTAGCCAACGTGCAATCTTTTAGCTGCTAGCTTCTAGCTTTTTCCTGGCAGACAAGTTCAGTTTTTTCACAATTCGGTATTGGCTAGCAACTAGAAGCTAGCGGCGGGAAGCTAAAGAGGAGAAATCATGGCAAAGAAAGTAGTTCTGGCCTATTCAGGAGGATTGGATACCTCCATCATCATCCCCTGGATCAACGAAAACTATGGCATGGACGTAATCGCGATGATCGCGGACGTAGGCCAGGGAGACGATCTGGACGCGGTCGTAGCCAAAGCCTATGACACCGGCGCGAAGAAGGCCGTCGTTCTCGACCTGCGTGAAGAATTTGTCCGCGATTATGTTTATCCCATGGTGCGTTCGGGGGCCGTCTACGAGCACAAATACCTGCTCGGCACATCGATCGCTCGTCCTATCATTGCCAAGCATCAGGTGCTTACGGCGCTCAGCGAAGGTGCGGAGGCCGTGGCGCACGGCTGCACCGGCAAGGGCAACGACCAGGTCCGCTTCGAGCATGCGTATCAAGCTCTCGCGCCCGAACTCAAAATCATTGCGCCGTGGCGCGAGTGGGAGCTGAAGAGCCGCGAAGACTGCCTCGACTACGCCGAAGCCCACGGTGTGCCCATTGCCCAGAGCCGCGCAAAGATTCACTCCCGCGACCGCAATATCTGGCACATCAGCCACGAGGGCGGCGAACTTGAAGACGCGAACAATGCGCCTCTCGACTCCACGTGGGTATGGACGCGCAGCCCCAAAGACGCTCCGGACCAGGAAGAAGTCGTCGAAATCGGCTTCGAGCACGGTAACCCCGTCTCAGTCAACGGCCAGGCGCTGCCTCCCGTGCATCTTGTTGAATTGCTCAACGAAATCGCCGCACGCAATGCCGTAGGCCGCATCGACATCGTTGAAAATCGCTTCGTCGGCATGAAGAGCCGCGGCATTTACGAAACCCCCGCAGGCACGCTCATCACCACCGCCCATCGCGAGGTTGAGTCACTCACCCTCGAGCGCGAGGTTGCGCACTACAAGCAACTGATCGCTCTCAAGTATGCCGAACTCGTCTACAACGGCTTCTGGTTCACGCCCCTGCGCGAGGCCCTGGACAGCTTCGTCTCGAAGACCCAGGAGCATGTCACCGGCACGGTCAAGCTCTCGCTTTACAAGGGAAACATCGCCATCGCTGGACGCACCAGCCCCTTCTCGCTCTTTTCCAACGAACTGTCGTCTTTCACCATGGGCGACAGCTACGATCAGAAAGACGCAAAGGGCTTCATTCGCATTCTCGGTCTTCCAGCGCGCACCCAAGCGCACCTGCGCGCGCAACACAAGGAGGCCGTGAAGTGAAGATGTGGTCCGGCCGCTTCCGTGAGCCGCTCGACGGCGAGTTCGAGCAGTGGCAGCGTTCCATCGTCTTTGATTGGCGGCTTCTCCCGCAGGAGATAGCCGCCAGCAAAGCCCACGCATCCGCCCTTGTCGCCGCGAGCATCCTTACAAAGGATGAAGGAGCGGAGCTTCGCTCCGCGCTGGATTCCATTGCTGCCGCCCACGCATCGGAGCCGGGCCAAGCCCTCGTGCGCAATCATCCCACCGCCGAGGACATTCATCACTTTGTCGAGCTCTCGTTAGTGGAGCGCGTTGGCTCCCTCGGCCTCAAACTCCACACGGGCCGCAGTCGCAACGAACAGATCGCCACCGACCTGCGCCTATACGTGCGCTCTCAAATCGACCTGGTGGTCCAAGCCCTTGCGGCCTGGGCCAATGCGCTGGTCCAGCAGGCCCGCGCCGCTGGCGACTCCGTCATGCCCAGCTACACGCATCTACAGCGTGCCGAGCCAGTACTAGTTGCCCACTGGCTGCTTGCCTATGTCGAGATGGTCCTGCGCGACGCGGCCCGCCTTCACGATTGCGCGGTGCGGCTCAATCAGTGCCCGCTGGGTTCCGGCGCAGTGGCCGGCGCTACGCTCGCACTCGACCGTAACCTTGCTGCGCGCGAGTTGGGTTTCAGTGCTCCCACTGCCAACTCCATCGACGCCACCAGCGATCGCGACTTTATCCTCGAGTACCTGCACGCGCTCACTATTGTCGGGCTGCATCTGAGCCGTTTTGCTGAAGAGATCACGCTCTTTGCCACTGCGGAATATGGCTTTCTCACCTTGCCCGAGGCCTTTTCCACCGGTTCCAGCGCCATGCCGCAGAAGAAGAATCCCGACCTCACTGAGCTAATCCGTGCCAAGGTCGGCCGCATCCACGGCGCGGCACAGGCCGTCACGTTGCAACTCAAAGGCTTGCCCTTGGCCTACAATAAAGACATGCAGGAGACCCAGGAGCCGGCCTTTGCAGTCGAGTTTGTGCCCCAAATGCTCACCCTGGTGGCTCGGTTTACCGCTGCCCTTCAATTCAATCGCCAGCGTATGAGCAATGCGGCACAATCCGGCTATCTTAACGCGATGGCTGCGGCCACGTATCTGGTCCACAAAGGCGTTCCCTTCCGCAATGCACACCAGAAGATCGGCAATGCCGTACGCTTCGCCATGGAGAAAGGCGTCGAACTGGGCGATCTCACCCTCGAGGAACTGCGCGCGTTTGGTTCCGAGTTTGCTGAGGACTTTTTCCCCGCTGTCACCCTTGCGGCCACGCTCGATTGCCACGATGTGACCGGAGGAACTGCGCGCGGCCGCGTGCGACAGGCCCTGGCCGCCGCGTCAGAACGGATTGGGCGCATCACCGCACCCGCCTCACGCGATAACGGGGAGGTCGTTCATGCTGGTGCGTAAGGCCCTCCTCCAGGACGCCTCAAACGTCTACGACCTAGTAAACTCTCTTTCCACTGACGGCACGCTGCTCAAGCGCGCCTTCGCTGAGATTTGCGAGAACATCCGCGACTTCACCGTCGCCGAGTCCGATGGCGGCGTCTTCCTCGGCTGCGGCGCCCTCCATCTTTACGGCCCGCATCTGGCTGAGGTGCGCTCTATCGTCGTCAAGCCAGAAGCAAAGGGCCAGGGCGCCGGCGGCCGTATCCTGGGCGCGCTCATCGAGGAGGCCGAAGAGCACGGTATCCAGTCCGTCTGTCTCTTCACCCGTGTTCCCGATTTCTTCTTCAAATACGGCTTCCGCACCGTCGAAGACAAGGCCGAGTTGCCCGACAAGGTCTTCAAAGACTGCCAGAATTGCCCGCGTCTTCACCGTTGTGACGAAGTTGCGATGGTTCGTGGCCGCATCCCCCGCATCTCCATCCTCGGCCCCCGCCATGAAGCTCAGGAGTTAGTGCGTTTCTCAGGATAGCTTTGACTCGCTCAGCGACTTAGCCAGCATCGCCGCACCAACCACCGCCTGCCCATAGCTCAGCCCTCCATCCCCAGGGCTGACTTGGACATGCTGAAACACCTGAAACCCCTCCGCCTCCAGTCCTACCCTCAACAGTCGCGCCAGACGCCGGTTATGCAGGCATCCGCCGCTGAGCGCCACGCGCCCCACACCCGTAGCCGAACGCGCCAGCGCCGCCGCCCGCACAAACCCCGCCGTCACGCCCGCATGAAAGCGGCCCGCAATCCGCGCCTTGCCCATCCCGGCCCGCAAATCCTCAATCAACTCTCGCCACAGTGGTCCCGCACTGATCCGTACCGGCTCGCGGCGAACCCAATCTCCGCCCAGCATCTCCATTGCGTAGCCGGGCTCGTCCAATTCATCTACTGCCAGCCCTTCCAACTCGATCGCCGCCTGCGCTTCGTAGTCCACCATGCGTCTGCCCAGCACGACCGCCGCCGCCGCATCGAACAGCCTTCCCAAGCTCGAAGTCAGTGGCGCATTCACCCGGCGCTCCATCATCCGAAGAAGCACCCGCGCCTCCTTCTCCGTCACTCCAAGCAAACCCCGAATCTCGCCGGCCTCGACATTGAACCCCGCCGTACGCAAATGTCCCAGAGCCATCCTCCACGGCTCCGTGATTGCTGCCGTCGCCCCCGGCATCGGCACATACTCCAGATGCGCAAATCGCTCGAAGCCATCCAACCGGCTGACCAGCACTTCCCCGCCCCAGATTCGTCCATCCGACCCATATCCAGTCCCATCCAGCGAAAGCCCAATCACCTCACCTTGCAGTCCATGCTCCGCCATGCACCCGGCCACATGGGCATGATGATGCTGCACGGCCAGCAGTCCCAGTCCCCGTTCGCGCGCCCAACCCTTGGCCCACTCGGTAGACAGGTACCCAGGATGCAAATCATGCACCACTGTCTCAGGCTCAATTTCGAAGGTGCGCATCAAGTGGGCAAGTGATTCGCGAAAGAACTCCAACCCGGTCAGATTCTCTAGATCTCCCAAGTGCTGGCTCTGGTAAACCACGCGTCCCTGTGCCAGTGCAAACACATTCTTCATATGCCCGCCAACGGCCAACAGCGCTGGCGCATCCCACGGCAACTCCACTCCGAGCGGCACAAACCCTCGTGCCCGCCGGATCAACTGCGGCGCACCATCGACTATCGCCGCTACCGAGTCGTCGCAGCGCTGTAGAATCTCCCGGTCGTGCATCAGAAAAACATCGGCAATGCCGTTCAGCCGCGCCAGCGCCTCGCCATTGTCGATCGCAATCGGCTCTTCGCTCAGATTCGCAGAGGTCATCACCAGCGCCCGTATCCGCTTGTCGGTAAACAGCAGATGCTGTAGCGGCGCATAAGGCAGGAACACCCCCAGCCATGGAATCCCGGGTGCAACCTCTTCCGCAATCCCGTTGCCCTCCCTCTTCCGCGCCAGCACAATCGGCCGCGCCACTGTCATCAGCAGCACCTCTTCTGCTGCAGTCAGCGCACACACCGCCCGCGCGGCCCCTACATCCTTGACCATCACCGCCAGCGGCTTTCCAAACCGGTGCTTGCGCTCCCTCAGCCGCATCACTGCGGTTTCATTGGTCGCATCCACACTCAAATGGAACCCGCCAATGCCCTTGATGGCCACAATTTGCCCGGCCGCCAAGCGGTCGATACATGCGGCAACGACATCGTCTGCCGCAATCTTCGTCCCATTTGCCCCCACCAGCCAAACCTGCGGCCCGCATTCCCAACACGCGTTCGGCTGCGCATGGAACCGCCTGTTCCCCGGATCGTCGTACTCCGCCTGACATGCCGCGCACATCTTGAATCGCGCCATCGAGGTCTGTGGTCGGTCATAAGGAATCCGCCGCGTAATCGTGAATCGTGGCCCGCAGTTGGTACAGTTCAAAAACGGATACCGAAACCGTCGGTCTTTGGGGTTCAGCAACTCCCGCAGACAATCCGGACAAGTGGCCGCATCCGCCGGAATCGCCGTGCTCACCCGCCCCAGGACCTCGCTAGCAACAATTCGGAATTCCGTCTCCCCGGTAGCCGCCAAATCCCGCACCGCAACGGAGTCGATCCGCGCCAGCGGCGGTGCCTCCGTGCGCAACCGCCCCAGAAACGCCTCCACCCGCTCCTCAGGTCCCTCAACCTCAATCGTCACCCCGTCTGTGTCGTTTCCGATAAACCCCGCCAGCCGCTCCTCCATTGCCAGCCGATAGACAAACGGCCTGAACCCGACCCCCTGCACCACCCCGCACACCAGCACCCCCCGCCGACGCAGCGGAGGTTCCTGCCGATCCTGTCTCGGATGGATATTGTCAGTCAAGAAAGAGCCTCACACCGGAAACCAGCATAGCGCATAAGGCCCCGTGCATCCCCGCCTCCACGGCATCCGGATGGGAGTCCGAAGCGTCGCCTGTGAGCTAGAATACTTGCGACACTGTGGAGGATGAGAATGCGTTCCATCGATCGGGTTCGAGGCACCATTGAGGGCAAGCCTGTTGACCGTCTGCCTGCGCAACCCATGGCGATGATGTTTGCCGCAAAGTACGCGGGCGTCCGGTACATCGACTACACAAAGGACGGCCGGATCCTGGCTGAAGCGCAGCTTAAGTTTGCCAGGGACTTCGAAATCGACTGCGTCTTGATGTGTTCCGACCCGGCGCGCGAAGTGATCGACATCGCCGGCGAAGACAGTGTCGGCTGGTTCGAGAACCAGGGTCCGGCGATCCGCGAGGAGCGAGCGGCCTTGCTCGACAAGGCCAGGCTGAAGGAGTTCAAGGTGCCCGATCCGATGGGCGGCGGCCGGATGCACGACCGTATCCGGTCGATCGATATCTGCCGGAAGGAACTATGCGGCGAGACATCCATCGTGGGCTGGATCGAGGGGCCGTTGGCGCTGGCCGCCGAGCTGCGGGGCTTGAGCCATGTGATGACCGACTTTCTTGACGATCCGGAGTTCGTGCAGGACCTGATGGATTTTACCTCGGAAGTGGCGATCATCTACGCCGCGGCGCAGATCGAGGCGGGGGCCGATACGATCGGCATGAGCGACGCGGCGGCAAGCATGATCGGACCGCGGCATTACGGCAAGTTTCTGTTGCCGTGGCAACGCCGGGTGCTGGAATCAATCCGCAACAGCCATCCGGAGACCATCCTCCGCCTGCATATGTGCGGAAACACCGACCCGCTCATCGCCCAAATGGCCACCTTACCGATCGATATCTACGAGTTGGATTTTCCCGTAAATCTGGAGGCTGCCCGGGCTACTCTCGGCCCGAACCGGGTGATTCTTGGCAACGTTGCAACCATTTCGGACCTGCTTGAGGGAACTCCGGAGAGTGTCCGCGCTGCAGTCCGGAAATGTCACGAAACCTGCGGGCGCTACCACATCGTAGGGGCGGGCTGCGAACTTTCGCCGTTTACCCCACCGGAGAATCTTCGCGCCATGATCCAGTATGCCCAGGAGCATTCGCCCAGCTCACTTCCAGCCGAGAGCGTCCACATCTAGGGCACTGCGGTGGTGCAGGGGAGATACCATGCGTTCCTTCGATTGTTTTCGAGTGCGCATGGCATCGTCAGCCTCCCGCTGCCAGGAACTTGAGAGCCGAAAACAGCCTGTTCCGAAAGTGAGAAGGATGCGGGGAGTCGCACCATGATTGGGTTTCGGCAATTCAGCCTGACACGAGCGGTTGCGACTGCCTGCTTCTGTAGCTGTGCCGGAATCGTCGCCACTCCGGCGCAGCAGTTCGACGCTTCAACGGTTGTTCAGCACATTGATGCAGCCGCACAGGCCAGATATGACAGCATCTTGAGTTTCACCGTGACGGAACACTATGCCGTTTACCGGAATAACGACGAGACCCATCCTGCGGCTGAAATGACAGTAAAGACAACATACCGGAGGGGCATAGGCAAGAGCTATGCCATACTCTCCCATAGCGGCTCGGAGATCCTGCGAAGGTTTGTGTTGGCCCCTCTCCTCGACAATGAGAAAAGCATCAACCAGCCCGCTAACGTGGACAAATCGTGGTTCACTTCCGCCAACTATGACATGAAATTGAAGCCCGGCGGAATCCAGCGACTGGCTGGGCGGGACTGCCTTGCCTTGGCTCTCACCCCCAAACGGAAGGCTCCCAATATGATCGAGGGAACCCTGTGGGTGGACGTCCACGACGATTCGATCGTTCAAATCGACGGAATCGCGTCCCGAAGTCCCTCCGTGTTTGCTGGACCCACGCAGATGATGCGCCAGTACACAAACATGAACGGATTTGCGATGGCCGCGCACGCCCGGGCCGAATCGGATAGCGTTCTGTTTGGCCGGACCATCTTGACCATCGACTACCGGGATTACCAGATCCAGCTTCGTCCAACCAAATAAGAAAGCTCAACCCAGCGAGAAGCCCTCGCCCAGGTAGACGCGGCGCACCTCTACGTCGTTGCCCAGTTCATGCGGCGTTCCGGCGCGGAAGATCCTCCCCTCGGCGATAATGTACGCCCTATCGGTCACGCTCAGCGTCTCGCGCACATTGTGGTCGGTGATCAGAATCCCGATGCCGCTGGCTTTCAGATCGAAAATGATCTTCTGCAGTTCCAGCACGGCGATGGGATCTATGCCGCTGAAAGGCTCGTCGAGCAGGATGAAGCTGGGCTGGATGCACAGACAGCGCGCAATCTCGACGCGGCGCCGTTCGCCCCCCGAGAGCGCGTAGCCTCGTGTGGTGCGGATATGCCCCAGATTGAGCTGATGAATCAGCCGCTCGGTCCGGGTGCGCCGCTCACGGTTGCCCAGCGGCTGCGCCTCCAGCACGGCCAGGATATTCTCCTCAACGGTCAGCTTGCGAAAGACCGAGGGCTCCTGCGGCAGATAGCTGATGCCGAAATTGCGGGCGCGCAGATACATCGGTACCCGGGTGATGTCGGTATCGTCTACCAGTACACGCCCGGTCTCGGGCACCAACAATCCCACGATCATGTAAAAGCTGGTGGTCTTACCGGCGCCGTTCGGTCCCAACAGCCCAACCACCTCTCCACGTGAGATTTTCAGGTCTACCCCGCGGACAACCTGCCGTCCTTTGTACGACTTGCCGATTCCCTCGGCGATAAGTGTCTCCATTTACGTCCAGCTCGCTTTCGCCGTCACCTTGGCGCCGTGGTCTCCGTTGTTGTCTTTCGTCCGCCGCCTTCCACGCTGACACTATCATCGAAACTGTGGAAGATCAAAGCTTCGCCGGTCACGGTTCCCCGTGCGTTGTCGGTTAGCCGGGGCGGGGTGGCGGCGGTTCCGGTGAGTACATACTCTCCGGTTTCGCTTGTATACACCAACTTCTCCCCGGTTCCGCGCCGGCCCTCAGAGGTGACCGTTACATGGCCGTTGGCTACAAGACGGTCCACCTGCCCCTGACTGCCATCTTTACCCGCGTGATTGCCCTCCGGCAAAAGCGTAAGGTCAGCCTCGTTCGAAACTGACGTCGCCGTTCCGGTTTCGGCAACCACCGTGCCCAGGGAGCCTCCGCGCACCACCGCCTTGCGTTCGGCATCGGAGTATTTGAGGTCGCCCCCGCGCACTCTGATCACGGAAGGCGTAGACGATTTTGCTGCCATTCGGCCAGAATCCTTGCCCCCGCCCTTATTCGCCTGCTTGCCCGAAGCAGGGCCTGCAGTCGGGCCGGATGCACTCACCAGCACCGCCCGCACCGGCTCGGCCGGGTCTGTACTGCGAGCCACCAGCGTCTGCCTCTGCCGATCGAGTACGATTACCGGCGCTGCGACCGAGTTTGCCTGCTGCCACAACCGGGCGTGTCCACGGAAGGTCGCCTCGCCAGTTTCCCCACCCGCCGCATGGCTCAGTTGAGCCTCGGCAGAAACAACATGCGCTGGTCCCTGTCCGCCCAAAACTACGGTCCCTGGGCCCGCCGCGCCTATTGCGGGTTTGCTCTGCCGCTCGTGCGCGGCTGAACCGGACTGGCCTGTACCGGGATCAACCCACGTTGCCTTCACATTTCCGTGAGCAAACGCATCCCCCGACTCGTGGGACACGTCAATCCTCTCCGCTGTGAGTTGCAATCCGCCGTCTTCCACACGCGGGTTGAGCGTAAGGTGCAGCCACTCTCCAGCACTGTCATAGACGGCCCGGCCCGCCGTGGCTCGCATCGGCGCTTCCGCTTGCGCGCCCGCTTTGGCTTCGGGCGCCTGAATCAGAATCACATGACCATCGAGCACTGCCGACTGAATCTGTGCAGCACTGCCCTGCTCTCTTTTTGCCCCATCCTTTGTGCTGACGGGTTCCCCTGTGGCGAAATGTGCTTCCAGCCGGTCGCCGCTGGATATCTGCCGGGTTCCCGTAGCGTTGGTTTCTTCCAGGATGGCGTGGCCCACCCCGAGCATCGCGGTTAAATGCGACGCCTGCCCGAACTGGCCAGTCATCTCGTCCGCCGCCAGTCTGGAGGGCTCGACGGCGCCATTGCCGCGCCGGGTCTCGCCGGTAATGACCACGCCGCCGTCACCGTGCATCGTGGCCGGCTCGGCCTGGCCGTGGCCCGCATCGCGAAACTCCACATCGGCCACCGGCGAGCGCCAGGTCCGGCTCACCCGCAAGGGGCCGTCTTTGGAATTCGCTGCCTGCTCCGTTATCTCTTCACTGTGCATCTCCACGCCCCGTTCCATGTGGGCGTGGCGCAACTCGCCCTGGAGCGCAAATTCAAGCACCGCGGTCGGCGAGGTACCGTGAACATGGCGGCTCTGGCCCCCGCTCTGGCTTGTGGAGTCCATGGTGACGCCGCCCTGCAGATGACCGTGGCGGGGATGGTTGTGTTCGTCGAAGTCCATCGACCCAGTAGGCGCTGCAACATGGCCACCGTTCGCGGTTGCCACTGTGAACCCGCTCGTGGCATCCAGCCGCACCGCCGACCCATCCTCGCGAAACAGAATCTTTGCCTCGCCCGCCGTCGCTTCCCCACCCCGGTAATCCGCCGTGGCGGAACGCAGGTGGCACACTTGGGTTTCGCGCTCGAATTCCCCGTGCTGGGCATGGATCACGACCGTTTCCCCGGCTCGCTGCGTTTTCAACTCCACCGCATGGCCCAGTTCCAGGTGACCCTGCTGCGAGTCGTACAAGGCCCCCATGGAACTGCCGTTTCCCTGTGACAGGGCAAACTCCACATACTGGTCTGTGGTCGCCACTCCGCTGTTCTGGTCGAAGGTGAGTCCGCTGGTCTTCACGTGAATCTCGCCTGCGGCGGCGGTCTGGGCGGCGGCGGCCAGCGCGCCACCGGCCGCAACCTTGGCTCCTACGGCCTGTCCCGGCGTAGCCTTGGGCGCGATCGCCGGCGCAACCGTAGGCCGCATCAACGTAATCTCGACCGGTCCGGTTGCCTTGGCCATCTTCGCCCTTTCGTCCCACTCAAACTCGTTGCCCTCGATACGGTCCACGCGGCTGCCGTCCGTTCCGTAAAGTTCAATCCTCACGTCGTGCAAGAGCGCATTGCCCTGCTTGAGTTGCTGCACCCTTGACGCATGGATCTTGAAGAGCGTATGTCCGCCACGCGCCTGCGTGTAGGTGACCCCGTTGAACTCCTGCTTGATCTCCATGCCCAGCCGGCCGGGAATGTCGCGCCGATTGAAGGGGTTTCTCCACTTGCCGACGGCGAGAATGACCACCAGCGCGACCACCAGCAGAACTCCTGCCGCCAGCACCAGCGTTCGCATCCGCTCAATAGTGAATCGCGCGCTCAGTTTGCCACTCCCAGGCGTGCGGCCAGCCGCTGGGCGAGACTTTCGCCCAACTCGCTCCACAGCAGCCGCGCCGTGGCCCCCGAACCCTTCTCGACTGCCGAGGTCAGCTCGACCAGTTGACGCACATTCTCCTCGACATGGCGCGCTGCCACGGAGTCCAGTTCTGCCCCTTCTTCCAAAAACGGCGCGTCAGAGCCGAATTCCACTCGGATATGCCCGTCAGCCTCGTAGGTTCCCTCGTCGAACAGTGGTCCGAAGCCCGTGACCCGCACCAGCCGCGTCTCCTGGAGCCAACGTGGGTCCAGTCCACCGGTTGAGTCCAGCTCCCACAGGGTCCAGCCGATCTGGAACTCGTAGGCGTAGTCGTCGTGCAGCAGCTCCAGCGCTTCTGTTACTGCCAGCCGGGGCTCCGCGCCTAGTTCCCCGCGGCCATACACACGCTGGAAGACCGGCGATTCGCTCCAATTCACCGGCCACACTGTGGCGGAGTAAACTCTGGCCTCGCCGCCGTGGGCGGCAAACTCTCCCAGCACCGCCATAAGCTTGTCGGGAAGCGCTGCCAGGCGCAGATCGGGGTACCACAGACTCAGATAAAGCGTGTCAGACATCTCTACTGATTGTAGACGGGCGGAAGGCATTGAGGATGCAGCGGAATTGGCTCCATCCTCAAGCTGTCACAATCTCGCCGAAGTCCGCAATGCCCGAGAATCCGCGCAGCACCTCGTTGATGAGGCCCAGATGCGCGCCACGGATGGTGGGGTCTGGGTCGAGCACCATGACCTTGTCGAAAAAGGCATCCACGTCCGGCCGCAGAGTGGCGATCAATGCCAGCGCTTCTCCGTAGGCTCTCTGCTGGCGCAGTTTTGCCACTTCCGGCGCCAGCGCCGCAGCATCACCGGCAAGTCGCTGTGCCTCAGGAGCAAGTTTCACATCCTCCGGCGAGCCGATTGCAAACTGTTTCTCCTCAGCCTGACGCAGGATGTTCTTGATGCGCTTGAAAGCAGCCGAAATGGCAACAAAATCCTCTGACCCGCGCACCGCCGTCAGCGCCTGGGCACGCGCTATCGCATCCCGCACATCGTCCGCTCCGGCGGCCAGAACAGCCGCAACCACGTCGTAAGTAAACCCGCGAACGTCTTTCAGGTAGAAGTGCAACCGCTCCTTCAGAAACGATCGAACCAGGCTATCAGGCCGAAGCTTGTCATCCTGCCCGATTCCTTGACCAGATTCCGTTCCCGGCGCATGAATTACGTCATTCAGGTTGAGCGGCAGTTCTGACTCGGCAAGGATCTTTACAATTGCGTTCGCCGCGCGACGTAGCGCGAAAGGATCCTTCGAGCCTGTGGGTGCGTTGCCGATGCCGAACATCGCGTTAATCGTCTGAATGCGGTCGGCCAAGCCGAATAGCTGGCCCTCGACGGTCGCCGGAATCTTATCTTCGGTCGAGGCCGGCATGTATTGGTCGTAAATCGCTTGCGATACCTTCTCGCTCAATCCCTGTGAGCGAGCGTAAAGACCACCAATAATGCCTTGCAGTTCTGTGAATTCCTTGACCAATTCAGTGGTCAGGTCGACCTTTGCAAGCTCTGCCGCCTCGGTTAGCGCGTCTACATCGATCTGCGGACAGCCTTCTTCCATTCGGGCCATCGCCGCGAGCTCGCGCGAAATTCGAATGTTCGCCTCGGTCTTCCAGTGGTAGCTGCCCAGTTCCTTCTGGAAGGTGACATTCTTCAGGCTCGCAACGCGCGCAGTGAGCGGCGTCTTCTGGTCGAAATCCCAGAAGAAACGCGCGTCCTTGAAGCGCGCGCGAAGCACGCGCGCATTGCCGTGGCGGATAATCTCGCTACCCTCGTCGTCCACCTGGGTGTTCAGCACCGCCAGGAAATGCGGCGCCAGCTTACAGGATGCGTCTTCGACAGCAAAATATTTCTGATGATCGCGCATGACGGTCACCAGCACCTCTTCCGGCAGCGCCAGGTATTCAGGCTCAAAGTCGCCCAATATCACGGTCGGCCATTCGGTGAGGTGCACGACGGTTTCCATCAGTTCCTGGTCTTCGCGCCAACGGGCGCCAGGAACCGTGCGCGTTGCCGCATCCAGAGCCTTGCGAATCGACTGCCTGCGCTCGGCCACATCGACGGCCACAAATGCTTTGCGCAACTTTTCGGAGTAGTCCGCAGCCTTGGCCAGCAGCACCGGCTTCTCGCCAAACAGGATGCGGTGCCCGCGGCTTCGCTTGCCGGCAGGAATTCCGGCAATCTCCAGCGGCACGACTTTTGAGCCGAGCAGGGCCACAATCCAGCGCACCGGCCTAACAAAGCGTTCCGGCTTGCCGGCGCGCCAGTACATGTTCTTAGCCCAATAAATTCCTGCTACTTCTCTGGGAAGTTCCGCTGCCAAAAGCTCCAGCGCCTCACGACCGGTCCGCTTCACCGTGGCGCTCACATACTCGCCCTTGGCGTTGGTGATTTTCTTGAGAGCCGTCACAGCGACGCCAGTTTTTTGGGCGAAGGCTTCGGCCGCAGCGGTTGGTGCGCCGTCCCTGAACGCCACCTTCCACGAGGGCCCTGTCAACTGCTCCTGAGTATCTGACTGTCTAGGCCGCACGCCCTTCACCAGTACGGCCAGCCGCCGCGGCGTGGAGTAGGTGGTCAGCCTTGCAGCGGGCCCAAGCAGGCGCTCCCGCGCGAGCAGATCGTTCACCCGCTTGCCCAGTTCAGCCTCAGCCCCGGCAATCATGCGGGCCGGAACCTCTTCCAGCCCAATCTCCAAAAAGAAATCCGCCATAACGTGAGTGTCTTTCCGCCTTCAGGTTCTGGGATCACGAGTCAGGGCTTCAGAAAAGCGCTCGCTGACTCGCTGACTTGCTAAAAATTCTGTTGCGCCGCGTATGCTCTGGCCACACCGACCGCCAAGGCTCGAATGCGGCCGATCACGCCCACCCGCTCGGTAACGCTGACAGCTCCGCGCGCGTCGAGAAGATTGAACAGATTTGAGCACTTGAGAGCCAATTCATAAGTGGCCAGCAGTGGAAAACGTCGCTTCTCCAGCGGATTCGCGTCTTCCCTGGCCAGCAGCGCATTAGCCTGAGCAAGCAGGGATTGCGCCTCGGCTTCATAGAGGTTGAAGTGGGTCCAGAGCTTGTCAATTTCGGCAAACTCAAAGTTATACACCGAGAACTGCAACTCCTCGGCCAGCCTTACATCGCCATAGGTAACCGGAGCGCCGGTTTCGGGGTCGCGCGCCCAAACAATGTCGTAGATCGAGTCCACGTCTTGAAGAAAGGCCGCAATGCGCTCCAGACCGTAGGTCAACTCGGCGCAGATGGGGTCCAGATCGAGCCCACCGCACTGTTGGAAGTAGGTGAACTGGGTAATCTCCAGGCCGTCCAGCATGACCTGCCAACCCACGCCCCAGGCCCCACCAGCGGGCCACTCCCAGTTGTCCTCTTCAAATTTCAGGTCGTGCCGGTTGAGGTCGATGCCGATGGCCTCGAGCGACTCAAGATAGAGCTCCTGCACATTGACCGGTGGCGGCTTGAGAATGAGCTGGAACTGGGTGTGCTTGAACAACCGGTTCGGGTTTTCGCCGTAGCGGCCATCGGCCGGGCGTCGTGAAGGCTGTGCGTAGCCAACGCGATAGGGCTTTGGTCCCAGTACGCGGAGAAATGTCTCCGGCGCCATGGTGCCCGCACCCACTTCTACGTCATAGGGCTGCTGCAGCACGCAGCCGCGCGCCGCCCAAAAACCCTGCAAACGGAACAAGAGCTCCTGAAAGGTCAGCGGGGCGGGTTTTGGATGGGACACCAACCCAGAGGATGAAACGGCAGAAGAAGGCACGTGAAATTCTCTCTCGAAGGGACTTACCTAATTTTACCAGCCTTCCAGCCTTGCATCAGCCGCCCAGACGCACCAACGCCTCGGCCGAGCGCAGTTTGCGCTCCATATGCCGCTCCAGGGCCTGCAAGGTAAACCGGCGCAGGTCCTGCCCACGCCGCCTCGACCAGGGCTCGGCGGCAAAGACCGAGGCAGGCACCCTGAGCATCCGCTGCGCCAATTGCCAGGAGTCTGTCGAGAGTTCGCTAGCGTTTCCGTTGCGATGAAGGGCGCAGAACAACCCGTCGCCGAGGGTGTTGAAGCTGATTTCGCTGGCCACCAGTGGCTCGCGGCAAACGGTGCAATGGGCAATGTCTGGCAAGAGGCCCATCAGTCGCGTCATCCACAGTGAAAAATACGTGAGAGGCATCCACGGCTGCTCCACCGTGGTCTGCTCCAACACCGCGAGCAGCAGCCGGAAGACCGTCTCCTGGGGGTCGCGCTCAGGGAGCGCCTCGTCCAGCACTTCGGCAAAGAAGCACAGCACTGCCATGCGCACGTGGTCCACGGGGATCGAGAGCGGCGAGCGGACAATCTCTAACTGATCCAGCCGCACCAGTTCCTGCCGGGGCCGCTCGGCAAACCAGGCCCGGGCCACGGTCATCGGCTCCAAGGCTCCGCCAAAGCGCTTGCGGCTCTTCAGCGCCGACTTGGCCACGCCCCTCATTCGGCCGTAATCGCGCGTAAAAAAGCTCACAATCAGGTCGGCTTCCTGCACCGGCCAGGTGCGCAAAACCACGGCTTCCGAGGTGAGCACGCTCATGCGATTCCATCATCGCATCGATGCATGACTCGATGCGCGATCCAAGCCGATGACAATGACCATTTCAGAACTGCTTTACCAGGACCAGACTCCAGGGAGCGATGACGCGATGCAGATCCAGATTACCCGCACCATCTGCCCGGACGGCTTCCTTTTCCGTAGCCCAGGCGGCTTCGCGCAGCAGCCTGGTCTGTTCCAGGTTCGGCGGCTCGGGCTTCCCCATGCTCTCCCACGCGGCCACGGCGTTCCCGTGCTGGCGATCCAGCGTCTCGATCAAAAACGATGCGTTCGGCGGCAACCCATGAATATGAATCTCCAAATCGCGCGCGCTGCCGCTGGCATCGAGCGCATCCGCATCCTCCGCCGTGTCGGTAACCGGTAGAGAAATCTTCTCTTCAACCGGATAGTTGTAGGCCAACGCTGCGATCCGGCCCGAGGCCTTGTCCCGGGTGACCACTGCACCCTCTTTTTGCACTAGCAATTCGTCTCCCAGTTGATTCATGAAGCGATATGCGTGAAACGCCGGTTTTACGATCTCCTGATAGTTGATCAAACCGAAGCTGCCATGAAACACCGAGTCCGTCTTGCGATTCTCTTCAAAGACATCGGTAAACACCCAGTAGGAGAGCGAGTCGACCAGACCGATCGATTCGAGATTCGTCTTCACAATGAATGTGCCCGCGGCCAGCGAATCATGCGTATGGTCAAGGGGCGAAGGGCTCGAACTCCACTCAGTCAACTGAATCTCAGCATGAGGATAGGGGCTGGCATCCACGATCTTGCGAAGTGTGCGCAGATCGTCGCGAGTCGAGTCGACGCCGCGCCTGAAATGCCCGCCTTTGGGCATCTTGGGGTCTTCGATAGCAAAGTCCTGCGGATACGGATGCGTCGAGACAAAATCGACGGGCACCTTGTTCGCCTTGCAATAAGCCAGAAAATCTTCTATCCAGATCGGATGCCACGGAATGGTCAGTGGATCGAATGGCTTGCCTGAGGCCTGCGCTTTTTTCAGAGCCTCTTCGTCCATGTAGAAATTGCTGGTCGCCGGTCCGCCCACACGCAATTGGGGATCGACCTTCTTAATGGTCAACGCGGTGATCCTATACAGCTCGAAGTACTGCTGCTGCGTGCCGCGGAAGAAGGGCTCTGTCAGGTTGGGCTCATTCCATACCTCGAAGTACCACTTCCTCACCTCGTCGGCGCCGTAACGCGCCACCCAGTGCGCCACCGTCGCGTTCACGAGTCCGGCCCACTTGTTGTAGTCCTTGGGCGGGCACCCGTTCGCCTGCCACCAGAAGGCTGTGCCCTTGACGGTGGCCATATCGCCGGGAGAAAAGCTTAGTTCCACAAACGGCCGCACACCTTTTTCCAGCATGCGGTCAAACAGATCGTCCACATACTGGAAGTTGTAGATCGGGCGCCCTTGCTCATCCTCCCGATACACAAACATATCGTCGTGGAACAACCCGTGAAAGCGCACATATTTGAAGCCGTCATAGCGGGCGGCCGTCTCCAGTTCATCCTGCCATGTGGCCCGCAGGCCCTCATTGGCGCGGCCCGCTCCCACTACCTTGCTCCAGTAGTGCACCAGCGGCTTGGCGGGGGCCGAAGCATCGGACGTGATGCGAATGGCCGTGTCTTCCGCGGTTGGCGCCGCAGCGCCTTCCGCCTTCTTCTGTTGCGGATGCACAGGCAACAAAACGAGCGAGCATACAGCACTGAAGCACAGCGCTCTCCAACCTCTCCGGCGGCGCAAATTCATACGAACTCCTTATGACGGCATTTCTTGTGTAGTGGCAAATCGATTTTCCAAAAGATTTCCTTCTACTATAGCTGAATCCGCGCAGCGCTATCCCGAAGGCAAACTCGCCGGATCGCTTCTCTTGCCGCTGTCTTCTGCGGACGACCGCCGATCACGGTTTACAATAGGGGACAGAGGTTCCAAATGCCTTCCGCAATGGTCACCTTTAACGGCCGCATCACCCTCCCTTCGCACGTCCGCAAACAGCTTGGTCTCAAAACAGGCGACAGTGTCGATTTTGTTGAAATCGAGAAGGGGCGATTTGCCATCATTTCCGGCTCCGAGTCCATCATGGCTCTTGACCAGATAACTGCTGGCCGCGAGATGAGTGCATCCACCCTGGACGCCGACTCCGAAGAGAACTGGGCTGGAATGGAAAGTTCGGTATAGGGCTCCTGATGGCCATGCAGCACCGGCCGCTCCAAGCCTAGAAATCCGAACGCGCATTCCGCAATGCGGAATGCGCGCAGGGAGACAGCTTAAAACAGAGAGGAAGCTGAAGGCCGATTAACGGCCGAAGTGTGCTGCGTTCTTCTCGGTAAAGTGGGCCCACTTCTCTGGCAGGTCATCCTGGGCAAAGATCGCCGAAACCGGGCAGGCCGGGACGCATGCGCCGCAATCGATGCACTCGACCGGGTCGATGAAAAGCTGATCGGCCTCGGTGTGGCCTTCTTCGTCCTTCTTGGGGTGAATGCAATCGACTGGACAGGCGTCTACACAGGCGGTGTCCTTGGTGCCGATACAGGGTTCTGCAATAACGTATGCCATCTCTGGTTTCTCCGGGGATACAAACTCTCGACGCTGATAGTAGCACAGGACACCAAAGGCTGACTCACCCCCGGCGACCACGTTCTAAGATGCGGGAATCCAAAGCATCATCCCCAGTTTTTTCTGTACAGAACGCGGGATTGAAGGAGCAAATGCCCTACCGGGCAACCGTCGCCCGAGCCGCCCGGCGCTCGGCAAACTCCTGGGGCGTGGGGATGGGCGCCAGATCGCGTCCGGCAAACATATTCCGGAAAAGGACCAGCAACTCATTGTGGATAAGCCCGTTTGAGGCCAAAATCTCGTTGCTGTTCAGGCGGAAATGGCCACCGGAAAAGTCCGTCACCCGGCCGCCGGCTTCCTCCACCAGCAGAATACCGGCCGCGGTGTCCCAGGGATTCAGGTTGAACTCCCAGAACGCGTCCATGCGCCCGGAAGCAACGTAGGCCAGGTCCAGCGCAGCCGAACCGGCCCGCCGAACCCCGTGGGAACGCAAAGTGAATTCCTGGTAAAAGTGAATGTTTGGACTGTCGTGGCGCTTGCGGCTCGGAAAACCCGTGGCTAACAGTGCCTCGGCCAATTCCGGTGTCTGCGAAACCTGCATCGGCTTGCCGTTCAACTGGGCACCGCGACCACGCTCGGCGGTAAACAACTCGTCCCGCATAGGATCGTAGATGACCGCGGCCATCAGCGTTCCGTCCTGGTCCGGCGCAAGTCCCGCCGGCCGCTGCTCAAGGCCCAGCGAGACGCAAAACTGCGGGAACCCGTGCGTAAAATTGGTGGTCCCGTCCAGCGGGTCAACATACCAGCGGAATTCGCCCTCCATCCGCTCGCGTGTGCCCTCTTCGCCGTAGACACCGTGCTCCGGGAAAACCTCAGCCAATCTGCCGCGAATCAGCTTTTCTGATGTCCGGTCTGCCACCGTCACTAAGTCCACGTCGCCCTTGTATTCGGTCTTCACGCCTTGCGCCAGAAACTCGCGCAGCCGCGCGCCTGCTTCCTCGGCGATAGCCGAAGCCTTGGGAACCCAGATAAGCTCCGTTTCCGCCGCGTCGCTCAAGAGGCCTCCTCGTTTTCATGATTTGACCCGTTCGCGATCTCTGGCCGCGGAGCACGTCTCCTGCCCGATTCGGAGATGGTGCGGATCTGCTGCTTGTAGATAAAGAGGTTTGGCTGTCCCTCGCGCGTCAGCCTGAGCATCGCGTCGTCGAAGTACTCGATCCAGCCGCGAACAGTTTCCCCGTCGCGCAACTTGATGGCGACCGGCACCTGGCGATCGCTGAGAGAGCGCAGGTAAAGCGCCTCCTGCCCGGTTTCGCCCGGCGGAGGCGTCTTGGGACGGCGGCGTGCAGATAACGGCGAGGTCATAATACTATTTTAGATGCCCGCCGGAGGAACTACGCCTTACCGCGGAAAAATGAAGGACTGCAGCTAGTTCCCTTTAACCGGCAAATCCGCGTAGTAGCCCGTCTTGTGGCGAATATTGAATGACTGGGCTGCGGCCCTGGGAATGCTCACCTGAACCCGGTGAAAGACCCTTCCAGGCTCTTGATTCTTTGGATAATAACTGAGTAAGTATTGAGTGCGTAGATCGTCGCTCACCCGTGCAAAGGCCCTATCCAATCCGCCCTCGCTTACATAGAAACTCTTGCCGCCGGTCTGCTCTGCCAGGGTGATGAGCGCATGCTCGCCGCCCAGATCGCGCCCGGCGCTGGCCTCGATGGGCACGTCGATGATGCTGTAGATCATAACCTCATTGCGCAAAGCCTGCTCCAATGCCTGGGCATAGGTGGTGCTCTTCGCGGTATCGTCGCCGTCTGAAACCACAATCAGAACCTTGCGCCCTTCTTTAGGGCCCAGCCGTTCTGAACCCAGAAAGATTGCGTCGTAGAGTGCCGTAGCCCAGTCGCCGCGCAACTGGCCCAATCCTCGGTCGATCTGGCTCACTTTGTTGGTGAAGGGCGTCAACTCGCGCACATCAGTGGCAAACTGAAGCAGGCTCATCTGGTCCTGGGAGCGCAGGATTACATGAGCAAACCGCCGCGCCGCGTTTGCCTCCTCGGCCATGTCTTTGCGCACGCTGCCGCTGGTGTCAATGGCCAGAGTCAGGTTGAGCGGCAGCTCCGATTGGCGCTCGAAGACCGCGATCTGCTGCGGGCGGCCGTCCTCGGTGAGGGCAAAAT